>JBFIHA010000003.1:0-223802 GCA_041602035.1 Gemmatimonadales bacterium | reverse complement strand
GGGCGCTTCGGGAAATTCCCGAAGCGCCCCGACAAGCTACCTCAGCGCTCGCTGGAAAGAAACCTTACATGCCGAGGCTGGGCACCTGGATCTTATAGTGGATCCCGCCGGATACGTGCAGTGGCTTCACCGAGGGGTCACCAATCGTGTACCAGTCGAGCGTCGCGTGGACACCGATACCCATGGGGGCGGTGACCATGAGGCCGCCGGACGCGCCAAAGCCAACTTCCGAGTCACTGCCCAGGCCGTCGATGCTGACTCGCGACAGGTGCACCCGCGGCATGAGCCACGGCTTTACGCTGACGCTGGGGCTCGGGACGTTGATGACGACCAGGGGGCCGCCCGTCACGTTGAGCAGGGACGCACCGGTTTCGCTCAGGTAGCCGATGCCAGCCTGAATGGACACGGTCACCGGCATCATGGGCGCATTCAGGACGTGGAAGCCCGCGCCACCACCGAACGTGATCTCGGAGTCGATGCCGTCGACGCCGAGACCGGTGGGACCAGCGCCGGCCCAGACGCTGAACATGGGCAAGCCGAGGGTCACCCGTCCGCCCAAGAACATCGGTGACTCCAGACCGGCCGTCCCCGAGAGCTTCGCGTCGTCATTCACACCGAGCGCGACGTCGGCCGCGACCGTGACGCCGGTTCCCGGCATGGCCGGATAGACTGCATTCCCGTGGAGCTGCGCCGCGGCCGGGGCGGCCGAGAGGCCGACCAGAACGAGCGCGAGCGTGATACCACCAATCAGCTTCTTCATCTCACTCTCCTTGAGAGTTCAGAGGCGTTGTCTCTTACGGCGCCGACCGCCTCTCGGCCGGCCCCGTACCCAAATTGCGCATAAACCTTAGCAATGCCGCCGAGTTAGTCAATACCGGGTGCAATCTTCAACCGGCCACGCGGATCGGCCAGCAAAAAAGCTAATCGGTTGCACAGCAACAGTTTATGCACAACGGTCTCGTTGCTACCTCACCCACACGACGCTCAGGGCAAACCCCTCGACGTCGCCCACACCGAAGCTCGCCCGAAGGTCGAACGTGTTCCCGAACCGCACGTCCACGCCCAGCCCGAGGGCGAAATTGACTGTGTCATTCAGGTCGTTGTCGTCGAACACCAAAAACAGCGTGGGCTGGCCGTAGGGCACGATGCTGACCGACGAGTCCTCGATGTTGACGCGACGACCCAGGGAGAGGCCGACGGGCAGGATGAGGTTGTCGAAGTCCTGCGTGCCGGCACCGAGGATGACGGCGCCATCAAACGGGAACTCGGTTGAGTGTGTCAGAACGCGGACCCGGCCGGATGCGCCCAGCAGCACGACATCGTCGGCGGGGGCGTCGACGTCCAGAACCCCGCCGCGGAGCCCCACGTCCCAGGTCCTGTACCCGAACTTGTACTGGCCTTCGATCCCGGTGGCCCCTCCCTCTGGAAAGCTCAAGGTCCCACCGAACTCGTGGCTCTGGAACGCGCGGTACGGCGCAAAGAACGACGGCATGCCAGTGCTCTGTGCCGCGGCGGCGCCGGCCCCAAAGACGAGGGCCCCGAATGTCATGATCGCTGCACGCTTCATCGTGTTACCACTCCCACAGAAGGTTGTCTTCGGTCCGACGCCGGCGACCCCGGGGCGGACACCCTGCTGCCTACCATCACGGTTTCGCCTCCTCGGCGTGCTCCGCAACGACTCGCACCACTCCCTCCACCACCTGCAAGAACCCCTGCCGCACCTGGAACTCGTGCCGTTCCCCTCCATTCTCGACGGTGAGCACGCCCTCACCGAGCAACGTCACGAATGGCGCGTGGCCCGGCAGGATCCCGACCAGGCCGTCGTAGGCCGGCGCCCGAACCGCCGTTGCGTCGCCGTCATAAATGGCACGTTCCGGCGAAATCACTGTGATTCGCATCACCCCACCTACAGCCGCTTAGCCTTGTCGGCCGCCTCGTCGATGCCGCCGACCATGTAGAACGCCTGCTCCGGGAGCTCGTCGAACTCGCCCTTCACCACGCGCTCGAAGCTCTCGATCGTGTCCTCCAGCTTGACATATCGCCCCTGCGTGCCGGTAAACGCTTCGGCAACGTGGAACGGCTGCGACAAGAGCCGCTGCAGCCGCCGGGCCCGGCCCACCAGGAGCTTGTCCTCCTCCGACAGCTCGTCCATGCCCAGGATCGCGATGATGTCCTGCAGCTCCTTGTACCGCTGGAGGATGCGCTGAGTTTCCACGGCCGCCCCATAGTGACGGTCGCCGAGGAACTGTGCATCGAGAATCCGGCTCGAGGAGTCGAGCGGGTCCACGGCCGGGTAGATCCCGATCTCCGTCAGTGCACGGCTCAGCACGACCGTCGCGTCGAGATGGCTGAACGCGGTGGCGGGCGCTGGGTCGGTCAGGTCGTCTGCCGGCACGTAGATCGCCTGCACCGAGGTGATCGACCCGCGTTTGGTGGACGTGATCCGCTCCTGGAGATCCCCCATCTCGGTGCCCAACGTGGGCTGGTAGCCCACGGCACTCGGCATGCGGCCGAGGAGTGCCGACACCTCGGACCCCGCCTGGGTGAACCGGAAGATGTTGTCGATGAAGACCAGCACGTCCTGGCCTTCCCGGTCCCGGAAATACTCGGCGACCGTGAGGCCGGCGAGGCCAACGCGCAAGCGCGCGCCTGGCGGCTCATTCATCTGTCCGTAGATGAGCGCCGTGGACTCGAGGACCCCACTTTCCTTCATCTCGAGGTAAAGATCGTTGCCCTCGCGGGTCCGTTCGCCCACGCCGCAGAACACCGACCGGCCACCGTGGCCCTTCTGCACGTTGTTAATCAGCTCCATGATGATCACGGTCTTGCCGACGCCCGCACCACCGAACAGCCCGATCTTGCCGCCCTTCACGAACGGAGCGATGAGATCGATGACCTTGATCCCGGTCTCGAATACCTCGGTCTTGGGCTCGAGGCTGGTAAACGTCGGGGGCTCGCGATGAATCGGCCATCGCTCCACGCCATCCGGGATCGGCGCCAACTCGTCCACCGGCTCGCCAATCACGTTGAGAATTCTGCCGAGGGCCGCCTCGCCCACCGGTACGGTGATCGGCTGCCCGGTATCCACCGCAGGCATGCCGCGCACCAGCCCGTCGGTGCTACTCATCGCCACCGCCCGCACCTGGTTGCGGCCGATGTGCTGCTGCACCTCGGCGACCACCCGGAGCGACCGTTCGTTGCTCTCCTGTTTGACCTCAAGCGCCGTGTACAGCTCCGGCAACTCCTCGGGCTCGAATTCCACGTCGATGACCGGGCCGATTACCTGCACGATCTTGCCGACGTTGATGCGTTTCGTCTCTGGCATGGGGTTCCTCGTTAGCCTTTCAGCGCCTCCGCCCCGCCCACGATTTCCGCGATCTCCTGCGTGATCTGCGCCTGGCGGGCACGATTATACGTGCGGCGGAGGTAATCGATCATCTCGCCGGCATTGTCGGTCGCGCTCTTCATTGCGGTCCGGCGCGCACCGTGTTCCGATGCGGCGGTCTCGACAAGGGCGCGATACATTTGGTTCTGGATGTACATGGGGAGGACGACGCGCAGAATCTCGTGCGCTGAGGGGCGAAGGAGATAATTCACGGGCTGTTGCTCGCTCGGGGTCGCGATCGGGAGGACCGTGAGCCGCGTGGGAGGCGTCGACAGCGGGTTGTTGAACTTCGCGAACACGACTTCGACCGCGTCCAATTCCCCGCCCTCGAAGCGCTCCAGCAGTGGCTGAATCACGTCCGAAGCGTGCTCCGACGTAGGACGATCACCGATGTCCTGCCTCGCCGACGCGAGTTCCCGGCCGACGTACCGGAAGTAGCCGTTTCCCTTGCGCCCGATCCCGTGGAGTTCCACCTCGCTGCCCCGGGACTCGAGGTCCAGCGTGCGATCCTGCGTCTCGCGAATCAGGTTGGCGTTGAAGCCCCCGCACAATCCCCGGTTACTCGTGATGAACACCAGCGCGACCCGCCCACGCTGGCCGACTGGTTGTCGCAGGATCGGAAACCGCTCCGCCAGTTCCGGCTCGTACAGGCTCCCGATCACTTCGGCGAGCACTTCAGCATAGGGACGAGCCGCCACCACGCGGTCTTGCGCACGCTTCAGCCGCGACGTGGCCACCATCTCCATCGTCTTCGTGATCTGGCGGGTGTTCTCGACCGACTTGATGCGGCGTCGGAGCTCGCGTGGCTTGGCCATGACCGCGCCCTACTGCAGCGCCTTGAACTCGTCGATGGCGCGCTTCAGCTCCCCGATCAGCGCGTCGTCGAGGGTCCGCTTGGTGCGGATCGTCTCGAGCACCTTGGCGTGCGTGGCGTCCATGAACTCATGGAACGCGGTTTCCCACCTACGCACGTCCCGCGGCGCCACGTCGTCGAGATAGCCGTTGGTGACCGCGTAGATGATGGCGATCTGTATCGCGACGGGCATGGGCTGGTACTGCGGCTGTTTCAGGACCTCGACAATCCGCTGGCCGCGAGCCAGCTGCCGCTGCGTGGCCTGGTCCAGTTCTGACCCGAATTGCGCAAAGGCCTCGAGCTCGCGGTACTGGGCGTACTCGAGCCGCAGCCGCCCGGCCACCTGTTTCATCGCCTTGATCTGGGCGTTGCCGCCCACGCGCGAGACCGAGATCCCCGCGTTGATGGCCGGCCGCACGTTGGCGTAGAACAGGTCGCCCTCGAGATAGATCTGGCCATCGGTGATCGAGATGACATTGGTCGGGATGTAGGCCGACACGTCACCCGCCTGGGTTTCGATCACCGGCAGCGCGGTCAATGAGCCACCGCCATGCGTGTCGGAGAGCTTGGCCGCTCGCTCCAGCAGTCGCGAGTGGAGGTAGAAGACGTCGCCGGGATACGCCTCACGCCCTGGGGGGCGTCGAAGCACCAAGGACAGCTGTCGATAGGCCTGAGCATGCTTGGACAGGTCGTCGTAGACGCACAGGGTGTGGCGATTGTGCTCGTACATGAAGTGTTCGGCAATGGCACACCCGGCGTACGGTGCGATGAACTGCATGGGCGCCGGGTCGGCCGCCCCCGCAACCACCACGATCGAGTACTCGATCGCACCGGTCTCCCGCAGGTGTTCCACCACTCCGGCCACCGTGGACTTTCTCTGGCCGATGGCAACGTAGACACAGATCACGTTCTGGCCCTTCTGATTGATGATCGTGTCGAGCGCGATGGCCGTCTTCCCGGTGCCACGGTCGCCGATGATGAGCTCCCGCTGGCCGCGCCCGATGGGGATCATCGAGTCGATGGCCTTGATGCCGGTCTGGAGCGGCTCCTTCACGGGCTGGCGCGCGACGATGCCCGGTGCCGGCGACTCGATCTTGCGACGGGCCTCCGCCTTGATCGGTCCCATGCCATCCACCGGGTTGCCGAGCGGGTCCACTACCCGGCCGATCAGTCCGTTGCCGACCGGCACCTCCAGCACACGGCCGGTGCACCGCACTTCGTCGCCCTCTCTGAGCTTGAGGTAATCGCCCAGGATCACCGACCCGATATTGTCTTCCTCGAGGTTGAGCGCGAGTCCCGAGATGGTCTCGCCGGTCTCGGAGGCCGAGAATTCCAACATCTCACCGGCCATCGCCGACGCGAGACCGTAGACCCGCGCCGTGCCGTCCTTCACCTCCAAGATCGATCCGACCTCCTGGGTGTCGAGCGCCTGAAGGTCTGCCGCTTCGATCTCCTTGAGCAGAACGTCCTTGAGCTCGCCGGGACGCAACACCGAATCAGTTGCCATAACTCTCTACTGGGAACGCGTGGTGTGTGAACGTGCAAAGACTGTGAAAATTAGTCGCGCGCAGGCCTGGAAACCACCCTCGGAGTGCGGTCGCCGGGGCGGTCCGTGGCCTGCGGGACGGTCTTACAGCCGGCTGCGGGTGCGACCCTTCGCGAACCGGGCGAGCACGCCGCGGGGACCGAGCGCGGGGAGGTCGCTGGGGGCCACGCCGGCCACCCGACGCGCACATTCCGCGAGGTGACTTGGCGACGCGAAGCCGAGCAAACCGGCCACCGTGCCCACAGTGTACCCCGGGTTGGCCAGCAGATCGGCGGCCCAGGCGGTGCGGGCGAGATCGATCACGCGTTTGAGGTTCGGGGCACCGCCGGCCCCGAACTCGCGGGAGAGGTGTTCCCGCGTGCGGCGCAGCGCGCGTGCCACGTGGGTGGTCGTGGTCCGGGTGCCAACCCGCGCCAGCACTTCGTCCCACGCTTTGAGCTGGAGGGTTTCTGTGAGTCGGAGGACCCGCGGGGCGTCGGCGAGGGCGGCTCGCCGATGGCTGGAGGCGGCCCGGGCCCGGATCATCTCGCCGGCTGCCTGGTCATCAACACCTTCCACCAGCACCCCAACCATGCCCGCGCGCCGGCAGGCGATCAGGAGCGCTCCGTCATCAGGCCGGAAGGCGCTCAGCGCGAAGAACGGGATCCGCGGAAAGCGACTGACCAGCTGACGGAGCGTGTCGCCCCACTCGGTCCGCACATCCACCACCACGGCGTCAACCAGCCGGTGCAGCAACACCCGCTCGAGCCGCTCCACCGAGGCGTAGCGTTCGACCCGCCACCCACGGCGCGGCAGCCCCCGCCGGATGGCGGCCCTGAGGGCCTCGCTCCGGTGCACGACGGGGACGAGCGGCATGGACGGCGCCGGTCAGGGCTCGGCACGACAGTACTGCGGCACCATCCGAACAGCCGTCCGCAACACGGCCCGCGCGTTGCGATAGGAGATCGTCTTGATGGCCTCGTCCGACGGATACCACCGGCACTCGAGGATACCCTCGTCTGCCTGCGGCTGCGGGTCGCCCTCGCGCGACTCGAACAGGAAGTAGTGACAGTATTTGTGGATCAGCTGTCCTTCGACTCGGAAGTACCAGTCGATCATCCCGAGTGGCGCGCGGAGGATCAGGTCCTCGAGTCCAGTTTCTTCGAAGATCTCGCGGCGAGCGGCGACGTCCGGCAGTTCCCCCTCGTCGATGTGGCCCTTGGGAAAGCCCCAGTTGTCGTACCCGTCGAGGATGAGCAAGATGCGGGGACCGTTGTCGGTACACCGCACAACGACACCGCCGGCACTGGTCTCGCGCTTGGCTCGGGACCCGGGGGTCACGATACCGCGAGCGTTGGGAAGGCCAGGAGGGTCGCGCTGGGCAACCCGGCCGTGCACGAGACCACCTAGAACACCGAGAACTTGAAGTACTTGCGGGGGTTCGCCTGGATATCGGCCAGGAGCGTCCGCAGCTGGCGCACCGTCAGTGTGGCCTCGTTGTACAGCGCGGAGTCGCTCACCAGCAGCCCCAACGTACCCGACCCTTCCTGGAGCCGCGCCATGAGCGAGTCGGCCCCCTGAATGAGTCGCACCAACGTGGAGTCGTTGGCACGCACGATACCCATCACGGCGCGGGCGTCCTCCAGGGCTCCGCGTGCCTGCTCCGATGCCACGGCCGTGTTGGCAAAAATGGACGACAGCTCACCGGCCGACGTCGCCGAATCGAGGCGCGCGAGTGAGGACTGCAGCCGTTGCGCAGCGTCAGCGAGGACGTCCGATCCCTGTTGGAGGTTCACGCCCACGTCGCCCATGATCTCGGTCTGGGTCCGGGTGAACTGGTTGATGTTGTCGGCGATGCCGGTGAAGTCGCGAATGGCGTCTTGCAACTCGACCACCGCGTTGGAGTCGAACACCGTCTGGATCCGAGACGAGATCGACGCAATGTCCCCTGCCACTCGGCTCGCCTGCGCCGTCAACTGCCCGATGTCGGGGAGGGTGGCACCCGGCCACACGTCGCCGCCTCGCGCGAGCGCCTCCTCCAGATCGCGGCGCACGTTGGGGTCTTCGGTTGGCTGCTCGAGGTCGATAATAGTGGCCTGCCACTCACCGAAGAACGACCGCGAGGCGGCAATGATCCCCGAGCGCGGCGGCAGCGGCACGCCGGCGTACACGCGCAGGTCGGTCTCGACCCAGTTGTCCGGTGCCAGCCGGATGGTCTCCACCCGACCCACCCGCACCCCGCGGAACACGACCGGATTGCCCACCCCGAGCCCGCCCACCGTGCGGAACCGAGCCTGGTAGACGTCGGAGGATCGCCCGAGACGCGCATCCGAGAGCCAGAGGGCCCCGGCGGCAATGACCACCGTGGCGAACACGATGGTCGCACCGACGATGAGTTCGTCGCGTCGCTTCATCGCTCCACTCCCGGCGGCGCGGACGCGAGGTCCGTGGCCGCCTCCGGTCGTCCCTCGATGAACTGGCGCACGATTGGATCATGCGTACGCCGGATCTGGTCCACCGTCCCCACCAGGCGCACCTGCCCCCGGTACAGCATGGCGATGCGATCGCCCACGGCGTAGGCGCTCGTCATGTCGTGGGTCACGACGATCCCCGTGACGCCGAGCTTTTCCCGCGCCCGAACCATGAGCTGGTTGATGACCGCCGACGTGACGGGGTCGAGTCCCGTCGTCGGCTCGTCATACAGAAGGTACTGCGGTCGGAGCGCGATTGCGCGGGCCAACCCCACTCGCTTGCGCATTCCCCCTGACAGTTCGGCAGGCAGCTTGTCTTCGGCGCCATCGAGATCCACCAGCGCCAACGACTCCTGCACCCGTTCGGCAATGACCCGCGGGTCCAGCCGCTGACGCTTGAGCCCCAGCTCGAGGTTCTCCCGCACCGTCATCGAGTCGAACAGCGCCGCAAACTGGAACACGAAGCCGATGCTGGAGCGGAGGGCCGTGAGACCGTCTCGGTCGAGATCGTGCACAACGGCGCCGTCCACCTGCACGTCGCCCGCATCGGGGTGAAGCAACCCTACGACGTGTTTGAGCGCGACACTCTTCCCGCTGCCCGAGTGGCCGATGATCACCATCGTTTCGCCATCGCGAATCTCGAGCGAGAAGCCGTTCAAGACTTCCTTGGCTCCGAAGCGCTTGTACACCTCGTTGAAGACGATCACAGGAGCACCACCGCCCAGAAAGCATCCAGCACGAGGATCATCTCGGCGCTCAGCACGACCGCCGTCGTGGTTTCCCGTCCCACGCCCTCGGCACCGCCCCGCGTGTTGAGGCCCTTGTAGCAGCCGATCATGGCGATCACGAACCCGAACGACATGGCTTTGAGCAGCCCGAACCACACGTCCTTGAACTGGTAGAAGAGCCGCAGACCTTTCACGAAATCCGGCGTCGACAGGTCCAGCAAATTGATCGCCGTGAACCAGCCAGCCACGATCCCCAGCGCAGTGGCGAGGGCCACGACCGCCGGGAACATCGCGGTGGCCGCCAGCACCCGCGGGACGACCAGGTACGCGTTGGGGTTGAAGGCCAGCGTCTCGAGCGCATCCACTTGCTCGGTCACCCGCATCGTGCCCAACTCGGCAGCGATATTCGCGCCCACCCGTCCCGCCAGCGCCAGTCCCACCAGGACCGGCGCCAACTCCAGCATCATCGCCTTGCCGACGAACGTCCCCACGAAATAGAGCGGCACCGCTCCCGTGAAGCTGTACGACGAGAGGAGCGCAAGGACGATGCCGGTAAAGACGGCGATGAACAGGGCGATGGGGAGCGACTGGACGCCGATGCGGCGCATCTGCACCGCGGTGAGGCTCGCCCAGGTGTCGGTTTCCCTCAGGCTGCGACCGACGTCTCCCAGGAACTGCCCCGAGCGTCCGAGGGCACTCATCCATCCGGCCACCCGAACGGTTACAGGCTCAAGCACGGGGCGAATTTAGGGCTGGGACACAGTGGGGGCCAGGGGATCGTCGGTCGAGCGCGCCGCCCGCCCCCCGGCCAGGCCGGCGCGCCACGGCCCGGGCAAACAGAAGAGGCCGGGACAGACGTCCCGGCCCCTCCGGTTACGGTGCTCTGAGCAGCGTTACGCGGCGAAGCTCGCCAGCGCCTTGCCGATCTCGCCCTCGCGTAGCCGCTTGAGCGCACGGTCCCGGAGCTGGCGCACCCGCTCGCGGGTAACACCGAGCAGGCCGCCGATCTCTTCCAGCGTGTGCTCGCGGCCCCCGTCGAGACCGAAGTAGAGCCTGAGCACCTTGGCGTCGCGCGGTGGCAGGCTCTGGAGCGCCTCCTCCACCTCGTCGCTCAGAAACCGCTCCATGGTCTGCTCTTCGGTATCCGGCAGATCCTCGGCGATGAAGCGCTCGATGAGCGCCCGATCCCCCTCGGGGTCGAGCGGGGCGTCGAGCCGCACCTCACCGGTGTTGAGCGCCGCCAGCGACTGCACGACCTCCATCGACAGGCCCGTGGCCTTGGAGATCTCCTCAGGCGTGGGCTCGCGCCGGAACTCCTGACGCAGTGCCTCGGCCGTCTTCACGATCTTCGAGAGATCGGCCGTGCGGTTGAGCGGCACCCGGACGGTGCGGCCCTGCCGCGCCAGCGAGGCCAGAATCGCCTGGCGGATCCACCATACGGCGTAGGAGATGAACTTCACGCCCTGGTCGGGATCAAACTTCCGCGCGGCTGTCAGCAGACCCACGTTGCCCTCGCCGATCAGGTCGGTGAGCGGCAACCCGCGGTTCTGGTACTTTTTGGCCACGGAGATGACGAACCGGAGATTGCGCTTCGCCAGCTCCTGCATCGCCTCCAAGTCCCCAGCGCGCACCTTCTTGGCCAGCGCAATCTCCTCCTGAGGCGTCAGGAGGGGGGTCTTGCTGACCTCGAAGAGGTACTGGTCGAGGAGGTCTCGATCGTCTTCGTTGACCGCGATCGCCGCCGCCTGGCGGCGTCGCTTTTTACGTGTGCGCTCTGCCATGCATCCTATATACAGCTTGTACGCCAGACCGCTAGGAAGCTGCCCGGCGGAGGGTCCGTCGAATTCCTACCATCCTCTACCACTTACCCCGCTCCTGCCCGGAAGTTCGGGCCGTCGCCGCGGCTGCTTGACACTGTGAAAAGCCCCAGATAGCTTGCCATGTTCCCGACGGCGGCGCCCCTTGCGGGGCGTCTAATATAACGGGGGCGTAGCTCAGTTGGGAGAGCGCGTGAATGGCATTCACGAGGTCAGGGGTTCGATTCCCCTCGCCTCCATGGGGGGTCGGTCGGTCGGGGGGAGGTCGGTTGGGCGGTAAGTGGGTATTTTCCCGGAGGATGCGCGGTTTCTCCGGAGCACGGCAGGCCGACTGCATCGGGGTCGCTCGCGGGAATAGCTCAGTTGGTAGAGCACAACCTTGCCAAGGTTGGGGTCGCGGGTTCGAGTCCCGTTTCCCGCTCTCGACAGGCGGCAGGACGGTAAGGCGGTAAGACCGATAGGAACGTAGGACGGTGCGATGAAAGCACATACCGTCCTGCCGACCTACCCCTTACCGACGGACGCGGCGCGGGGTGGAGCAGTCTGGTAGCTCGCCGGGCTCATAACCCGGAGGTCGTGGGTTCAAATCCCACCCCCGCTACTGACGGTAGGACGGTAGGGCGGTAAGACGGTAGGCACGTACCGTCCTGCCCCGTGCCGTCCTACTATTGTTTGGGGCGGTTAGCTCAGTTGGTTAGAGCGCCACGTTGACATCGTGGAGGTCACAAGTTCGAGTCTTGTACCGCCCACTCGGAAGGCGGTAGGAGGGGAAGGCGGTAGGGCGGTAGGTCCCTTCCACCCGCACCACTCGCCGTCTGCCAAGCGCCCATAGCTCAATTGGATAGAGCGTCTGACTACGGATCAGAAGGTTGGGAGTTCGAATCTTCCTGGGCGCATCGCGAAGGACGGTAGGATGGTAGGACGGTAGGACGAGAAGGCGTGGCATACCACCCTACCCACCTACCGCCTTACCCCCCTTCGGGGCGTAGCGCAGCTCGGTAGCGCGCCTGCTTCGGGAGCAGGAGGTCGCTGGTTCAAATCCAGTCGCCCCGACTTGGCGGACGGTATGCTGGTACGACGGTAGGACGGTAATGGGGATGGGTCGTACCGCCCTACCCCCTACCGTCTTACCGCCCGTCGCGCGCCTGTAGCTCAGCTGGATAGAGCGTCGGCCTCCGGAGCCGAAGGTCCCGCGTTCGAATCGCGGCAGGCGCATTGATAAGCGATGATCCCACAGCGGGTTAGCCGCTGTGGGATTTGTTGTTGCCGTGAGGCTGGCGGCGGATCGCCTGCCTTCGCTTGGGCTGGACACAGCCGGGTCGGTTAGCTTGAGAAGACTCTCGAAGGAGCACATCCTGCACCGATCGACGTACTCCGCGGTGGCTGCCATCCTGCTCCTCGGTGCTCCCGCGGCCTCCGCCCAGGTCCCCACCGTCTATCGCGTGTCCGTGACCGGCCCCGTGACGCTCGAGGTGCAGGGAGTGATCGCCAAGGCGATTGAAACGGCGGAGCGGGAGGGTGCCACCGCCGTCATCCTCGACCTTGCCTCTCCGGGAGGCCGCTTCGACATTGCACAGCTGATCGTGAGTGACATTACGGCAACGGACATGCCGGTCTACGCGCTTGTGAGCCAACACGCCTGGGGTGCCGCGGCTTTGATCTCGCTGGGCGCGGACTCGATCTTCATGGCACCTGAATCGTCGCTTGGAGCGAGCCCGGATGCCGAATCGGCGTCCCGCCGGATCGGTCCGGCGGCTCGGGGGGTGATGCAGCAGGCGTTTGGGACACTGGCGATGCGTCGGGGCCTCGACTCCCGGATCGGGGAGGCCATGGTCGAACCCGACATCGCCATCCCGGATCTCGTTCGAGCGGGCGCGCTCCTCACGTTGACGGCGGCTTCCGCTGTGCGAGTGGGGGTGGCCGCCTCCGGCGTCGACGACCTGAATGGGCTTCTCCGCTACGCCGGTATCGTGGGGGCGGAGGTCGTGACGGTCAGCGCGGCCTGGACCGGAACCACCGTGCGCACGACCAACTACAACACGCGAGACCTCAGGATCTTCCTCGTCCGTGGCCAAAGTCGGTTTCGCTTGGGAACGGTCACGAGCATGAACTCCGCCGAATTCGACGTTCCCGAAGCGATGTTGCCGACGGGAGCGACCATCAGAGTACAGGCGGAGGTGATCGGTTCGTCCGAACGGATTTCGACCGAAGAGATTCGTGTGGAACCGGGGCTCCTCATCGAGTGGGTCCTCGAGGCCAATCTCGTACACTCGAATTACTTCGCGACTGTGCGATAGGGCGGAGGGCATCCCAGCCGAGGAGCTGCAGCGAGGGAGTGTCCCTATCGCCTTCTCGTCGTGATGATCACCACCCCGTTCGCTCCCCTGGAACCGTACATCGCGGACGCGGCGGCCCCCTTCAGGATTTCGATACGCTCGATGTCGTTGGGATTCAGATCGGAAACGCGGCCCGGTCGGGACTCCTGCCCCCCCGTGACGGTGGCCGCGCCGCTGGCGATGGCGGTATTGCTCACAATGACGCCATCCACGACGTAGAGCGGGGACGTCGCTCCCGACAGCGTGGTCACTCCGCGGAGCGTGAGCTGCAGGTCGCCACCGGGCACACCTGAGTTGTTTTGAATGTCCGCTCCGGCAACCTTGCCCTGCAGGGCCTGTGTGATGCTCGCAGCAGGAACCTTGTCGATGTCACGGGCGCGCAACGTCGTGGTTGAGGTCGCGCGATTGGCGCGGTCAGCGGTGCTTCCGACGACGACGACCCCCTCCACTGTGACCAGGTCAGGGACGAGACTGACGAAGGCCGTTTCTTCCGACGCCGTGACCGTGACCGTGTGACGTCGGTACCCGTCACTCTGGATGATCAAGGTCACGTCTCGCAGCGGCACGTGGAGCACGAACACGCCGTCGGGTCGCAGATGGTCTCGGATGGCCGCGCCTTTGATGGACACCGAGCCCGCCGAGATGGGCCTTTGGGTGCGCGCATCGATCACCCGCCCACTCACCGTTCGCGTCTGGGCTTCCGCGGCGGAAACCCCGACTCCCAACATCCCAACCGCGACCAACATGTGCCAGCTGCCCATGCGTCTACCCTCACTCAGAGACCACGGTCGCCTCCGGCCTCGCGTGATCGTGCTTGGCTTCGGTCCTTCCGTCAACTTACCGCAAAATTCCCGAAAGACCCAAAAAGAACCCCCCGCAGCGCGGGAGCACTGCGGGGAGGTTGAGGTTTGACGGGCGGTCACCTTTCCATCCGGTGCCGCAGGCGTGTCAGCATCCTTGACTGGGCGGAGGCACCCTCGCGTCACACTCCTGTACGGGGAACGGGAACAGCGCGGGTAATTGCAGTCCAGAGACCTGATCGTCCGCCGCCAAGTCAGCGAGCCGGCCGTACCGGCGCATGTCGATCCAACGGTGGCCACCCTCGAACAGGAGTGAATAACGTCGTTCGTACAGCAGGGCATCGATGCGCTGCGTGGGGGTCATTGCGGCTAGGTCGATGGGCGCGAGTCCAGCCGCCGAGCGAATCAGGTTGAGGTCGGCGTTGGCTGCCGTCAAGTTCGCGGGGCCCCCGATTCCGATATTTGCTTCGGCCCGCAGTATGAGCAACTCCTCGTTGCGAATGATCGGGACTGGTGCATCCGCACTGTTGTACAGGTTGAACGCCAGGTCGGACGAGAGTCCCAACGTCGCCTGGTCGGTTGCGGTGGGAACGCTACGCAGCTTATCCACGAAACGCTGATCCGGTGTCATGCCGTCGGTCTGGACCTGGGCAGCGGTGCGGATAGCCACATTCGCCAGGATGATGAGGCCCGAGGGATCGAAAATCGAGTTCACGGCATCACCCGATCCCGTCCCGTAGCTGTAGTAGACACCCAACGAGAACGGGGCCGCATCATCCAGGAACGAAGCCCCCAGATTCGTCAGAGCCGTCGTGAAGTCCCCCTGGTAGACATCCACCCGGGCCCGGAGGGCGCGATTGAACTGGCGGAACGTGGCTGGGGTGTCGAACCCGGAAAACCCGCTTGGGAACGCCAGGTCGCTCGCGAAACTCGCACCGGCGTTGCTCAGATCCGCGTCCGCTGCGTCGAGCAGGGACTCGATGGTCAGGTACACCGTCGCCTTGTCCACAATGGGTTCCGGGTCACCCGTGGGATCCTCCGACACGGTCACCACCGCGCCATTGTCATCGTGCGTGAGGATGACCTGCAACAGGAACAGCGCCTGGAAGGTCTTGGCGATGCCCCGAATGCCGTTCTTCTCCGCGTCAGGCATGGTTTCCAGCACGTCCAGGGCATTCAGCACGATGTCGGCCTCGCGGAACCCTCTGTACGGCGTCACCCAGAAATTACCTCCGAACGCGTTGTTGCCACCGTCCAGGGGGTCGCGCAGGAGCTCGGTGATGAAACGGGGATCCGCCGCGTCGAAGTTGAACGACTCGCGTCCGATGATGCCCAAGTTGGAGACCCAGCCCGCGCGGGCCGCGATCCCGGTGCGGGCGCGGATGAAGAGGCCTTGCGCGGCCGTCACCACGGCCACGCGGCTCGCATCGGGCCCGGTCAGCTCGTCGATACTGGGATTGTTGAAGTCCGGTACCACCAGATCCTTGCAGCCGTTGACGGCCAGCATCCCCAACAGCAGGGGCAGTGCTCTAAATGCTCTCATGGTTCGATTCCTCTCTCGTGTCACCACGGGTCAGAAGCTCAGGTCAATGGAGAACCAGAAGCTCCGACTCGGTGGGAACGGAGCCACATCGATGTTTCGGCCGACTGCCTGGTTGCCGAAGTTGCTGACCTCGGGATCCATACCCCGGTAGCTGCTGAACGTGAACAGGTTGCGTCCGCTCAGGCTCAGGCGCGCGTTTTGGATCGCGCCCCAAATGCCGGACACCAAACCCTGGGGCAGCTGCCAGGCGATGGTCGCCTCTCGCACTTTGAAGAACGAGGCGTCCTGGATGTAGAGACTCGTGCCAACGGCGCTGCTACCGAAGTTGGCGATGCGGAACGAGCCACCGTCCTCCTCCTCAAAGTCCTCGGAATTCGCACCGGCGTCGTACAGCAGCTCGGTGAGGTTCACCACGTCACCACCCTTCTGCCAATCCGCGTGGACAAAGGCCGAGAAAGAGCCCACCTGGAGGTCGTTGGTGATTCCCATCCGGAAGTCAGGATTCGCATCGCCGAGCTGTCCCACTGGACCACCGTTCCCGGTATTGCCCACGAGTTGGGTGACGGACTTGCCTTCCTCGATCCGGAACGTTCCCAACCCCGTGCCGAACCCGGCGTTGCTCGGGACGAAGGCGGGCACGTCGAGCTGGGTGACCTTGCTGCGCGACAACGCGAAGGTCGTTCGCAGCAGCCAGCTCATGGTGCTGGTTTGGATCGGCACGATCCCGAGGGCCGCCTCCACGCCACGCACCCGCAGCTTGCCGCCGTTGAAGATCTGCTGGGCGAAGCCGGACGACGGGGCGAGTCCACGGGTGAGGAGCAAGTCGCTGATGCTCTTCTGGTACACGGTGAACTCCACCGTGGCCCGTCCATTCAGCAGCGCTGCATCAACTCCCCCTTCGATCTCCCTCTGGCGCTCGGGCCGCAGGTCCGGGTCTCCCACGCTTCCCTGAACCAGGAGGCCGGGGATGCCTTCGACGTTGGCAGTGGCTGTCAGCGGGGTGAACTTCTGGCCGAACAGCGGCTCATTGCCGACCTCACCGTACGCAGCCCGTACCTTGATCTCGTCGAGGAACCCCCCGCCCCCGGGGAACCGGAACGAGGCCGCCGCCTTGGGATACCAGAAGAGCTTGTCGTCCTCGCTGTTGCGGCTCGTCTGATCGCCGCGAATACCGACGGTGAGGAGCAGCCGCTCGTTCAGGGTCAGCACCTCCTCCTGCAGATAGAAGCCGAAGTCCTCGGAGCGCGTCCGGAATTCGTTGAGCGTGGGCTTGACACCGGCCGCGATGCTCTCCTGACCGGCGACCTGGCCCTGATTCTGGATACTGGCGCTCGAGAGGTCCCGGGTC
Organism: Gemmatimonadales bacterium; assembly: GCA_041602035.1. Classification (GTDB taxonomy): domain Bacteria; phylum Gemmatimonadota; class Gemmatimonadetes; order Gemmatimonadales; family GWC2-71-9; genus JAOTVV01. The sequence continues at coordinate 206,996 of JBFIHA010000003.1, read as the reverse complement.
GCATAGGTCACGCCCGCCGACGATGTGAAGCTCGTTCCTCCGCCCCCCAGGAGGTAGGTGTGAATCGCGTTCGTATTCAGGTTGATGAACTCGTTGTCACTGTTAGTGACGAGAGACGTGCCAGGAAAACCGTCGTCGTCCTCAAACTGCAGATCCGGCGGGAAAAACAGATCGTTCTTCTGCTCGAAGAAGTCGACACCACCCTGGGCCACCAACCGCAGACTGTGACTGCCGGTCTGAATCGCGTCGAATTCCAAGCGCAACGATCCGATGAACCGCCACACGTCCTCGTCGTTCTTCATCTGCGCTATCGTCGCCAGCGGGTTGCTGCGCTCGAACGGATTGTCGGGAAACGTGCCGTCGGGCCGCTGGCGCAGGTCGACAATGTTCGGCGTGAACGCCAAGACCATGTATGGGCTCACACCCGCGTTGTCGTTGTTGGTCAGTCCGCGCTGCGCCAACGTGTGCAAGGCATTGGTGCTGACGTTGGCCCGGAACCGGTCGGAGAACTGCTGATCGACGTTCACCCGGATCGACTGCTTCTCGAACCCGGTGTTCTGCATGATCCCTTCATCGTTCTTCCACAAGCCCGACACGAAGTAGGTCGTGTTGTCGCTGCCCCCGCTGGCGCTGAGTTGCGTCTCGTACGAGAGGGCATTCCGGCCGGCGAGGGCTTGTTCGTGATCGAACGTCTGGCCGGGCGTGAAGCCCACGGCAGCCGCGGTCCCCGCCCCACCCCACGCATCCACCTCGGCGGCGTCATCAAACGTGCGGAACCCCAGTTTGTTGGACAGATCGAAGAACCCAAACCGCTGGGTCACGTTCACCCGAGGCCGTCCCTCGCGGCCGCGCTTGGTCTGGATGATGACCACCCCGTTGGGCGCCCTGGACCCGTAGATCGCGGACGCCGACGCACCCTTCAGGATCTCGATGCTTTCAATGTCGTTGGGGTTGAGATCCACCACCCGGTTGACCTGCCCGTCTTGGGTGGACGACGCATTCGAGCCTGATGACGCGCGCGTAACGGCATTGGTGTTGGAGGCAATCGCCTCATTGCTGATGATGACCCCGTCAACGACGTAGAGCGGTGAGTTCGCCCCGCTGATCGTGGACACGCCGCGAAGCTGGACCTGGGCACCACCGCCGGGCGCACCGGAGTTCGTATACACGTCGGCTCCGGCCACCTTACCCTGCAACGCGTGCTCAATGCTCTGAGCGGACACATTCGACACTTCCTCGCCGCTGAGTGTGGCCACCGCATTCGCGAGGTTTCGTCGCGAGATCTCGGTCGCTCGTCCAGTCACCACGACCTCGTCGAGCTTGAAGATGTCGGGTTCCAAGCTGACGTTCAGGGTACTGACGCCCGCCGAAAGCACCGCAACGGCTCGCTTGTACCCGATCAGCCGGAACGACAGGCGGACCTGGCCGACCGGGACGCCAATGTTGAACGAGCCGTCGGCGCGGGTCCGGGCCGAGATCGTCGTCCCCGCCACGGTAACACCGACGCCCTCGAGCGGCGCGCCGGTCTCGGCAGCGGTGACCTGACCGGTCACCACGCGCGTCTGCGCATGGGCCGAACCTGCCCAGACGCTGAACAGCAAACCCACGAGTAGGACAAATCTGGATCGCATGACCCATCACCTCCTGTGGAAGTTGTCGAATGTTGCCGGCGTATCCGTCGTCGCCGGTGACCCTCAAGGGGGGGGTGTGGTACACCGGCGCGATATGCGATGAGAAGACCCCATATTGTCGCTCGCTTGCCACATTGGCAAGGGCGGCGCTGGCCAGAAATGCGTCAAGAGCTTGTGGGGAAAGGTGTTACGTGAGGGGTTGGACGATCCTGACACCGCGCCGCCGCCGCGCAAAGCCCGCCAGCGGGACACCGGCATCGCGACGAGCACCAACTCCGACGGCTGATAGGTGATGCTGCAAGCCGGTGGCTGCAATCACTGACAACTGAGAACTTGCGGCTGAAGACTGCGCCGCACCCCCGGGGTTGGCGAACCCGGCGCACACGTCTATGGTGGAGCTCAACAGGACCGTTGGCACCCAACTCCAGGACGAGGCCCATTGGATCTTTCGACCCGCCTGACGCCGAGTGCCAGGATTGCGGTCACGCTGGCCCTCGCAGGGTATGGATTCATCATCCTGCGCGATCCCTCGCAGTTTCGGCTCATCGACAATGTCGACCTGGCCATCCACGAAGCCGGCCACGTGCTTTTTGGTCCGTTCGGCGAATTCCTCGGGTTCCTCGGCGGCACCCTGCTGCAACTGATCATTCCTCTCACCTTCGTCGGTTACTTCATGCACCAGCGAAACCGCTACGCCGCATCGGTACCGCTTTGGTGGGTAGCGCAGAACTGCTGGAACATCTCGGTCTACGTGAAGGACGCGCGGACCCAAACCCTCCAGCTGGTCGGCGGGGGCGAGCACGATTGGGCCTACCTGCTCGGCACGCTCGGCATGTTGGAGCGCGATCAGGCCATCGGACGGGCGTTCGTCGCGGCGGGGGTCCTTTGCTTCGCCGTTTCCATCGCGTGGGGGCTGTTGAACCTGCGGTACGGGTCGGGCGACGAGGGGAGCGCGACCGCCACCGCCAGCACCTAAGACGGTCGCCAGCTCGGCGGCGATGCGCTCCCCCGAGTCCTAGTCCCGCGCCCTTGGGGCCGCAGGCTCTACTGCTTGATCCCGACCAGATCCAGCATGAAGGCGTACTGAAACGCGATGTCGCGGTAGCGCCGGTAGCGTCCGGACGCGCCGCCGTGGCCCGCCTCCATGTTCGTTTTGAGGAGCAAACGGTTCCGGTCGGTCTTCAGCGCCCGGAGCTTTGCCACCCACTTCGCGGGCTCGAAGTACTGCACCTGCGAGTCGTGCAGTCCGGTCGTGACCAGCATGTTGGGATAGGCCTTCGCCGCCACCTGATCGTACGGCGAGTAGGAGAGCATGTAGCGGTAATACTGCTCTTCGTTCGGGTTGCCCCACTCGTCGTACTCGCTCGTGGTGAGCGGGATGCTGGCGTCCAACATGGTCGTCACCACGTCTACCCAGGGCACGGCGGCGATCACCCCTCTGAAGAGCTCCGGGCGCATGTTGGCCACGGCCCCCATAAGGAGACCTCCGGCGCTTCCGCCCTGCGCGAACAGCATGATGGGAGTCGTGTAGCCCTCCACGATCAGGTACTGAGCGACGTCGATGAAGTCGGTGAAGGTGTTCTTCTTCTTCAACAGCTTGCCGTCCTCGTACCACCAACGTCCCATCTCCATGCCGCCTCGGACATGAGCGATCACATAGACGAACCCGCGATCGAGCAGGCTCAGTCGTACCGAGCTGAAGCTCGCGTCCATGCTCGCTCCGTACGACCCGTAGGCGTACAGGAGCAACGGGTTGCGTCCATTCTTTTCCAGCCCTCGGCGATACACGATCGAAACCGGGATTCGAATGCCGTCTCTCGCCTTGGCGTACTGTCGCTCCGTGACGTAGTCACTGGGCTCATAGCCACCCAGTACCTCCTGCCGCTTGAGGAGCGTACGTTCCCGCGTCGCCATGTCGTGATCGTACACGGAACTCGGCGTGGTGAGCGAGGTGTAGTTGTACCGCAGGATCCGCGTGTCGATTTCTGGATTGCTGCTCGGGTACACGGCATAGGCCGGCTCGCCGAAGTCGAGATAGTAGTCTTCGTCACCCGACCAGGCGCGGACGCGGATTTGGAGCAACCCCTCTCGCCGCTCCATCACCACGAGGTAGTCCCGGAACACGTCGAACCCCTCGAGCAGCACGTCGTTGCGGTGCGGGATCACCTCCTCCCACGCGTGTTTCGCCGTGCTGTCAACCGGCGTTCGCATCAACCGAAAATTCTCGGCGCCGTCGTTCGTGGCAATGTAGAAATGGTCACCGAAGTGATCGATGGTGTACTCGTGGTTACGCTCACGCGGGAGGAACAGCGTGAACGTGCCTCCCGGATCGTCGGCCACGAGGTACCGATATTCGTTGCTCAGTGTCTGAGACGACCCGATGATGATGTACTGCTCCGTCTTCGTCTTCCAGACGTAGCACGAGAACTCGACGTCGTCCTCCTGATAGACCAGCGCGTCCTGCGCCGGATCGGTGCCGAGCACGTGCCGGTATACCTGGTACGAGCGCAGCGTCTCCGAATCCTGCCTGGTATAGAACAGCGTTCGATTGTCGTTGGCCCACGCCATGTTCCCGGTGGTGGCTGGGAGCTCGTCCGGTAGCACCTCGCCGGTCGTGAGGTTCTTGAAGCGGATGGTGTAGAAGCGCCGCCCCACGGTGTCCTGGGCGAACGCGATGATCTCGTTGCCAGTGCTGACCGCCGGCGAGCGTACGGAGGTGAACCCATGTCCCTCGGCGAGCTGGTTGACATCCACCAGGATCTCTTCCGCGGCCTCGAGTGAGCCCTTCTTGCGGACGTAGATCGGGTAGTCCTTCCCCTCTTCGGTCTTCGAGTAGTAGTAGTACCCGTTGTGTAGAAACGGCACCGAGAGGTCGGTCTGCTTGATACGTCCGAGGATCTCCTGGTACAGCGTCTCCTGGAGTGCCTCGGTGTGTGCCATTACGGACTCGGTATAGGCGTTTTCCGCCTCGAGGTACGCAATCACGTCGGGGTTGTCGCGCTCTCTGAGCCAGTAGTAGTCGTCGGTGCGAACGTGCCCGTGCATCTCGAGCCGATGAGGGACGACTTTGGCAACGGGCGGCGTGACCTCGGGTTGCTGAGCCGCAGCTGGGCTGGTCGAGATCGTAGCGAGATAGAGCACCCCGGCGACGACGCTGGCCATAGCAGACGCGAGTGAGGGTCGTAGTGGGTATCTGTCGTGCACTGGATCCACCTCTCCAATTGAGATTCGGGTCATTCACCGAAATGGCACATCGACATTTCGCACCGCGACACCGTGCCACCAACCGGGGCCGGCGCGTTTCAATCCTGCGGAAGCACCCCGACGATCCGGAGCGGTCCCCCGCTCCCGCCGAGGATCTTCATTGGCAGCGCGACCACATAGGCGCCGACCGTAGGCATCACATCGAGCCTTGCCACATTCTCGAACGCCGGAATGTTATCCGCAAAGAGCACCCGATGGCTGTCAAACAGCGTCGACTGCCCGAAATCGATGCTGGGCGTGTCGATTCCCACCGCATCGATCTGCCGGTGCGCCACCAGCCAGCGGGCCGCGTCGGGATGGAGCCCCGGGAAATGGAGCTGCGGCACGGCCTCCGGCCCGCGTAGTGCGGTGCCGAGATAGCGCTCACGATCCGGCCAGCGAGCACCCCATCCGGTCCGCAACAGAACAATCGAGCCATCGGGGATCGGACCGTTGGCCGCTTCCCACGCTTCGAGGTCGCTCACCGTGATCTGATAGTCCGGATTGGTCGTGGCCCTATTGCTGACGTCTACCACCACGGCCGCCCCGACCAACCGATCAACCGGAATCTGGTCGGCCGTGTGTCGACCTTCGGCAAAGTGAATCGGGGCGTCGAGGTGCGTCCCCCCATGCTCGGCCATCGAGAAATCGTTGGCCGCGTAGTAGTAGCCGCCTTCCGTCACGCCGCGGGCGACCACCGTCAACTCAAACGGCGTCGCCGTCGGCCAGAACACGGTGCGATGGTCGTACGTGTAGCTCAGATCGACCCACGAGGCACTGGTTCCAGCAAACACTGCAGCGAGGGTATCGGATACCGACGGCGTGGCAGGTCGACAGCCCGACACCGCAACGATCAGAATAAGGAGCGCCGTGCTCAGTGGTCGCATGACGAATCCTCCGGTTCTCGCCGTTAGGTCGCCGTCGGACGGTTACTGGACAGACCCCCGTACACAGTCTGGACACCGATCGCCGAGATCGGTGCGGAGCCTCCCGCAGGATGAACAGTACGGCAGCAGCCCACCGAGGCGCTTCACCTCAGCCAACTGTCGCCGCAACTCGAGTTGGGCAACCACTTGGCGAGAGAGGGCCTCGAGGGCCTCCTGCTGCGCGAGCGTGAAGTCGTGGGGCACGCGATCGATGACACACAGCGTGCCGAGCCCGGAGCCATCTCCTACGCGGAGAGGCGCGCCAGCGTAGAACCGAATCCGTGGTTCGCCGAGCACGAATGGGTTGTGGGCGAACCGCTCGTCCTCGAGCGCATCCCGCACGATGAGCGTCTCAGGCGTCGCGATCGCGTGCGCACAGAATGCCACATCGCGTGCCGTTTGCGTCACCTCCAGGCCTACACGGGATTTGATCCATTGGCGGTCGGCGTCGATGAATGTGACCAAGGCGATCGGCGTCTGACAGATGTGCGCCGCGAGCAGTGTCAGATCGTCGAACGCCTGCTCGGGTGAGCTGTCGAGGATGTCGTAGCGCTCGAGCGCCGCGAGACGCTCGGGCTCATCGGGAGGGATCGGTGGGCGCGGATAGGCGCCACCCGGACGGTGACGGATGGAGGACATGCGTACCTCGCCGGGCGGACTCGTTCCAGGGATGACGTCGACCACGGGCAGATCGACTCACAATGCCTACCGGTCGATCGGTATCTCCTTTATCCCCTTGCCGTCGAATACCCACGTGGTCTTCTTGGGGCGGGACGGACGCGGGGTCCGGGTCGGACGCGGCGGCTCAGGCGTCGCGCTGCGTGCCTGCATGGTGGCCACGGCGTCCCGGTTCACGAGAATCCGAGCGTTGTTGCTCTTCGCGTCCATGGGAACCACGAAAAACCTCGGGCCGCGAGGCGGATAACGATTGGCAAGCGCGCCGAGCTTCTCGCCGTCGACGAACGTGATGTCGATCAGCGTGCTGCCTCGCAGCCGACTGTCGCCCGTATCCGGGTCATGATTCTCGTCATAGGCCGAGTTGCCCGTCAGGTCCTTGACGAAATACAGCGCCTTGATCTGCGCCAGGTCGACCTCCACGACCGTCCCCTCTTCCGTCCTGATGTGGCAGATCGGACGCTCAAGATCGACGTCGACGCTCGTTCCCTTCACCACTTGATGATCGATGAAGTGGGCTACGACTTTCTGAGCCATGATGGTGCCTCGGGTCCTGAACGACCCAGCCAAGATGCGTCCAATCCGAGCCGGGCGCTAGGACCATCCGCCAATTCACTCGGGATCCCATACCCACCCCGTCCCGCAACCACTTATGGTACTTTGTCACATTACGCATGGCACGAGGACGCATGGAAGCACGGCCCGTCAGGCCGCGGTATTCGGTCGCGGAGGAAATTGCTCACGCAATCACCCACGGGGTGGGCCTCGCGCTGAGCATCGCAGCCCTCACCGTACTCGTGGCGTTTGCGAGCCACCGGGGAAATGCCTGGCACATTGTGTCGTGCAGCATCTACGGCGCCACGTTGGTCCTCCTGTACGCCGCGTCAACGCTTTACCACGCCATACCCTCGCCGCGCGCCAAGGACGTGTTCCGCGTTCTCGACCATTCGGCCATCTACCTGCTGATCGCCGGGACGTACACCCCATTCACGCTGATCAACCTGCGTGGCGGGTGGGGCTGGACCTTGTTCGGCCTGGTGTGGGGGTTGGCAATCCTTGGGATCGTGCTGGAGGCGGTCGCGAAACAGCGGATCCGCTTCTTGTCGGTCGTGTTCTACCTGGGCCTTGGATGGCTGGTAGCGGTGGCCGTGAAGCCCTTGCTCGACGCGGTGGAAACCGGCGGTCTCGTGCTCCTGCTGGTAGGCGGACTGGCCTATAGCGGCGGCGTGGTCTTCTACGGCTGGCGTCGCCTGCCGTATCATCACGCCATTTGGCACGTGTTCGTGATGGCGGGAAGCGCCGCGCACTTCTTTGCCGTGCTGTTCTACGTCATCCCGCCGAAAGGCGGATAGTAGCGCGCGTCCCCTGCCGACGTCCCCAGCGGACCGCCCGAAGCCGGACGGTCCGCCGAGAACGGCACCGGCCCTGACCTGCTACTTGGCGCCGAGCGCGCGGGACGCGCGGGCGTACGCCTTGGGGCTCACCCACAGGATCATGCCGTAGCGCCCCTTGCCGGCCACCACGGCGTCGGCCGCCGTCACGCTGATCTTGGCGTCGGCGAGCTTGCCGATGTGCCGATCGACCGCCCCGAGCCGATCCTGACCGGTGATGAGGAAGCCCTTCTTGGCCTTGCTCAGTCGCCAACCGTTCTTCCGTGCCACTCGGCGCAGCGCCGTGAGGTCTTCGGGTATGAAGTCGAGCTGCGCCTTCCCGCCCTTGAGGGGAAATCCTGAATAGGCGAGCAGGTTGACCCCTTCCTCGCGGAGTTTACTCAGTACCTTTTGGCCCTGCCCCGCGCGGTTGGGGACCTTCACGTAGCAGTACGTCACCTTCTTCACGCGATCCGCCATCGTTCACCTCCCGGTCGAAGTGTGGCGGCGCTATCCTCCAGCCAACGAAGAACATGCACCCACGTCGGCGATACCGCTATCGGCTCATCGCACGGGGCCGAGGTACGTGTCCAACCAGTCGAGCGTCTCGGTGATGAGTTGCGTGCGCGGCACGAAGTGCCCACCCTCGTACACGACCCACCGTTTGCGGTCGGCCGGAGTTCCCAGCAGTTCGAAGAACGGACGCTGTGAGGTCTCCTCGGGAAAGTAGTGGTCGTACTTCCCGTTGAGCATTAAGACGGGGATCGTGATGCGCGGAAGGTAGTTGATCGGCTCCACCTCCGGCTGACCCTGCTGATTCTCGAGCCCGGCCACGTACAAGACACTCGCCTTGAGCCTCGGTTCAAGCGCCGGGATCAGCCCTCCCAGATATCCCCCCCAACTCACGCCGTAGTACGCAAACGCCGTCGTATCGATGTCCGCGCGAGTCTCCAGGTAGTCGATCGAGCGCCGGAAGTCTTTGACCCACGCGATGACGTGCTCCTTGTAGAAATTGCTGGCATCAGCGTAGTCACTGCGCAGGCTGTCACCGCGTTCGTACGTGCTCTTATAGATGGGGTGTATGACTGCCCGGCCGCTCTTCAAGATGAAATCGAACACACGGACGCCGCTCAGGTTGAGCGAGGAGCGCGTATGGATGGCGTTCGAGCCCGGGAAGTAGACGACGGTCTGGAAAGGCGGCGTCCCCCGCTTGGGCGTAAAGAGGTAGGCGAACATCCGCTCGCCGTACGCCGCATCGAATGCGATCCGTTCGCGGATCCAGTCCGCCCCGCTGCTATCAGCCTCCTCGACCACCACGTTCAGCGGCGTGCGGTCGTAATCGTACAGCCGGCGATAGATCGCGAAGACCTGGTCGGGGACGGGCCGCTCCTTGCTGAAATCCCTGACCAGGCGCTCGATGGGCCGCGCGGCCATTTCGAGATTCGCATCCTCGTCGTACTGGACGAGTCGAAATCCGTTCGTGGCAGACCGATCCATTGGTGACTGGGCATATGCATCATTGAACGCATACGACGGATCGTTCCAGCCACCGCCCAGGATGTAACGCTCCGCTCCGGTCTGGTTTGCACACCACTCGCGGACATTGCCCGCCATGTCGAGCGTTCCGTACGGACCCATTCCCGTGGTGGTGCCGACTGCCGCTGGACCTGTTCCACCGAAGTTGCTGCGCGGCACGATGGCCGAGCTGGCCACCGTTTCTGCCGCCCGCCCCCAGTGGTAGATCGTGGGAAGCTGCATGCCGGCGAACTTGGCGTAGGCTGCCGCCTCGTACCAAGACACCCCGGCCACCGGGTAGTCGTCCCGCCCTTCCGGATAATCGCCCGCCTCCCAGGTGGCCGGACCCGGCCGCCCCGTCCGGTCGACAAACCGGGCGATGGCCTCGCTGAACGACAGGCGCCGGCCGTTCAGTTCAAACGGATGCTCCCACAGCTCGGGACGCGCGTATCCGGCGCTGTCGACAAAGACCTTGAAATCGCGATTGGTCACCTCGTGCCGACCGATCAAGTAGCTGCGAAGCGCAATCGGCTCCAGATGGTCGAGGCCGGGCAGCTGCAGCTCGGCTTCGCCTCCCGGAACGCGCACCATCTCGTCGGAGACCGCGCCCAGGGGGTCCAAGGCATAGACATCTGCTATCCGCCAGAACAGCGAGGCCCCATCGAAGGATCGGTATCCCTGTTTCTCGATTCGAAGGCCGAAATACCCCCGCGGAACCGGCACGCTCTCCAAGGGCGTGACGCCGAGCGAGAGCCAGTCCCCTTCTGACCCGTAGTCTCGGATCCGCACACTGGCGCCGGCCGGATCCGATCGGACGGTCGGCCGCCACGCCACCCGGGGCCATAGTTCCTGCATGGCGGGATCACCGGGGACCCGCTCCTCTACCTGTCGTGCGAGCTGCCAGGCTGAGAAGATCTCGTCACGGTCGATCAAGCGCTGGATTTCCGGCACCGCCTCCTCCCGGGTCCATCGGAGGTCGGCAGCCTGCTGGGCGGTGCGCCAGCCCCACGCCGCCAGAACGAGAACGATGACTACCGCGACGGCACCGAACCCCCACGCCCGCGGCGATTGGGCAAACCCCCGTCCTACCGAGGGAAGGCCGCCTCCCGGCGTCGCGAGCGCCTCGAGCTCGTGCAGCAGCTCGTCGGCGCTCTGCCACCGCTGGTCCGGCTGCTTAACCAGGCAGCGCATCACCGCCGCCGCCAACGGACCGGGCAGGCCTTCACGCATGCGGCCGATGGGTGTGGGCTCTCGAGTGACGTGCGCCGCCATGATCGCTTGCGCGGTGTCGCCGGTGAACGGCGGCTTCCCGGTCAGCACCTCGTACGCTAGCACTCCGAAGGAGTAGAGGTCGGCGCGATAGTCCACCGAAGGGTCGCCCGCGGCCTGCTCGGGAGACATGTAGGTGGGCGTCCCGACGGACATCCCCGCCGTTGTGAGCTGCTGCTCGGCCCCGGCATCGCTCAGGGCTTTCGCAATCCCGAAGTCAGCGACCAGGGCGTGGCGATCCGAAAGCAAGACGTTTTCGGGCTTGACGTCACGGTGCACCAACCCGTGCCGGTGCGCGTAGGAGAGCGCATCCACGACGTCCCGGAGGAAGCGAACGGCCTCGTCGACCGGGAGGGCTCCTTCCCGCGCGACGCGGTCGCGGAGGGACTCCCCCTCCACATAGGGCATCACGTAATAGAGAAACCCGTCAGCTTCGCCGGAATCGTGGAGCGGCAGGATGTGCGGGTGCTGAAACTGCGCAACGACCTGGATCTCTCGAAGGAACCGATGGGGACCGAGGGCGGACGCCAGCTCCGGCCGGAGCACCTTGATCGCCACCTGGCGATCGTGCTTCAGGTCACGGGCGAGGAAGACCGTGGCCATCCCGCCCGCGCCCAGCTCGCGCTCGACTATGTAGCGACCGGACAGGGCGGCGGCGAGACGACTGGCAAGGTCCGACATGGCGGTCAGCTCCGGGAGGTGTGCAGCCTGTTCATGTATGCGCTCCGCCACCGGCACCAGCTACCCCGACGATCAGTGCCCGCAACGCTTCATCACCCCGCGGCCGGGGGCACCTCGAGCTCGGTGCGAAACGCGGCGCCGACAATATCCCATACCGTCAGGAACAGGGCGGCCACGATCGGTCCGATCACAATGCCAACGGCCCCGAAGAGGAGCAGGCCGCCGAGCGTGGCGAGGAGGATCAAGAGATCCGGCATCTGGGTGTCCTTCCCCACGAGCCAAGGGCGGAGGAAATTGTCCGCCGTGCCCACGACCGCGGCACACCACACGGTGAGACCGATGCCCGCGACGAGCTGTCCAGAGGCAAACAGGTAGATCGCGGCCGGTACCCACACGAGCGCCGTCCCCACACCCGGAATGATCGACAGCACGGCCATCACGGCTCCCCAGAACACCGCAGCGTTGATGCCCACCACGGCGAAGGCGCCGCCCGCCAAAACACCCTGGACGATGCCGATGACCAGCGTGCCCTTGAGCGTGGCGCGCGCCACCGACAGGAACTTGCCCGCCATACGGTCCTTGTCCGCTTGCGGAAGCGGAATGAAATGCAGTAGCCGGTCCTTGATCGCGCGACCGTCCACTAGGAAGAAGAACATGGCGTACAGCATGATGAAGAGCTGGAAGAAGAACGCCACAGCCCCACGGGTCGCCGACGCAAGGGAGCGGACCAAGAACTGGCCCAGCTGTGCCGTGACTTCGCCCAGCTTCTGCACGATCGGCTCGCGGTACGCGCTCACCCGGTCGAGAAACGGGATGCGGTCGATGAATCGCTCGAGCCGGGCTGGCTCCGCAATCTGCTGCTGCACCCACGGTCTCACGTCCTGACTCACATTGATGGCTTGGTCGACCACGATACCGGCCAGCACCAGGGTCGGCACGAGCACCAGGACGAGCACGAGGGTCAGCGTGGCGAGCGCCGCGATCATCGATCGCCTGGACCGGCGGCGCAGCCACCGGCCGTCGCGAAGCCGTTCGTACAGCGGGTAGGTGAGCCCCGCCAGGATCCCGGCCATCACGATCGCGATGAGGAACGGCCGGATCAACGCGAAGAACAGGAGCGTGATGCCGAGCGCCAGCGCAAGCAGGAACCCGCGACGGAACTTGCCGTACTCAGGAACCGATGTGGTCATGATCGAGCTCCGGAACGGAGTGTTCGGCGTCTAGGCCGCCATCGGGCTCGGATCGATGTAGATCAAGTACTCGTGAACCTTGTCGCCTCGCATCTTGAGACAGTTCACGAAGGGCACGGTGACGTCCGACCCGTCGAGCCTCGTGTACGTCACATCACCCTGCATGAACACCACGTCGGGATGAGTCCACGTGCCGGTCAGCGAGTGGCGGAGCTTCTTGAACTGGGTGAAGAACATCGCGACCCCGTCTCGGATGGCTCCCCTGCCCACGGTCGGCGGGTTGCTGCCATAGCGGAACTGGGCGTCCTCAGTGAGAAACGAGACGAACGTATCGGCATCCATGGCATCGATCGATGCCGTGAGTTTGTGAATCCACGCCGGAGTTGCCACGCTGAGTTCCCTCCTCATGAAGCGCTGGAAGACGAGCCCCAACGTAATACCCAACACCGGCAATCGGCCACCGGCGTGCGACGCCGGCTCGGCGAGGAGCCCCTTCCGAGCCGGGCGCGCCGACTGAGGGAAGGGAACCCGAGTTGCCCGTCCTGGTATTCTTGTAGATACCCATCTCCACTGCACACCATCCTCGGGAGCCCTTCTGCGACGCCCCTTCGTCCTCCCCGCGCTGACGCTTGCCGGCACGCTCGCCGTGACAGGTAGCGCCCCGCCGTCGTCCCAATCGCCTGCCGCCCAAGGGGAACCCGTGGGTCTGGCAGTCACTGCACCGACGGGGCGGGCGTTCTACTTCACACGGGCCCAGTATAGTGGATACCGCTGGGGGCGGTTCGGGGACAGCTGGGCCGTGGATTTCCCCAAGGCCGACCGCCAGTTCCTGATCGGCCTCCGCCACCTCACCAACATCGATGCGTACGAGATGGAGAATCCCGTCCGGCTCGACGACCCCGACCTCCGCCAGTTTCCATTCTTGTACGCTCTGGAGGTGGGCTACATGGGCCTCACGGATCCTGAGGTGGACGGCCTCCGTACCTACCTGCTTGCGGGTGGGTTCCTGGTGATCGATGATTTCTGGGGAACGCGTCAGTGGGACAACTTCGAGGCGGAGATCCGCCGTGTCCTGCCGGAGCACGACATCGTCGATCTGCCGCCGGACCATCCGCTGCTGCACGCCTTCTACGACATCGACGAGATCCTCCAGGTTCCTGGGCGTGGGCGCGGTGTGGGTGGGCGACCCACCTGGGAGCGCGATGGCTACCTGCCGGCGCTCCGCGGGATTTTCGATGCCCAGGGTCGACTCATGGTGGTGATCAACTGGAACACGGACCTTGGCGACGCCTGGGAGTGGGCTGACGATCCGTGGTACCCGTTGCAGTTCTCGAACTTCGCCTATCAGTTGGGCGTGAACATGATCGTCTACGGAATGAGCCATTAGCCCGATGCTGGAGCGGCTGTTCGGTTTCCTGTTCAAGTACCGTCCCATCGTGTTCGAGCGGGGCGAGCTGGGATTCGCTCCCGGGTGGCCAGCGGTGGTCCTCGTTGCCGTCACCCTGGCGCTACTTGCCGTGGCGGTCCTCCCGTACCTGCGCAGCCGCCGGCTGGAGCCGCGGGATCGGGCGGTGTTGGCTTCCCTGCGGGCGGCGGCCTTCGCCGTCCTGGTCTTCTGTCTCGCTCGCCCCGTGCTCGTGGTGTCCACCGTCGTCCCGCAGCAGAATTTCCTTGGGGTGCTGATCGACGACTCCCGCAGCATGCGGATCGCGGACCACGCCGACCGCCCCCGCAGCCAGTTCGTCGCCGAGCATTTCGGTCCTGAGGGGAGCCCGCTCCTCGCGGCCCTGGCTGAACGGTTCAAGCTCCGGTTCTTCCGATTCTCCGAGTCCGCCCAGCGGGCGTCCGATGTGGCCGACTTTGGGTTCACGGGTCGCCGGACCGACCTCGGCGCGGCCATTGCAGCCGCCCAACGAGAGTTAGCCGCCGTGCCCCTCGCCGGACTCGTGCTCGTCTCCGACGGCGCGGAGAACGGCGAGTCGGTGCTCACGGAGTCGTTGCTCGAGCTTCAGGCATCGGGGGTGCCACTCCACACTGTCGGTCTCGGGCAGGAGCGCTTCACCAAGGACATCGCCATCCGACGGGCCAATCCCCCGCGCTCGGTCCTTCGCGGCTCTTCGGTGACGGTCGACCTCACGATCACGCACTCGGGATACGGCGGCCAGACCGTGCAGGTCGTCGTTGAGAGCGACGGCCGCATCTTGAACACGCGAGACGTGGAGCTGCCGAGAAGTCAGGACGTCACGACCGTTCGGCTGCACTTCACCGCCGACGAAACCGGACCGCGGAGGTTTCGGTTCCGCATTGCGCCCCAGGAGGGGGAGCTCGTCTCTGAGAACAACGCGCTGGAGTCGTTGATCGACGTCCAGGACGCACGCCGCAAGATCCTCTACTTCGAGGGGGAGCCGCGCTGGGAAGTGAAATTCCTCCGGCGCGCCCTAGCCGAAGACGAGAACGTCCGGGTGGTCGTGTTACAGCGCACGGCCGACGACAAGTTCTATCGACTCGACGTCGACGACCCCGACGAGCTCGCCGGGGGGTTCCCCACCACGCGTGAGGAGTTGTTCCGCTACGATGGAATCATCTTGGGCAGTGTCGAGGCGAGCTTCTTTACACACGATCAGCTCAACATGATCGTCGACTTCGTGGGGAGACGTGGGGGCGGTCTCCTCGCGCTCGGCGGCCGCCGGGCTTTCGCCGAGGGTGGGTACGGCGGCACGCCGGTCGCCGACGTGCTGCCCGTCGTCCTCCCGACCGGCGTGCGCCGCGATACCAGTGGCTTCGTGGCCGAAGTCAAGGTGGAGCTCACGCCGTTCGGCCGGACTCACGCCGTGACCCAGTTGGCTGGGGACGAGCGAACCTCCGAGGACCGCTGGAACGCACTCCCGCGCCTCACGACGGTCAACCGCGTCACCGAGCTCAAGCCCGGCGCGAGCGCCCTGCTCGTCGGCGACGCCGCGGACGTCTCGGGACGCGCCGTGGTGCTCGCCTACCAGCGCTTCGGCCGCGGACGGGTTGCGGCCTTGCCGGTTCAGGATACCTGGCTCTGGCAGATGCACGCCGACATCCCATTGGAGGATCAAACGCACGAAACGCTGTGGCGGCAGCTGCTCCGCTGGCTCGTGAGTGGTGTGACCAGCCACGTGAGCGTGACAGCGTCTGCCGATCGTGTGGAGTCAGGCTCGCCGGTCACGCTGACCGCTGAGGTGTCCGATTCCGGATTCCTCGCCCTCAACGGCGCACAGGTCTCGGCAACGGTGACGGCACCGAGCGGAGCGGAACATGTTATCCCCATGGAGTGGTCGGTCCAGCGAGACGGGCAATACCGAGCAGCGTTCGCGCCCATGGAGGATGGACTGCACCGCGTTACCGTCCGCGCCGAGCAGCGGGGCACGCCGTACGGGGCCGACCTGGCGTACGTGCAGAGCGGAGATCTCAACTCCGAGTTCATCGACGCCGAGATGAACGCACCGCTCCTTCGCCGCGTTGCCTCGGAGACTGGAGGAAAGTTCTACACACCCGCCACGGTGGCCTCGTTGCCGGAGGACGTGAGCTTCACCGAGAGCGGAACGGTCGTGCACGAGCGGCGGGATCTGTGGGACATGCCGATCCTGTTCCTCGCCCTGCTGGGACTCGTCGGCGCCGAGTGGGCGTACCGCCGAACGCGGGGATTACCGTGAGGGCCGGAGTCTTCGGAGCGATCGTCTTGGTCACCGCGCTCACCACACCACCCGCGGCATACGGGCAGACCTACCTCGTGGTGATCGCCGGATTGGGTGGCGAGCCGGGATACCGCGAGCTGTTTCACGAGATGGGGTCATCTCTCGTGGGCGCAGCACGCGAGCGCTACGCGGTGCCACCGGAGAACGTGTTCTTCTTTGCCGAGCGGTCGGAGCGCGATGCAGCCATCACCGGCCGGTCCACCAAAGCAAACGTCGAGTCGGCACTGATCCGAATCGCGACCTCGATCGAGCCCCAGGCCCGGCTGTTCGTTGTCCTGATCGGGCACGGCAGCGCCCAGGGCGGTACGCCGCGGTTCAATCTTCCCGGTCCGGACATGACGGCCTCGGACTTCGCCGCCCTCCTGGCCAGATTCCCCACGCAACAGATCGTGTTCGCCAATCTCACGAGCGCGAGCGGAGGGTTCCTGGCCGCCCTGTCGGGACCGCGTCGCACGGTCATCACCGCCACGAGGTCCGGCACGGAGCGGAACGAAACGCTGTTTGGTGGCCATTTTGTGGCCGCTCTGGTCGATGAGGGTGCAGACGCGGACAAAGACGAGCGCGTTTCGGTGCTCGAGGCGTTCGAATACGCCCGGCGCGAAGTGATACGGGCATACGACCGAGAGAATCGGTTGCGCACCGAGCACGCCCTGCTCGATGATAACGGGGACGGGGTGGGGAGCCACGAACCCGATCCTCAACGGGGCGACGGCGCCGTCGCGCGAACGCAGTTCCTCGTCGCCACCCGACCCGGCATGACCGCCACGGCGACGGACGACCCGGCGCTGGCCGCCCTCTATGCGGAGCGTTTGGAGCTCAATCGTGACATCGCCGCCCTCCGGCTGCGCAAGACCGACATGGCGCCCGACGCCTACGAACGGGAGCTCGAGCGCCTGCTGCTCGCGCTCGCGCGTGCCAATCGCGCCATCAGGGACCGGGAGAGCGGCGCACCATGACCACCGTGCGCCGAACCGTGCTGCTCATGGTGGCCGCTGCATTCGCGGCACCGTGCGCGTGGGGTGCCGACCAAGATCCCCTGGCCGACGCTCGGTCAGCCTACGTCGCGTCGCGATACGATGACGCCATCACTGCCTATCGGCGCCTGACACGCTCCGCCCCGACCTCGGCCGAGGCGGCACGCGGTCTCGCCCGGGCCCTGGCAGAGACCGGGCGGTACGACGACGCCATCGCCGAAGCAGCACGCTACGAGCGCCGCAATCCCACCGTCCCTCACGTGGCGAACCTGCACGGCGAGTTGCTCGCTCACCGGGGTCGGCTCGACGAGGCCGAACGCCAGTTTCGGCGTGCCCTGGACGGCGGCGCGTTCGACAGTCTCGTAGCCCGGCTCAATCTCCTGCTGCTCCAGCAGCGTCGTGGGGACGTGCCGTCGGCGATGCAGGGCTTCGACCGGTTCATCGACATCTACAACCGAAACCGCAACCTCTCCTCGGCGGAGATCGCAGCCGTCGCGACGGCCGTGCGTCAGCTGGGCAGCCGCAACCCCCAGCTGTTCCAGGATGCACTTCGGGCGTACGACGAAGCCATTACCACCGACGGGAACAACCTCGACGCGCAGATCCTGGTCGGCGACCTGTTTCTCGAGAAGTACGAAGGCACTGAGGCGCGTGAGGCGTTCGAGGCCATCCTAGCACGCGCGCCGAATCACCCGCGCGCCTTGCTCGGGCTGGCGCGCACCCGCCGATTCGCCGGTTCGTCAGAGGCGATGGATCACGTCAACCGAGCACTCGACGTCAACCCGAACCTCGTCGCTGCCAGGGTGTTTCGCGCGAGCTTGTACGCCGAAGCGGAGCAGTACGAGGAGGCAGCTCGCGAGATCGAGCGTGCGCTCGAGGTGGATCCCGGCTCGCTCGACGCCCTCGCGTTGCTGGCCGCCGTCCGCCACCTGCAGGGCGACCGCTCGGCGTATGAGACGCTTCGGCAGCGTCTGCTGGCACTTAACCCGCGGTTCGCCGGCATGTACGTCGTTCTCGCGGAGGTGAGCGCGCGTAACCGTTTGTACCAGGAGGCCGTGCGCTTCGCCCAGGAGGGGGTTGCGCTCGACTCCACCGCGTGGCGCGCGTTCGCCCTGCTGGGTATCAATCAACTCCGCGTCGGTCGGATGGACCGGGGGCGAGCCAATCTCGAGACGGCCTTCGCTGGCGACCCGTACGATCTCTGGACCAAGAACACCCTCGATCTGCTCGACACCCTGGAGCGGTACGATCTCGTGGAGACACCGCGGTTCCGCGTGGCGATCGACCGCAAGGAGTCGGCGCTGCTCGCCCTGTACGTGAACGATCTCGCCGAAGAGGCATACGATCGATTGGCCGGCCGCTACGGGTATCGGCCCGACCCGCCGGTGCGCATCGAAGTGTATCCGAGTCACGCCGACTTTTCCGTTCGCTCCGTCGGGCTGGTCGGACTGGGTGCCTTGGGAGTGAGCTTCGGTCCGGTGATTGCCATGGACTCCCCGTCGGCCCGGGAGCGCGGGGCGTTCAACTGGGGTTCCACGCTGTGGCACGAGATTGCGCACACGTTCCACCTCGGTCTCTCGTCCGGCCGAGTACCGCGCTGGTTCACCGAAGGATTGGCCGTGTTCGAAGAGCGGCGCGCGCGTCCCGGATGGGGCGACGGGATCGACCCGGGGTTCCTGATCGCCTATCGGAACGGCACGCTCCTCCCCGTGAGCCGGCTCAACGATGGGTTCACCCGGCCCACATATCCGGAGCAGATTGGGCATTCCTATTATCAGGCGTCGCTCGTGTGCGAGCTGATCGAACGCGATCATGGAGTTGCGGCGTTCACCCGAATGCTGCGGGCCTATCGCGACGGCCAAACCACGGGCCAGGTGTTTCGCTCCGTGCTTGCCATCGACCTCGACACGTTTGATGCGGTCTTCGATCGCTACCTTCGTGATCGGTTCGCCCAGCCGCTCGACGCCCTGAAGGCCGCGGCGCCACTCGGCGAGGGAGCGGGCGGAGGCAGACACACGCCGGAGAACCTCGGCCGCCGCGCGGCAGATCCCACGGACTTCGTCGCACAGCTCGCCATGGGTCAGATGCTCGTGGAACGAGGAAATCCTCGCGGAGCCATCACCTACCTCGAGCGTGCCAAGGAGCTGTTCCCGGAATACGCAGGCGTGTCGAGTCCCTATTGGCACCTCGCCCGTGCATACACCGCGATGGGTGATTCGGCGCGCGCGGTCAGTGAGCTGCGCGTGCTCACCAGCTTGAACGGCGGACATCTCGAGGCGTTGCTCGCGCTCGCGGCGCATCTCGACGCACACGGAGATCGCGCGGGGGTAATCGAGGCCCTCGACAAGGCGATGTACGTCTACCCGCTCGACGTCACCGCGCACCGCCGGCTGGCCGAGCTGTCCGAGGCGGTCGGGGAGTGGCCGCGCGCCGTCCGTGAGCGCCGTGCCCTCCTGGCCCTCGATCCCGTGGACCGTGCTGATGCGCTGTTCCGGCTGGCGCACGCGTATTTCGGCGCACGCGACCTCGACCAAGCGCGGACCTGGGTGTTGCGTGCCCTGGAGATCGCTCCGAACTTCGGCGAAGCACAAGACCTGCTGTTGGAGATCCATGATGCACGCCAAGCTCGATAGCCGCCTTCGCACCGCGCTACTCGCCGCCGTGGCCCTCGGTGTGGCCACGGCGTCACTGCACGGCCAGGAGCGCCGCCGGGGCTTTGGGCAGCGTGCGGCACCGGTGTCGGCGGACGTCGACTTCGAGGCGTTCAACGTCCCGTACGACGGCCGCCTCACGTTCGTGCGGTTGCGGTACACGCCGGACTGGGCCGGTTGGGGCCGGGGCGGCGGGTTCTTCGGCGGGGTGAACTACCAGTGGGACCACGACTACCCGCGAGCGGAACGTCATTTCACCAAGATCTTGACGGAACTGACGGCGATATCGGTGACGGTCGACGCAAGCAACATCCTCGCCGTCGACGATCCCGAACTACTCAAGTACCCCGTCGCCTACATGTCGGAACCGGGCCACTGGACGCAGACCGACGAAGAGGCCGCCGCCCTGCGGGCCTACCTCCTCAAAGGCGGGTTCGTCATCTTCGACGACTTCGACGGATCCCATTGGTTCAACTTCGAGGAACAGCTTCGACGGGTTCTCCCCGAGCATCGGTTAGTACGCCTCGATGCGTCACATCCAATCTTCCACGCCTTTTACGAGATCGAGTCGCTGGACGGGTTCGTCCATCCACTGCAATTCATCCCGTCAAGCTTCTACGGCGTGTTCGACGATAACGACCCGAGCAAGCGACTCATGCTGATCGCGAACTACGACAACGACATCGGCGACGCATGGGAGTTCTCCGACAGGGGGTTCATTCCCATCGACATCACGAACGAGGCCTACAAGCTCGGCATCAACTACATCGTCTACGCGATGACCCACTGACTGGAGCGTCATGACCACCCAACCCATAGCCCTGGAATCCGCCGACGACCTCGCCCTCGCCGATCGCCTCCGTGCCGGACGAGACCGGGTCGTGAGCGAGCTCAAGAAGCTCATCGTCGGCCAGGATGAGGTCGTCGAGCAAGTCCTGCTGTCGCTCTTCGTCGGCGGAAACAGCCTCATCATCGGGGTACCCGGACTCGCCAAAACCCTCTTGATCCGTACGTTCGCCGAGGTGCTCGATCTCGAGTTCTCGCGCATCCAGTTCACGCCGGACCTGATGCCGTCGGACATCACGGGCACCGACCTGGTCCAGGAGGATCCCGACACGGGGCAGCGGCGGATGGTGTTCATGCCGGGACCGATTTTCGCGAACATCGTGCTCGCTGATGAGATCAACCGGACCCCGCCCAAGACACAAGCCGCCCTGCTCGAAGCGATGCAGGAGCATCGTGTCACCGTGCAGGGACGGACGTACGACCTGGAAGAACCGTTCTTCGTCTTTGCGACCCAGAACCCGATCGAGCTGGAAGGCACCTATCCGCTGCCCGAGGCACAGCTCGACCGGTTCATGTTCAACATCATCATCGACTACTCCCCGGAGGAGGAGGAGCTGGAGGTCGTGCGCAGCACCACCGGCGTGCAGGATCATCAGTTCGAGCATGCCATCACGGGTCGCGACATCGTTGCGTTCCAAGAACTGGTGCGCCGGGTCCCGGTGCCCGATGCCGTGCTCCGGTACACCGTGAACCTGGTCCGTACCACCCGACCCAACCCCAATGGGACGCTCGACTTCATCGAGAAGTGGGTCTCCTACGGGGCGAGCGTGCGGGCAGCGCAGTATTTGGTGCTGGGCGCCAAGGCCCGCGCCCTGATGGACGGGCGCGTGCACGTCACGTTTGATGACATTCGCTCGTTGGCGCATCCCGTGCTGCGCCATCGCATCCTCAAGAACTTCCATGCAGAGTCGGAGCGGATCTCGACGGATCATCTGATCGACCGGCTGCTGGAAGCGGTGCCCGAGCCAAAGTCGGGGATGTGACCACTCGATTTCTCGACCCGCACGTACTGGGGCGGATCTCCAACTTGGAGCTCCTGGCCCGAACCGTGGTAGACGGCTTCATCAACGGCCTGCACCACTCCCCGTATTTCGGGCTCTCGGTGGACTTTGCGGAGCATCGACCGTACATGCCGGGCGACGACATTCGTCGAGTCGACTGGCGCGTCTTCGGACGTACCGATCGGTTCTACGTGAAGGAGTTCGAGGCCGACACCAACGCGAACTTCCTGGTACTGTTCGACGTGTCGAGCTCCATGGCGTACGGCAGCGGCGGCATCACCAAGTTGGACTATGGCCGGTACCTGGCAGCGTGTCTCAGCTACTTTTCCCGGCGGCAGCGCGACCGAGTCGGCATCATCACGTTCGCCGAGACCATCGAGGAGTACGTCCCGAGCTCCGCCAAGCATCTCGAGATCGTGCTGCACACGCTCGACCGGATCGAGGCGCGTGGCCCCGGCAGTTTCGAGGCTCCGCTCCTCAAGGTGGCGGAGAGCGTACGCCGCCGCAGCCTCCTCGTGCTCATCTCCGACCTGTACGAGGAGCCCGACACGATCATGCGCGCGCTCGACCGCCTGCGGCACAAAGGTAACGACGTCATCGTGTTCCATCTGCTCGATCCGACGGAGATCGAGTTTCCGTTCGACGCAGCGGCCCCGTTCGAAGACCTCGAAACAGCCGAACGCATCCCGGTGGTTCCCGAAACGCTCCGCGAGGAGTACCGCATGCTCCTGCGCGGCCACCTCGGCACGCTCACCGAGCGCATGAACCGGAGTCAGATCGACTACTGCCAGGTGGACATCGCGAAACCGCTCGACCACGTGCTGTTCGACTATCTGTCGCGGCGCGAGCGCCTCCGACGGGTCCGCTGATGAGCGTCATGTTCCTCGCCCCGTTGTTCCTGGCCGGCACGTTGGCGATCGCGATCCCCATTCTCGTGCACCTCACCCACCGAGAGCGGCGCGAGACGGTGCGCTTCCCGTCGTTGATGTTCCTCCGGCGGGTACCGTTCCGTACGGTGCGCCGGCAGCGCATCCGTCACTGGCCACTCTTGTTGCTGCGCGTGGCGGCCATCGCGCTGGTGGTAGCGGCCTTTGCCCGTCCGTTGTGGAACCGGGGAACCATCGGGCTTGCGGCACTCGGCACCGCCCGCGAGGTCGTCGTGCTGCTCGACCGCTCGTACAGTATGGGGTACGGCGATCGTTGGGCGGAGGCCACCGCGGCGGCCCATCGGACGATCGACGGACTCGCGCCCGACGACCGGGCGACACTCGTCCTGTTCACCGACCGCGCCGAGGCGGCGAATCTGCCGACGGCCGATCCCACAGCCTTGCACGCGATCGTCGATCGCGCCCGCCCGTCGTCTTCCGGCACTCGGTTCGGTCCGGCCCTCGAGCTCGCACGTGACATCCTCGACGCGTCCGACCTGCCGCGCCGGGAGACCGTGTTGATCACCGACTTCCAGCGGCACGGCTGGGACGGTCAGGTGGACGTGCGTCTGCCTGACGGCACCGAGATCACGCCCGTAAACGTCGGGATGGCCCACGCCGAGAACGCCGCCGTCGCGGGCGTTCTGTTCGATCAGACACGAGACGCCACCCGTCCCCGCCTCACCCTGTCCGCCCGGATTGTGAACCCCGGCCCGCTGGCGTCGAACGGTCGAACCGTGCGGCTGGAAATCGAAGGGCAGGCCGTGCAGCAGCGCACCGTGGACCTTCCGGCAGGCGGCGCCGAAACCGTACGATTCGATCCGGCACCGCTGCCAGACCGACCCACCCGAGGCACGGTCCGTCTCAGCCCTGACGCCCTCCCTGAGGATGATGTGTTCCGCTTCACCGTCTCGCCTCCACGAGCGGTTCCCATTGTCGTCGTGCGCCATCCGGCGGCAACGGCTGGTGACCTCCTCTACCTACGGCAGGCACTCGCGCTCGGCTCCGATCCCGCGTTCGAGGTGCGCGTGCGGTCGGCGACCCAGCTTACCGCCACCGACCTCGACGATATCGGCATGGTGGTGCTGTTCGATGCACCCTACCCTCGGGGCGCCGTCGGCCGCGCACTGGACCGCTTCCTGCGTGACGGTGGCGGGCTCCTGGTGATCCTCGGACCGCGGGGCGGCGACGGGCTGTGGACCAGCGAGACGGCGCGATCGCTCGGAACCGTCTCGGGGCGGATCATCGATCTACCGGGTAGCCGCGGCGGCTCCGTCAGCGTCCTCGACTACAGCCATTCCGTCTTCGAACCGTTCGGTGCCCCTCGAAGCGGAGACTTCTCGGCCGCACGGTTCTTCCGCTACCGGTCATACGAGGCCCCGGTCGACGCGACGGTCCTGGCTCGCTTCGACGACGGCGCGCCGGCGCTGGTCGAGGTGCCCGTTGAGGATGGGCGGGCCATGGTGTGGACGACCGATGTGACAAACCAGTGGAACGATTTGCCCGTGCAACCCGTCTTTTTGCCCTTCGTCCATCAGACTGCCTGGCATCTGGCACGGTACCGCCCCCGCCCGGCATCCCACCTCGCGGGGCAGGTCGTCGACATTGGGACCCAGCTGACCGATCGGTCATGGGGCCCGATACGGCAGGTGGAGCCCGAATCCGACCTCGTCGCGGAGAGCCCGTCCGGCGAGCGCACCGTGATTCGGCCGTCGGAGGTCGAGCGACCCGTACCACTCACCGAAAGCGGGTTCTACGTGGTGCGACCGCTGACGGGAGGGAGCGATGGGGAGACCGCGGTGCTGGCGGTCAATCCGGACGTGGCGGAGGCCGATCTCGAACAGTTGGATCCCGAGCAGCTACTCGGCGCCATCGCGCCGCGCGGGACGGCGACCGACCGCGCCGCCAGCCTGGCCGCCACGCTGACCCCGGTGGAGAGGGAACGTCGACAGGGCCTCTGGTGGTACCTTCTAGGAGCGGCCCTGCTCCTCCTCCTGGCGGAGACCGGCGTGGCGAGCCGACTCTCCCGTCTCGCGAGCTGACGAGGTATGACGATGCTCTCACTGTTCTCGTCGTCACCATCCACCAAACGTCGCCCCGAAACGCTCTCGGCGATCGTCCGGTCGGTGCGCGCTCGCTGGCGACTGCGTGTAGCCCTCCACGGACTCGCCATCACGACCGGTGCCGGGCTCGCGGTGTTCCTCTTCAGCGCGTACGGCCTCGATTACTTCCGATTCAGCGGTATGGCTATCACCCTGTTCCGCGTGATCGCCTACGGGTCGATCGCCGCACTCGCCGTCCGGTTTCTCATCGTGCCACTCACCCGCCGGGTGTCCGACGAGCAGGTGGCGCTGTACCTGGAAGAACACGAGCCCTCGCTCCGAGGATTGGTGCTCGGCGCGGTGGAGTTCGGCGGAGATCCCGGCCGAGTCGAACACTTGGCGGCTTCCCGTCGCCTGGTCGAGCGGCTGGTCGAACGCGCGGTCGAGGAGTGTGCCGGCATCGACTATGGAAGGCGCATCGAGCGACCGCGCTTGAAGCGCCTCTCGGGCGCGCTCGGCGGCGTCACGGCGCTGAGCGCAGCGCTCTTTCTGCTGCAACCGGGCTTCGTGGCCCACAGTGCCCCGTTTCTCCTCACGCCCTGGTCCACCGGAGACGGAGACAGCCCGTACGCCATCGCGGTGCACCCGGGCGACACGGTGCTGGCCCGCGGCGCAGATCTCAAGATCACGGCCGAGCTCGAGAATTTCACCGCGGATCGGGTGGAGATCGCGCTGCGGCGCGGAGGCTCGACCGACTGGGATCGCTGGCCCATGACGGCGGATGACGAGAGCGGGAGCTTCGATTTCCTCGCGTTCAACATCGATTCCGTCACCGAGTACCTCGTCGAGGCCGGGGGCGTCCGCTCCGCGATCCATCGGATCGACGTGGTCGATCTCCCGTACGTCGATCGCATCGACCTCCTGTATCGCTTCCCGGCCTACACGGGGTTGAGCGAGCGGACCGAGGAAGACGGCGGCGATATCGCGGCGATCACGGGGACCGAGGTGACCCTCACGGTGATCCCAACCATGCCCGTCATGAGCGGTGCCCTGGTGATCGATGAGCGCGACACGGTCGCGCTCGCTACCGGACCCGACGGGCTCATCGGTACGCTGCGGATCGAGCGCACCGGCAGTTACCGTGTCCTCCTCCAGGGTGAGGGCAGGACACCGGTCGTTGGGTCCCCTGACTACTACATCGACGTCCTGGTCGACCAGCCACCGACGCTGCGGTTCACGGCCCCTGGCCGGGACATCTCCGTCACCAGCATCGATGAGGTGTTCGTCGAGGTCGCGGCCGAGGACGACTACGGTGTCGGTAGGGTGGAGTTGCGCTACTCGGTGAACGGAGAGCAGGAGCAGGGCGTCACGCTGTACCGCGGCACGCGCACGCCGCCTCAGCTCACCGCCGGGCACACGTTCTACCTCGAAGAGATCGACCTCGAGCCAGGCGACTTCCTGTCGTACTACGCGCGAGCGACCGACGCCAACCGCGTCGACGGCACGCAGACCGCCACGACCGATATCTACTTCCTGGAAATCCGCCCGTTTGACCGCCGCTACCGTCAGGCAGAGGCGCAGGGAGGCGAGGGTGGCGCAGGCAGTGGTGGCGAAGTGGGCGAGCTCTCATCCCGACAGCGGCAGATCGTGGCCGCGACGTTCAAGATCGTGCGGGACTCTACCCAACTGCCCACCGACGAGGTTCGCGAGAACCTTGCGACGTTGGCGCTGGCGCAGGGCCGCCTCCGGGAAGAGGTCCAAACCCTGGTGGACCGAATGGAGAGCCGGCGGGTGGTGCAACTCGACTCCACATTTCGCGCGGTGGCGGAGGCCTTGCCGAACGCCGTCGTCGCGATGCAGGAGGCCGAGGAGCAGCTGGGCCAACGCCGCCCCCAGGATGCGCTCTCGCCGGAGCAGCGCGCACTCCAATTCCTCCAGCGTGCGGAGGCCGCGTTTCGAGAACGGGAAGTGACGCGAGGCGGGAACCAACAGGGTGGTGGCGGGCAGTCGGCGAGCGCCGACGACCTGGCCGACTTGTTCGACCTCGAAATGGACAAGTTGCGCAACCAGTACGAGCAGGTGGACCGCGGCGAGCGCCGAGAGACGAGCCAGCAGGTCGACGAGATCCTCGAGAAGCTCCGGGAGCTGGCGCGGCGGCAGCAGCAGGAAAACGAGCGAATGCGGGCGCAAATGCAGAATCAGGGCGGCAGCGGCGGCTCGGTAGCACAGCGGCGACTGGCGGAGGAGACCGAAGAGGCCGCTCGACGTCTGGAGCGTCTCTCCCGCGACCAGTCGCGACCCGATCTCGAGCAGACCGCTCGACGTCTTCGGGAAGCAGCGGAGGCCATGCGCCGCGCCGCCGCCGCTCGAAATGCCGATGGGACCGCGCGGGGACAGTCGGCCCTCGACGACCTGCGCGATGCACGCCGCCGCCTGGAGCAGAGTCGGTCGGCTGGGCGTGAGGACGAGATCCGCGATGCGCTTCGTCGCGCCGAGCGGTTGAGCGAGCAGCAGCAAGACGTCCGCCGTGATGTCGATCGGTTGGAGGAGGCGGGGCCCGCCCGCGACGAGCAGGTGCGGCGGCTCGTCGAGCGCAAGGACGAGATGGCCGACGAAGTGCGCGACCTCGAGGCACAGCTCACCGAGCTCGCCAGAGCGATGCGGGAGGAGCAGCCCGACGCCGCGCGCCGTCTGAACGAAACCGCCCGTGAGGCACGTGATCAGCGTCTCGCCGACAAGATCCTGTTTTCTCGAGGCGTCGTACAGGACCGGTCCACAGAGTACGCGCGCAACTTCGAGGAGCAGATCGGGACCGACCTGGACAATTTGGAGGAGGGAGTACGAAACGCCCTCGACGCGGTGGGAGAATCCCGAGAGCAGCGGCTCGGCCGGTCGCTCGACCGCGCCCGTGAGCTGGTCAACGCCCTCGAGTCCTTGGATGAGCGGCTGCGTACCGCCACCGAGCCGCAGGAGACTGGGCGCCAGGGTGCCGAGCCGCCACAACCGGGCCAGAACCCCCCAGAGGGACAGGGTGGCGAGCAGTCCGAGGCAGAACAGACTGCACCGCAGGGTGTGCCGCGTGGCGGCGGGACGGGACAGATCTCACCCGACGACATGAGGCAGTTCCGTGGAGAGCTTGGTCGGCGGCGCAACGAGCTGGCGGAGCTGCGCCGCGAACTAGAGGACGAAGATGTTGACGCTTCTCAGCTCGATCGAATCGTCCGTGGCCTTGGGACACTGCAGAATCGCGGTGCCCTCGGTGATCCCCGCGGACTGGAGCGACTTCAGCAGGAGATCATCGCCGGACTGAAGGAGTTCGAATTCTCGCTTCGGCGAGAGTTGGCCGGGTCGGACCAGGAACGGCTGTTCCTCTCCGGATCCGACGACGTACCCGAGGCGTATCGCCAACTCGTCGAGGAGTACTACAAGGCGCTGTCGCGGAACCGGCGCTAGCCGATTCCGCCGACCGTCGGGCGAGTAAGCGGCCCCGCGATCCCTCCGGTGGGTCGCGGGGCCGTCGTCACGCTGCGGGCGCACGCCCTTCTAGAGCGTCGCGACGATCAGCGCAATCGCCAACAGCGTATTGGTCGAGAGGTTCCAGATGACGTTGGCACCCATCGCCGGCAGCGGGACCGGCTGCTCGGGATTGCCGAACGCCCATTGCAGCGGCTTGACCAACAGAAACACCGAGGGCAGTGTCGCGGCCAGCGCGAACGGCGGCAGGTAGCCCATCACCACGGCGACGACGATCGCCACCGGTGTCAGGATGGCCGCAACTGCATAGATCTTGGCTGCCGCCGGTCGACCGAACAGGATGATCAGGTGCCGACGCCCCCCTTGCCGATCCGCCTCCACGTCCGGGAACTCGTTGAGGAGCAGGAGATTGAACGTCATGAAGAAGGCAGGAATGGCGGCGGCCACCGCCGGGTTCGGGATGTCGCCCACCTGAACCAGCGCGATCCCGATCACGGGCAACGCGCCCAGTCCCAGACCCGCGGCGATCTCGCCGATGCCCAACTTGGCAAGGACGTCCGTATAGAAGACAATCGTGATCGCCCCCACGATCATGATCGGCAACAGTGCCCACCCGATGCGGGTGAGGAACCAAATACCGATCGCGAGTCCGACGATCGCCCACCCGATCCCGTACAGCAG
Source organism: Gemmatimonadales bacterium (assembly GCA_041602035.1). Lineage (GTDB taxonomy): Bacteria > Gemmatimonadota > Gemmatimonadetes > Gemmatimonadales > GWC2-71-9 > JAOTVV01. The sequence continues at coordinate 178,179 of JBFIHA010000003.1, read as the reverse complement.
CGCCGAACGCGTCGAGAGTGCACCGGACGGCAGCGTTCCGGTGCCACCAGAGAACGGTGTTCGCTGCGTGTGGAGATCGATCCCCGTTCGCGCCATGTCGCTCCACTCGTTGAACACGTTCACCGCAATGTGGAGCGCCACGAGCCCGAAGAGGCCCACCGCGGTGTGGAGCCAGCTGAACTGTCCGGCATAGGCGGCAGCGGCTGCGCCGGACGCTACGAGCGTGATCGGGAGAAGGAGAAATGGTCCACGGGAAATCCCGGCATACGGCTTGAGACCCGACATCGTCACACTCTCACTGGGAGGATTGAGCTATTAGATACCCCGGTGACAGCCGCGGATCAAGCGCCCTCGGCACTCCCGTCGTGGGCTTTTGTTCCTCCGGCCAGCCAGGTACGTTGCGTCCGCCGCCCTAGGTGAGCCCATCGACCCAGATCACGACGGAGGAGTTTCCGGTGTCAACCATATCATTCCGAACGCCCCTCACGGTTCTCGTCGCCCTAACTGCGGTGTCCCTCGCCAGCGCCGCGTGCGCCGGTTCCGACACCGACGAGACGCCCGTCCCCGACGAGATCCACGGATTCCCGCTCGCCAAGGTCACATCGGGTCCGGACGCCGCCGCCGTGCTCGAGCGCATGCACGGCAAGGACGTGACACCTGAGCAGAACTGGGTCGCCACCTACGGCCCGGAAGAGATGGGCACCACACTCTACGTGAGCCGATACGAGCGCGCTGACCTGGCAGCCTCGGAGCTCGCGCGCATGGCGACCGGTGTCGACGGCGAGGGAACCGGCTTCGGCCACCATTCACAGTTCGATGTCGCCGGCATAACGGTCCACTCCGTCTTCGGGCAGGGCCAGATCCACTACTTCTATGCCAAGGACCGTGACCTGGTGTGGCTCGGCATGGTGCCGATGCTCGCACGGGTGGGAGTGGCCCAACTTCTGGACGTTTCGCCCGACTCGATTCCACCGTTCGGCGCGCCGGCCGCGCCTGCGGAGGCCGCGCCATCGGGCAGTTGACCGTGGCGGCTTAGCGATTCCGTTCCGCGGTGGAGGTGGTCGGCAGCGCGAGGTCGTTTCGCCAACCCACCGCCGCGCCCTCGACGTGCCGGACGAGGCGAGCGGCCAGCGCCTCGAGCTCACGTTCCCTGCGCATCACCGCACTGACGCCCAGTGATCGTGCCACGAGGAACGCCCCGCCCACGGTGCCGAGCAGGCCGAACGCCGCCACCACCGACGGCTCACCGGCACCGACGCCGCCTCCAACGGTGAGTCCGAACAGCCCGCCGAAGAACGCCCCGGTCACACCGCCAAAGAGCTGTCCTGCCACCTGCTCCACATGCTCCTGCATCTGAATGCGGGTCCGACCGTCTCGTGGAGCCACCGTGATGCGCACCTGGCGCCCCGGTGCGCCACCGCGCACCGCGCTACTCCACTCGAGGGTGTTTTCCCACACACTCACTCGACCGCGTCCGAGCACCGTCTGGATCTCTTCGACAATTTCCCCGAACGCGGACACGGATAGCTCGTGCTCCGCAACCTTCTCGAGCGACACCGTCGTGGATGACGGGCCAGCTGGCATGGGTTGCGGCACGCGAACCGGTGCGTCGCGACGGGGCTGCCGGTCCAGATCCTCGAGCGCCCGCCGCACGTGTTCGGGCGGCACGCCGACTTCGGCGGCTAGCCGCTCGACCCCCCCGATCGAGAACAGTCCGTCCAGGGTGGGGTGCTCCGCTTCGAGCCGGGCGGCGCGGCCCACAATGTCACGGATGTCTCGATCGGTGTATCGGACAGGGCCTCGCTGGCTGCTCTGAACGAGCGCGTCGGCAAAGGACGCAACCGTCGGAAACCGGTCGGTGGGTCGCAGCGCCAAGGCGCGCGCAAGCACCTGCTCCACTCTGCCCGACAGGGCATCGAGCCGCTCACGGTGCAGCGGTTCGGCGTCGACGAACCGGCCGACCCTGGCTGCCGTCTCCGTGACCCACAATCCTGGCGGCTCCCCCACGAGCATCTCGTACACCACGCACGCCAGTCCGTAGACGTCGGTTCGCTCGTCGATGTGTCGCACACCAGCCGCCTGTTCCGGGCTCATGTATCCCGGCGTTCCAAGGGCGAAGCCCGTCCGGGTGGCGGATGGGCCGCCCGCTGTGCTCACGGCCTTCGCAATCCCGAAATCCACCACGAACGCGTGTCCCTCGGACAGCAGAATGTTCTCCGGCTTGATGTCTCGATGCAGGACACCGGCGCGATGCGCGTAGCCGAGCGCATCCGCAACTTGGCGCGCAATGCCGAACGTGACGCCAAGCGGCATCGTGGTGGTGCGACGCAGCAGTGCGCGCAGTGACTCACCGTCCACGTACGGCATCACGTAATAGAGGAACCCTCGACTCTCGCCCGAGTCGTGGAGCGCCACGATGTGCGGGTGGGAGAGCCGGGCCGCGATCGCAATTTCCTTGAGGAAGCGCTGAGTGCCGATCGATGCGGCAAGCTCCGGCCGGAGCACCTTGACGGCGACCTCACGATCGTGCTTCCGGTCCTGGGCGAGATACACCGTCGCCATCCCGCCCTGCCCCACCACCCGTACCAGGTCGTATCGGTCGGCGAGCGCCTCCCGCAACGCCGGCGAAATCTCACCCATATGGGTAAGGTACGGCGATGCTCCGCCCCGGGCGACTGGCGGGATGCTTCAGGTCGATCCCGGTTTCCCCCAGTGTAGGTTTCTCCTAGGAAACCGGCCCCACGAGGCTCCCATGATGCAGCGCGACTACATCCTGCGCATGATCGAACAGATGGGGATGATCCTCGTCCGCCTGCGCGAGTTCATCCTGAAGCGGACGGTCGCACCGGCCCAGGTGCGGCAGGAGTTGGCGTCAGTGCTGACGGGCGTGGGGTTCGACCTATCCCTGGTCACGCTTGCGGACGTTGCTACCCTGGAGCAAATGGTGGCACCGACCGGCGAGCTCGAGCCCGGACGGGGATGGCTCGTGGCGGAGACCCTCTACTTACATGGCCTGGAATCGGCCCTCGAGGACCAGGCTGAGGCGGCTCGGCTCAGCTTCGACAAGGCGCTTCGGCTTTACAGCCTCCTCGCGCCGGACGTCATTCTCCCCAGCGGATTTCCCGAGGCGCACGATCGCATTGCGGAGATTCGGCGGCGGCTCGACGCCTTGGGGAACTGACTGCCTGGCGCCTTCGCTCAGCGCCAGCTTGGCGGGACCGCCTGTGGCTTGGTGGGTTCGACGGGCCCCCCGGTTCCTGCCAGGCGCCGACGGATGGCACGAAGGTGACGAAAGCCGACCAATCGTCTGGCGTCCTCGTCCCACAGGGTCATGCCCAGCGTCTTGAGACTTTCGAGCAGCGTGAGCCGAGTGACCCCGTGGAATTCGGGGTTTTCGTCGTAGCAGCGCTGCAGGCGATAGTTCGGGATCTGGCTGCAGACGTGGTGGATATGGTGCAGACCGATGTTCGCAGTGAGCCACTGTAGCGGCTTTGGCAGCACGAAGTGTGAGCTGCCTTCGAGTCCTGCCTCGTAGTAGTTCCACGCTTCTCGGTACCGCCAATACGTGTCCTCGTACTGATGCTGCATGTAGAAGAGGAACACGCCGACCGAGCCGGCCATGAGCGTGATGGGGATCTGAACGAGCAGAAACCGGTCGAGGCCGACCAGCAACCACATGGCGGTCACCAATATCAGCAGAGCCGCATTCGTGCCGTGCACGCTGCGCCACTCCCGCCTCCAGGCACGCGGCAGGTCCAAGGGCAACCGGTGTTTCAGGATGAACTGGTACGCGGGGCCAATCAGCAGCATCACCACGGGATGGCGGTACAGGCGATAGACGAGCCGCTTCAAACGCGGCAGGCCCAAATACTCCCGGACCGTGAGCGTGTCGATGTCCCCAAAGCCGCGCTGCTCCAGATTGCCGGACCCGGCGTGATGGATCGCGTGGGTCTTCCGCCAGTAGCGGTACGGCACGAGCGTGAGCACCCCGATGGTGGCCCCGACAAGATTGTTGAGTCGGCGGGAATTGAAAAATGCCCCGTGCCCGCAATCGTGCTGGAACATGAACATCCGCACCAGCAGCATGGCAGCCGGCAGCGATAAGGCGAGCGTGAGCCAGTATCCGCGGTCGAGACTCCACAGCATGAGAAGCCAGAGCGCCACGAATGGCAGTCCCGTCGAGGCAAGCTGGACCGCGGCGCGCCACGAGCTGGGGCGCTTGTAGGGCGCCACCAACGCGTTCCAATCGGTGCGGCGGATATCGGGTTTCTCCCTGCTCATAGCCACCATCTCGACGTTCATGGGTAAAGGATCGCGGCCGTGAATGATACACGCAGGGCACAGTAGACCGCCACCGCGCTCGCGGGATACCTTTGATGGGCTGACCGAGTGAGGGACACGTGGAGCCATTCGTGATCCTGGTCCTGATCGTCGTGGCGGGGATGGGTCTCTCCGCTGCCGCTCAAGCAGGCAAACGGAAGCCGATCAAGGACGCATGGCGTGGCGCCGCGTCGACCCTGCAACTCGGCTTGGATCCCGGAGACTTCTTCAGCCACCCAGAGATCCACGGCGAGATGCGGGGCCATTCGGTCCGCGTGACGACGTTCACCAAGGGCGATGATTCCGCGCGCCACACCCGCTATCGCGTCATCTTCGCATCGTCGCTCCGCCTGGGCCTCAGCGTCCGGGAACGCACGATCCTCTCCGGCGTTCAGCGACTCTATCGCAAACGGGAATTGTCGTTCGGAGATACGGAGTTGGAGGAACGCCTGATCATTCGAGCCTTGGCCCGGGACGCCGTCGTGAGCATGCTCGGCCCCGTACGGCGTCACGCCCTCCGCGATTTCTACGCCCTTTTTCCCGGGGCCGTCATCGACGACACCACCATCACGTGGGAGATCGACGGCGTCGAAGATCGTCGCGACCAGATCGTGCAAGACGTGCGGAGCCTGGTCAAGATGGCCGAGGAGCTCGAGCAATGGGTTCGCGAGCCCGAGCCCAGACCGCTGCCGGCAGTGGACGAGACCACCACAGAGGTGTTCGAGCCGACGGTCGAGCCGGAGCGACTCTCCGAGGAGACCGAGGGCGCCGACGCCGGTGTGTCCGAGGGGGCCCAATCCCTCTCTATTGACGAGCTCCTCGACCCCGGCTGGATCCCACCACGGCTGTCCGAACGCGACGAGACCGAGATGGCCGAGGAACTGGGTGTCGAAGCCGACGCCGTCATCGAGGAGCCTGAGCCCGTGACCGACGGCGAGCAGACCGTGCGTCTGCACATCAACACCGATCACGCGGTGCTCGAGATGTCACCTCCAGCCGACGCGGCCACACCACCTGCGGAAGAGAAGACAACCACCGTTCTCCCTCCGCTGTCCTCGCCGGTGACCGCCAAACCCGCTGAGCCCGACGCACCCATTCATCCTGACGACGTGTCGCGACTCCTGTTTGGCGCGCGGCTCATGGGCGATGAGATGGGACGTCAGTTTGCCGAATCCTTCGAGGGCCGACGGGTGCTGTGGCCCGGCACACTCCGTAGCGTGAGCACCTACCCGTTCGATCACATCTTCGGAAGTGAGCGCGGGGCCCGTGCCACCTTCGAGATTGCGGAGTTGAGAGACACGTACGGCGCCCGACGGGTCCGGGCCGTGGTGCAGCTGCCCGAGGCGCTCACCAAGACGCTCCTCCCGAGGATGGGGCAGCGGCTCTTGTTCGAGGGCACGTTGTTCCGCTGCGAGGTGTTCATGCGCACGCTGTATCTGCTGGACGGTTCTGTGCCGGAAGTCATGCCCTCGCCAAGCAGCAAGCCTACCGCACGTCCAGCACGGCCGGGCCCAACGCATCGGTCCGCACCGCAACACCGAGGCCGGGCCGGGTAGAAGCGCTCATCCGCCCCAACTCGCGTCGAGGGGCACCGTCGGCAACGCTGACCGTGACGTAACTGTTGAAGTCCGTAGCGGTGAAGAGCAGCTCCGGCGGCGTCGAATGGGCGAGGTGTGCGATGGCCGCCGTGGTCACGTCGCCTCCCCAACTGTCCTCGATGGTCATGGCGATCCCGAGGGACGCGCACAGGTCGCGCACCGCCCTTGTCTTCGTCAGCCCGCCGAACTTGCTGATCTTCAGGTTCACCACGTCCATCGCGCTGTCGGCCCATCCGCGCACCACGCGCTCGAGCGTGTCCACGGACTCGTCGAGCACGAATGGGTGGTCGATGTGCCGGCGGACCGCGAGACACTCCTCGTAGGTGCTGCACGGCTGCTCGATATAGACATCCAGATCGCGCACGGCGCGGGCCACGCGCAGCGCCTGGTGCGTGAGCCATCCCGTGTTGGCGTCCGCGACGAGAATGTCCCCCGGACGCAGCACGCTCGCGACGGCACGGATGCGCTCCACATCCTCGTCCGGCTCCCCGCCCACTTTGAGCTGAAACCGCCGATATCCCTCGGCTCGATAGCCCGTCACCCGTTCTGCCATCGTGTCGGCTGTCGCCTGGGAGATTGCACGGTAGAGCGGGAAGTCCTCTCCGCACCGACCACCGAGCAGCGTGGAGACGGGCTGGCCTGTTGCCTGACCCCAAATGTCCCAGCAGGCCATGTCGACTGGCGACTTCACGTACGGGTGTCCCTTGAGCGCGTGATCCATGGCGCGGTTGAGGGAACCAAGCTGCGTGGGGTCCAGGCCGAGGAGCGAGGGAGCCAGGACGCCGAGCCCCGCTCGCACGCCCTCCGGATACGACGGGAGGTACGCGGGTCCGAGCGGACACACCTCGCCCACGCCCGTGATGCCCGTGTCCGTTTCGACGCACACCACGGTGCTGTCGAAGACCGACACGGACTTGCCGCCGGACCACGCGTACGTGCCTTCCCGTAGCGGCAGGTCCACTCGATGGGCGGTGATGCGGCGGATCTTCATACTGCGCTCCAACGTGGCAGGGTTGGCGACCGCGAGCAGGAAGATGCGTCCAGATCCGGGGGCATGCGAGGGCGAGCTGGGCGGAGCTGCCCGCCCGGGGATGGCCCACGTGTGAAACCAAAGCTAGGTTGTCGGGTTAAATGTCGAGACCGCTGCCGAGGCCACAACTGTGAAGCTCTCCGACACCTCGATCCGTCGGCCGGTGCTCACCAGCATGGTGAGCATCGCGCTGATTCTGTTCGGTGGGATCGCCTATTCCCGGCTCCCCGTGCGGGAGTTCCCGGACGTCGACCCTCCCATCGTCTCCGTCAGCACCTTCCTCCGGGGTGCTAACCCTCGGGTGATCGAGTCCACGGTGACCGACATCCTCGAAGAGGAGTTGAGCACCATCCCCGGGCTCCGCACCCTCACCAGCGCAAGCGCGGAGCAGTTCAGCAACATCACGCTCGAGTTCACGCTCGACCGGGACCTCGAAGCATCGGCTCAGGACGTGCGGGACAAGGTCTCACGCGTGCGAGGCCGCCTGCCGCAGGACATCGAGGAGCCGGTGGTGAGCAAGCAGGATGCCGACGCGCAGCCGTTCTTTTGGCTGGCGCTCTCCGGAGCCAACTACAGCCTGCTCGACCTGTCCGACCTCGGCGATCGAGAAGTGAAGACTCGGCTCCAATCGCTCCCGGGTGTCGGTCGCGCGCAGGTCTTCGGGGAACGGCGTTTCTCGATGCGCATCTGGCTCGACCCGGACGCTCTTGCCTCGAGGGGTCTCACGGTCCAAGACGTCCAGACAGCAGTCCGCACCCGCAACGTGGAGATCCCCGCCGGGCGCATCGAATCGGCCCGGCGCGAGTTCACGGTGCGCTCGATGGGCGAGCTCAAGACGCCCGAGGAGTTCCAGAACCTCGTGGTCGCCAACCAGGGCGGTCAGCTCGTCCGGTTGCGTGATCTCGCGCGGGTCGAGCTGGGTCCTGAAGACGACCGCGCCATTCTGCGCTTCAATGGCGCCACCGCCGTCGCGATCGGGGTGGTGCGGCAGTCCAAGGCGAATCTGATCGAAGTCTCGGAGGCAATCCGCACTGAATTGCCCAACATTCAAGAGGCGCTGCCGGCGGGCGTCGACCTGTCGGTCGCGTTCGACGGCGCCACGTTCGTGCGTCGCTCCATTCAGGAAGCGCAGGAGACGCTGCTGCTCGCCGGCTTGCTCGTGGTGCTGATCATCTTCGTGTTCCTCCGCAATCTGAAGGGCACCATCATCCCCGGCCTCGCGATTCCGACCTCCATCGTTGCCGCGTTCGGCCTCATGTATTTCTTCGGGTTCACGATCAATAACCTGACGCTGCTGGCGCTCATCCTGTCGATCGGCATCGTGGTGGACGATGCCATCATCGTGATGGAGAACGCCTACCGTCATCAGGAAAAGCTGGGCGAGACCCCCGAGCAGGCGGCTATGCGCGGCACGAGCGAGATTGCCTTTGCCGTGATCGCGACGACCATCGCGCTCGTCGCGGTCTTCTCTCCGCTGGCGTTCCTCCGCGGCACGACCGGTCGACTGTTCAACGAATTCGCCCTGGCCATGGCCGGTGCGGTCGTCATCTCGAGCTTCGTCGCGCTCACCCTCACTCCCATGCTGTGCGCGAAGATCCTGCGGGTTCCCAAATCGCACGGCCGGCTCTTCAACCTGTTCGAACAGACCTTCCAGACCGTCACCGATTGGTATGGTGTGGCGCTCGGCTGGGCGATACGGCACCGGTGGCTCATCGTGAGCGGCGGCGTCGCGACCGTCGTGCTCGCCATCGTGGTGTTCCAGAGCCTCAAGCGAGAGTTTGTCCCACCGGACGACCGCGGCTTCTTCACCGTGTTCACCATCGGACCGGAAGGTTCCTCGCTGGCGTACACCGATGACTACCAACGGCGCGTCGAGGCGATTCTCGCACAGACGAAAGACATCGAGGCGTACTTCAGCATCATCGGGTTTGGTGGCCGGGTGAACAGCGGCATCATCTTCGCCCGGCTCACTGATTGGTCGGAGCGGGACCGGTCATCGCAGGACATCATCGGAGAGGTTCAAGGACCGTTCTTCGGAATCCCCGGGATCTTCGCCTTCGCGAACAACCCCAGTGCCTTCGGGGGATTCGGCAATCCCGTGAACTTCGTGGTGCGGCATCCAGACTTCGATTCCCTGACGGTCGGGATGGACCGTCTCATGGCCAGGGCCCGCGGGATCAACGGCCTCATCAATGTCGACACCGACCTGAAGGTCAACAAGCCGGAGCTGACGATCACCTACGACCGCGATCGCGCCGAAGACCTTGGCGTGGCGATCGCCGACATTTCGAGCACGCTGCAGACCATGCTCGGCGGTCAGCGGATCGGCACGTTCACTCGGGCCAACAAGCTCTACTACGTCATCGCCCAGTTGTCGCCGGCCGAGCGCGCGACCCCTCGCGACATGACCGGTCTGTACCTGCGAGGCGTCGATCGCCAGCTCGTGCAGCTGTCCGCCGTGGCACGTATCGAGGAGGGTGTGGGTCCGCGTCAGCTGAGCCACTTCAATCGGGTGCGCTCGGCGACCCTCACGGGCAATCTCGCACCGGGTTTCACGCTCGGGGAGGCCCTGGACTCGCTCTACGCCGCCGGCGATGACGTCCTGCCGCCGGGCAGCAGCATCGCGCTGTCCGGTGAGAGCCGGGAGCTGCAAGAAAGCGGCAACGCGCTCTACTTCGCGTTCCTCCTCGCACTCGTGGTGGTGTTCATGGTGCTGGCGGCACAGTTTGAGTCGCTCGTGCATCCATTCACCGTGATCCTCGCGGTGCCGCTGGCGGTGACCGGCGCGCTCGTGACCCTGCTGATCACCGGCTCGACGCTCAACCTGTTCAGCCAGATCGGCATGATCCTGCTGATTGGCTTGGTGACCAAGAACTCCATTCTCTTGGTGGAATACGCCAACCAACTCAAGCGCACCGGCCTCGACGCCGTGCAGGCTATGCTACGGTCGGGCGCGATTCGGTTGCGGCCGATCGTCATGACCTCAGTCGCCACGATCATGGGCGCCATGCCCATCGCGCTCGGTCTCGGGGCGGGATCGGCCAGCCGGCGGCCGCTGGGCTATGCCATCGTGGGCGGCATGATCTTCTCGACGCTGCTGACGCTGTTCCTCGTCCCCGTAGTGTATGTCCTGCTCGATGCGGTCCAGGAACGGGTCATCCTGCGACGTCGGGCACCCGAGCTCGCGACGGCGGAGGCGCCTTGATGTTGCTTCTAGTTGCCGTCGCCCATCTCGCGGTGCTGCCTGCGCCACTCCCCGCCGGAGTTCAGGATTCGCTGCCGCGCATCACGTTGGCCGAGGCGCTGGAGCGAGCCACACGGCTCGATCCCAACTACGTGTCGGCAGTGCGCCAGATCGCCGACGCAGCGTGGGTCCGGCGAGCGGCGCTTGCCGCGTTCATCGTGCCGTCGGTCAACGCCCAGCTCTCGGCCACCCAATACTCGAGTGCGTTTTTCAACATCGGCACCGGTCAGCCGGCCTCGACCATCGTCGATGCCCGGCTCGACGGACGGCTGAACCTGTTTTCGGGTCTCGGCAAGCTCGCCGAGCTGCAACGTGCCTCCGCGGAGCTCGAGGGCGCACGCGCGGGAGAGCTCGAGGCACGGTTCACGACAGCGCTCCTCACGGAGTCCGATTACTACGATGTGATCGCGCAGCGTGAGCTGACGGGGGTCGCGACTGAGCGGGTACGCCGCGCCGGGGAGCAACTGGCGGTGGCCCGAGCACGGGTGCTGTCCGGTGCCGCCGTGCAGACGGACTCGCTCCAGCTTCTGCTCGAGTTGACGGAGGCGCGTGTTGCCCTTCTCCGACAGGCGGCTCAGCTCAAGGTGGCACGCTACCAGCTCGCTCGCCGTGTCGGAGCACCGGGCCCCGTGGATGCGATGGCCGACGCCACGCTGGTGGCCCAGGCGCTGCCCCTCACCGTGGACGACGCCATTCGGGAAGCGGTGGAGCTGAGCCCGGAGGCGATTGGCGCCCGCGCTTCCGAGCGCGCAGCGGAGGCCCTCGTGCGGGCGGCCCGCGGCGCGTACGCACCGCGGCTCGACCTCTTCGGACTCGTAACGACCACCGACGAGTCGTTCTTTCCCAACGCAGTGACGCGATCGGCAGTCGGCATCACGGTCAGCCTACCGATCTGGAATGGCGCGCAACGGGAGATCACACTCTCTCGGGCGACGACCACGCGCGAGGTGGCTCGGGCGCTTCGCACCGACGTCGAGCTGGCCCTCCGCCGAGACGTCGTGGAAGCGTACGAAGCCTACGAGGCGGCACGCGCCACCTCCGAGCTTGCCGTGCAGGCCGTCGTCGTCGCACGCGAGAACCTGCGCGTCCAGCAGGAACGGTACCGCGCAGGGGCGACGACCATCATCGAACTCATCACGGCTCAGGTCAGCCTGTCGGAGGCGGAAGCAGGGCTGGTGCAGGCGCGGTACGGAACCCGGCTGGCCCTTTCCGGTCTCGAGGCGATCCTTGGCCGCCGCCTCTTCTAGCGGAACGCATTCCATGATCATACGCACCCGGACTACTGCAGCTCTCACGTCACTTGCTCTCACCGCCTGCGGGGGTGGAACGTCCGGGGACGGTCCCGGCAGTCGCGGTGGGCCACCGCCCACACCTGTCGAGGTCGTTGCCGCTCGCACCGACACGGTGGTCGACGCGATCCTTGCCACCGGAACCGTCGAAGCAGTCCAATCGATCGAGCTCCGCCCGGAGGTTCAGGGTCGTCTCACTGAGATCCTCGTTCGCGAAGGTCGCGAGGTCGCGGCCGGCACACCGCTGTTCAAGGTCGATGACGCCGAACTCACCGCGCTGGTGGCGCAACTCACCGCCGAGCGCGACCGCGCCGTCCAGGCGCTGGAGCGCACCAAGGGACTGCTGGCAGAGAACGCATCGTCGGAGGCTGACCTCGAGGAAGCCGAGGCGAACGCGCGTAGCCGGCAGGCGCAGCTCGAACTCCAGCAAGTACGCCTCGAGCGCACCGTCGTGCGGGCGCCGTTTTCCGGCGTGGTCGGCGCGCGATTCGTGAGCTTGGGCGACTACGTGACGACGTCCAGCCGGCTCACCACCCTCCATACCGTCGACCCACAGCGGGTGGCGTTCCAGGTCCCGGAGCGCTACGCCGAGCGGCTGGCGGTGGGGCAAGAGATCACGTTCCGGGTCGCCGCCGTCGACCGGCAGTCCACCGGAATCGTGGACTTCGTGGACCCGGTCGTCCAGGTCCCTGCGCGCACCATTCTGGTCAAGGCGCGGGCGCCAAACCGCGATCGGTTCCTCAAGCCCGGCATGTTCGTCGAGGTGCGCCTCACATCCGAGGTGCGACCCAATGCCATCGTCGTGCCGGAAGACGCCATCCTCCCGCTCGAAGGCGCTGACTTCGTATGGGTCGCCAAGGACGGCACGGTTTCCCGCCGACAGGTAACGCTTGGCGTGCGGACGCCGGGATTCGTGGAGGTCCGCGATGGCCTCGCGTCCGGCGAGCAGGTGGTGGTGGGTGGGCTGCAGCGGCTGTTCGACGGTGCGCCGGTCATGCCGACGCCGATTGAGCGGTAGCGGCCCCGGAACGGGCATGCGCTGATGGCAGGAAGCACCCGTCGCGTCGTAATCGTTGGTGGGGGATTCGGCGGGCTGTACACCGCCAAACGCCTCCGGAAGGCACCCGTCGACGTAACGCTGGTCGATCGCCGAAACTTCCATGTGTTTCAGCCACTGCTCTACCAGGTGGCCACCGGCGGCCTCTCACCGGCGGACATCACTTCGGCGCTGCGCTGGACGCTCCGTAGGCAGAAGAACACCCGCTGTTGGCTGGGCGAGGTCGTCGATATCGATCTCGCCGGCCGCCGAGTCGTCTTGTCAGACGGTGAACTGGAATACGATCTCCTCGTCGTCGCCCCAGGCGCTCGGCACCACTATTTCGGGCACGACGAATGGGAGCGACGCGCACCGGGACTCAAGACCATCGAGGACGCCACCGAGATCCGGAGTCGGGTGCTCCGCGCGTTCGAGATGGCGGAACGGCAGCCAGCGGACGCCGAGCGCGACGGATGGCTCACGTTTGCGGTCGTGGGAGGCGGACCCACAGGTGTCGAACTGGCGGGCGCCATCGCCGAGTTGGCCCGACACTCGATGGTCCGAGATTTCCGCGCCGTCGACACCCGTCGCGCGCGAATCATCCTGATCGAGGCCACTGATCGTGTGCTCCCCGGGTATCCCTCCGGTCTCTCCCACCGAGCGCGGCGATCGCTCGAACGGCTCGGCGTGACGGTACGTGTTGCTACGCGTGTCACCGACATCCAGCGCGAGGCCATCACCGTGCAACGTGGCGACGGGAGCGAGCGGATCCCGTCTCGCACGGTTCTCTGGGCCGCCGGTACTCAGGGATCGCCGCTCGGCCGCCGCCTCGCGGATGCCTCAGGCGCCGAGCTGGACCGGCTCGGGCGCGTGGTCGTCGAGCCGGACCTCACCCTGCCCGGTCACCCGGAAGTCTTCGTGATCGGAGACCTCGCCCACTTCGCACATCAGACCGGGGAACCGCTCCCCGGTATCGCTCCCGTCGCCATGCAGCAGGGTCGCCACGTGGCGGACACCATTCGCCGCCGCCTGGCCGGTCGGCCTGTGCGATCGTTTCGCTATTTCAACAAGGGCGAACTGGCCACCATCGGGCGGGCAGCGGCGGTCGCCAATTTCGGCCGGGTGCGATTCTCGGGCTACCCAGCCTGGCTGCTCTGGCTGTTCGTGCACCTCATGTATCTCGTAGAGTTCGAGAATCGTGTGCTGGTGTTTTTTCAGTGGGCGTGGAACTACATCTCGTGGAACCGCGGGGCACGACTGATCGCTCACGGGACCCCAGGCGCCCGAGCCGACTTGTGACGTTGAAACCCCTACGCGGTGTTGTGCGTTGGGTGAGAGAAGCGTCACCGTCCCAGATGAGTGTCGACCCATGACCGAGCAATCCGCGTTCAGCGCGTGGCAGCCGCTGGGAGGCGTGCCGCCCGGCGAGCTAGCCGATGCACGTCTCCAGCTCCATCGAGCGGCACAGGTCGTGTCCGCCTTCGGCGCCTCCTACGTGGAGCATGCCGACGACTTCGGTCATACGAGCATGGAATGGCTCGGTGACACAGGGGTGCTTGCGGGGCAACCCACTCAGTCGAATCCGTCGCTACGGGTCACGCTCGACCCTGGTGGGTTCGCCCTGGGCATGTTGGTGCGGGACGCAGACGCCGCGCGGCTTCCGCTGGACGGCCACTCACTCGACGACGCGTACGACTGGGTGGAACAGACCCTGCGCACCGTGTTCGGGGCCGACGTCGTCAAGCGGCTCGAGCGACCGGACGTGCCGACCCCGCCCGGACCGGGACTCGAGGGAACGCCGTTCGCATTCGCCCACCCGGAGGCCTTCGGCGAGTTGGGGCATTGGTTCGGCAATGCCGCCGCCGTTCTGGATCAGGTGGCCTCGCGGGAACCAAGCGCCTCGACGGTCCGCTGCTGGCCGCACCACTTCGACATCGCGGTGCTGATCCCGCTCGACGTCGGTGAGCGGAGCGAGGCGGCCCGGTCTATCGGTGTCGGGATGACCCCCGGCGACGATGCCGTCGCGGAGCCGTACTGGTATGTGCTGCCCTGGCCTCGTCCGGACGAGGCACCACCATCGCTCCCGGTCGGGGACTGGCACACGGAGCACTGGTTCGGCGCCGTGCTGACCGCTCGGGATATCGTGAGCCGTTCGGATGGGGGCTGGCAACGCGCGACGGTTGAAGAATTCGTGCGCCACGCGGTAGCGGCGAGTCGCGAGCTGCTGGGTGGGAGCCGCTAGCTCTCCGCGACCGCTCTCATTCGATCACCACGCGCTCCTCGGCACAGACGAACAGCACGTCGGAAAGCATCTCGTGGCGGTGGAATAGCTCCGCACCCTTTTCTTTGAGACGAGCCTGCGTGAAGCCGAAGATGACAAGATCGGCGCCCGCCGAGCGACTCTGTACGAGCTGAGCAAAGTCGGATTTCTCATCGGTGCCGATCACCTGGAGGTTCTTGGTGCTGATCGGCAGGCGGCCTGACGTCACCATCTCCTGGAGACGCGTGCGCTGCTCCTGCACCTCGCCACGCGGGAACGCCGCAAAGATCCGGATGCTGCCCCGCTTCCAGTCCGGATGCCCGAGCAGGATGTATGACAGCAGGATCATCAGGTTGGCGTTGCGGTAGTCGTGCCACGTGAGCCAGATGTGGATCTTGGCTCGATCGCCGAAGAAGTGCGGCCCGTGGCGGAGCACGAGGCTGCTGACCCGAGCTGCGCTCGCCATGTAGCTCGCCTCGACCACCTCCCGCAGCACGTCCTCCTCGTCGTCACGGGTGAACTCCATCAGGATGCAGTTGTTCTCGGCCCCCGAGACGCCGGGGAATTGCAGGGCCTGGCCCAGGGCCGACCGCATCGATGGCGAGATCATGGTATCCACGTAGATCGCGCTGCCCCGCGCTCGCATCATCTTGATGAGGCGGGCCTGCAGCCGACGGCTCTCCTTGAACTTCTCCGGGTCCAGATGCCCGCGGATGTAGTGCAGGTAGGTCCCAACCCCGTAGCGATGACACAGCCAAGCCAACAGTTGCTGCGGCGCGGTCCGGTCGAAGGTGCGGCCGTTCACCATGATGATGCTCGGTCGCCACTCGTCGCCCTCGTGCCGCAGCGTACTGGCCTGAAGGCGTGTCTGGAAATAGCGAGACACCTGCGTCATCACACCTTTGAAGATCGCAGCGAGATCGTCCGTTCCCCGGCCGGCCCGGAGCATGTAGTAGATGCCCACCATCGTGAGGATGGCCAGGAGGGCGTAGAACGGCTCCATCTGGAACATCAGGAACACGCTCATGACCGAGCCTAACAGGCTCAGGTACCAGCGGGAGCGGAATGCCGGTCGATAGCTGGGGCGTGCGGCGAAATGCTCCAGGAAGCTGATGGCGCACAGCGACCCGTAGGTCACCATGAAGAACATGGAGATGATGCGGGCCACGATGTCGACATCCCCTGCTGCCACCATCACGAGGGCGATGGCGGAGGTGACGAGCGTCGCGTTCCAGGGTTCGTTGGCCTCGCCGCGGCCCCGAGCGAGGAAGCCATTGGCCCGTCGCACCGGCGCGATACCATCCGCGGCGATCGCCTGCAAGGTTCGGGGTGCGACGAGAATGGAGCCGATGGCGGACGACAGCGTGGCGCAGGCCAAGCCGACGGGGATGATCGGACCCCACACGGCGATGCGCGCCATGGCGAACTGATCCTGCGCCAAGAGTTCCGGGGTTGCCGACGCCGTGAGCTTCACCGAGATGAGCACGTACATGATGGCGCCCGTGAGCGTTGCCGACAACACACCCAGCGGAATCGACTTCCCGGGATTGGTCAGATCTCCGGAAAGGCCCACGCCCGCCGTCATGCCCGTGAACGCCGGGAACACGATGGCGAACACGAGCATGAACCGATCGTTCCCCGCCACCCGGTCGAACAAGCCGGGCTCGCCCACATCCAGGCCCTCCGGCGGCCCACCGAGGAAGAACATCAGCAGCGAGACAGCAAGGATCGCCACGACGAGCCACAGCGCCTTTACCCCAATGTTGGCACCGCGGGTGAGCATGAGGGCGGCGAGGCCCACGGTTGCCGGTACCGAGACAAGGCGCGGGTCGAACCCGAACGGGAGCACGGCCTCCATGTAGCGCGCCAGGGGACGAAAGGCCTCGGCAAAGGCGATCATGTAGAACGCCACCGAGATCGCTTGCGACAGGTACAGCGAGATCCCGATGGCGCCGCCAATGGTGGTCCCGAACGACCGAGAGATGATGAAGTACTCGCCGCCGCCCTCCACCCGCCGGTTGGTGGCGATCTCCGCGATCGCGAGCGCGGTAGGAATCGTGACGAGGTGTCCGAGCAGAATGATGAGCAGCACGCCGAGCAGGCCGGCATGTCCGACCGCGTACCCAAAGCGCAGAAACAGGATCGCACCGAGAATCGTGCTGATACTGGCGAGGAATACGGGCGCCGTGCCGAATCCATGGCCCGCGGACGCACGCGGCGCAGCCGCCGGGGCGGTCACCGGGCCTCCTCGATCGATGCGGTGCCGCGTAGAGTCACGGGTTGGGACGGAAGGCGGTGGACATCGTCCTCCGGGGAACGCTGGCGTTGGAGCTGAGCAGCCACGGATGGATGCGGACGGCGAAAACTGCCGGGTTCGGGACTCCAGCCGCAAGGGGCGGCCTCGGGATCGGGTAGCCTTGGTCCGGACGCCCGGGCCGCTCCGCTACTCGAACCGCGTGAGCCGAAACCCGGCGCGGTGGAACATCCGAACCAGGACGGGCCGACCGTTCCGCGTGGCTGGCTCGAACCGTTGCCGCGGTAGGATATCGAGGCAGGCGCGGGTGAACAGCTCGTGATCCGACATCAGCACCCGCACACCGTCCACCTCCGGACGACCCTCGTGGTCGAGCACGTAGGTATACCAGACGTCTCCCTGCACGTTTCGCGGGAGGAGCACCGTTGGATAGTGGACGCTGGGGTTGTCGGGATGCGGCTTGGGTTGCGACGGGGGCACCGCAGGGTTCGCATGCACCAACCATTCGCGGAGCTCGGGCTGCCAGGACGTCTCGCTGGCAATCTCCGCGAGTATGTCGAGGATCTGTCTGGTATGTCGCAGCGACAGCTCAATCGCCATTGGCAGCGTGCTCGGTGTCCCCCGCAGGACGAGCACGGTACCGCCTTCCCACCGTCGCCCGTCCCGGTAACGCAGGAGATACATGTCTCCGTGATCGATGTCTCTCACGGTCCCGCTGCTCAACATGGAGGTCGTATCACGCCGCTCCGGGTCGGGAGCGTTCACGACGCGGCGGGCACGCTCGAGCCACGGTCCTAGTTCGGCCGGGTCGAATCGTCCGATGTAGTCGCCTGGTTCTTCGATGTTCCACCACGCCGCCCACAGGTACACGCCGCTCGCCGGATCCGGAAACAGAAGCATTCGGAGGTGCTCAAACTCCAGATGTCGCACCGACGGATCGACGACGGTCTGCGCGACCGCGGGCCCTGCGAGTGTCAACCACACCACCAGAGCGAACGACGTGCTGCGCCGTCGAGCCATCATCATTCCCTCCCGCCGCGATGCCGCCGCGGACCCGGTCCTTCCGTCGATATTACGATGGGTCCCACAGCGTCGAGCGACAAGGAGCCCTGCGTTCACGGATTCTTCACGCCCCCTTCAAGCGGCTCGGCCTACGTATCGTATGACGGGGACCGAGGTTGTCGGGAATCAGCATGCCAGCGTTCGAGACTGCCATGAACCAGGATCTCGCCAAATTCTTCGAGCTGACTCCGGACGCCTGCTGCGTGCTGGACGCCCGCGGCACGGTCAAGCACGCCAACCCCGCATTTCAGCGGATGGTCGCCCGATCGGGGACGGAGTTGGTCGGGCAACAGCTCGCGGATCTGGTCCATCCCGACGATACCGCCGCGACCCGTGAGTCACTCGCCGAGACATCTCCGGAGACCTCACCGACCACGTTCGCGAGCCGGCTCCGCTCGGTCCAGGATCGGAGCCGCGTGCTCCTGTGGTCGGTACGGGCCGAGCCGTCCAACGGGCTGTTGTACGCCTCGGCGCGAGATATCACGGATCTCGAGCGCGAGCGGGATAGCCTCAGGCAGATCATCGACGCGTCGCCGGGTGCGATGGTATTGGTGGATCAACAGGGATCGATCTCGATGGTAAACCGCTCCCTGGAGCGCCTGTTCGGGTACGAGCGGGACGAGCTGCTGGGCCAGCCGATCGAGTCGCTTGTGCCCGCCTCGCAGCGGGAGGCGCACCGATCGCACCGTGAGGAGTTCGCGATGCATCCGCGGGCCCGACCCATGGGCGAGCGTCGCGACCTGATGGGGGTCCACAAGGGGGGCACCGAGGTGCCGGTCGAGATCGGCCTCAACCCCATCCCGACCCCGGGGGGCATCTATGTGCTCGGCGCCATCGTGGATCTCACCGAGCGGCACCTAGCGGAACAGATGATCGCGGCGCAGGCGCAGGAGCTAGCCAAGGTGAACGAGCGGCTGTCCGAAATGGCCTCGACCGATAGCCTTTCCGGCCTGTGGAACCGCCGCGCGTTCCTGGATCAGCTGGGCATCCAGATGGAGTTGGCGAAGCGCACGGGCCGGCCCATGTCGATCATGATCCTCGATGTGGATCACTTCAAGTCCTACAATGACGAGTACGGACATCTCGCGGGCGACGACGTACTCCGATCGGTGTCCCGGATTCTGACTGAGGTGGCGCGCCGTAGCGACTACGTGGCACGCATCGGTGGTGAGGAGTTCGCCTTCATCCTTCCGGAAACGGACGACGCCGGGGCCGAGCACCTCGGGGAGCGCTTCCGGACCGCCATTGCCGAGGCCGAATGGTCGCTTCGGGCCATCACGGCGAGCGTTGGAGCCACGACCGTCACATTCGGGCGCGACGGCCGCGGGTCGCCCGATGACTGGCGCACTCGACTGCTCAGCGAAGCCGATCGGGCTCTGTATCATTCGAAGGAGCAGGGTCGAAACCGCGTGACGCACGTCAACGACCTGAACGGATCCTGAGCGTTCTTCCGAAACGCACCCTCGGCCGCCAAGTTGCTCATGTGCCGACGCATTTAGACACGGCCCAATCACCATTCCTTTCAGGTCGCCGGTCCGGAGATTGAGCGCGAAAGGGGACATGATGCGAGCCACCGAGATACTGATGCAGGAGCACCGCGTGATCGAGCGGGTGCTCGACGCCCTCGAAAAGGCGGCGAATCGAGCGGGACGCGGCGCAGCGATACGGCCCGGGTTCTTCGCCGATGCAGCCGACTTCATCCGCGGCTTCGCCGACGGCTGCCACCATCAGAAGGAAGAGGGTGTGCTGTTCAAAGCGATGGAGTCCGCCGGCATGCCGACCCAGGCCGGTCCAATCGCGGTCATGCTGGCCGAGCATGAACAGGGCCGGGCGTTCACCCGATCGATGCTCGCCGCAGCCGAACGCTGGGAAGGGGGGGACGAGGCGGCTCGCGCCGACGTGGCCACGGCAGCCAAGGCCTACGTCGCGCTGCTCCGCGAGCATATCATGAAGGAAGACAACGTGCTCTTCCCGATGGCCGCTCAGGTGATCCCCGGAGGGCAGCACAGCCAGGTCACGGCCGAAATCGAGCGCGTCGAGGAGGAAGAAACCGGGGCGGGGACCCACGAGAAGTATCTCGCGCTGGCCCGGAAGCTCGAGAACGAGATCACGGCGTAGGGACCGGGCCGGACGGCGCGCCAGCGACTCCCTGATGCGCCGAGGGCCGCCCGGCGATCAGGCGGCCCTTGGTCGTTCATGGGTCCGGAACGCTCACACGGTATACCCGTCGGCTTCGATGATGCGGGCGGCGATGGCATCGTGCAGCTTCGCACGGTTCACCGGCATGTGCTTGCCGAGCCGCCGCAGCCCCGCCATCATGGTCCGGAGTTCGTCACCCTCGGCACTCTGTGCCAGTACGTTTCGTCCCCATCCGGCCACGCGATCCATAGCGTCGTGCACGTAGAGGGTCACCATTTCGGCCATGAGGCGGGCACTGTCCTCCCCACCCCGTTCGGCCTGTTTCTGCGCCCGCAATAGCCCGCTCTCACAGGCGTAGGTCTCCATCACCATGTCGGCAGTGTCGGAGAGCACCTCCTGTTGGTCCTTGATGTGCTCGCCGTGCTTCTGGGCGGCGAAGCCCAAGGCGGCCACGCATGCCTTCTTCATAGCTGCGACGAGCTTGGCTTCCTCCTCGAGGAACCCAGGCTCGCCCGCCTCCTCGAACGCTGGCGGCCCGAGGAGATCCTCGGCCACCTGCTTGGCCGCGCTGAAGAAAGGCAACTCCTTCTTGAGCGCCTTCTTGAGAATCATCCCTGGGATCAGCATCCGATTGATCTCGTTGGTGCCCTCGAAGATCCGGTTGATCCGCTCGTCACGGTAGATCTGCTCCAGCGGATAGTCCTCGCAGAAGCCGTAGCCGCCGAGCATCTGGAGTCCTTCCTCCGCGGCGAGCGCCAACGACTCGCTCGAGAAGACCTTGATCATGGAACACTCGATCGTGAACTCCTCGACCTTGTCGATCGTCTGCCGGTGGAAGTCCTCCGCGGTCGGGTCGAGCGTCGCGATGGCCCGATCCATCAGTCCCGCGGTCCGATACACCATGGATTCGGCCGCGAAGGTCCGCGCGGCGATGTCGGCGATCTTGGCCCGGATCAGCCCGAAATCGCTCAGGGGGCGGCCGAATTGATGCCGCTGCTTCACATAGGGTACGGCGTGCTCGAGGGTGACTTTGCAGCCGCCCAACGTGCCGGCACCGAGTTTGAATCGGCCCACGTTGAGGATGTTGAACGCCACCACGTGCCCGCGGCCGATCTCGCCCACCACGTGGTCCACGGGGACCTTGGCGTCCTCCAGAATCACGGCACGGGTAGACGAGCCGCGGATTCCCATCTTCCGCTCCTCGGGGCCAAAACTCATTCCCGGCGTATCGCGATCCACAATGAACGCCGTAAACTGCTCGCCGTCCACCTTGGCAAACAGGATGAAGACATCGGCGAACCCGGCGTTGGTGATGTATTGCTTGGTGCCGTTGAGGAGGTAGTGCGTCTTTTCCTTGTTGAGCACGGCACTGGTTCGGGCCGACAACGCGTCCGAACCCGACCCCGGCTCGCTCAAGGCGTAGGCGCCGACGATCTTGCCCGCCGCCAGATTCGGGAGGTACTTCGCCTTCTGTTCCTCGGTGCCGAAGTAGAGGATGGGAAGCGTACCGATGCCGGTCTGGGCGCCGTGGGTGGTCGAGAAGCTGCCCGACCAAGCGATGCGCTCGGTGACGAGCATGGTGGTGGCCTTATCGGCACCCATACCTCCGTAGGCTTCGGGGATGTCCACCGACAGAATGCCTACCTCGCCCGCCTCACGGAGCAGTGACGGCCCAAGCTCGACCTTCTTGTGAAACTCGAGCTCCTCGCGGTGCGGCAGGACGCTTCGCTCCACGAACTCGCGAACCGTGTCCGCAATCATGCGCTGTGTCTCGTCGAAGTCCTCGGGCGTGAACACATCGGTGGGTGTCGTGTCCTCCAGCAGGAACTGGCCGCCGGTGGTCACGGTCGTTTCGGTAGGCATCGTGTCCTCCTCACTTCACATGGCTTCGAAGATGCCGGCGGCACCCATGCCGGTGCCGATACACATCGTCACCATCGCATATCGTCCCTTACGGCGGCGAAGTTCGTGCAGCGCCGTCGCCGTGAGCTTCGCGCCGGTGCACCCCAGCGGGTGGCCCAAGGCAATGGCACCGCCGTTGGCATTCACTCGCTGGTCGTCGGCCTCGATGCCGAGGCCCTTGAGCACGGCCAGGCTCTGCGCAGCGAACGCTTCATTGAGTTCGATGACGTCGATGGCATCGAGCGTGAGCCCCAGGCGCTTCAGCGCCTTGGGTACCGCTTCGACGGGTCCGATTCCCATGATCTCAGGTGGAACGCCTGCCACCGCGTAGCCCACCCACCGGGCCAATGGCTCGAGCCCCAGCTCGGCGGCGATCTCCGGAGTCGTGAGCAGCACGGCGGCGGCGCCGTCCGTCATCTGGCTGGAATTGCCCGCCGTCACCGTCCCCCCGGTCTTGAACGCCGGCTTGAGCTTCGCCAACGCCTCGAGCGTCGTGTCGGCCCGCGGTCCTTCGTCTCGCTCCAACGCCACCTCCCGCACCACGGGCTTGCCGTTCCGACCCGACTCACTCACCGCAGTCGCCACGGGCACCAGCTCGGCATCGAAGTTCCCGCTGTTCTGGGCCGCGATCGCCTTCATATGGCTGTGGTACGAAAACGCGTCCTGCGCCTCGCGCGTGATCTGGTCCCGTTCGGCGAGCCGTTCGGCGGTGAGCCCCATGTTCAGATAGGTGCCGGGTGCCTCGGCGGCCATCGTCGGGTTTGGCAGGTAGCGGACCCCACCCATGGGCACCAGGGTCATCGACTCGATACCACCGGCGATCACCACATCCGACTGCCCGAGGGCGATTTCGGCCGCACCGAGATTGATCGTCTCCAGCCCGGAGGAGCAGAACCGGTTCACCGTCATGCCGGGGACGCTGTCGGGAAGCCCGGCAAGCAGCACCACGTTCCGGCCCACGTTCAGCCCCTGCTCACCTTCAGGCATCGCGCATCCCAGAATGACGTCGTCAATCCGCGCGGGATCGAGCTTGGGGGCCTTCGCGAGGATCGCGCGGAGCACCGCGGCGCCGAGATCGTCGGGGCGCGTCTGTCGGAAGGTCCCTTTCTTCGCCCGGCCGCCCGGTGTTCGGAGCGCCAGGGTCACCACCACCTCTCGCATGGCTCTCTCCTTCCGTCAGTTCCGCAGCGGCTTCCCGGTGGTGAGAATCGCGTGCATTCGCTCCAGGGTCTTCTTCTCGCCACACAGCCTGAGGAAGCTCTCGCGCTCGAGATCCAGGATGTGCTGCGCCGAAACGGTTGTCGGCCCCGGCACCGCACCACCGCAGAGGACCTTGCCCAATTCCCGACCGATCTTGCGATCGTGCGCCGAGATGTACCCGGCTTCTTCCATGTTGAAGAGCACCGATTCCACGAGCGCCACGCCCGCGTTTCCCATCACGGGGATCTCACGCTCGGGCAGCCGCGGCTCGAAGCCCGCCCGGGCGAGGGCCAGGGCGATGTCCTTCGCGTCAGCCACGCGATGGTCGCCGTTCATCGACCACGTATCCTGGGATCTGAGGAATCCCAGGTCCCGCGCCTCTTCGGCCGATGTCGCAACCTTCGCCATTCCAATCGTCTCGAAGGTCTTTCGCAGCGCGGGGTAGATATCGGTCGGATCGGGCAAGCGGGCGAGGTTGCGCGCGTAGAGGCGCAGACATCCACCGCCAGCCGGCACCACGCCGGCGCCGAACTCCACCTGTCCGATATACGTCTCAGCTGCGGCCCGGACAGCGTTCCCCGCCATCGTGACCTCGCACCCACCACCCAACGTCATGCCGTGGGGCACCGTCACGACCGGAACGGCACACTGCTCCAGCCGGTCGGTCGCGGCCTGGAACTGGCGCACGATCGCGTCGATCTCGTCCCAGTTCCCCTCCTGCGCCTCCATCAATAACAGCATCAAGTTCGCGCCAGCGCTGAAGTTCTCGCCGTAATTCGCCACGATCAGCGCTTCCGCATTGGCTTCGGCTTCCTTGCAGGCCGTCATGATCATTGAGATCGTGTCCTGCCCGATCACGTTCATCTTGGAGTGGAACTCGAGGCAGAGCACACCGTCGCCCAGATCCAACAGGCTCGCGCCAGCGTTACGACGGATCTCCTTGCCCGCGGCGCGGAGGAACTCGAAATTGACCACCCGCGGATCGACGGGCACCTCCACCAGGACGCCCGCCTCGGCCCGGGGCGCATGCAGGGCACCGTTCTCACGACGGTAAATCGACTGTGCCCCGGCGTCGTAGAGCGCGGTCACCCAGCCGGCCAGCGGATACCGCTCGCTCTTGAGGCGCTCAGTGACGTCACGGAAGCCGAGCGCATCCCAGACCTCGAACGGCCCCAAGGTCCAGTTGAACCCCCACCGGATGGCGCGGTCCACCGACGACACGTCGTCGCAGATCTCCCCCACGCGCAGCGCAGCGTACGACAGCGTCGCTGCCAGCATCTTCCACGACGCCTCCGCGGCCCGTCCCTTGCCGAACACGAGTTTCTTCAATCGCTCGGCCGGGTCGTCGATCGCCTTCAGAGGCTCCAACTCCGGGAACTTGGCCTTCTGTCCCTCGCGGTACTCGAGCGTCTCCAGATCGAGCGTCAGAATCGTCGAGCCGCCCTCCCCCTTCACCTTCTTGTAGAACCCCGCGCCGCTCTTCCGGCCCAGGAGCCCTTTTCGCACCATCTTGGTCAGGAACTCGGGGGCATCGAAGATGCCGTGGCTCTCGTCGTCGGGCGCGTTGTTGCGCACGTTGTCGGCCACGTGCAGGAACGTGTCGAGCCCCACGAGGTCTGCCAGCCGGAAGGTGGCAGTCTTAGGTCTGCCAATCGTGGGCCCGGTCAGGGCATCCACCTCCTCCACCGTGAGGCCCATCTCCTCCATGACCCGAAGCGTCACCATCATCGCGTGCACGCCGATGCGGTTGGCGATGAAGTTGGGCGTGTCCTTCGCAGGCACGATCCCTTTTCCCAACCGCGCGGTGGCGAACGCGTCGACGAACGCCAACACCTCAGGCGCGGTGTCCGCCGTGGGGATGACCTCGAGCAGCTTCATGTAGCGCGGCGGGTTGAAGAAGTGTGTCCCGAGAAACCGTGGCTTCAGGGCATCGGGCAACACTGCGGCCATGTCGGCCAGGGACAAGCCGGAGGTGTTGCTGGAGAGCACCGCCTCGGAACCGACGTGCGGCGCGACCTTGGCCAGGACCTGCTTCTTGATCGCCAGGTCCTCTTTCACCACTTCCACCACCCAGTCCGCATCGGCAATCCGGGCCAGATCGTCCTCGAAGTTGCCGATCTCGATGAGTGTGAGCCGATCGGCCGTGAACAGCGGGGCCGGCTTCGCCTTGGCCATCGCCTTCACCGCGTCGGCGGCGATCCGGTCACGAACCGCACGGTCCTCCAGGGTGAGCCCCGCCGCTTTCTCAGCCTCCGTGGGCTCCTTCGGTACGATGTCGAGCACCAGCGACGGAATGCCGGCGTTGGCGAAGTGGGCGGCGATGGCGCTGCCCATGACGCCGGATCCGAGGACGGCGACCTTGCGAACGTGCCGCTTCATAGGGACCCCCGAGCCGGGAAAACTGAATATCTATTCATTAGGTTACGGACACCCCGACCCCATGTCAACCGCCACCAGCCCGATCCTCCATTCCTTTGCTTTAGCACGCGAAAACCGCTAATGTGGACCGGTGTCCGGGGGTCGGTGTCCCGGCATCACTTGATCGGTGATAGAGTGACTTGCAATTCAGTAACCCTCCTGTCGGGCGAGGAGTTCCCGTGAGCAGCACCCGAAAAGCGGCCAAGCGGGAACGGATACTGGACGCGGCGGTTTTGGAGATTGCCCGCCACGGCTACTACGGCACGACGGTGTCGACGATTGCGCGCCGAGCGGGCGTCGCCGACGGCACCATCTACCTCTACTTCAAGAACAAAGAGGACGTCCTCGTCTCGATCTTCGAGCGCGCGATGCAGCGCTTCATCGGGGAGGCACAGCGCATCGTGGACGACGGCGGTGGCGCCGAGGAGAAGCTCCGCAAGATCGTGACGCTCCATCTGTCGTTGCTGGGAGAGAACCGCGACCTTGCGGTGATCTTCCAAGTGGAGTTCCGCCACACCGTGCACGTGCTGGAGCTGCTGTCCCGGAGCCGCATCCGGGACTACCTGGCACTCATCGCCCGGGTGGTGCAGCAGGGGAAAGACGAAGGTGTGTTCCGGCCCGAGGCCGATGCCTTGCTCGCCGCAAAGGTGATCTTCGGAGTGCTGGACGAGATGGGTACCGACTGGGTGCTCTCGCGCAAGAACACGCGTCTGGGCTCCCGAGCCGATCCGGTGAGCGACTTGCTCTTGGGGGGGGTGCGCGTGCCCTGAACTCGACCGTTGGCTCGGTCGCGGAGCTCGTCTCGGTTACAACTCCCGAATCGCCTCGACCGGATCGAGCCGTGACGCCCGGCTTGCCGGATACCAACCGAACACAATGCCGACCACCACTGCGAAGATGATGGCGAGCACCACGCCCGGCCCGTGCAGCGGGATCTCAAAGTGCCGACCGAACCCCTGCGCGATGCCCTCCGTCATCCGGATCAGGCCCGCCCCACCGCCTACGCCCACCAGGGCCCCAAGCATTGCCAAGGTGACTGATTCCGCCATGAAGAGCCGACGAATGTCTCGATCGTCGGCGCCGAGGGCTTGGCGGATGCCGATCTCGCGCACCCGCTCTCGCACCGAGATCAGCAACACGCTGAAGAGCCCGATGCCGCCAACGAGCATCGTGATCCCCGCTATGCTGAACAGCACGACATCCCATCCGCGCGCGATACCCCCCGCCATGGCCAGTTGTGCCAGCACATCCGCGTTTTCGTTCTCGACGTCGAAGTCATCTGCCCCGCGGTGCCGTTGCCGCAGCAGCCGCTCGGCCTCTTGCATGACCGTGGGATAGTCGCGGCTGTCGGCAACACGCACGAGAACGTTGTCGACGCGACTCCGACCGCCATAGTAGCGGCTCAGATATGTGTACGGCACGTAGACGCGGCGGGCCATAAAAGTCATTTCGGCCGGTATGAAATTGATCTCCATGGGGGCCACCACTCCCACGACCCGGAAGGGGATGCCCTCCAATTCGACCGTCCTGCCGATCGGGTTGACCGCCCCGAAGAACGGGTCCACGAGCTCCTCGCCGATCACCGCCACTCGGGAGGCGTTCAGGATATCGAGGGAAACCAGCTCGCGACCCTGCACCACCGGCCAGTCACGAAACCGGAGATAGCCAACATCGATTCCATCGACCGGAACGACACGGCGGTCCTGAGCCGAACTGACGAGTCGCGGCCCCGCAAACGTACGGGCGAACACGCGCTCGACGCCGGGAACCGATCGCAAGGCGTCGACGTCACCGACTTTGAGCCCAGGATGCCGCAGCTCCGCTGCACGCTCGGCGTCGGCCCTGGGGCCTCGATCGAACATCGAGACCGTGCGCGGCATGCCCATGCGGGCGAGTTCCTCGAACGCCACCACTTTGATCGCTGCCGAGAGTGACGTCATCGAGACGACGCTCGCGGCACCGAACACGATCCCGGTGAGCGTCAGCGTCGACCGGAGCGGGTGCGCACGAATCTCCCGCAGGGCGTCCAAGGCCAATTCACCCACCACGCCAAGCCTCTCGCGGACCCTGCGTCTAGCCATATCGCAGCGCTTCCACCGGAGACAGCCGTGCGGCGCGGAGCGCGGGATACAGTCCCGCGATGAGTCCGACGGTGAGCGATGTCACGATGGCCACAGCGCCCATGCCGCCTGTCACCGCTGCCGGCATCTTCATGACGTGGGCAACGGCGCCGGTGAGACCCGTCCCGAGCGCTACTCCAAGGATTCCTCCCACCGCTGCAATCACCACTACCTGCGCCAGCACCTGGAAGAAGATCTGCACCGCCGACGCTCCCAGGGCCATCCGCGTGCCGAACTCGCGCACGCGCTCCACGACCGAGGCAAGCAGGATGTTGGCGATCACCACCCCGCCAGTAACGAGGGAAACGACCCCCACGACCAAGAAAATGAAGTTGAACATCAGGATGAACGCGGCATCATCCCCGCTCCCGTCTCCCCCAGACGGCTGGATGTCGAAGTCCTCCACTCCGTGCCGGAGCGTCAGCATGGCACGCACCTGCCCCTCCGCGGCGCGACCACCGCTCGGGGTGGTCGCCCTCAGCGTCAAGAAGCTCAACCGATCATCCACGCCGCTGTACTGGGTGAAGGCCGTCGTGATCGGGATATACGCCCGTTCGTTGCGGTACTCCAATTCGTTGCCACTCCACGGGGCGAAGTAGAACTCCTCCCGCTCGAGCACACCGACGACGGTGAAGTTGCGTTGCGCGAGCTGCATGCTGCGGCCCAGGGCCAGCCGGGGGTCACCAAACAGCGAGTCGGCATACTTCCAGCCGAGCACCGTCACCCGCGCCTGCCGCCGAACGTCGAGATCGCTGATGTAGCGGCCCACGAGCGGCCGGATGTCGTTGATGACCGCGTAATCCGGCGTGGTTCCAACGACGGGCCCCGCGAAGTCGACGGACCCGGCTCGGTACTCCAACTGCTGATACCATCCGGGGGCCACCGCCGACAGCATCGTCGCGCGATCTTTGAGGTAGGCGGCATCTCGATACGTCAAGCGATCGGACGCGAGCTCACGGGCGCTCGGTTGCTCGGACTGCTCCCGATCCCGCACGATGATGGTCCCGTACCCTCCGACCTCCGTGATGTACTCCTGCGTGTGCTTGGTTTGACCGCCAAAGAGGGCCAACACCGTCACGATGCTCGCGGTGCCGAGCACCAACCCGAGGAGCGACAGCAGGGTCTGGCCAAGATGGCGCCGTGCCTCGTCGAACCCGACCGCCAGGGCTTCGAGAACGCTCACGCCGCCACCCTACCATCAGCCAACCGAATCACCCGCTCGGCTTCCCGAGCCACGATGGAATCATGGGTCACGAGCACGATCGTGTTGCCCGCTGCGTGCACCTCACGAAACGTGGCGAGCACCTCTGCGCCCGCTTGTGAGTCGAGATTCCCAGTCGGCTCGTCCACGAGCAAGATCGCCGGCTCCCCCACGAGCGCTCGTGCCACCGCTACCCGCTGCCGCTCGCCGCCGGAGAGTTGCTCCGGCCGATGCCGCAGCCGGTGGGCCAGTCCCAGGCGGTCGAGCAGCGTCCGTGCCCGGCGGCGGCGCTCGCGACGCGTGAAGCCACCGCGGTACTGCAGCGGCAGCGCGACGTTTTCCTCGACCGTGAGTCGCGGCATGAGGTTGAAGGTCTGGAAGACGAATCCGACTTTCTCGTTGCGCACCTGGGCGAGCGTGCGGCCGCGAAGGGTGCTCACGTCCGTGCCGTCGAGGTGGTAGCTGCCGGCCGTCGCCGTATCCAGACAGCCAAGGACATGCATCAATGTGCTCTTCCCCGACCCAGACGGGCCCATGATGGCGACGTATTCGCCTGCCTGCACATCCAAGTCCACACCTCGCAGAGCCTCCACGTCCACCTGCCCTAATCGGTAGGTCTTCCGGATGCCTCGGGCCTCGAGAAGCGGCACGGCTACTGACCTCGCAGCCGCGCCCGACGGGCCGCCTCGATCGGATCCTCCAGCGCCACGGAGTCACCGGCGGCCAACCCATCGAGGATCTCGACAAACACCAGATCGCTGAGACCCAGCGAGACTGGCGTCCCAGTGGTCTCTCCGCCGGCGACCTTGTGAACGATCGGCCGACCCTCGACCACGAACACCGCTTCGACCGGCACCCGCACGACGTCGTCCCGTGACGGTCCGGCAATCCGCACGTTCGCGGTCATCCCCGGGCGCAAGATCCCGTGGCCATCTCGAACCTCGATCTCCACGTCGAACACTCGTACCCGCTCCTGCTGCCGGGCTGCCGGCGGCACGAGCCGCACGACTCCTCGAGCTGTGTCACCCGGGAAGGCATCGACGGTGATGGCCACGGTGTCCCCCGCAGCGACCTTACCGATGTCCACCTCGTTGATCGCCGCGTTGATCAGGAGGGTTGAGAGGTCGGCGATCGTGAACAGTTCGGTCCCGCCGCCAAACGCGCTCGTGCCGCCGACGACCGTTTCTCCCTCCTCCACACCCCGCACGATGACCACGCCATGCGACGGTGCCGCGATCCGCGCCGATTGTGTGCGATCGGTGGCTTGTACGCCGCTCTCCTCGATGAGTCGCAGTCGTTCACGGGCGGCCGCCAGCCGGTTCTGTGCCTGTTCGAACGCCACGCGTCTCGCCTCGACATCCACGTCGGAAATCAGCGACTGCGCCGCGAGCTCCTGGCTCCGCTCGTGCTCGCGGCGGAGGTTGGCCACGTCAATCTCGGCGGCGTTGAGCTCGCTCCGCAGCTGGGCAAGCGCGTTGGCCTGTGCGATATCGGGAACGATCGTCGCCAGAAGTTGCCCAGTACGGACGGAGGCGCCCTCGCGCACGTGAAGGTGCCGCACCACGCCCGAAATGGGCGACTTCACCACGATCTGCCGTTCCGGTTCGACCACGCCGGACTCCTCGATCGTCACGCGAACCGCCCCTCGGTCGGCCACGCCGAGCCGGAACGGAAAGCCACCACCGGCCTCCCCACGGCTTGCCGCGCCGCAACCATTGATCGCGGACATCGCGAGAATGACCGCAAATGCCGAGTGCTCCCTTCGCAGGTTCATGCGTCAGCTCATTGTCGAGGATTTGGTGACGGCGCTTCCACTCCTAACCTACGGTCGAGTCGGCCCGAGGTTTCGGCTGACGGCGCAGCGTGCCGACCCGGTCCCGCCATTCAGCGGCGTGGCGGCCGCACCGGCTGCGTCCACGCCACCTCCACCTCACCGGCACGGTAGGAATTCTCCTTCGGCCTGGACGACGTGACCTTAGCGCGGACGTACAGCTCATCGCCAGCAAACCGATAGGACCCCGATGGCCCACCAGCCTCGGCCAGCACGGTCCCGATCGCCGCATCGTACTGATACCGGACCCAGGCGTCGTCCCCCGCCTGGTCGATCGGTTCCGGCGCCGGGTACCCCCTGCGCGTCCCGATGAACTGGATGGTGTAGTCGATGCCTTCCTCGGGCTCGATACGAACGTCCATCCCCTCAGTGGTCACTGAGACGACCGCGAGCGTCACGCCCGTCGAGCTGTAGAAGTCTCCGCGCTCCATCGCCGCAACCAGCGAGTCCGCGTGCAACAACGCGGTGTGCACCATCACCCACCCGCGTCCCGGATTGCTGTGCGCCGAATCCAGATCCCGATAGTTGTGCGCGTCATCGACGGCCACCCCATACATCAGCTCACGCCCCGCCCTCAGCCGCTCGGCGAGCACGATGTCCCAAAGACGCTCCGCACTGGGGCGGAGGGAATCCCCCTCGTTGTGGACGGCCGGATGCCCGTTGTAGACCTCGAAGAACCGCTCCCGTTCCACGCGGATCAGGTCCTCAGCCGAGATGGCCCATCCATAGTTGGGATGGTTGATGTGAGGAAACATGGGCCTGCCCGTTCGTCGGCGCTGCTCCACCACGGCATCCACATTGTTCTGCATGACCTCCAGCACACTGCCTCCGCCGCGAGGCTCGATGAGCTCGGCGATGTTGGTAGCGTTGACGTGGACCGGCTTCGATTCGAACCGATCCGTGATCTCCTCACTCTGAAGGACCAGGAAGCGGTTCGATTCTTCGAACAGAGGACGGTATTCGCTCAACGTCTTGAGCCGTACGAGCCGTTGCCCCTTTTCCTCCCGCTCCTCCACCCAGTCCCGACCGAAGCGAGCAACATAGGCATCGAGGTTCGCGACACCGCCTGCATAGTCGGTCACCTCGACCCATCGCTCCCCCGCCGCCAGCACGTTGTGATCCGACAGCGCGACGAACGTGTAGCCGTGGCGCTTGTACCAGTCGACGACCATCTCAGGGTAATCGTCTCCGTCACTCCACAGTGAGTGGGTGTGGAGGTTGCCCTTCCACCAGCGTGACTCCGGTACACGAGCGCACGAGGCGACGAGCGGCGGCATCACCGCGAGGAGCACGAGCCACGCTACCCGGGCGGCCCATCCCGAGCGCCACGTACCATGGTGGAGGCGGATCACTCCGCGGTGGCGTGGGCGTCTGACACGGTCGAGGCTCACCGTCATGGGAGCGGTCCCCTCTGGCTGGATCAGGGTATACAATAGGACAGGTCGCGCCGCCGCGCCAAAGCCACCACTCCGCTCAGCGAGGATCGATGCTCCACGCACGACGCACCGCCCTTGTGGCAATACTGACCGCCGCCACCTGGCACCCAATCCATGCCCAAACGGATCCCGGGACGTCGGGCGGGCGAATGCCGCCGGAGCAGGCAGCGTATGACGTGCGATTCTACGATCTCGCCGTGGCGGTGACTCCTGACGACAGCTCCATAACCGGCGCGATCGTTGTCCACGCCGACGTGCTCAGCCGTCTCGAGGTGTTCGTGCTGGACCTCGACACGGTATTTGAGATTCTCGAAGCGAGCCTCGACGGCACCCCCCTCCGGCACCAGCGTCGAGGTGGACAGATCTGGATCAGCCTGCCTCACCGGTTTGACCCCGGTGAGCGTCTGGCCGTTCGGGTCGCGTACGCCGGCAAGCCTCGGTCGGTGCGTCGCGGCGGCTTCGACGGCTTCATCTGGACCGAGACGCCGGATGGGCTCCCGTGGATCACGGTATCGTGCGAGCTGTTCGGGGCGGATCTCTGGTGGCCCACCAAGGATCACCTCGGCGACGAGCCCGACTCCATGGCCCTCCACATCACCGTCGAGCGACCGCTCATGGTGGCGGCCAATGGACGCCTGCGATCCGTCACCGAGTCACCGGCCGGCCGAACCTTCCATTGGTTCGTGTCCACGCCGATCAACAACTACGGCGTGAGCCTCAACATCGCGCCGTACGTCGAGGTGACCGAGCCGTACGCAAGTGTGAACGGCGATACGGTGCCCGTGACGTTTTGGGTACTCCGACAGGACGCCGAACCCGCCCGGCGAGCGCTGCCGGACTTCCTGGAGCAGATGCGGCACCTCGAAGACCTCGTGGGACCGTACCCGTTCTGGGCCGACAAGTACGGGATCGCGCAAACACCCTACCTCGGCATGGAACATCAGACCATCATCGCCTATGGCGCCAACTTCCGAAACGATGCCATGGCGGGGATCGACTGGGGATTCGACGGCCTGCATCAGCACGAGCTGGCGCACGAGTGGTTCGGGAATCAGGTCACGCCCACGTCCTTTCAGGATCTCTGGCTCAACGAAGGCTTCGCGCAGTACGCGCAACCGCTGTATGCCGAATCACGGCTCGGCCGGCAGAAGGCGCGCGAACTGCTCGCGCTCTACCGCCGCCGCATGGCCAACCGCCAGCCGGTCGCCCCCCGAGACACGCTGACCAGTCGCCAGGCCTACACCGGCGACATCTACTACAAGGGTGCCCTCGTGCTGCACGCACTTCGCTATTTGCTCGGCGAGGACGCCTTCTTCACCATGCTGAGACGCTGGACCTATCCTCAGCCGGCGGCGGCGGGTGCCACGGGAAGTTGCCAGTGCCGCCTCGCGACCACCGATGAACTCGTCTTGCACGTGAACCGCTTTGCCGGACGTCGCCTCGACTGGTTCTTCGAGGTGTATGTCCGCCAGGCCACGCCGCCACGACTCGTCAGCCGCCGGACCGCCACCGAGCTGGAGCTGAGCTGGGAGGTGCCGAACGCGCTGCCGTTCCCCATGCCGGTCGACGTGAAGGTGGGTAGCGTGACTCGGCGGGTGGAGATGCCCAATGGGTCAGCACGCATTTCCGTGCGGGAAGGCATCGAGGTGGTGATCGATCCCGACAATTGGGTGCTGCGCGACATCGGGCCGTAGCCTCGGCAGCTGGACTCCAGAACCCCGACCACGCCAGTCGCCGTCTGGCGACCCTGGCCTCCCCGGGGCAGGAGGCGATATGCTGATGCCATGTCGTCCGGAGTCTCGGTCATCGCCGCTCGCGACCTCACCAAGTACTACGGCACCACCGTGGGAGTCGACGGACTCGACTTCTCCGTGGAGCCCGGCGAGGTGTTTGGGTTCCTCGGCCCTAATGGGTCCGGCAAGACCACCACCATCCGTCTGGTGCTCGACCTGCTGCGTCCCACGAGGGGCGAGGTGCGTGTGTTCGGTCGCTCACCCCGGGAGCCACGGGCGCGGCAATCCGTGGGATACCTGCCCGGAGAGCTGGCACTCGACGAGCGGCTCACCGGCCGAGCCATGCTCGCCTTCCTCGATGCCCTGCGGCCACCCAGCGTGCCGCCGGCAGACCCCCGCCGGCGTTCAGCGCTCTGCGAGCGTCTCGGTCTCACCGAAACCGATCTCGGACGCGTCATCCGGGAGTACTCACGGGGCACGAAGCAGAAGCTCGGTCTGGTCGCCGCGTTCCAGCACGACCCCGGCCTCCTGGTGCTCGACGAGCCGACCACCGGCCTCGACCCGCTGGTGCGGGAGGCGGTGCTCGAACTGCTGACGGAATCCGGACAGGCCGGCCGGACCGTGTTCCACTCCTCGCACGTCCTGACGGAAGTCGATCGCACCTGTACCCGTGTGGGTATTCTGCGCGCAGGCCGGCTCGTGACGGTGGAGCGCGTCCAGGCGATGCGGCAGTCCCTGGTTCGCAAGGCGGTGGTGCAATTCGCGGATCCGGCGCCCCTCGCCGAGCTGTCACTCCCGGGGATCACGGTCACGCGTTCGGAGCCCGACGCCGTCGAGCTCCTCGTCGCCGGCCCACTCGATCCCTTGCTCGCGGTGCTCGCCCGCCACCGCGTCCGCCACCTCGTCTTCCCCGAGCCGACCCTGGAAGACGCGTTCGCGCGGTACTACCGCCCGCGGTCAGAGGACACGCAGTGATTTCCGCCGTCTTTCGCCGCAACCTCCGGCATCAGGCGCGGCTCCTGGCGGTGATGGTAGCCGCGTTCGCCGGAATGCAGGTGCTGTTTCTCCAGGTGGCAGCAGCGCTCGACCAGGGTCCCGGCGTGGAGAGCATCGTCCGGATGATGCCACCCGCAATCCAAGGCATCTTCGGCTCACAACTCGTTCTTGCTTCCTTCGGTGCCGCAGTCGCCTTCGGCTTTCAGCACCCGGCGGTCGTCATGGCCGCCCTCGCCTTCGTGGTGGTGGCGTGCACCGTTCCAGCCGGCGAGCGCGAGACGGGCACCCTGGATCTGGTGCTCGCCCGTCCGATCGCCCGCCACCAGTACCTGGCCGGGGCGTTGGCGGTCGCGCTGGTCGGCACGGTCGTGCTCCCGCTTGCCATGCTCGTCGGCGTCGCGATCGGTTTGCGCACGGTGAGCGTGGCGGGCGAGTTCCCGTGGACTCGGTACGCGATGAGTGCGGTGGAGCTCGCCGCGCTGCTGATGTCGTTCGCCGGTATCACGCTGCTGCTCGGCGCCACTGCCCGCCGACGTGGCACGGCGGTCGCCCGCACGATGGGGCTCGCGATCGGCCTGTATCTGCTGGATGTGTTCGGGGAGCGCTTGGCCTGGCTGGAGTGGCTGCGCTGGGGGAGCCCGTTCCGCTACTTCCGGCCCGTCCGGTCGGCGGTGTTCGACGATACGCCCTTCGAGCACTTGCTCCTGCTGGTGGCGATCGGCGTGGTTTCGGCGGCCATCGCCTTCGTTCGTTTTAACCGCGGCGACACATCCGGGGGGAAATGGTGAGGGGGCCCGTGGGCCCCCTCCACTCATCGCATCAAGGCGAGATACGACACCTCAGAGCTTGAAATTCAGGCGAGCGTAGTAGTACGCGCCCGAAAAGCCCATCTGCACCGCGTCCCACAGGCCCCCTGTCTCGGTCTCCGTATCCTGCTGCGTGGGATAGCGATTGAAGACGTTGTGACCACCCACGGTCAGACTCGCGTTCCCTGTGAGCAGGTAGCTGACCGAGACGTCCGTGATCAGACGCGCCTCGTAGACATCGTCGGTATCCAGCCAGTCGATCAATGTGACCTTGCCGAAGCGGACGAAGCGGACCGTGGCGTCGACGTTTCGAATCCCATAGTCCAGTGTCAGGCCGAACTTGGTGTCCGGCGCCGATGCCAGCAAGAAGTGCTGCTCGCGCGGTCCGTAGTAGACGTCTTCCTTCCCTCGGAGCTGCGGGCTCGTGTTGACGTCGCCGAGCTCCATGTCATTGAAGTTGGCCGTCAGCGAGCCGCCGAGGCGATGCGGTCCGAACCCGTGCCGATAACTCAGGATCACATCGACGCCGCGCGTCCGGGTGCTGATGGCGTTGGTGAAGAACTGTGCAGCACCAACCTGGAGCGCTTGGAGCTCCGCGCCGATGTCCGGATCGGTGTCCTCGAACGCTCCTGTCAGGACGATTCGGTCATCGATGTCGACCACGTAACCGTCCACGGTCGCCGTGAAGTCACCGAACCGCGCCGCGATCCCGATGCTACCGTTGGTCGCGGTCTCCTCCTTGAGTGCCGGGATACCCAGCGTGCGGGTGATGGGACTGTTGTTCTTCGCGATGATCTTGTCGACGGCTACGCCCGACACGAAATCCGTGAACGTGGTGTTGAAGTAGATCTGTGCCAATGACGGCGCGCGGAATCCCGTACTGAACGACCCGCGGAGCGCCACACCGTCGGTCAGCGCCACCCGTCCGGCGAACTTGGCGTTGAGGGTGTTCCCGAAGTCGCTGTAATCCTCGTAACGAACCGCGCCGCTCACGATCACACGGTCGCTCAGGTCGAGCTCCAGGTCGAGGTAGGTCCCGACGTTGGTGCGGTTCTCGTCCACTTCATTGGCCGGCTGGAAGCCAGGAAACCCCTGTGATCCGCCGGGGCGACCCAAGGTGTCGACCGGGACGACGATGCCGTTGATCACGCTGTCCACGATACCGTAGTTCCGGTACGAGCCCTCCTCGCCCGCGAAGATCTGGTAGTTGTCGATGCGGTATTCGGCTCCAAACGCCACGTTCAGTCCGGCGAGCACGGTCGGAAAGAAGCGCGTGAAGGCCACGCCGGTCGTATTCTGCGAGGCCTCGAAGCCGCCCGCGTCGAACCGCGTCGGAGACTGCTCCAGCAGCGAGGCGTTGAGCGTGCCATCGATGATGTAATGAAAGCGGTTCGAGCCCCAGCTGTTGCTGACGTCGACGTCCCACTCACCGAGCTTGGCACGCACCCCTGCCGTCAGGGACTTGTCCGTGATGTCGGACGTGATGTGCGGGTCGAAGCCGTTCGGATAGATCGCGTCGACGTTGCGATCGGAGCCGGGATCCCGGCTCCAGGCAAACGCGTCCGTGTGCCGGAAGTTGTAGCCACCAAACCCGTAGAAGGTCACGTTCTCGCCGATCGGGATACGCGAGTTCAGGAACGTGCCGAAGTTGTCGAGCGCGGCGTCTCCGAACTGCCGTCGGTAGATATCCCATTCAGCGGGGTCGGCCGGGCGGTTCGTGCGCTCTTTGGTGAGGTACTCCGCCGTCATGTTCACGAAGCCAAGCTCGCCCACGCGAATACCGTAGTTGCCGCTCAACTGCACGTGCTCCCCATCCCGTCCCTGGTCACGCAGCACGGCGAACTCGGAGGGAGGTTTCGCGTTGTTGAATCCGCCGGCGACGCTGCCGCTGAATTCATCCACCGACTGCTTGAGCACGATGTTGATGACGCCGGCGATGGCATCGGACCCGTACTGGGCGCTCGCCCCGTCCCGCAGGATCTCGATCCGATCGATCGCGGACAGCGGGATCGCGTTGAGATCGGTCCCGGTGTTTCCGCGCCCACGGGATCCGAAGATGTTGATCAGCGACGACTGGTGCCGCCGCTTCCCGTTGATCAGCACGAGTGTCTGATCGGGCCCAAGGCCCCGCAGCGTGGCCGGATCGATGTGATCGCTACCGTCGGCGCCCGACTGACGGTTGGCGTTGAAGGACGGCGCCACGTAGTGCAGCAGCTGGTTGACCTCGAGCTCGGCCACCGACTGGGTCAGGGCCGGAACATCAATGACATCGATCGCGACCGGCGTCTCGACTGCTGAGCGGTCGGCCCGTCGTGTCCCGACCACCTCCATACCCTCGATCACGTGAACCGCGACCTCCATCACGACATCGAGCGTGGCGGTGGTCCGAACCGAAAACTCCTGACGGCGAAATCCCACCTGGGCGAACACGATGACCGCGGTGGCCGAGCTGAAGCGCAGCTCGTATGTGCCGTCGGCACGCGTCACCGTCCCGTTCAGCGTTCCGCGCTCCTCCACCCGCACCCCACCCAGCGGATTCCCGGCCGTATCGGTGACTCGGCCCGACAGGCGGAGCGCCTGGGCCGACACGCTGGTGACCCCCGTCGCGATCGCCATGACGAGGATGAGGGAAATGCGCATGGGCACCTCCGAACGTCGATGGTGGCAGAAAGGAGAAACCCGGCCGTGTGTGGACTCCGACCTGGGCACGTGATGCAGCCAAACATGGCGGTCCAGAGGTACCCGTCAAGAGCCCAACCGACCACGCCCGTGCCTGGGCGTGACCACTCGGCGTTGGCAAAGGCCACGAGCCCCCCGGGAGCGCCGACGGGTGCCGAGCCGCACAGGGCCAGGCACCCGCCGAATGTGTCTGCGGCCAGTGAGGAGGCCGCCGGCACCACCTGCTACTGCATGACGCGCGTGCCTTCCTGCCTGCCGCGGAGCACCGAGTCGGCCGAGGTGGTCTGATATCGGGCTACGAACGTTCCGACGATCTTGCCGTCGACCAGACGAGTCACGGTGCGGGTCGATACCATAACGCCTGCACGCAGCGCGCTCTCGTAGGGTCCGAGCTCGATGATCGCGCTGTCACCCGCCACGGCGACGACGCGCGCCGGAATCGGCTGGCGATTCGGGAACGTCACCGTCCAGCCTTCCGTGGTGCCGGTGGCGACCATCTGATACGAGACCAGCGTGCTGTCACCGGTTGCGGTCTTGGCCGCCACGGTCCACGTGCCGGCCATGTCGGCGAGCGAGAGCGTCGCGGGAGCGGCAGCCGGCATGTCGGTCGCCGGCTGCTCGTCCGCCGGTGTGCAGCCGACAAGTAGGGCTGCGCAACAGATGAGGGTCAAACGGCGCATTGCACCTCCGAATTAAGGGGAGTCATTGGGGTCATTTTGAGGTTCTCAAGAGCGCGGTAACCTACGAGCATTGCTCCGGAGTGGCAAGAGCGGCGATCGGGATCGGGATCAGATCCCGAGCACGTCACGGTCGGTGCTCAATCCGGTCCAGCAGTGCCTCCGCGATGGCTTCGTAGAGGGTGTCCTTCACCTCGTTGCGGTTCGAAAGGAACACCACCGACAGGTCTTCGTGCGGGAACCGCTGAATACCGTTGCGGAACCCGATCGTGCTCCCCTCGTGATGGTATCGGACTCGGCCTCCGAGGGTGTCGAGGCGCCAGCCGTACCCGTAATCGATGCGCTCGCCGGTACTCAGTGTTGCCCGCTCGACCATCCGCGCCGAGAGCTGGGGATCGAGTACGTGTCGCCGCCCCTCTACCACGTCCAGCCACCGGTTCAGATCGCGCAGCGACGAGTAGATCCCACCGTCGCCCAGGACGGCGCTCGTCGGGCTTTGATCCGTGCGCCGCCACGAGCCGTCGCCGTGCCGTGAGTAGCCGTACGCGCGGTGAACCACTGTGCCGATGGCCGCCTCGTACGCGACGGTCCCCTCCATCTCGAGCGGCTCGAAGATCACTTCGGCAAGAAATCGCGAAAACGAGTTCCCGGTCACGGCCTCGACCATCTGGGCCAACACGGCGTAGCCTGAGTTGCTGTAGCGGTACGCCGTGCCGGGAGAAAAGTAGGTGGAATCCACGCTCCCCATGAGCGCGAGCACCCCAGCGTCCTTGATCTGCGCGTTCTCGCCTTCCGACATGAGGTCCTCGTAGGCAATCAAGCCGGAAGTGTGCGTGAGCAAGTGATGAACCGTCACGGCATTCCCATACGACGGGAAATCGGGGAACACGTCGCGAATGGTCGTCGTGGTC
Organism: Gemmatimonadales bacterium; assembly: GCA_041602035.1. Classification (GTDB taxonomy): domain Bacteria; phylum Gemmatimonadota; class Gemmatimonadetes; order Gemmatimonadales; family GWC2-71-9; genus JAOTVV01. The sequence goes on along the minus strand of JBFIHA010000003.1, from coordinate 138,037 downwards.
CTGAGCGCGTCATCCTGCACAAGGCGCAGCACGGCCGTGGCCGTGAACTGCTTGGTGAGCGACGCGAGGCGGAAATTCGACTGCGGTGTCGCTGCTTCGTTGGTCTCGAGATCGGCCATCCCGACGCACCGCTCGTAGATCACCGATCCGCGGTGCCGAGCCAGCAGACAGGCGCCGGGCCGATCGCGGCCGCGGTAGTCGGCCAGCAGGCGGTCGAGCCGTGCCGCGACCGTGTCGATGCGGTGTGGAACACCCGAAGCGCAACCGGTGGCCACGAGCACTGACGCCAGGACTACCCGGCGCGCGCACCGCGACCTCGTCACAGGAGAAACGGAACGAACATGGTGGTGGTGCGCATGTACGCTCGGTACGCGGGTCCGAAGTAGCGCGCGTTCTCGCGCTCCTCGACTTTGGCCGTCGCGATCAGTAGCCCGCTTGCCCCGATCGCCATCGCACCGGCCAGCCATGTCGGCCGCTTGAGGAACACCCCCCACGTCAGCAGCAGAAGCGAGCAGTAGAGCGGGTGCCGGATGTACCGGAACGGTCCCGTCGTCACGAGCCGAGTGGTCTTCTCAATGCCCAACAGGGGCTCATCGCGGCGGTGATTCCGTTGTGGTGCCCCCGCAGTACGTAGGGCGTGCGCGCCGAGGACGGCCGGCCCGAGTGATGTCACGAGCAGGATCCACGAAAGGACTTGGCGCGACGACACCGGGTCGCCAAACCACTGCGCGAGCGAGACGAAGTTGACAAGGACGAGCGCGACGATGAGCTCCCAGGCGAAAAATCGATAGAACCCATGGGAGCGCGGGCTCGCAAGCGACGCCCGGGACAGGTAGGCCAACGCCGCGCTCACAGCCACGAAGACGACGACTTGGGTCATAGGGCAGCTCACGGCACGCGGTGGGCCAAAGCTGCCCCAGGGTCGCCGAGGCGGCAAGCATCCGGCACCGACCCGCGCTTGGTGGGTCCGTGCCGCATTGCCCCGCATTTGGCGACTCGACCCGACTCGGTATATCGTATATATATTGGATGGGTACGACTTCGAACGGCTGCACGTGAGGCGCATGGCGACCAGCAATCGAATCCTCAGACTCGGCGTTGTGCAGGCGGCGCTCTGGTGCGCCGTGAGTGCACCCCCGCTCGCGGCCCAGACAGGGGTCGATTCCATCCTGGCCCTGGAGACATTCGACCGGGCCTGGCAGATCGTGTATAACACCCATTTCGACACCACGTTCAACGGCGTCGACTGGGTGGCGCTCCGCACCGAGCTGCGCCCGCGGGTCGAATCCACCACCGACCTCGGCGAGCTGCGCGGTACCATTCGCGAGATGCTCGACCGATTGGGCCAATCGCATTTCGCGTTGATCCCGAAGGAGGTGGTCGACTCCCTCGACCCCGCCCAGGGCGATCCATCGGCGGAAGTGGGCGACCTCGGGTTTGAGATGCGGTTCGTGGGGGATCAGCTCGTCGTGACGGCGGTGGATCCCGACGGCCCCGCCGACCGCGCGGGGGTCCGCCCCGGATGGGTGGTGACGGCGGTAAACGATGACCGTGTGCGCGATCTCTTGGAGCGGGCGAAGAGCGCCGAGAGCCGTCGCCCGCTGGACATCCTGGTCTGGGGTGCCGTGCAGCGACGGCTCCAAGGTCCGCCGCACACGACCACTCGGGTGGAGTTCCTGGATGCCGGGGACGCACCAACGGTTCTCGAGCTGATCCGGCAACCAGCCCCAGGGATCGCCGTGAAGCTGGGGAATCTGCCGACCGTGTTCGCCCGCTTCCGGTCGGCGCAGTCCCCGACGCCGGACGGCGATGGGGCCGTGGGGGTCATCTGGTTTAACGCCTGGATGATGCCAATCATGCGGCAGTTCGATCAGACGGTGGACCACTTCCGCGACGCGGACGGTTTCGTGATCGACCTGCGCGGCAACGGTGGTGGGGTGGGAGCGATGATCATGGGCCTCGCGGGCCATTTCATCGATGGTCGGGAGTCGCTCGGCGTCATGCGAACGAGGACGACGACACTACAGTTCGTCACCAACCCACGCCGTGTGAGCACCGCCGGTGTGCGGGTGACGCCGTATGCTGGCCCCGTGGCCGTGCTCACCGACGGCCTGTCGGCGAGCGCGTCGGAGGTGTTCGCCGGGGGGATGCAAGCGGTCGGGCGCGTGCGGGTGTTCGGTGCGACGACGGCCGGCGCCGTCCTGCCCGCATCGATGGCCCGGCTGCCCAACGGCGACGTGCTCTATCATGCGTTCGGCGAGTTTGAGACGGCGACAGGGATTCGATTGGAAGGGCGCGGGGTGGTGCCGGACGAGCCGGTGGCGCTCACCCGGCCAGATCTGATTTCCGGGCGGGACGCGGCGTTGGAGGCGGCTCTCCGGTGGATCGACACTGAGCGACGCTCCGCGCCATGACGGCAGCAATCAGTCTCACAGGGAGGCATGGGATGAAACACATGAACAAGCACATGGCCGCCGCGTTCGTGTTCGCGGCGATGACCGGGCTTGCCGGTTGCGCCAGCAGCGGGTCCGCAAGTCGCGATGTCGCCCCCGCTGTCGCGCCGAGGTTCGAGGCGCACGCGGTCTACGAGCGGCTCATCGAGGTCACGGGTGGGCGCGCCGCGCTCGAGCGGTACACGTCGACCCGGGCAGTGGGTGAGTTCTCGATGCCCGCGCAGGGTGTGGGCGGCGATCTCGAGGTGTTTGCGGCGGCTCCGAACAAGCTCTTCATTCGAGTCGACATTGCCGGCTTCGGACAGGTGCGACAGGGGTACGACGGCGAAGTGGGCTGGAGCATCAACCCCGCCGTGGGTCCGATGGTGCTCGACGGCACGATGCTGCACCAAATGCGGCAGCAAGCCGATTTCTTCGGCCCGCTCAACATGGAGGCGTACGTCGATTCAGCCAGAGTCGTCGAGGAAACCGAGTTTGCGGGAAAACAGTGTCAGAAAGTCCGGCTCGTGACCAAATGGGGCGAGGAGTACTTCGAGTTCTACGATGTCGCGACCGGATTCCCGGTGGGCGTCGTTCGGACGCAGGAGTCCCCAATGGGCCCAGTGCCGGCGACCACCGTGCTGTCGGAGTTCAAGGACTTCGGCGGCATCATGATTCCGACCAAGACGGTGCAGACCACGATGGGGATGGATCAGATCATCACGGTGACTGACGTCGAGTTCGACACCGTCGATCCATCGGTGTTCGCGCTGCCCAAGGAGATCCAAGCGCTGATCAAGAAGGATTGAGCCCGGCGCTCGCGTCAGGCTCGACGCCGCCGCGCCACGGAGCCGGACACGCCCGGCTCCGTGGCGTCCCCTGTTCCCGTTTCGGCTCCGCGACCATCTTTCGCAGCCCATCGTCCAACGCGAGTTCTCGATATGACGCGTCTCTCCATGCCCGACCGTCGCCTCATTCCCCCCCGTCGATTCTCCAGGCTCGCCCCTCTGGTAATCATCGCGTTCGGCACGGCCCCGGCAGCGGCCCAGGACGTGAACGCCATGAGCTTCGCCGAGTACGAGCCCCACTCGATGCTGGTGGTGCCCGAACACCCCGTGGCCCGAGCGCGCCACCCGTTCGTGGACGTGCACACCCACCCCAACGGACTCATGACGCCGGAGGAGGTGGACGAGACCGTCCGCACCATGGACGCACTCAACATGGCGGTGATGGTGAACCTGAGCGGGCGGAGCGGCGAGCGGCTCCGGCAGATCATCGCGAACCTGAAAGGCCGCTACCCCGACCGGTTTGTGGTCTTCGCCAACCCGTCGTACGACGGGATCGACGAGCCCGGTTGGGCGGAACGAGCTGCGAGCCAGCTCGAGGAGGACGTGCGCGCTGGCGCCCAAGGACTCAAGATCTTCAAGAACCTCGGGATGTACGTGCGGGATGGTGCCGGCACACGCGTGGCCGTGAACGACCCGCGTCTCGACCCCCTGTGGGCAAAGGCCGGTGAGTTAGGCATCCCCGTGCTGATCCACACGGCCGACCCGGCAGCATTCTGGCTGCCGCACGACAAGCACAATGAGCGTTGGCTCGAGCTGGCCGAGTGGCCGACCCGGCAACGTCCGGCTGAGCCGTCGTGGGAACAGCTCCTCGCCGAGCAGTTCGACGTGTTTCGCAAGCATCCGGGCACGACGTTTATCGCCGCCCATCTGGCATGGCTGGGCAGCGACCTGGCCCGGCTCGGGACGCTCCTAGACGAGTTACCCAACGTGTACACGGAGATCGGCGCCGTGATCTACGACCCGGGTCGCCAGCCCCGGTTCGCGCGGGAGTTCTTCCTCCGCTACCAGGACCGGATTCTGTTCGGCAAGGACCTGTGGGAGCCATCCGAGTATCCGGTCTACTTCCGCGTGCTCGAAACCGCCGACGAGTACTTCGACTACTACCGCAAGCGGCACGCATTCTGGAAGTTGTACGGCCTGGACCTGCCGGACGAAGTGCTACGAAAGCTGTACTACGAGAACGCGATCACGATCATTCCCGGGATCGAGCTACAGCGCTAAGCAGTAACCTGGCAACCGCACCGGATCCCACGTGGCTCGGCTGCTCACGACCGGGTGGAGCGCCACATCTGCGTCAGGCCCTTGTACTTCCTGCGGAACTCGGCGGGGTCCTGCTCGATGGTCTGCGTGGTGAGACGGGGCAGCAGTTCGGCCAGCAACGTATCCATCTCCCTCGCGGTGATCCACTCGTGCTCCAGGTACCTGAGCACGGCCCGGTAGTCGTCCTCGTCCCCGCGGGCGATCAGTCGGAAGGCGACGCTGTAGGGATCGAAGTGGAGGACGTCAAAGCGACCGTCGCCAACCTCGCGGCCGATGCCGGTCGGCCGGGCTCGGCCGGCGAAGCCCGAGGGCAACGGGAGCACGTCGGCGGGCGATTCCCAGACGATCTCTACCCCGTGGCGCGCTTCCACAGGTCCGAAGTCGCGCGGGGGCGGCGCGCCGTCGCCGGTCGCGAGGGTGAAGCGCCGCACCCCAGTACACCATCCCTCGTGGAGTTGTGAGGTCTCACCCATCAGCCAGAGCCGTCCGGGTCGCTCCACGGCAGCCAATACGCCGCCCAGGTACGCGTGCAGATCGCCCGCCGTGAGCTCGCGATAGGACGACATAGCTCCGCGATTCACTTGTATCGCCGCTTGGGCGTCTTGTCGGTCCAACCGACTACCCAAAACGTGTATGCGTAGGGGAAGATGGTCTGCACGACGTGAAAGGGCTCGTATTCGAACAGCCGCCGCATCGCCCATGAGAAGCGGTAGCGAGGGTGATCAGTCGGGATGATCTCCACCACGCAGTCGACTTGGTAGCTCGGAAACACCGGTGCGTCGCCCGTCCAGAGCACCGAAGCCCAGGGTCGCAGCGTCAGGTTCCTAAACGTCTCCCCTTCGAAGATCTCCAGGAGACCCAGGCGTCGCCAATCGACGTGCTCGGGGTGCCGATAGAATTCACGCGCCGTGTCGACCCTGAGCTTCCGGGTCTGGTCGACCGCGTGAGGCGGAAGTGCTCGGATCTGCTCGACGGCCGATTCGAGGAGATCGAGGTACTGGTCGATGTACTCGTCCTTGGGGGTGAACCCCACCCCTTTGTTAGCCAGGTTCGGCACGTCTGCCGTCGGATTCAACGTCGCTACTACCGGCAGGTGGCCCGCATTGAACGCCACGTACTCGTCGCGCTCGATCGCGTCATACACCCCGCGTTTGTAGTCCAGCTGCCACTTGACGAACTTCTCTGGTAGCTCGACGATGGGGATCTCCCGGCGCGGCTCGCCGTTCTGGCTCACGCTCGCAACGGATTCCGTTACCCGGACCTGATCGGTGAGGGTACGCTGGTCGGTGGTGGTCATGATCTCGTGACTCCTCTCGCCGGCTGTGGGCGGGTGGTTCCGCCCCAGTGGTCCGGCCCTAGATTTGATGCCCTCCGATACGAAAGGCTCCCATGGCACTTGTCCTAGCGTTGATGCGAGGCCGCTGGGCCGCCGCCCTGCTCTTCTTGCCTCCAGTCGCGCCGCCACTCGCGGCGCAGGTCGCTATTCACCCAGCGGCGGTCGAGCCCGCGGCGTGGGAGCGGCTGGCTCTCCGCGTCGTGAACCAGGCCGACGCGGCCGTCGTGGCGGTGGAGCTCACCGTACCGGAGGTGCTTCAGATCCTCGGCACCGATGCGCCCGCAGGCTGGAGGGTGGAGTCGGTGTCTGCCACCGACACGTCGCCTCCCGTGCTCCGTTGGACCGGCGGCGCATTGCCACAAGGCGCCTTCCACGAGTTCCCGCTGCTCGTGCGGGTGCCGGCCGATGCTCGTCGCCGCGCACTGGTCCTGCCCGTTACCGTCCAGCGCTCGGATGGTAGCACCGCCAGGTGGGGACCCGGCGGGCAGGGACGGGCGCTCACGGTCTCCATCCACGGCACCACGGATGTCTCAGCGTGGGGCGCGTTCGCGTTCGCCGGTGCCGCGATGGGCGTCGCCGTCCTGGCCCTGGCCCTCGCGGTCCGGGCCGGTCGGCGGCGCGCCTGAACCCGCCACTCCGGGCCGTTGCCGCTTGAACGTGTACCACCACAGCAGGACGGCGATCCCCCCCACGACGATCGGCGTGAACGCCAGCAGCGCCCCGGCCCAGAACATGCTGGACGAAAGGCCGTCGCTCATCGACCGAGAAAGCGGCGCAGGTTCTTGAGATAGTACGCCAGCCCTAGTGCCACGACGCCGGAGCACACGCCCAGGATCAACAACAGGGTGCCGCCTCCACCCCGCGCTTCGAGGATCGCCCACGCCGCGAACAGGGCGAAGAACGCAATCGCCGTGCCGATCAGGAGCCGGTGAAATCCAATCATGACGGCCCCGCTAGAGGATGTACTCGGTGATCACGGCCACCACGAGGATGACCGCGAGCGGCAACGGAGCGATCGCGATGATCCGCATCCGATTCCGCTCGAATCGGAGGTGCATGAAGTACAGCGCAACCAGAAGCGCCTTCCACGCGGCGAGCAGCACGAGGATGATCACGAGCAGTGTCTTCGGCCAGTCCTGCAGGAAGGCCACTCCGACCTCAGCTGCGGTGAGCACGGCCAAGACCACCCAGATCAGCACGTAGGGCGGGTGTTTCCTCTGGGTGCTCTGGTCCATTGACTCTGGAGGGTGTGCCATCGGCGGCCTCAGATCAGATAGACGATGGTGAAGAGGATGATCCAGACCAGATCCACGAAGTGCCAGTACAAGCCGATCACCTCAACGCCCCGGTGGTCCTGGGCGGAGTAGCGGCCGCGGAAGGCTCGCCACGTCACGTACAGCAGGCATACCACACCGACCGTGACGTGGAAACCGTGGAACCCGGTCATCGTGAAGAACGTGGAGCCGTAGAGACCCACCGCAGCTGGCAGCGTGCCCGCCTGTGCGCGCTCCGCCAGCTCACCTCCCTCGGCATACCCACTCGGCAGGAAGCCGTGATGGATCAACTCGCTGTACTCGTAGATCTGGACGCCGACGAACGTGGCGCCTATCAGCGCCGTCGCCAGCAGGTACAGCTTGAGCTTCGCCTGGTCTCCGTCCTGGATACTGGCATACGCCTTCACCATGGTGACAGAGGAACAGATGAGCAGGAACGTGTTCGCCGCGGTGATGGGGACGTTCAGGATCTCACCGGGTTCGGCCCAGAACTCGGGTCGTGCGACCCGCAGAATCAAGTACGAGCCGATCAACGCCGTGAAGAACATCACCTCGGAGCCGAGGAAGATCCACATCCCCAGCTTCTCGTTGTACACGCCCGCGCCCGACTCGGCCCGAGCCGGCGGGAGCATGACGGCGGAGGTCGCGGCGTGACTCATGGCGTCTCCTTGCCGGCCGCCCGGTCCTGCATGAGATAGTCCTCCTCGACGAGCGGTGAACTGAACTCGTACGGCGGATGATGCACCGTTGGTGTCTCCGGCCAGTTCCCGTGGGGTGGCGGCGACGGCGTGGTCCATTCCAGGCCCGTATCCTGCCACGGGTTCTCGGGTGCTTTCTCCCCCGTGAACCAGCTCACGATGAAGTTGAGTGCGAAGATGAGCTGCACCGCGAAGAGGAGGAACGCGCTGATGGTGATGAACTCGTTGGTGCCCTGGAGCGGCTGAAGGAACTCGTACTCCGTAGGATCGTAGATGCGGCGCATGTGACCGCCCAGTCCCAACTGGTGCATCGGGAAGAAAGTCAGATTGTAGAAGAGAAACGTCAGCCCGAAATGCACATAGCCCCAAAACCGGCTCATCATCCGGCCAAACATCTTGGGGTACCAGAACGTGACGGCGCCAAAGATGGCAAACAGACTGCCGCCGAACAGCACGTAGTGAATGTGTGCGACGATGAAGTAGGTGTCGTGGATGTAGATGTCCACAGTCGTCGACGCCATGAACACCCCGCTCAGCCCACCGATCACGAACATGGACACGAAAGCACACGCGTGCAGCATGGGCACGTGGAGGCGGATCGAGCCCTCCCACATCGTGCCGAGCCAATTGAACGTCTTGATGGCCGACGGTACGGCGATCAGGAGCGTCGAGATCATGAACGACATACCGAGCGTGGGATTCATGCCGCTCTGGAACATGTGATGGCCCCAGACGATCCAGCCGAGGAAGCCGATCGCGATGATGGCGTACACCATCGAGTGGTAGCCGAAGATCGGCTTGCGTGATCCATTCGCGATAATGTCCGAGACCACGCCCATGGCCGGCAGGATGAGGATATAGACCTCGGGGTGACCGAAAAACCAGAAGATGTGTTGCCAGAGGAGTGGCTGCCCTCCGTCCGGGGGAAGGAAGAACGTCGTCCCGATGGTCTGATCGAACAACAGCATGATCGCTGCGCCCGAGAGGATCGGAATGGCGAGCAGCGTCAGGACCGCGGTGATGAACAACGACCAGATTGAGAGCGGCAGCCGGAACCAGAACATGCCTGGCGCCCGCATGTTGATGATCGTCGTGATGTAGTTCGTCGCGCCGAGGATCGATGAGAGTCCCAAGACCACAAGACTGACACACCAGATCTGCTGACCGAGGCTCACGCCCGACCACTCCGGATTGGCGCTCAGCGGTGCGTACGACGTCCAGCCGGCCCCTGCGTGGCCGCCTTCGACGAAGAACCCCACCACCATGAGCGCGAACGCGGGCACGGCGATCCAGAACGACGCCATGTTGAGTCGCGGGAACGCCATGTCGGCGGCGCCGATCTTGAGGGGTATCAGGAAGTTGCCAAACACGCCGACAAGCAGCGGCATGATGGCGAAGAACACCATGAACGTCCCGTGCATGGTCACGAGCGCGTTGTAGAACTCGGGGAGCAGCACTCCCCCCGGCGCCATCGTTTCCGGCAGGATCCCACCCCCGGGCATCGCCTGGGTCGGGAACCCCAACTGCCACCGGATCAGCATCGCCAGGCTGCCGCCGACCAGCAGGCCGACCAGACTCAGCAGCAGGAACTGGATACCGATGATCTTGTGGTCAGTCGAGAAGATGTACCGCCGGACAAACGACTGGGCGTGCGCGTCGGCGTGACCGCCGTGTTCGATGGGTGCGGCGACCGATGTCATGGCACCTCTCTCATCGTGAGGCGGCGCGCCGACTGCTCTCGACCTCGAGCCAGCGGGCATACGCGTCTTGGGCGACGACTTCCACGGTCCCGCCCATCGTAGTGTGTCCGTTGCCGCACAGTTCGGCGCAGGCGAGGGCGTATTCGCCCGTTTCGGTGACCTGGAACCAGACATTCACCGTCATGCCAGGCACCGCGTCCTGCTTCACCCGAAAAGCCGGGATGAAAAGCGAGTGAATGACGTCCTCGGAAGTCAGCCGTACGACGACCGGCGTGTCGACCGGCACGGTGAGGCGGTTGCGGGCCGTGAAGTCGTCGGTCGTGCCGAAGGCGCCGTCGGGACCCGGGTAGGTCGCGTTCCACTCGAACTGCTTGGCACGTACCTCGATAGGCACCGCATTGGGAGGAATGGAATCCCGACCACGAATCTCGTTCCAGACGCCACCACTCATGATGCCGATCATCACGACGACGACCGCAGGGACGGCCGTCCAGATCACCTCGGCTCTGAGGTTGCCGTGGTAGTACCGGGCCTTGCGACCCGGCCTAGAGCGGTACCGGATGAGAAACCACACGAGCGTAGCCTCGACGATGACGAAGGCGGCGCCTGTGATCCACAGGATCAGGTAGTACATGCGGTCGATGTCGGCCGCGAACGTCGAGACGCCGGGAGGTAGTGTCCAGTCCACGGGGCCTCCCTGGTCAGCCGGCCGTGAACGTGAACGCCACCGACGCCGTTTCTCCGTCACCCACCGTCACTTCGGCGGTTCGCCTGCCGAACACTTCGTGCCACGCCTCCAGCGTGTAGGTCCCGGCCGGAAGACCGCCGATCCGGAACGCGCCGTCCATTCCCGACGTGGCGAAATACGGATGGCTCACGACGCCGACGTAGGCCTTCATCCAACCATGGACGTTGCACTCGATCGGTACCATGATCTCAGGCGTCGCGAACTGGCGCCGCGTCTGCATGCCAGCCGTTGGTTGGCTGATGTTGAACCCGCGGTTCTCCGTCGGGACGGCCTTGATGTTATGGAGCAGCGAGTCGCTGTTGCGGATCTCGAGCTGCTGATTCACGACCACCCCCAGCACCCGTGGCGTATAGAGGCAGCCTTGTTGATCAATCACCGCCGGACCCGCCGGCGCGGGATACGGCCCCGCGGGTAGACCGCTCATCACACGGATGAACACGTTGCCGAGCTTGCCGCCAGTGACCACCACCTGTGGGTCGGTGGGTGCGTTGTCGTGCGCCATGGTGCAGGAAGGTTCCTCGGCCATATCGATCGCGGGATTCGCGGGCGGCGTTCCCTCGAAGCTCACCACACCGCTCACGGTCGCCGTCCCGAGCGGCGCTACCGCCGCCTGGGGGGCCTCATCGGCGGTGCCACCACCACCGTCGCCACCGCAGCCGAACAGAACCATCAGTGCCGGAACTAGGAGACTCCGCTTCATTGTTCCTCCGTTGCGTTATCGAGTTCATGTGTACGAGCACGTCGCTGGGCGCGCGCCACAACCACGAGCCCGAGTCCCACGGTGAGGAGCGCCGTGACCACGGGGGCCACGAACGCCGTGGCCGGCGTCGCGACCTCGAGATGCAGCGTGACCCAGGCACTCAGCGCGCCGCGGACCGCGTCCTCGCCGTTCGAGCCGTCGGCGGCGAAGAAGGCGATCGGGATCGCACGGCCCGGATGGAACGCCGGGGCGCCGAGCGTGTCGGCCGGGACGAGGGACCGGGCGATCACCACTTCCCACCGTCCGTCCTGAAACCGACCGACGGAGGTCGCTTCGGGATTGCCGCGGGCTGTGAATCGTTCCCAGCCAGTGGCGGTGCCCTCGACGAGCCCTTCGGATCCGCTGCTCCACCGCCACTGGAATACGGGACGCCGCGCGTCGCCACCAAGGAAGTACGGTCGCTCCATGCCCGACGACGGCGCGAGCGGGAATTGCACGTGCATGCGGTCGGGCCCCTGTGCGGTCGGCACGGGGCCATCGACATCGGTCATCGTTGCGGACATGCGGTCGAGCCACTCCTGCCACGAGGGGTCCGGACTCCGGGACGGATCGTTCCAGGAGATCTTCAGCGCCAGCATCCGGCCGTCATGGAGCGCGGATACCCACGCCCCGTCCACCCGTGGCGCAAACCAGCGGGGCGCCTCGATGATCTGACCCACCAGCGGCACATAGGCCGCCGTCACCGCGCTCCAGGCCTCGTCAGTGGGATCGCCGGGCACCGGCCCATCGATCCGGACGGCGCGAAGCACATCCCCTCCGGAGGGTGCCCGCGCGGGCGCGAGACTCACCACGTAGTGCGCCACGTACCACAGCTGCTCGTCGGTAATCACTCCGCCGTCGACGGCGTCCGAAAAGGACGGCATGGGCGTGCCGTCCAGCCCGGTGCGCAGTCGGCGATAGACGTCCTCAACCCGCGGGCCGCCATTGAACAGCCACGACGCGGTGAGATCCGCGGCCCGGACCGGGAAGTCCCAGTCATCGGTGAGTGTGGGCGCCGAGGGGCCATCACCGCGCCCCGCCTCACCATGGCACTTGAAGCATTCCAGTGTCTGATACGCCTGGCGACCCTCGGCCACCGCCGCGCCGCCACCACCGGGCTTGGAACTGAAGTCGAGCGGTTGGGGTGTTCCGCTTCCGAAGAACCGCGAGAACGATTTCACGTATTCGACTAGCGCGTCGCGATCGCTGTCGGAGAAGATGGATTTCCATCCCGGCATGGCGGTGCCGGGCATGCCCTCATCGATGACCCACCGGATGTCGGCGTCCGTAGGAAGCTCACCGCTCGCCGTCGTGCGCACTTGGTAGAGGGCGCGGGTGAAATCGCGAGGCCGTGGCAGCATGTACGCGGCGGCCGATCCGTCACCCCCACCCGTCTCGCCGTGGCACTCCGCGCACCACTGGTCGTAGAGTAGCTTACCACGCGACGGTGCCTGGGCGTGGAGCGTACGCGGAAAGTGGGATGCGGGAAGGAGAAACAGGGCGGCGCCCACCGCGAGCAGGCCGACGATGCGACGGACCCGTGCCATGGCGCGCACGTGTCCCGCGTCCCCCTCCCCGGTGTGGGGAGCCGGCGTGCAGAACGAGCTACTCATGCTCCGCTCCTTCACCGAGCTGCCGCGGCGCCACACCCGCCTGCTCGTAGAGGAACAGGGTGACCGCCCAAATGTCTTCTTCGGGGAGGAAGTCCTCCCACACCGGCATTGCCGAGTTCCAGGGAGTCCCCTCGTTTGGCAATCCGGGACCGCCCTTGGCAATGCGCCAGAACACGAACGCCTCGCGGAGCTGCGCGATTGTTCCCTTGTCGAATGGGAGCGGAACCGGGTTGAATCCGTGCGCGAAGTGGCCGCGGCCGTCGAGTAGGTCGCCATGACAGGGAAGACAATTGCGATAGTAGATGCCCCGCCCGCGTGCCTCGTGCTCCTCCAGCGATCCCGTCTTCCGGAGGGGGTTCTCCAGCGTCGCCAGCTGCAGTGTACGACCGCGGAAGGTGATCTGGCTCGGCGGCGCAGGATGCACCGAGCGGAGTTCGATCGGTGCGGCAACCTTGGGCCGGATGCGATCGTACGTGCCGAATCCGACCAGCACCGGGAGGAGGAGGAGGAGGCCCCCGCGCAGCCACCGCTTGTCGCGATCCACCAGGGCCGCGGTGATCGGCGCTTTGAACTCGCGCCAACGCTTCTCGTTGTCGCTGACGTAGATGAGGATCCCCACCAGAGCGGTGAGCATGTACTGGAGCAGCACGCTGTCCGGAACGGGGGCGCTGGCCGCCCCGAGCAGCGGCGGCACGTGCGCGATGCCGAACTCAAACACCACGTAGGCTACGAACAACAGGCCAACTGCCTGGGAAAATGGGTGCCGGAGCAGGGCGCGGAGTCGATTCATTGGCGCTCTGCCAGGAAGCGGACCAGGGCCTCGAGCTGCGCGGCGGTGAGCTGCTGCCCGAAGGTCTCCGGCATCATACCGGCGTACTGTTCGTACCCGTCGGCGACGGACGCGCTGGGATCAAGGATCGCAACACGGATCTCCTCAGCGGAGAGGCGGGCCCCAATGCCATCGAAGGGCGGCGCCAGCGGCGGTCCCTGCCCGTCCATCGGGTGACACCCGAGGCACGCCTGATCCTGAAGCAGGACTCGCGCATCTGTGGTCCCTTGGGTCGGTGGGATGACAGCCGCTCCCGCCTCCGACGCTCGTTCCGTCAGGTCTGCCGCCGTCACCGTGATCTCGCCACCCACCGACTCCAAATACGCCACGAGCGCCCAAATCTCATTCTCACCCTGGAGCTGGCCGCGCATGTCGGGCATGATCGGCGCAAACCCGGGCACGACCGAGTCCACTGGGTCGACGAGCGACGTGTAGAGGTATTGCTTGCACGCGGGGCCGAACGTGACGAGGCAGCGTGCGCCGATTGGCCCAGCACCGTCGTGACCAGCGAGCAGGTACGGGGCGCGGGTGCCAAGTCCGTGGCACGAGGCGCAGTTGCCCACACCGTTGTAGATGCGCTCCCCTGCATCCGCAAGCTCGCGGGGGCTCATGTCCGGGCTCAGCGTGAGCTGCTCGGGCACCGCCGACTCGAGCTGTGGGATGATGTGTGCCACGGCCGTGTAGAGCAGTACAACGACCAGCGCCACCGTCACCACCTTGAGGTTCGTGACCCACATGGCTCAGGGTCCTCCCGCGGGGATCGCTGCCCCGACCGAGGCCACGGGCTCCGGCTTGCCCATTGCGCGTTCCGCCAAGCCACCCAGCCAGAAGATGAATGCCACGAGCCCCAGGAAGATCAGCACACAGAGGGTGATCATGTTCGCAGCGTAGCCCAGAGCGGGAGTGGCGGCGAAGCTGCTCGTATCCTGCATCACCCCCCACACGTGCCAGTGCTGCCGGATCCCGCTCCGCGCGAACCCCATGAGACCCATGAGCCACGTAAACGTCACGGCGAGCACGAAGAGCGCGTATTGCGATCGCTCTGGCATCCGGCCCCACTGGATGGCACCGCGCGACTCGGCGCCGCGTACCAGGGCGAGGTCGATCGCCGTGACGCCGATGATGCACGCTAGTACCGCAATCACCTGATAGACGCTGAATCCGATGCGGACGGTATCGACTACGAAGTAGCCAGCGATCCCGAGCCCGACCACCACGAGCGCCGAGGTTCCGAACATGGCCCCTTGGACGACCGTGCCGGCCCGAGCCCAATCCACCACGGGCCGCTTGTTCGCCCGCCGGTACAGCAGGAACGAGAGGAACGTCGTGAGGATCATCAGGTTCACGGCGGTGTTCTTGGCGCTCATGACGCCCAGCACGTCGAGGAACGGGTGATGAGAGCCGCCCATCGCGGCGACTTCCTCCCGCGTGACGATCAGCGTGTGCGGTGTGGCCCAGACCAGCCAGCCGATGACGAGAACCAGCAGCATCCACTTGGTGTACTGGGCGAACCGCTCGGATCCCGGAATGCGCTGCATCCCGATCCACAGGTAGTAGTTCGCCGCGAGGAAGAGGACGCCGATCAGGACGGCCTGGACGATCCAGAGCCAGGACATGAACCCGCCCATCATCGTTACGCCCATCTGGAAGTTGTACTCGTAGATCTCGCGGCCCAGCCAATAGCCCGCAAACGGTAGCACGATCAGCGTCGCGATCGCGATGAAGTTCCCGACGTAGCCCATCCAGTCGTAATGGGCGCGCTCCTCATCGGTCTTGGCAGCGAGGAACCGGTAGGCCGCATAGGCAGCGACGATCGCGCCGCCGAATACCGCGTTCGCGATTAGGCGATGGATGTTGATCGGCATCCAGGTCGCATTGGCCAGAGCATTCCAGAGACCGACCTCGGCAGGCAGGGTCGCGGCGGTCACCCCTTCGGGCGGCGACATCATGTAGGTGAGCCACCCGTTCGCAATGAACATCACGATGGTGCCCCACACGTTGAGGAGCACGCCGAGGCCCCAGTGCCCCCACTTGGCACGGCCAGTATTCCATCGGTCCCAGCCGTAGTAGTAGAGGTACAAGGTGAACGACTCGACGAAGAACAGGCCCACGTAGAGCCACATCGTAACGCCGAAGATGCCTGACAGATGGACCCAGAAGCGCGGGTAGAGCGTGGTCAGGAAGAACACGAGTACGGCGCCCCAGAGGGCCGTCGCGCTGTACGCGAACACCAACAGCCGCGTGAACTCCTTCGACAGCCGGTCATACTTCGGGTCGCGGCCCACGATCCCCACCAGCTCGGTGATCACCGCGAACATCGGCACGCCCAACACGAAGGCCGCGAACATCAAATGCACCTGCGCCGCGATCCACACGGCATTGCGCGCCCCGATGCCAGGGAACTCCCCATAGCCGGCGCCTTCGGCTGCGGCCTGAACCAGAGGGAGCCACTCAGGCATCGTCGTCACGCAAGAAGAAGGGAAGCCGCTTCGAGAAATCCACGGGCATGGACTGCCGCACATCTCGCAAGAGTGCCGGTGTGACCTCGGTCAATCCGCGCGATCGGGCGAACGCCTCAACCCGCTTCACGACCACGCCGCGCACAAACGACGGGACGCGTTCGACCCGGGCCAACGCCTCGGCGGTCCACTGCAGCTCCGGCCGCACCTCGGTGCCGTACATCACCGGACCGCGTGGCTCGACCACCGGTGCCGTGCCGGTCGGATCGTACGCACAGGACGGATCTTCGGCCAAGTAATCGCCGGTGGCCGCGAACGCGCGGGCCCGGCAGCCACCACACAGCGCACGGTATTCGCAGCGGCCACACCGGCCACCGAGGCGGGCGTCGCGCAGTGCACGGAAGAGTGGCGACGCACGCCACACCTCCGCGAACGACTCGCGTCGCAGGTCGCCAGCCGCAGCGGGCAGGTAGGGACATGGTGTCACCTTGCCATCTGGGGTGACCCGACAATAGTCCACCCCGCAGGGGCAGCGCGTCCGGTAGTTGAGGATCGGCGATTCGGGCGTCTCGCGGTGCACCAAACGCATGAAGTGCGGCGCGCATTTGGCACGCACCATGGTGCGTCCCAGGTGCCGGCGGTGGAGCGCCACGAGCTCCTCCAATGCCTCCTCGTATTCTTCGGCATCGAGATCGCCCATGCGCTCGCCACGGCCCGTGGCCACCAAGAAATACGCGTTGAATGCTACCGCACCCCGATCCGCCGCCCAGTCGGCCAACCGTGCCAGCTCCGGTCGGTTGTGTCGCGTGAGGGTGGTCTGAACCACGAAGTCCAGGCGGTGCCGGGCGAGCCGGTCCACCGCCTCGAGCGTCTGTCGGAGCGCGCCGTGACCGCGGCGGAATCGATCGTGATAGTGCGGATCGAGCGATTCGACACTCACCGCCACCCCACTCACGCCGGCGTTCTTCAGGTCGACGATCTTCGCGTCGGTGAGTAGGGTGCCGTTGGTGCCCACGACGACCGTCGCTCCGCGGTCCGCCGCAGTTTCGGACAGCGTGGTGAGATCCTGGCGCAGGAGCGGTTCCCCACCCGAGAGGATGAACATCGGCGAGGGGTTCAGGGCCAGTATCTGATCCATGATCCCCAGACACTCGGCGGTCCCGAGCTCGCCAACCTCCCCCGCCGCTGGCCCCGCGGCGATGTAGCAGTGCGCGCATGTGAGGTTACAGCGTGCGGTGAGGTTCCACGCCACCACGTGGGGGACGTAGTCCCCCACACGTGGTTCGCCCGCGGCCTGATCTCCAAGCAGCGCGAGTGCGGATACCGTCACGGCTGCGGTTCCTCGGCGTCCTCTGCCATGAGCCGCTCCACCGCGCGCCGCGCTTCGTCGGGAGACGCCATTTTGAAGTCCACCGGACACGCGCCCATTTGCTCCTCGATCGACCGATCCTCGAGATCACGGATCGGACAGCGGGTAACGCCTTGTGCCTTCGCCTCTTCGATGAACCGTCGCATCTCCGGCGCGAGCGCATCGCCGCCTTCCGCTTCGGCGCGGATCTGCTTCGCCCGGAGCTCGCGGAACATCCCCATCATGGTTTCGGTGTCGAATTCGTCGGCCTCGATCATCGCCTGCTTGTTGTCGTCCATAACGCGCGTCGTGATGCGCCAGAACGCGTGCTCCCGTGCGAACCGCTCTACCGTCATGCGCGCGAGGGGCCGCGCGATGAGCGGCACGACCTGGAGCCGCGCGAACGCTTCGGCCGTCCAGACCGGCGGGTCGGCGGCCGAGCGGGCACGATACGAGACGCGACCCGTCACCGGGCACCGCACTTCGACCTCGGCGCCCGCCGATTCCGCATCGGCCTCGCTCCCCATGACCACCGTCTTGGCCATCTGCTCCTCGGCTTTCAGCTCCGCCCGGGCCACCTCCTCGGCAGAGCCGATGCCCATGATCATCTGCATGTGGGTGGGAAGGAGTTTCTGAATTGCCGCATCAAGCAGCGCGCCGGTGACCACGTCGCCGCCACGGTCCAGGACGAACTCCTCCACCGCTCGACGAGCGATACCCTGGGCGAATGGCGGGACGCGCTGGATGCGCACCTCGGCCTCAGGCGCCCACGGCAGCCCCGCCTCGCCGTCCTCCTCGATCCAGGGAATGTCTTCGGGCCGAATGCCGACCGTCCCCGTCATCAGCAGACTGCACGGCGCGAGCCGGAGGAGATTCTCCGCCTGCGACCCCTGGTCGGTGCCGTCGATCCGGTGCGCGCCGTGGCGCCCAATCACCAGCAGTGTGGGCTCGATCTCTTCGGCCCACTGCAGGATCACCTGGAATGGCTTGCCGACCAGAATCTGCGTGGTGAGGGGCACATCGGGGTATTCCCCCGCCATCACCTCGGCCCGTTTGAGGTTCGCTTGGCAGAGTTTCAGCAGGCCCTTGTCGATGATGTTGTTGTGCAGTTCCTCCTGCTCCTCGAACTTGAACACCTTCGAAGCGCGCTCCGAGAGCACGTCCTTGATGTTGTGGAACACGGCGTGGTGGTACTCCACGTCGAATGCGCTGCACACGTACACCTCCGCGCCGAACGTGCGAGCCAACTCCAGCGCTGCGCGCATCGCCCGGTAGCTGTACGCGGAGCCGTCGACACACACCATGAGGCGACCCCCGGTGAGCGACCGGGCGTCGCGTACCACGAGCAGGTCCTTCTCAATGCCGCGCGCCGCGCGGGCCACCACGCCACCCAGCTGCGAGAACGGTTGCCGCCCGATGCCGTGCGCGCCCATCACCACCAGGTCGTACTGCCGCTCGGACCGCCCGGCCAGCTTGTCGGTAGGATCGTCGTCCTCTTCGACGATGCGCCCGTCATCACCCAGTCTGACGTCACTGCGAACCGTCTGCCCCCCGTCATAGTTGGCCGCGATGTTCGGGTCGAACCCGATCAACGAGGGAAGCGTCCCCCGACCCGCGTTGGCCTCTTTGATGATCTCCTCGTAGTTGATTCCCTCCAGCAGCTGCCGCCGCAGCCGTACACTGCGATCGGCGCAGCGCCGCTCTACCTGGTCCAGGAACGAGTCGGAGATGAGTTGCAAGCCCTTCTCGATCAGCTTGTCGTGCACCTTTCGCTGACGCTTGATCTCGTCGGGCGTCTGGAACTGGGCCGGGAGCCCAGTCTCGAGCTGGCGGAACCGGACGTCGTGCAGCCGGGCGGCGTAGACGTGGTTCCCGGTGATGCGGCCGCCGGTGAGCGCGCACATCTCGATGGCGCGATCGACGGCCCAGTCGGAGTGCCGCGAGTTGTCGACTGGGACGAACACTTCCTGATACATGACGTCCCTTCGGTTCGGTGGTGTCGGGCGCCTGCAAGCACCGCCGCTGCGACGCTGCTGCCGTCTCCCGCCCTCCCAACCCCACCCTGGCGCCGAAGAAAAGCCGACTCATCCACTCGGATTGATGGCCGCGCGAGTATGCGAACAGCACTCACGCGTGTCAAGGCACGAGCTGTCGTCCCTCCGCATCGATGACGGTCAGCGCGTCCACGGGACAGGCCGCGCACGCGTCGAGCAGCCGCGCCCGATCCGCTTGTTCCGGCGCAGCGAACGTGACCATGCCGTCACCGTCCAGTACAAACGCCCCGGGGGCGGCGTCGACGCAGTCGCCGAACGACACGCACAGCGTCGCATCGATCCGAATCGTCAATCCGTGCACCAGACGCTCGGAGATCGCCTGAGTCACATCCCCTCCAGCCCCAGCTCCACGCGCGCCCGATCCATGATCTCCGGAGTGATTTCGGGAATCCCGCGCTCGGTGGCGTATTCTCCGTAGATACGCTTGACCATTCCCCGCACGAACCCCGGCACGCGATCGAGCCGTGCCATCGCCGCCGGCGACCATGCCGGACGCTGGCGGGACGCCAGGTGGTCCGGAGGCGTTGGCGAGCGTCCCACCGTCCCTCCCGTCAATGCTGGATCGGCTCCCTCAACGTGCGCTCGCACGAATTCCAGCGGTTCCGGGTCGTCGAGCGTCTCCCCGCCGATCTTCACACCCAGTGAGCCGACGAGTTGCGACTCCATGGGGTTGGCGAGCATGGCGATCGCGCGACCGCAGCGGGGGCACACAAAGCTCGCTGTGAAGGTGCCATCGCCAGGTTCGCGCCGTTCGGCGAAGTGCATCTGCTCGTCGCATTCCATGCAAAGGAACTTCATGCGAGTACACCCAGGAGCCGCTCCGTGAGGGCCTCCGCATCTCGGTCAGTCGCGTCCGGCGCGTCTGGGGGCCGGAACGGGACCCGTCCCAGGAGCGGTACGTCGAACGCGCTCGCGAGCCGGCGGCCAGCATCTCCCGGGAAGAGTGGGCCCGGCACGCCGCAGGCCGCGCAGGCATACCCGGCCATGTTCTCGACGACGCCGAGAATCCGCAGTCCCGCCTCTCGAGCAGTGGTCGCCGTGCGGGCGACAGACCGGCGGGACTCTTCACTCGGAATCGTCACCGCCACGACACCATCCACCGCCGGCAGCAGGTGGGCGAGATCCGTCACGCCGCCGGGACCGGGTGGGAGATCGACAAGCAACAGGTCCAGCGTGCCCCAGCGGATGCCAGTCAGGAAGTCGCGCAACACACCAGCCTCGAGCGTACCACGCCAGATCCAACGCTCACCGTTGGGCTCGCGAAATCGCAGCGGCGCGTCGTCGGCGAGCAAGAACGCGCTCGACGCCACGCGCACGCCGTTCGCGCCGAGCACGGGCGTGACACCGGCCTCTGTCGCCACCAAACGGCCATCGGCCCCGAGCATGTGTGCGACCGTGGGGCTCGCGAGATCGGCATCGAGCACTCCCACCCCATTGGACAGGCTGGCGGCCGCACCGCGCGCGAGCAGGCCGGTGATGTGACTCTTTCCCACACCGCCCTTGCCACTCATCACCGCCACGACCCACCGGACCGACGCAAGGCGCTCGGCGAGCTGCGCACGCTGCGCATCGATCTGCTCGCCGACACGCGAGGCATCGGCACCGGTCAGGTCGCGGTAGGCTCGAAGCGTCACAGGTCCCACCCGGCTCGGGCCAGCATCCAGAGGTTGACCAGGACGATGACCAGGGCCGTTAGGTAGAACTCGGTTGGTAACCTCGCCTCGGTCCCGCGGAAGAATGCTCCGTTCACCAAGGCCGGCACCCGCAGGCCATGAATCGCCCACACGGCCCGCGCGAACCAGTGGTTCTGCCAGTGCCAGAGGCCAGCCACGATGCCGAGCCCGACGAGCCCGCCCAGCACGAGCCATAACACCGGCGGTCCCACGCGGGTCGGGAGGAGTCCCGCCTGGAGCATGCCCAATGCAGCGGCCTCGTAGAGAATCGCCACGTGCAGGTACACGAAGGCGGCCTGGCGGAACTTCCGCTGTCGTGCCTCGGGCCATCGGGCAGGAGCGCTCACCCCGCCACCTTTGACGCCGGTTCCGGCACGCAGTTACACTGCACGGCGCCATGTCTCAGCGTCGTCCGTTCGGTCTGCCGTGGCCGATCGTCCTCGCCTTCGGGCTGTTCGTGTCCGTCATCGCCACCGTGGTGACCACGTCGATCATGCCGCGCGACGTGGCGGTGTTCACCCCATCGGTCCCCCGTGTCCGTGCCGTGCCACTCAGCACCACGGACACGGTCACGCTCGACACTCGACGTCTCGATGCCTGGCGGTTCCTGGACTTGGACCGTGGCACGCAGCTCGTGCCGCCCGACACCGCGGGGTGGGACTTGGCGGCACGCCGATTCCGTGTCATCAGCGCTAGCGTCGCCGCCGATCTGGGCGCGGTGGGATTCGAGGATGTGGTCGGCGTCCCGGTGGGCGCCGCATGGGTTGCCACCGACTGGGGTCGGGATACCGTCAACGCCGCGCTCGAGCGCTGGTACCGCTACGGGTTCTTCAGTCATCTGCTCAAGCCACGGCGGCACGTGTATGCGGTGCGCACGTCGGAAGGTGGGCAGGCCAAGATCGAGTTTCTCTCGTACTACTGCCCCGGACCCGAGGCTGGCTGCCTGTCGATTCGGTATGCAGGCCTGCAGGGCGGGCCCTAGATCGGTCACGCGCTCACTCGCCGTCGGCCGTCTCGCCAAGGGGGTGGAGCGCCAGCGACTCGCGGATCCGCGGGTGGGCACTCCAGAAGTAGTAACCCATCCCGGCCGCCGCGATGAGGTTGCCGACAGCAACCGCCCACCAGGCAAGTGCGCCCAAGAGCGGGCGCGCCATCACGGCCACGACCAGATAGAAGCCGAACTCGAAGATCGCGAAGAACACCACGAGGAGAAACAACGTCGGAGGGAACTTCTCGACCATCGAGGCCAGTGCCGCGACGATCCACCCCACCGTGAGAAACGCCACCATGTGGATCATCGTGTAGCCAACGATGGCGGGAAAGACAATCTCGACGGTAGCGGGATCGCGCACACCCCAGAACACGGCCGAGCCGAGCATGGCCGGTGTGAAAAACGGCTTCCCCGCGATGGCGTCGACGATGAGGAACCACACCGCAACGAGCGCCGCACCTGTCACGCCCGCGACGAAACCCTCTCGTAGAATCCTGGGAAAGTCCACGGACGCCTCAGGTGACTAAGGAGATCTCCCTCACCCCCACCGCCGCCATAAATCCGATGGAACTTGTTGGAAATGATGGTGATGTGGGACGCGCTTGGCAAGCATGACAGTTGATCGGGTTAGCAAACGCGCGCGAGCTGCGGCTCCCTGCCGAACGCGATGCGCCGTTCCACCACGAGCAGAGCGCGGTCAACAGGTGGCCACCGACTACACCCGGCCGCCCAACCGGCCCACGCTTGACATTTCCTACTTTATATTCAAAATTTTAACAGGAGTTCAATCACCAAGGCGGAGGCGCAGTATCCCCCAGTCTGCCCCGAGCACCCGTTCCTCCCACGTCCGTGAGAAGCGGCGGAGGCGGCGCGCGGAGATCCTGCATGCGGCCCTGCGGGCGTTCCGGGAAAAGGGGTTCCACGCCACCACGCTCGACGACATTGCCGAGCACCTGGGCCTACGGAAGACCGCCCTGTACCACTACTTCCCCGACAAAGAGGCAATCCTGTGGGCATGCCACCAGGAATCGCTCACCGAGCTGGACCGAATCATCCGGGGTGTCCGTAAGCTCGAGACCGCGTCCGAACAACTGGCGTTCGTGATCCGTGAGCATGTCCGGGTGATGACCGACACCCTCGAGGGCTCGCCGCTCGCCTTCGAGGTGGGCGCGTTCTCGGCCGAACGACAGCGCACGATCATCGCAGCCCGCGACCGCTACGAGCGCGCTGTGCGACGCATTATCGCCCGCGGCATCGCCGATGGCGAGTTCCGTGAGGTGGACGCCAAGATCGCCGTGTTCGCCATCCTCGGCAGTATCAACTGGATCGCCCGCTGGTACAACCCTGAGGGCTCGCTCCACGCCGAAGAGCTCGGCCACCAGTATGCCGACCACCTCGTTGGCGGCCTCACGTGCGGATGAGACCGACGATGGCGTTGCCGATTCCCGACACCAGCCCAGAGGAACGACGATGAAGGCCATCCAGCTCACCGCCGTCGGGCAGCCGCTGGAACTGCGGGAGGTCGAGAGCCCATCGAACCCCGCCGCCGATCAGGTCGTGGTCGAGGTGGCTGGCTGCGGGGTCTGTCATACCGACATCGGATTCTGGAGGGATGGCGTTCCCACCAAGAAGCCTCTGCCCCTCACGTTGGGACACGAGATCAGCGGCACCGTGGTGGAGGCGGGCGACGACTACGCGGATCTGGCGGGCGCGGAGGTCATCATCCCTGCGGTGATCCCGTGCGGTTCCTGCGACCTGTGCCGCGAGGGGCGGAGCAACGTGTGTCGCGCTCAGGTCATGCCCGGGAACGACATCGACGGCGGGTTCGCCGAGCGGATTCTCGTGCCGGGACGCGGCCTCTGCCCGGTGGAAGACCGCGGCGACTACGGTCTGTCCCAGCTCAGCGTGGTGGCTGATGCGGTCACCACGCCCTACCAGGCCGTGGTCCGCAGCCGGCTCATGGCAAAAGATCTCGCGATCGTGGTCGGCGTAGGCGGCGTGGGCTCCTACTGCGCCCAGATCGCAGCGGCGTTCGGTGCGTCTGTGGTCGCCATCGACGTGGACGACAAGCGGTTGGCGGCCGTGGCTCCGCACGGCGCCGGTCTCACGGTGAACTCGGCCACGACCGACTTCAAGGCGCTCCGTACCCAGGTTCGCGAATTCGCCAAGACGGCAGGGTGCGCCGAGCACAGCTGGAAGATCTTCGAATGCTCGGGGCATCCAAAGGGACAGGAGACGGCCTACGGTCTTCTCACCCATGCGGCGACATTGATGGTCGTGGGGTTCACGCTGGCCAAGGCGGAGCTGCGCTTGAGCAACGCGATGGCCTTCGACGCCACCATCCAGGGCACCTGGGGCTGCAGACCGGAGCTGTATCCACCGGCACTCGAGCTGATCACGACCAAACGCATCACGCTCGAGCCCTTCATCGAGACATTTCCATTGAGCGCCGGGCCGGACGTGATCGCCCGGGTCGCAGATCATCAGATCACCAGACGCGCCATCCTCATTCCGGACTGATCGAACGCGGTGACCCCGTGCTCAGCACGGGGCATGGGAGCGGAGGGAACAACGATGCTGAAGAGCCATACGCTGGTCCCGGATGTCAGGTTCGACCACATCCTCTACGAACTGCGTCCTGCGAAGGACCCGGCCGGCAAACCGGTCAACCGGCTGCACAATGCCTGGATCAGCCTCAATAACCCCAAACAGCTCAACAGCTATACGACCGACGCCGTCAAAGAGGTCATTCTCGCGTTCCGCCAGGCCAGCATGGACCGGAGCGTGGTATGCGTCGTGTTCACGGCGGTGGGTGACCAGGCATTCTGTACCGGCGGCAACACCAAGGAGTACGCTGAGTACTACGCCGGCAATCCGCAGGAATACAAGCAGTACATGCGGCTGTTCAACGACATGATCGACGCGATTCTCAGGTGCGACAAGCCGGTGGTGAATCGGGTCAACGGCATGCGGCTCGCGGGTGGTCAGGAGGTCGGCATGGCGTGCGATTTCACCATCGCCGCCGACACTGCCCGGTTCGGCCAGGCAGGACCCAAGCATGGCTCGGCACCGGACGGCGGATCAACCGACTTCCTTCCTTTGTATGTCGGATTCTCTCGCGCGATGGAGAGCGGCATCCTGTGCGAGCTGTGGAGCGCGCACAAGGCCCTGATGATCGGCCTCGTCAACCAGATCGTGCCGGTGCTGAAAGCGGATGGGCAGTGGATCCCCAATCCCATGGTAGTGATCGACCGATTCGCCGACGAATGGGGCAACATCGTCTTCGGTGACTACAAGACCGGGAAGGAACGCGACGCCGCCAAGACCGTCATGGCCAACGCAGAAACCGACCTCTCCAAGCTCGACGAGGCGGTCGAGGCGTTGTGCACCAAGATCCTGATGCTGATGCCCGACTGCACGTCCAAGACGGTAAACAGCCTACGCAAGCACAAGCAGTGGCACTGGGACAACACCAGTGTGACCAATCGCGAATGGCTCGGTCTCAACATGATGACCGAGGCGAAGGCGGGATTCCGTGCGTTCAACGAAGGGCCGAAGGGGAAGCGAGAAGTGGACTTCATCAAGCTGCGGCAGCTCCTGGCCCAGGGTCATCCGTGGGACGACGAGCTGATCCGCGCCATCTCGCCGCAGTACCAGGACCGCGGATGAGGCAGCGGGGTTCACTGGCGGCACAAGGCGCGTCCAGCGCAACGAGGAGACCGACGCAATGAACCTAGGCCTGGAAGGCAAGAACGCCATCGTGACCGGTGGCAGCGTTGGCATCGGGGCGGCGATCGCGCACACCCTCGCGCGCGAAGGTTGCAGTGTGGCGATCAACTACCGCCGACACGATGCCGAGGCAAAGGGAGTCGTTGCCCAGATCGAGGCCGCCGGCCGCAAGGGGTTGGCGGTGAAAGCCGACGTGGCCAGCTACGACGACGCCCACAACATGGTGCAGACGGTGGTACGCGAGTGGGGACGGCTCGACATTCTTGTGTGCAACGCGGGCATCAACTGGGACGGCGTGATCTGGAAGATGACCGAGGAGCAGTGGGACACGGTGATCGCGGTGAACCTCAAGGGATATTTCAACTACAACAAGGCCGCCGCAATCGTCTTCAAGGACCAGAAGGGCGGCAAGATCGTCAACATATCGTCGATCAACGGGATGCGGGGCAAGTTCGCCCAGACCAACTACGCCGCATCCAAAGGTGGCGAGATCGCGATGAGCAAGTCGTTGGCCCGGGAGCTGGGCAAGTTCAACGTCAACGTGAATGTCGTCGCCCCGGGGATGGTGATGACCGAGATGGCGGAGCACATCCCGCCCGAGTTTCTCACCAAGGCGATGGACGAGACAGCGCTGGGCCGGTTCGCCACACCGGACGAGTGCGCGGACTTGGTGGCCTTTCTCTGTTCTGACCGGGCTCGCCACATCACCGGTGAGGTGGTCAAGATCGACGGCGGACAATACATGTGAACAGGACGCGAGAACGCGATGACTAGAGTGGGAATCATCGGCCTCGGCCACGGAGTGTTCGGCCGGAGAAGTGACGCAACGGTCCAGGAACTGGCATTCGAGGCTTTTCGGGAAGCCATGGAAGACGCAGGCATCGAGCGTTCCGCCATTGATGCCTCCGTGATCGGCGCGGTCCCCGAATACCACAAGCAGCGCTCGCTCGCCGGCGTGGTGCAGGAGTACCTCGGTCTGGTGCCCCAGCCCACGTGGCTCACGGAGGTGGCGTGCGCATCGGGGAGTGCCGCGGTACGCACGGCCTGGCTCGCGATCGCAGCGGGCGTGCACGACGTGGTGGCGGTGATCGGCTGCCAGAAGATGACGGAGTTGGGGACTGCCGAGATCCTGGCGCTCATGGGGCGAGTGGGCGAGGTGCAGTGGGAGTCCGGTTTCGGCACCACGTTCCCGGGCTACTACGCCATGTTCGCCAAACGGCACATGCACGAGTTCGGCACGACCCGTGACCAACTCACCGAGGTGGCGATCAAGAATCACCACTACGGGGCCATGAACCCCAAGGCGTTGTTCCGCAAGGCGATAACGAAGGAGAAGGCTGCGGCGTCGGAAGACGTAGCCACGCCATTTCAGGTGTACGACTGCTGCGCCAATGCGGACGGCGCCGCTTGTGTGATTCTGGCGAGCGAGCAGGTGGCGAAGGACGTGTCGTCACACCCGGTCTGGCTCCGCGGCATGGGCTGCGCCACGGCTAGCATGTCGGTGCTGCGGCGTCCGAGCCTGGTGGGGCTTCCCAGCGCCGAAGCGGCAGCCGTGCAGGCGTACGAGATGGCGGATGTCACAGCCAAGGACGTGAAGGTGGCCGACGTGCACGATTGTTTCACCATCGCCGAGATCATGGCATACGAGGATCTGGGGTTCTGCGAGAAGGGCGAGGGTGGAGCGTTCGTGGCCGACCGGCAGACGTACATCGGTGGCACGGTGGCCGTGAACGTGGACGGCGGACTCAAGGCGAAGGGCCACCCCATCGGCGCGACCGGCGTGTCGATGACCTACGAGATCGCGAAGCAGCTCCGCGGCGAAGCCGGTGAGCGACAAGTGCCCGACGCCGACGTCGGACTCACCCACAACGTGGGCGGCATCGGACAGTACTGCTTCGTCCAGGTACTCACGAGGGATTGAGCGATGTTCAAGTGGTTCGGGAAGGTGAACTACACGCCGTACACGAAAGTCTCGGACTTCGCCCGGTACCTCAAGGGGGGCCGGCTCATGGGCTCACGGTGCAAGCGCTGCGGCGCCGTGTCGTTCCCGCCGAAGGCCGACTGCGATACCTGCATGGGTGGCGAGTTCGAGTTCTCCGAAATGAGCGGTAGGGGCACACTCGTCACGTTCACCAAGATCGTGGCAGCGCCAACCGGATTCGAAGACGTCGCACCGTACATCGTGGGCGTGGTGGATCTCGAGGAGGGCGGACGCGCCCTCGCGTGGTTCGGCGACAGCATACCGGAGGAGACTATCGCGATCGGGATGGAGGTGCAGGTGGTGCCGCAGATTTTCGACGAGACCGAGGAGATCAAAGTCTATTACAGTTTGGAGCGACCCGGCACGACGTGGCAGAAGGCGGTGGTGGAGGCATGACCAGGTGGCCGAACCGATGACCGACGTCATCACGTTTCCCGAGTGGCGCGACCAGCCCCTGGATGAGATCCTGTTCCAATGCCGGGAGCTGCTCGACGATGTGAGCTACCCGACCGTGCGCCGTTGGCGGGATGCCGGCGGCAAGGTGGTCGGGCACTTCCAAGTCTATTTTCCTGAAGAGATCGTGCACGCAGCCGGTGCGCTGCCCTTCAAGGTTCGCGGCGGACCGGTGGAGGCAACGCAGGCGGAGTCGCGATTCGGGTCGTACCTCTGCTCGATCGTCAAGACGTCGCTCGAGTTGGTGTTGAGCCGTCACATCGAGCTCGAGATGTTTGTCACGCACCCGATCTGCGATGCCGCCCGCAACCTGGCCGCTGTGTGGGGCCGCAACTTCCCCTACCCGTGCCAGATCCTGTACCTCCCCCAAAACGCCAACTCGGCACATGCCGTCGAGTACCTGCGGGGTGAGTACGACCGCCTGCGCCGAGCGGTGCAGAACGTCACGGGCGCCGAGATCAGCGACGAGGGGTTGCGCACGTCCCTCGCGGTATTCAACGCGAATCGTGGACTACTGCGCGACCTCTACCGGATCAAACGGGAGTCTCCCTGGCTCATTGACGCCGAAGACGCGTACGCCCTGGTGGCAGTCGGCGGCCTGATTCCGCGCGAGGAGCACAACGCACTCCTCGGCAGCGTGTTGCCGCAGATCCGCAGTCGGCCAGCCAAGCGCCAGGACCGCATCCGCGTGGTGTATGAGGGTGGATTCTGTGAGCAGCCACCGCTCGACCTCATACGGGCCATCGGTCGATCGTGCTACGTGGTGGACGACGATCTGCTGATTGGTCTGCGATGGATCCTCGACGACGTGAGCACCGACGGGGACCCGCTCCGCAGCCTCGCCGAGGCCTATCTCGAGCGGTCATCCTACAGCCCGGTGCAACACGATCTGCGCAAGCCCAAGGAGCGCATGCTGCTGGAACGCATCCGCGATGCCGACGCGCAGGCCGCGATCGTGACCGCTGCCAAGATGTGCGAACCCGGGCTCGAGGAGCAGGTAGCGTATACCCGCGCACTGGACGAGCAGAACGTGCCCTACTTCGTGAGCGAGTTCGAGGAGAACATGACGAGCTTCGAGCATCTCGAGGTGCAGCTCGAGACCTTCGTCGAGAACATTCTGTTCGAGTGAGAGAGGACCGAACGCCATGGCCGATCTGACAACCGATACCGCCCTCGTCGGACGCGGCAACAAGGACGGCGCACGGCTGTTCCGCGAATGGTTTGACGGACTCACCCAGGCCGCCGCCGAGGGACGCGGGGGTGCCTACGTCTTCGTGATGGGGAGCCTGGCAGAGCTCCTGCGGACGTTCGACCTCCCTATCGTCTTTCCCGAGATCAACTCACTTCAAACCGCCGTGCGACGGGTCGCCCACGAGTACCTGAACGAGGCGGAGGATTACGGGTACTCACCGGACATCTGCGGATACGTCAAGGCCGATGTGGCCACGCAGCTCAGGGGCGGCGAGCTACCGATGGGGCGTATCCCGAAGCCCGCTATCGCCGTGTACACCAACGCCTGCAACACGTACATCAAGTGGGCCGAAATCTGGGAGCGGATGTACGACGTGCCGATCTTCACTCTTGACGTGCCCGGCACGCGGGGGGAAGACGCACAGACCTGGCCCGGTGACCTGGACTTCGAGAATGACCGTCGCTACGTGCAGGCACAGGTTCAGGAACTGATCCCGCTGCTGGAGGACGTGACCGGAGTTGCCTTCGATATCGACCGGCTACGTGAGAGCATGCGCGAGGCGAACACGATGAGTCGCGCCTGGAAGCGGGTGCTCGAGCTGAACCAGGCCCGGCCTTCCGTGTTCAACGCGCTCACCGACGGCACGATCTTCCTCGGGGTGGCGAACGGCTTCCGGGGCTCACCTGAAGGGGCGCGCTATTTCGAGGATCTCGTCGAGGAAATGGAGTACAAGAGCGCCCACGGGATCGGCACGCTCACCGACGAGCGGTACCGACTCATCTTTGTCGGCGTGCCCTGCTATCCGATCTTCCGCCGCTTCTCAGAGCTGTTCACGGAACTGGGTGGGAACTTCGTTAGCTCCACATATCTGCGCTTTGCCTCGGGCGGAACGAGCCGGGGGTTCGAGTACGACCTGACCCACCCCATCGAGAGCCTGGCGGAAGGCATCCTGATCAGCGTGCGGGACGCGATGGATAACATGTTCTTCCAGACAGGCATCCTGCTCGAGATGTTCGATGCGTTTCGCGCCGACGGCATCGTGTACCATCCGATCAAGAGCTGCCGCACGGTCTCGACCGGCCTGGCCGACAACCGGCGCGCACTCATGAAGGAACGTGACGTGCCCAGCCTCTTCATCGAATCGGACATGATGGATCGACGCGTGGTGTCGGAGGCACAGCTCAAGAACCGAATTGACGCGTTCTTCGAGGGTCTTGCCGCCCGCCGGCAGCAGGCGGTGATCCGCGATCACCAGGTGTAACGGACGGAGTGCTCCATGGCGCACGCAGCGGGAGTGGACGTCGGGTCGACCCAGACCAAGGCCGTAATCATCGATGAGGACAGAACAATCGTCGCGCGGTCGCTCACCGATACCGGCGCCAACGTCATCCGGGCAGCCGAGCACGCGTTCGAGGAGGCCCTGCGGTCAGGCGATCTGCGGGAAGAAGAGGTGGAATACGTGGTGGGCACCGGGTACGGCCGATACAAGGTCACGTTCGGCAACACGCAGATCACCGAGATCAGCTGCCATGGCCGCGGGGCCGTGCACATGTTTCCCGACACGCGAACGGTGGTGGACATGGGCGGCCAGGACACCAAGGCGATCAGTGTGTCTCCCACCGGTGAGATCGTGGACTTCTGTATGAACGACAAATGTGCCGCGGGGACGGGGCGCTTCCTCGGCGCCGCGTCGAGCGCGCTCGACATTCCGCTCGACGATCTGGGACCGA
The DNA here is from genome assembly GCA_041602035.1 of Gemmatimonadales bacterium. Classification (GTDB taxonomy): domain Bacteria; phylum Gemmatimonadota; class Gemmatimonadetes; order Gemmatimonadales; family GWC2-71-9; genus JAOTVV01. Next base: position 106,950 of record JBFIHA010000003.1, on the reverse strand, counting down.
CAGCCCTCCGCGGCGAAAAGGCCGTCAAGATCAGCACGACCTGCACCGTCTTCGCGGAGTCGGAGGTGCTGTCGTGGCTCGGCAGGGGGAAGAAGATCGAGGATATCCTTCTGGGCGTGCACCAATCGATTGCCGGCCGGTCGACCGGCCTCCTGCGGCGGGTGGGCATCAACGAGCAGGTGACATTCACCGGCGGGGTGGCACGGAACGTGGCGATGGTGGACGCGCTGAACCGTAGCCTCGGTCTCTCCGTCAACGTCAGTGAGGAATCCCACTACATGGGCGCGCTCGGCGCGGCCCTGTTTGCGCTCGACCACATCCTCGCCGCGCGGTCTCCAGCCAGGCAGGACGCATGAGCCATACGGTCGGCATCGACGTCGGATCGACCTACACCAAGGCGCTCGTCCTGCGACACGATCACGAGATCGTGGGGCGCGCCATGTCGCCCACCGGGTTCAAGCTGGCCGAGATCGCCGAGCGCGTGTACCAGGCCGCCCTGACCGCGGCGAAACTCGGCCCAGATGACGTGTCGTACATCGTCGCGACGGGCTTCGGACGTCACCAGGTAACGCTCGCGGACGTGAAGGTCACCGACATTACGGCCGCGGCGCGAGGCACGACGCTACTCTTTCCTGCCACGCAGACGATCCTCGACGTGGGCGGGCAGACCATGAAGGCCAGCCGGCTGGGTGACGGAGCCAAGGTGAAGTCGTTTCGGCTGAACGACAAGTGCGCCGCCGGCACGGGAGCGTTTCTCGAGAAGACCGCCCGCTACATGGGATACTCGACGGAAGAGATCGGCCCGCTCGTGGCCACATCGAAGGAGCCGATTACCATCTCCGGCGTCTGTGCGGTATTTGCCGAGTCCGAAGTGATCAATCACTTGTCGCAGGGGGTTGCCCCCGCCGACATCATGCATGGAGCCATCGTCTCGCTCGTGGGTCGCTCAGTTCAGCTCATGAAGCGCGTGCGGATGGAGCCGGAATTCACACTGATTGGTGGGATCCTGCGATTTCGGCGAATGATTGACGTGATCCGCAAGGAGTTGGGGACCGAGGTCAACGTGCCCGAGGGAGATCTCGTGCAGTTCACCTCCGCGCTCGGCGCGGCCGTGCTGGGCCACCGCCGGCTCGAACAGCTCGCCGCCGACCGAGCCGAGGCAGCGTCGTGAGGAATCACTTGGCGTGCCGGGGATGAAGAACGACCACGATGATCGGGTGGCGGGCGAGGAGGACATCGAGGCCGGGCCCGATCGGCACACCGCCCGCTCGCTGGGACCCATCGTGGAGCAGGAGGCGCGGCGAGTGCTCTCCGAGGCTCAGCTCGCACCGGATCCTGCGCGGGTGGCCGACGGATGGGAGCGACGGTTCATCGCCGACGGTCAGCGCGCCGAGGAAATGATGGCGCTCTACCGTGACCTGGGGTTCGAGGTGTGTGCAGATCCGATAACGCCCGGGCAGGTGGGTGATGACTGCGCGGACTGCCGGCTCCTCATGCTTCTGGATTTCAAGACCATCTACACACGCAAAAAGCGGCCCGGGTCCTGATCTAGCGCTTCAGGTACGGCGCACGTGCTCGACGACCATGTCGCCCATGGCGGACGTTGAGATCCCGCTCCGCGCGTCGGCCGACGGTACCTTCCCGCTCGCGAGGAGATCGGCCATCGCGCCCTCGATGCGTTCGGCTGCCTGAACCTCGCCCAGAAAGTCGAGCATCATCCCCACCGCCCCGATCGCTCCGAGCGGGCACGCCACGTTCTTTCCGGCGTGTTTGGGTGCAGAGCCATGAATCGGCTCGAACATGGAGGTCGTGCCCGGGTGGATGTTGCCCGAGGCGGCGATGCCCATACCGCCCTGAAGCATCGCCCCGAGATCGGTGATGATATCACCGAACATGTTGGTGGTAACAATGACGTCGAACCACTCGGGGTTCTTGATCATCCACATGCAGCAGGCATCGACATAGGCGTGGTCAGTCTCGACGTCCGGGAAGTCACGCGCCACCTCGGCGTAGGCGCGGGTCCAGATATCGTGGGGCCTCAGCGCATTGGCCTTGTCGACGAGCGTCACCTTGGCGTGGTGGCCCGGCCCCCGCTGTGCGGCACGTTGCTGGGCCAACTCGAACGCATAGCGCGATGCCCGCTCGCATCCCTTCCACGTGTACACGCCGTTCACGAGCGCGACTTCGTCGGGGGTGCCCTTCTTCAGATGCCCGCCAATCTGCGAATACAACCCCTCGGTATTCTCCCGGACCACGACGAAGTCGATGTCGGCAGGCGTCTTGCCCTTGAGCGGGCACAGGTGCTCGGCATACAGCTTGATGGGACGCAGGTTGACGTAGAGATCCAGCCCGAAGCGGAGTCCCAGGATCACCGACCGTTCCACCAATCCCGGCTCGACGTCCGGGTGGCCGATTGCCCCCAACAGCACGGCGTCCAACGTGCGCCACTCGTCGATCACGCGGTCCGTCACCAACTCTTTAGTCTCGAGGTAGTACGCCCCGCCGTAGGGATATTCGATGAGCCGATAGGTGAAGCCCTCGATTGCGGCGGTCACTTCCAAGACTTTCAGCCCCTCCCGCAGCACTTCCGGGCCGATGCCGTCGCCCGGAATCACCCCGATGTCATAGGACGCCATACCCCCTCCCTCGCTCAGGCGATGCCCAAAGTTGCCTGGCGGGTGCCCGACGCGCGAGGTCCACCCCCGGGCCGCGACCTGGCGCGTTGTGGGGTCACGGTCCCGAGCACATCTTTACGGTAGGCAGGCGGGGGAAGCCTCGCTGGACTCAAGGAGACTCCACCAATGCGATGCACCCGATGCGGTCGGGATGCGACCGAAAAGGACAAGTTCTGCGCCGAGTGCGGAATGTTTCTCCGCGACGCGTACATCGATCACCGGTTACTGCACGCGCTGGTCCCCGAGCGGGACGGCAAGCACCGCGACGCGCGTCGCGAGTTGGAGCGCCTGGTCGACGCCGAACCCGACCACGCCCTAGCGAATCACATGCTCGGTACGGTCTACTTCCATCAAGGCACACTGGACAAGGCAATCGAGTCATACCAGAAGGCGCTCGAGTTGGCGCCCAACTTCGTCACCTGTTCCTATGACCTCGGCGTCGCCTTCTACCATCGCGGCAATATGCCCGAGGCTATCCGCGCCTATCGCCGCTGTCTGCAGATCGATCCGCGCTACAACGCGGCGCATTACCGACTCGCCATCGCGTTGTTCCACGCCGGTGAGCTGGACCAGGCGCTCGAGCACTTCGAGAAGTGCACGGCACTCACCCCCGAGTACCTCATGGCGCGGTACCACATCGGCGTGATTTATGAGCGGAGGGGGGACCTCGATGCTGCAGCGAAGGAGTTCCAGCGCTCGATCGACGAGGGAATCGAAGAGGTGAGTAGCCTGTATCACCTCGCGCACATCGCCAAGGAGCAGGGCGACGACAAGAAGGCGGCGAGGATGCTCGAGCGCGCACGGCAATTCGGCCGCGCCGCGGTGTGACACGAGCGTTATCCGGGGGTCATATGGCGACGGTTCCCTCCGAAGACACGTTGATCTACGACTGGGCGAGCGCCGACGCTGGTGGTGCGCCGTCGCCAACCGTCGCCATGCTCGACGACGAGACCCTACGCGACGGCCTGCAGAGTCCGTCCGTGACCGACCCGCCGCTCGGGATCAAGATCAAGATTCTCCATCTGATGGACAGTCTTGGAATCGAGACGGCGGATATCGGGCTGCCCGGATCCGGCCCCCGGCAGCGCGAGGCGGTGGAGCGGCTCTGCCGAGAGATCGCCGACAACAAGCTGCACATCCATGCCAACTGCGCCGCCCGGACCATGGTAGTCGACATTCAGCCGATCGCGGACGTCACGCAGAAGACGGGTGTTCCCATCGAGGCGTGTGTGTTCATCGGGTCGAGCCCCATCCGACAGTACGCCGAAGAATGGGACATCGATCACATCCTGCGGCTCTCACGGGACGCGGTGGAATTCGCGGTCGGTGAGGGTCTCGACGTCATGTACGTGACCGAGGACACGATCCGCGCCAACCCCAACGATCTGCGCGTACTGCTCTCGGCAGCTGTCGACGCGGGAGCGAAGCGACTGTGCCTGTGTGATACCGTGGGGGCCGCGGTCCCCCAAGGCGTCCGGAACCTCGTTTCCTGGGTCAAACGGCTCACGGTCGAGCTCGGCGTCGCCGACCGGGTCGGCATCGATTGGCACGGTCATCGGGATCGCGGGCTGGACGTGGCGAACACGCTGGCGGCGATCGAGGCTGGAGCCACGCGCGTACACGGAACGGCGTTGGGCGTGGGCGAGCGGGTCGGGAACACGCCGATGGAGCAGCTGCTCGTGAACCTCAAGCTCCTGGGGTGGCGCCACGACGATTTGACGGCCCTGCCGGACTACGTCGACACCGTGTCAAAGGCCGTCGGCGTGCCCATCCCGGTCAATACGCCGATTGTGGGCCGAGACGCGTTCCGCACGGCAACGGGCGTTCACGCGGCGGCCGTGATCAAGGCGCAGCGGAAGGGCGCGGCATGGCTCGCCGATCGCGTCTATTCGGGGGTGCCGGCGAGCTGGGTGGGCCGGGAGCAGGAGATCGAGATCGGTCACATGTCCGGCGCGTCGAACGTGATCTTCTACCTCCAGAGCCGCGGTCTGCCCACTAGCCAGGATGTGGTGCAGGCCGTACTCGCCGTCGCCAAGAAGTCGGAGCGGCTCCTCACCGAAGAGGAGATTCTCGAAGCAGTGGAGTCGGTCACCGCAACGTCGTGACCCGAGCCGGCGCGGAGCGTCATGCACTCACCGGCAGTCGAGCCCAACGCCTACCTGGTTGCCACCCGGTTCATTGACGCGGAACACCCCTCCGTCGTCCACTTCGCGACCCACCTCGCCAGGAGCACTGACGAGACCACCGGACGGGCGACAGCCCTCTACTACGCCGTGCGCGACCGCATCCGGTACGATGCCAGCGACATCGACCTTCGTCCGGACGCGATGCGCGCCAGCAGCGTGCTCGCACGGGGCAGCGGCTTCTGCGTGGCCAAGGCGCTGCTGCTGGCCGCAGCCGCGCGGGCGCTCGGCATTCCCAGCCGGCTTGGGTTCGCGGACGTCCGGAACCACCTTGCGACGGCCGCCATGCAGCGCGCCATGGGTACTGACCTCTTTGTGTTCCACGGCTATGCCGAACTCTGGATCGAGCGCCGATGGGTCAAGGCGACGCCAGCATTCAACAGGGCTCTGTGCGAGCGCTTTGGGGTGGAGCCTCTCGAGTTCGACGGACGACACGACAGTCTGTTCCAACAGGCAGACCGGGAGGGGAACCGCTACATGGAGTATGTGCGCGACCGTGGCCAGTTCGCCGACTTGCCGCTGGAACAGATCCGCGCCGCTTTCGAGGCCCACTACCCGGGCCTTGTCTCGGACGGCGTGTATACCGTGACCCGTGGGACGGAAGAAAGAAGCACACCGACGCTTCCTCCCGGTCAGTTCCACCGCTTTCCGTGACACGTGTAGCACGACGGTTGCCCAGTGGGGCCACCCATCAGGTCGGCGCCGTGGCAGCCGGTGCAATTCACGGTCGCATCCTCCAGGCCGGCCTTGTGCACGGCGCCGCTCTTGCTGATCGTGTGATCGGCGGGCGCGTTTCCGGATCCCGTGATGTCGTCATCGTCACCACAGGCAGTGAACGCGAGAAAAGCCACAAGCACCACGCGACCGAAGGGCGCGGCTGGTCTTCGGTGAGCCCCGTGCGCCCATCCGATCATACCTTCACCGTCTTCTGGTACTCAGCCCCAACCACACCCGAGCGACACGCCTCCGAGACCATGAACGCCGCCGACAGCTTAGCCTGGAGCGGTAAGGCATCGTGGAGCGATACGTCGCAGGAACGCTGCACGCACTCCATGATGGCTGCGCGGCCCGCCTCGGTCTCCGGCGCACCGGTGGGCGGTAGTCCGCTGATGTCGGCCGACACCTGGATCTTCCCGGTCGCGAGCTTGCGCGGTTTGACATCGTGCGGGGCACCGGTGGCGACAGCCCAAGCCGTGGCCAGAGCCGCGTTCAGCGGCCCCGCATAGTCGATCAGCCACCCCACTGCCTCCGGGGCCCGCACCGGTCGCCCGCTCATGAGCAGGTGCATCAGCTTCTGCCGATCGGTCGCGCCCACTTTGCGGAACGGCCAGTGGCAGCCCTCCATTCCGGGCACGACGGGCAGGGTCACTTCGGGGAACCCCAACGACGCCCCCTCGACCGCCAGGAGAAAGTGGCAATGCGTGAGCAGTTCCAGCATGCCGCCGAGTGCTCGTTTCCCGGCAACGAACCCCACCGAGATGGCGAAATCGTCGTGGAGTCGCCGCGCGGTGCGCGACCAGTTGCTCGCGATCCGTTCACCGTCCTCCGCACGCTCCAGCGCCGGATAGAACTCCGCGGTGTCGGCGCCGACCATCTGGGTCGAGAGATGGAAATCGCCGGTCACGATCACCCGATCGATCGTCGCGGCCACGAGCCAGTCGAGTGCTCGATTCAACTCCGCATCGACGTCGCGGTTGTACGACTCTCGGCTGATCGATATCACACCGACGTGGCCGTCGTGCTCGGCATTCACGTAGAGCTGTTGCCACTCCGGGGCGTCCATCGTCGCCACGGCCTTGGGATACCAGGCGCTCTTGGCCGCGGCGGGGTGCAGCCGATGATAGGCCTGCACGGTCTCACGCACTCCGTCGGGGCCAGCTTCCCGCATCAACGCGAGCACACCACGACGGAACTGGGCGCACAGCTCCCCGATGGCATTCAGGTGTGCGAGGTGTGCCCGCCGCTCGTGCAACATGAGGCTCGTCATCTGGTACACGGGTCCCAGGAGCCACGCGCGGAACTCCTCCCGGTCGATCTCGTCCAGCGACCAGTTCACCACCGGTCGGAAGTGGTTGGGCGGGTACCAGTCCTGCCCGCTGTCCTTGTGCGCCTCGAGCTCCGGCGTCGGACGGAAGACCTCGCCGTAGTGCTCCGCCAGGTGATGGAGACACGACCACGTGAGGAAGTTTGCGCCCTTGGCGCCGATGGCGTCGTGCGCTCGGAACGGATTGGGTCCCACGAGTTTGCGCGCAAACTTGTCGATCTTCCAATACGGCATGTTGCGGGCGTGGTGGTAGCGGAGCCCGGCCAGCGTGACGCCGCAGAACAGCACGTCCAGCACGAACGACCAGTGATCGCTCACCGGGACGGGGACGAGCCCGAGTGTCCACAGCAACTGGGTGAATGCCGACGGCTCCGGCTCCACGATTTCCCACACCTTGTTGATCTCGTGCGGGAACGCGGGATGGGCGATCCCCACACCCAGCTCGGCACTGGGGAAGCCCGAGGTCACCGATCGGATCCCGATGCCGGGAAACGCCTCGCGGAAGATGCGGTAGTGCGCACGCTTCACTTCCAGGATTTCCGGGATGGCTTCCAGCAGGAACCGCGGCTCGAGATTCGTCAGCTCCGGCGGAAGGCGTTGTCCGTCGTAGGTCAGCCGTACGATGTTCGCCATGATCCGCGCCGCGCCGTCGGATCCGAATGCTTGGACCAAGCCCGGGTACTGCTTCCCGATCCCGTCGGGGGCGTTGGGGAAGTCGAGCGCCACCAGACGCACGCCGTGCGGCTCGAGCCGGGATCCCAGCTGCATCGTCTTTCCTGCACCGACGATTCCATTGGCGCCGGAGATCACCATGGCGCCGCGGCGAGCCGCCGGGCCGAACACGCGCTCCACCAGTTCACCCGCGTCAGCCGGCGGCCGGCCATTCCGGAACAGGTCGAGGACGGTCCCCAGGCCGATCGTCTGCAGGGTCGGCTGTCGCATCACCGTGCTCATCCCCTCACGCTCCTTCCGACACCTTGAGGATCGCCGCAATGCCGAGGTCGCCGGCGGCGCATCCGAACACGAGCACGTGCCCACCGCCGAGGTCGACCGCTTCCTCCAAGGCCTCGATCACGATGCGAGTGAGCGTCGGTCCCTGTGGATGACCCCACACGAGTGAGCTGCCCGTGGTGTTCATCTTCTTCCAGTCGAAGTCCATGACTCGAGTGAACACCGCGTCGTTCACAGCGAACGGATTGTGATTCTTGACGACGGCGATGTCGGCCATCGTGAGCCCTGTGGCACCGAGCAGCTTCTTGACGGCCAGCGCCGGCGCCTCCGGCATCAGGCTTGGCTGCGCGCGCACCACCGCCTTCGCCACGAATCGGATCTCGATCTCGGGACGCGGGCTCAGCTCCTTGGCGCGTCCCGGCGTGGTCACCAAGAGCGCGGCCATTCCATCGGACGCGTGGGTCTGCGTGCCGCTCGTGACACAGGTATCCAGCTCGCGCATCGCGCGCAGGCCTTCCAGCGTCAGCTTTCGCACGCCAAGATCATCGTCGATGCGCCCCATGGGCCGGCCCTGGAGGTTTAGAACCTCGAGCGGCACGAGCACGCGCTCGAGAAATCCCGATCGTTTCGCCTGGAAGTACTGCTCGTGCCGGTGAAACGCGAGCTCGTCGACCTCTTGGCGATCGATGTTATACTTGCGCGCGGCGAGACCCGCCGTGGTGATCATGGCGTTCCCCGTGGCCGGGTCGAACCCGAAGTTGTCCCACACATCACTGATCGGCTTGGTGCGTTCGTGGGCCCGTCGCTCGGGAAACACGCCGACGGGCGAGTCGCTGGTCCGGTCGAACGTGAGTACACCCACCACGTCGTGGGCTCCGGTGTCCACTTCGGCCCCCGCGAGGAGAACGGCCTGGAGTCCGGTGGCGCACGCCTGTTCCATGTGGAAGCCCGGCACCCGATGGCCCATGCAGCTCGCCACCAGCGGCGCGTTCCAGAACTTCCAGTGCCAAGGAATGGTCGAGCCGATGACCAGATAGTCCAGCGCATTGGTCGGAACCCGTCGCAGCGCCAGAATCCGGTTCATGGCTTCGCCAGCGAACTGCCCGATGTTGACCTCGGCGAGCGCCGAGGTCTGCCACGCGGGGAAGTAACTACTGCCCCACGTGCCGTAGGGAATTCGCGCGTTGCGGAACATCGAGGGAGACTTCGTCACGACGATACGAGTGGTTGGGGTGAGGACGCGCCGACGGACGGCCGGAACGCGAACGGCGTACCCGTCGTTCCGCCCCGCCATCCCATCCGCATCACGATGGGCAACGTCTCAAGCTAATCGGGTCGTCCTACGGGTGACCACCGCGAAGCCCCTCCAGCGTGGCAGACAGCGGTCGATCACAGTCGGCCGTGGCGGACCAGTCCGTAGAACGCCAGCACCGCTCCGGTGACCTCGATGAGCAGGAAGACGTACATCAGTCGGCTGGCGACGCCCTCGACGAGGATGCCGATGAGGCGACCCGCCGCGAATCCGGCCAGGGCCAGGCCGCAGGCCGCCAACCCGGCGCGCGTCCAATCAGGCCACAAGGCACTCACGCCCAGGAACACGCCGAACGCGAGTACGAAGCCGCCGTAGGTGGCGCGCAGGTCGGTGCGCGCCGTGGGCGTTGGCACAACGATCTCGATGTACCGTGCCCACGCTTCGGGGGCCCACAGAAAGCCTACGCCGATGGCCGCAAACGCGGCAGCGACCAGCCAGAGAAAGCCCTGCTCGAGCGTCATGGTATCACCTTTCGTCCGCCGAGGACACGCGATGGTTCGAAGATATTCCGCCGCGCCGGCGCGACCAGCGTGTCGTTCGTCCAGCGCCGCTCACACCGACGACGGCGCCGTTGGCGCCTGAACCGACCGCTCAGCCTCCCGTGCCACCCGCTGGCCTTCATCGACGTTCACCATGGTGAGGAGGACAGCACCGACGATGAAGAACCCGACGATCGACAGGATCGCGCTGCGGCTCGATCCGGTGAGCGCAAGCATGAGGCCGAAGATCGCCGGGCCGAAAATCCCCGCGAATTTCTCGAAGACCGCAAACAGCCCGAAGAACTCACCCGACTCATGGCGCGGAATCATGCTCCCGAACAGGGAACGGCTCAGCGCTTGCGTGCCGCCCTGCACCATCCCCACGAGCACGGCCAGGATGAGAAAATGTGTGGCCGTCCGCATGAAGTATCCGACCACGGTGATCCCTACGTAGGACGCAAGCCCCACGAAGATGGCTGACTTGGAGCCGATGCGCGTGGCGAGCTGTCCGAAGAGCAACGCGAACGGGATCCCCACGAACTGCACCAGCACGATCGCTCCGATCAGCGCGCTGCGATCGATCCCAAGTTCCTCACCGTAGATCGCCGCCATGCGAATGATGGTGCCGATCCCGTCGTTGTACACCAGGAACGCGACCAACAGGAGAAACGCGTTTCGGTACCGCCGCAGCTCGCGGAAGGTCTGGCGCAGCCGACCGACGGCAGCGCGCATCGGTCCCAGACGCCGCTCGGCCTCGGATACGCCACGCACTGCGGGCTCGGGAACGCGCCGGAACAGCGGGATGGCGAACACCGCCCACCACACGGCTGTTGCGAGAAACGCGAGACGGGCCGGCAGCGATGCTTCTCGAGGCGTGAGTCCCTCGCCGGACGGAAGCCCGATGAGATCCGGCCGCTGGATGACGACCAGGCTCGCGAGCAGGATCAGGCCGCCGCCGACGTACCCCAACGCATACCCAGCGGTCGACACCCGGTCGATTTCCCCGGTGCTCGCGACGTGTGGGAGCAGGGAGTCGTAGAACACGAAGCTCCCATTCGCACCGATGTTGGCCAGCACGAAAAGCACCGCGGCAATGAGCCATCCTCCGCGGGGAATGAAGAACATGAGGGCGATCGCCACGGTGCCGAGTGCAAGGAACCCGCCGAGCATCTTCTTTTTGAGCGGCTGGTAGTCGGCGATGGCGCCCAGGATCGGCGACAGCAGGGCGATGATGGTCAGTCCGATGGTCGTCGCCACGCTGTGCCGGAACGTGGCCGTGGTACGCGAAAGGTCTGCGGCGGCGTACGAGGAGAAGAAGATGGGAAAGACCGCCGTCACGACGATGACGATCATGGCCGAATTGGCCCAATCGTACATCGCCCACGCCCGTTGCTCGCGGGTTCGGAGTCCGATGCGGGCAAGAAGGCCCGCGCTGCGTTCGCTAGCCGCCGTCACGGCGATCCATCCACGGCCATGAGGAGATTCGCTACACAGGCGTCAGAGAGTGTCGAAGCCCAGGCGAGGCTCCGAAGGGTCCCGACGAAGATACGGTGAAGGAAGGCTGACGCTAGCGACCGAGGCGGCCCTACTGATTCGTCGCCGGCCGAAGCTCTTCGGACGGTCCGAGCCCCAAGAACGACCGCGCAGCGGTCGCCAGCTGGGTGTGGTGGCTCATCTCACCACTCCGCATCCCGATCAGCGACAGCGTGCGTCCCGAGTTCAGGACCAGGCGCACCACGTAGCACTCCTGCGTGAGCTTCGGCAACCACCGTTCCACTACCGTTCGGGGCAGCCGAGTCCGGAACTCCGAGCAGTCGACTCGCACGACATCATGCATCGGCACCACCAGCCGTTGGGAACCCATCAGCCCGCGTCGCCGCACCGTGACCCTATTCGCCTGCTTGTCGAACGTCGCTGTCACGACGCGCGCGAAAAGCCCGACCACGATGGGCGGCACAACGATGAGCGCGAGTCCGAGCAGAAACACCACCGGCCGTCTCTCGAGCGTCCCGAAGGCCGTGACCAGCACGCCGAGCAACGCGGCGAAGCCGGTGAGCAGCCAGGCGGACCACGGTTCATGCCGAATCACGAGGCGTGTGTCGGTCTGTTGCACGATCTCCATGCTGATCCCTGTGTGTGGAAGCGGCCGACTTCCGGCGTGGGCTCCGAAGGTGACGCTTCCCGCGGAAGATTCCCGCTGAAACGCCACACGCAAGACGTCTTATTGTTGATCAATAAGGTTTTATTGACAAACGATATCGGGCTCGTTATCCTGTAGGTGAGTCCGACTTTGGCACGCATGCCTCACGGAGACCCTCGTGATGACTCGTCCCACCCAGGCGGCGACGCGCACCGCCAAGCTGTGGCTGGATCTCGCGTTCTTCGTCGCGGCGGTGGCCGGCGTCGGCCTCGCCCTGTGGCTCCTCATCTCCCCCGTGGTGCTCCGCGGCGAACAGGTCGGTGATACCGCCATCCCCGTCGCCGTCGGATCCGGATCCGTTCGCCCGACCCTGAGGCTCGACGTAGACACCCTCGCCGCGCCGACCGTCCGGCGGGCAGTGCTGGTCGAGGCCAGGGGCGAGTTGCGCGTTCAGTCCACGAGTTGGTCGCTCCAGTTCTTCCCCAACCTCGGCCTGCTGATCGGCATCGCGGTCGTGCTCTACGTGCTCCTGCTGCTGCGCCGCATGCTGTCGTCGGTGCTGGCTGGTGACCCGTTCGTGGCCGCCAATGCCACTCGCATGCGCATCATGGGGATCATCCTGGTGGCGGTAGGTGCGCTCGGTCCCGTAGCCGAACACCTGGCTGCTCGTCGCCTGCTGCGCCTGGTACCCGTGCGAGGCGTCGAGCTGACGGCGCCGTTCGACCTGCGGCTGGACGTGATCCTCGTGGGCCTCCTCCTCTTGGTCCTCGCCGCAGTGTTCGGTTACGGCAGCGAGCTCGAGCGCGAGCGCTCGCTGACGATCTGAGGCGCATGGCCATCCGGGTGAACCTCGACTTCCTGCTGCTCCAGCGTGGCGTGAGCCTCACGGAGCTCGCCGATCGGGTGGGGATCACCATCGCCAACCTGTCGATCCTCAAGACCAACAAGGCGCGGGCCGTACGCTTCTCCACGCTCAATGCCATTTGCCGAGAGTTGGACTGTCAGCCCGGTGACGTCCTGGAGTATCGGCGCGACGACGATCTGAAGCGAACGTGACGTGGGCGCGCCCCCTGATCGCGCAGAGGCGCGAGATGCCAATCCGGTTCAGGGGACCCGCGGCGCACGCATATCGCGACCGTTCTGATGGAGGACGAGGGCCACGACGTCTCCCTCCTCGACCACGAACGTGAGCTGCGCGTTCACCACCGTGTAGAAGAACTCCGTCTCGGACGAGGGATAGACGGGGAACCGGGGCTGTCCCGTGAGTTGGACGAGGAGCGTTCCGTCCTCTTCGGTGACGTCAAACACCATCGTAGGAGCGAGTCGATAGGTCCCGACGTACGCGGAAAGGACGGCCGGGTCGACATCGACTGGAGCCTTAATCTCCTCCAGCGGCAGCATCGAATCCAGCAAGTGATACCCGATGTCGTCCACGCTGCGATTGGAGTTAGTCAGCACCACGACCCCGCGGCTCTGATCGCGCCGGAATCCGGCGAAACTTCGGTACCCACCCGTTCCCCCGTTATGCCAGACGACGGGCCGGCCGTCGCGAATCAGGATGTGCCAGCCGAGCCCGATCTGCAGGGTCTCCGATCCGGCGCGATGCCGTGGCTCATGAGACGCTTCCATGGCCGACCGGAGCGGCGTATCCACCAGTCCCAAGTTGGCCCGAATGAACCGCACCATGTCCTCCGCGGTCGAGCGGAGCGCCCCTGCACCAGCCAGCGTCGGGATGTCCCAGTGCGACACCGGCGTCGTCCCCACGTGCCCCTGCGCCAAACGCGCGCGCATCGCCGGTGTCAGCGTGATCGCGGTATTGGTCATCGCCAACGCGCGGGTCAGCCGGGTGGTGACCAGCGCTTCGTAGGTCATGCCGGAACGCGTGGCCAAGAGCTCCCCCAGCAGGCCGAACCCGTAGTTGGAGTATTCGTATTCCGCACCGATGTCTCGACGAAGCGCGTGATTCGAGAGGAAGGCGAGCATCTGCTCCACCGAGTAGTCGGCGTATGGATTGGCCGGATCGGCGGGCGCGAAGTTGCCCGGCATGCGCGGCAGTCCCGACGTGTGCGTGGCGAGATCCGCCAACGTCATCGCGCGCCCGCCGCGACCCGGCACGGTGACCGAGGCCGGGAGGTAGCGTTGAATCGGATCGTCCAGGTCCAGCTCACCGCGGCTCACCATGTCGGCCAACAGGATCCCGGTAAAGGCCTTGGTGATGGACCCGATCTCGAACACCGTCCGTTCGTCGACGGGGGCATGCGTCGAGTCGCGCGATCCATAGGCGGCGAACGTCGTGCCTTCGGGCGCTACCACCCCGATTACGATGCCCATGTTGTAACCGTGATCGACGCGCGCCTGCGCGGATCGCCGCACGTCGTCAGGGATGGTCGGAGCCTGCGCTCGGAGCGAGGGTGGTGCCGCCACCAGCGCGACGGCTGCCGCAGCCAGCGATGCCATTCGTCCGATCAGTTGCCGATTACCGCGCATCATCCCCTCCAGAGACGTCACACGTAAAACCCTCGGAGGATAGCCGTGAGAACCGTCGGGTTCAAATAGAGCGACGCGTTTGCGCCGGCCATCCCATCACGATAGTCTCCTCACAGCCCAAGACATCCTCTTTCGTGGGAGTCTGCCCACATGCGGACATCAATCCTGGTCCTGCTCACCTTCCTCCTGCCGGTGCCGGTGGTGGCGCAGGAGCCGGCAGAACAGGCGAGCGACATCCTCTACTCAATCCTTCTTCCCCGGACGTCACAGATCCTCCGTGAGTCCGGCGTCCCGGACGAGGAAGTTCAGTCGGTCATCGCCGAGGCACGTCGGCGTCGAGTGCCGGCCCAGGAAACCCAGCAAGTGCTTGAACAGACGCTGGAGTCGGTCCGGGAGCATGGACCGGTCGACAATTTCGGGGCGTTCGTGCAGACCCAGCTTGCGGCCGGTTTGCGGGGCCGCGACCTCGCCGCCGCGATCCATGCCGAACACGCCCGACGGGGCATCGGCAAGGGAAAGAAGCTCGCGTCCAAGAAGGCACGTGGTGCCCGACAAGGTGAACGGGGCCTGTCGCGTGACGAGCCGGAACCCCAGGACGAGCCCGCGCGTGGCCAGGGACGCGAGCGACGTCCGCCGCAGGCGGGTGACCAACCGGCCACACGACCAGACTCGGCGGTTCGCGAGCGGCGCCCCACCGGTCGCGACACGGTGCGGGGCCGTCGTGACACGTTGCCCCGTCAGAGCGGAGGTCGACGATGAAACGGTACGCTGCGGTGCTGGGTGCGGCCGTGCTGATCGCTTGCGGTGAGTCCCAACCCGCGGCCGATCAAGCGGCGCAAGAGATGACTTCCCCACCCGCGTGGGTCGGTAGCGTCGCTCGCGTCGCCAACGCCATCGAGCGCACGCCCGCGGCAGCTGATTCGATCCTGGCCGCGAACGACATGACGCGCGCGGCATTCGATTCCCTGATGTACGAGGTCGCCGCCGATCCGGCATTGACGGCGGCCTATGAGGCGCTGCGCACCAAGTAGCACTCACACGGAGGCACACATGGTGCCTAACCTTCTGTTCACCCCCCAGGCCGCCTTTACGGGCGGCCTGTTGTTGCTTCTCGCCGGGGGAGCCGCGATCGCGCCACGTTCACAAATCACCGTGGCACCCACCGTCGTCGTCTCGTTCCCCGCCTCGATTCACGCGCGGCCCATGGACGGCCGGATCATCGTGGTGTTCGCCGTATCCGACGCGGGCGAGCCCCGGAACCAGGTGACCTCAGGGATCGATGCTCCGCAGGTGTTCGGCATCGACGTCGAGGCCCTTGCACCTGGCAGCACCGCCGCGATCGACACGGCGGTGTTCGGGTATCCCGTGGAACGCCTCAATGCCGTGCCGGCAGGCCGGTACTACGTGCAGGCCGTGCTCCATACGTACGAGACGTTTCGGCTTGCCACCGGCCACACGGTGAAGCTCCCCATGGACCGTGGCGAGGGACAGAACTGGCGACGTGCACCGGGCAATCTCTATAGCACGCCTCGCTGGATCGACTTCGATCCGCAATCCTCAGCGCCGATCCGGATCAGCCTCGATCGGGTCATGCCTGCGATTCCGGACCCACCGGATACCGAATGGGTCAAGCACGTGAAGATCCAGAGCCGACTGCTCACCGAGTTTTGGGGACGGCCGATGCACCTGGGTGCCCACGTGCTCGTGCCCCGGGGGTTCGACGAACACCCGGAAGCGCGCTACCCGCTGATGGTGTTTCACGGCCACTTTCCCTACGACTTCGGCGGGTTCCGTAGGGAGCCACCGGATACCACCGCGCCCTGCGTGTACAGCGAACGGTTCGGTGTGGACTGCTACAACCGGATTCAGCAGCATGAGGCCCACGATTTCTACCGGACGTGGACCAGCGATACCTTCCCGCGTTTTCTCATCATTGAGGTGCAGCACGCCAACCCGTACTACGATGACTCGTACGCGGTAAACTCGGCCAACGTCGGTCCGTACGGCGACGCCATTCAGTACGAGCTTATCCCTTACATCGAAGAGCGGTTCCGCGGCATCGGCGAAGGGTGGGCCCGCTTCACCTACGGCGGATCCACGGGCGGATGGGAGGCGCTCGCCGTGCAGGTGTTTTATCCGAACGAGTACAACGGCACCTTTGCCGCCTGTCCTGACCCAATCGACTTTCGTGCCTACACACTGATCGATATCTACAAGGACGAGAACGCTTATTTCCGTTCGGGGCCGTTCAAGCGGGCCACGGTGCCCGGGCGCCGCAACTGGATCGGCGAGGTGGATCGGGGGGTCGTGGATGACAACCACCTCGAACTGGTCCTGGGTACCAAGAGTCGCTCAGGCGATCAGTGGGACATCTGGGAGGCTGTCTATTCCCCCATGGGGAACGATGGCTACCCACAGCGCATCTGGGACAAGCGCACGGGTGTGATCGATCGCCGTGTGGCGGAGTACTGGAGAGAGCACTACGACCTGCGGCATATCCTGGAACGCGACTGGCAGACGCTCGGTCCCATGCTCGAAGGCAAGATCCACCTCTACGTGGGCGATATGGACAACTACTACCTCAACAACGCCGTCTACCTCATGGAGGATTTCCTGGAGCAGACCACGGATCCGTATTACGGTGGCGAAGTGGACTACGGCGACCGAGCGGAGCACTGTTGGAACGGCGACCACGAGAATGGCAACCACATCTCCAGGCTCCGCTACAACACGAGGTACGTGCCGAAGATCCTGCAGCGGATCGAGGCATCGGCGCCGCCGGGAGCGGATGTCACGAGTTGGCGGTACTAGGAAACGGGAAACGGGAAGCGGGCGGGAAACGGGCAACGTGGAATGGTCGGTATGGACGTTATAGGTGCACCCCGGGGTCTGCTTTCCGCGATGCTCGGCGGCTTCCTATTACTTGGGAGCGTCGGTATGGATGCGGCCGCCCAAGACTCCGCTCGGCGCTACGTGTGCCATCGCACCCCGGTACCCCCAACGGTGGACGGGCGGCTCGACGAGACTTCCTGGCAGCGCGCTACGTGGTCTGAGCCGTTCATTGACATCCTCGGCGACACGGCACCCGCCCCACCCCTGCGCACTCGCGTCAAACTCATGTGGGACGCCGAGTTCCTGTACATTGGCGCCGAGTTGGAAGAACCGCACCTCTGGGCAACGCTCACCGCGCGTGATGCCGTCATTTACCAGGACGATGACTTCGAAGTCTTCATCGACCCCGACGGAGATACCTATAACTACTACGAAATCGAGATCAATGCCTTCGGGACCGTGTGGGATCTGTTCTTGGTGAAGCCGTACCGAGAAGGCGGACCCGCGATCAACGCATGGGACATCGCAGGGCTGAAGTCGGCGGTGGTGCTCGACGGCACCATCAACGATCCGAGCGATCGAGACGCCGGGTGGACGGTGGAGCTGGCCATCCCGTGGCGAGTGCTGGCCGAAGCGGCTCCCGAAGGTCGGCGACCGCGGCACGGCGAGACATGGCGATTCAATTTCTCCCGTGTCGATTGGGACTTGGATATTGTCGACAGCGCGTATGCAAAGCGACGCGATCCCACCACGGGGCGGCCCCTGGCCGAACACAACTGGGTGTGGTCCCCGCAGGGGGCCGTCAACATGCACCTGCCCGAGCGATGGGGGAGCGTCGAGTTCAGCGATGTGACGGTGGGGGCGAGGTGACGAGAGGGACACGGGGAAGGGAGAACGGGAAAGCGGGAAGGGGGAAGCGGGAAGCGTGGCGTCATGAAGCGACGTGAGTTTGTGGAGCGGGTCGGTCGCACTGCGCTTGGAGCCGGAGCATGGTCTCTGGGCCTCAGCCTGGGCTGTAGCCGACGACCCATTCGAAATTGGGTTTGGGTTCACGGAACTCGAGAGCGGAGCGGCGACGAGTGGCATCGGCAGTTCGCCCGAGTTCGCAAGGCCGGCATTGGCGGGGTGCTGGTGAGCGGTGGTGACCAGGGCGTGCTTGCCGAGGTCGCGCACGGTGAGGGCTTGGCGTTCCACCGCTGGATCTGGACGCTGAACCGCAGCGGCGACGCGTGGGTCAAAGAACACCACCCCGAGTGGTTCACCGTGAGCCGAAACGGTGACTCAACACTCGAAAAGCCGCCGTACGTCGGATACTACCAATGGCTCTGCCCCACACGGGAGCCAGCACGGGCGTACTTGCGCCGTGTCGTCGACGAGATCGCGAGTGATCCGCACGTTGACGGCGTGCATCTGGATTACGTCCGGCATTCGGACGTCATTCTCCCCGTCGGTCTCTGGGAGAAGTACGGCCTGGTGCAAGACCGGGAGCACCCCGAGTTCGATTTTTGCTACTGCGGCGTGTGTCGGGACACGTTCCGCAACCGCACCGGAACGGATCCGCTCGACCTGCCGGATCCCACGGCGGACGGCGCGTGGCGTGAATTCCGCTGGGAGGGTGTGACCCGTCTGGTGCGCGAGCTGGCGGATGCGGTTCAGAGACGGAACAAGACGATCTCGGCGGCAGTCTTCCCGACGCCCATGCTGGCCCGGCGGCTGGTCCGTCAGGCGTGGGACCAGTGGCCACTCGACGCCGTCTTCCCCATGCTGTACCACGAGTTCTATCTCGAGCCGATCGAGTGGATCGGCTCCGCCACTGCGGAGGGTGTCGCCGCACTCCCCGCCAACCGGCCCCTGTACGCTGGCTTGTTCATCCCGAGCCTTCCACCGGCGGACCTGGCCGAGGCGGTGCGTGTGGCCCGAGAGGGTGGGGCGGCGGGCGTGTCCCTGTTCGAGCTGGACGGGCTCACCGACGAGCACCTCACCCGGTTCGCGTCGGTCGCTCGAACCGGATAGTCACCCACCGGACGCAGGTCACGGCTTCACGAGCGGGTACCGGCGCACGTACTCCACCTCGAGCGGATCCCGCCACACGCCTAACACCCGGTCGCGTCCGACCTGCCGGAGATCGAACCGGTCGGGCATAGTGACAATGCCCAAGAGTCGTCCCCCACGATCGAAGACTGTCCACCGGGTTGGGGGGGACGGGTGACGGGCGTATTCGGCCGCCCACAGATTTCCGTCCGGGTCCAGGAGTAGCTGTCCGTACGCGGGTTTCGTGTCCGGCACGGCCATCGACGCGAGGTGCCGTTCGCGCATGGCGCGCTCGGCACTCGATAGACCATCGAGTTCGCGATCGACCAAGCTCTGGACGTCGGTCTCGGTAATTCGAAGATCGACCCCGGAAACCCGAATGAGGGTGCGCAGCTGACCGTCGAGCGTGTAGCAGCCGATTTCGAATGCGGTCTGTTCCCCGGCGTACAACTCAGTGCCTGCCAGCACCACGCTCGTCTCGCGCGCAAACAGGGGCGCGCTCATGACGCCCCGCCCGCCTTCTTCACCGAGGTAGTACTCTCGGCCCATGACGAGCCGCACCGTATCCAGGAGGCTACCGTCAGCCGAGATCCGGACGAGCGCCGCCAGCGCACGCGTCAGGCCCAACGCCGTCCCCTCCCGGTGCACTTCGGTCGAGAATGATTCCCGCATGAGGAACGTGCCGTCGCCGAGCCGCCCGACTGCCAGCAGGCTGGAAAGCGGCGCGTCCACCCGAACCAGACGCACGACCCGTCCGCGATCGGTCAGGATGGTGAAGCGGCGCAACCCAAAATCCCACGCCCATAGGGAATCGCCGGGCCCTTCACCGACAGCCACGATACGCCGGTATTCCCCCGGGCCTTCTCCTGATCGCCCACTGGCCCAAAGGAATCGACCGGTCGCGTCGTAGGCTCGGAGCTTTCCTGCTCGGTCATCGGCAACCACGACCCTGCCGTCGGTCAGCTCGCGTACGGCGCCGATGGACTCGAACTGATACTCCGCTGGTCCTTCCATCGCGCCGATCTGGAGCGTCGCGGAGTCAGGGATCGCCCAACCGGCCCTGTCGGTCCACGCGGGGGACCGGCTCTCGACGATGCGGATGCCGACGCTATCTCGCGTCACAGAGCCCCCGCCGGATGGCGGGCTGCAACTCACAATAACGGCAATCCCGGCCATCGCCACGGCCGCCCTCAGAGGCACCCGCGTCGCATCACTCGAGCGGCAGCCGCGCGGTAACGAGGTCATTCGCATTGACGGATATCCTGCCATGGATCGGCGCCGTGCGCTGGTGAGCACCTTGGAACGAAGCGGCCCCGCCGCCACTCGCCGGCAGGGCCCGAACGTACCCGAGGACCGAGTCGGTCCGCCTACATCCGCTGTACGATTGCTTCGCCGAACCCGGAACACGAAACCTCGTGCACGTCCTTCCGCCCCTCGGCCTTCATGAGCCGGGCCAGGTCGTAGGTGACGTACGCGTCCTTGATCGCGGTGCGCATGCCATCCAGGATGAGATCGGCGGCTTCGTTCCACCCCATGTGCTTGAGCATCATGACGGCGGAGAGGATGAGCGAGCCCGGGTTCACCTTGTCCTGACCCGTGTACTTGGGCGCGGTGCCGTGCGTCGCCTCGAAGAGGGCGACCTCTGTGCCGATGTTCGCCCCGGGACCCAGGCCCAGGCCGCCGACCAGCGCGATGGCGGCATCCGATAGGTAGTCGCCGTTCAGGTTGGGGAGCGCCAAGACGCTGTACTCGCCGGGCCGAGTCTGGATCTGCTGGAAGATCGAGTCGGCAATCCGGTCTTTGATCAGGATCTTGCCCTTCGGCATCTTGCCGCCCAACTCGTCCCACACCTTCTTCTCGGTCACGAAGCGGTCACCGAATTCCTCGGTCGCGACTTCGTAGCCCCATTTGGCGAACGAGCCCTCGGTGAACTTCATGATGTTGCCCTTGTGCACCAGCGTGACCGAGGGCAGGTCGTTCTGTATCGCCCACTGACAGGCCATGCGCACGAGGCGCTTGGTCCCGGTGACCGAGATCGGCTTCACGCCGATCCCGCTGTCCGTGCGGATCTGCTTGCCGGTCCGCTCCTTCACCAGATCGATGATGGCCCTCGCGACCTCACTCCCGCGCTCGAAATCGTGCCCAGCGTACACATCCTCCGTGTTTTCCCGGAAGATCACGAAGTTCACCTGGTCGGCATACTTGTTGGGCGCCGGAACACCATCGAAGTACATGATCGGCCGAACGCAGGCGTAGAGATCCATCGCCTGCCGCAGGCCCACGTTGATCGACCGGAACCGCTCGGTGACCGTGTCGGTCTTGCCACAGTCATCGCACGTCCCGGCATGATACTGCTGGTGGGCGCAGTTGAGGCACACGTGGGTCTCTTCCCCGATCGGCGTCGTAAACGGACCCTTGATGGCGATCTTCAGGTACTGGATCGCATCTACCGTCTCTTGGGGCAGGACCTTGCCGTAGTGGTGCAGCCCCTCGAGTCCGGCATAGAGCGGACACCACTGGATCTCACGCTTGCCGCCATAGGCTTTGTTCACAGCGGCACCGACCACCTTCTTCATCACCGGCGTGATGTCGAGGCCGATGCCGTCGCCGCGCAACGACCCGATCACCGGATGGTCGCCGACCACGGGTTTGCCGTCCCGCACGGTCACGAGATCCCCCTTGGGGACCCTCACATGTTTGAAGTCTGGCATTCCGAGTTCCTCACATCACATCGTCACCGCGGCCCATGGGGCCGCACGCCCCCCTCGTGGGGGCGACTCCGCCACTAAGGATACCGAGAGGGTCGCGAGTCGGGTACTCGCGCTTCCTGGCCAGCCTGCACTCGCGTTTCGTCGATCGCAGAGGACACTTGGACCACCGAGGGCCGCAATAGGAATCACGGTGTCTCGGTGGTTACCTTATCCCCGTACCTGCCGTACCCGGAGAACCCGCGCATGATCTCTCGAGCGTCCATCATCGCCCTCGGTCTGTTCGCCACGCTGGCCGCCGTGGTGCCGGCACCGCTCGCCGCACAGACGTTTCGTTCCGACGACCCCGTCATTCGGGCCATGTGGGAAGCGGGCATGGAGCACTCGCAGACCGAATCGCTGGCCCAGGTGCTTCTCGACTCCATCGGACCCAGACTGGCCGGCTCGCCAGGGCTTGCGGCGGCCGGCGACTGGTTGCTGGCCACATACGCCGGCTGGGACGTGCCAGCCCGCCGAGAGCAGTACGGCACGTGGCGTGGATGGCAGCACGGGATCACGCATGTCGATCTCGTCGCACCGCGGACGCAGACTCTGGAGGCGTATCTCCTGGCATGGAGTCCGGGGACCACTGCGCCAACGGAAGGCGAAGCCGTGATCGTGCCGGAGCTCGCGACCGAGGCGGACGTCACCGAGTGGCTCACTTCACTCCGGGGCAAGTTCCTGTTGGTGTCGCCTCCTGAGCCCATGTGCCGGGCGGACCAGGAACTCGAGCGGTACGCGACACCCGCAACGGTCGCGCGCATCGACTCGCTGCGCTTGGCCACCCAGCGATCCTACCGCCAACGCGTAGCTCGGCTCGGGGGTCGAGCCGCTGTGCGGAGGCTAGAGGAAGCCGGGGTGGCCGGCGTGATCAGCTCGAACTGGTCGGGCGGATGGGGCGTGAACAAGGTCTTCCGCGCGCCGACCAGCCAAGTGGTGGCGCTGGACGTGAGCTGCGAACACTACGGCATGCTGTTCCGGCTGGCCGCCAACGAGCAGGGACCGAGGCTGCGCGTACACGCCGAGGCCGAATCGAGCGGCGAGGTGCCCCAATTCAACGTCATCGCCGAGCTCAAGGGCACGGAGCTGCCCAACGAGTACGTGGTCCTGTCGGCGCACCTCGACTCATGGCACAGCGCCCAGGGCGCGACCGACAACGGCACCGGAACCATTATGATGCTCGAGGCCATGCGCATTCTACGCGCGACTTACCCGCGGCCGCGACGCACGATCGTGGTCGGTCACTGGGGCGCCGAAGAGATGGGACTGATCGGCTCCGGCTCATTTCGCGAGGACCACCCGGAGATCGTGGACGGTTTGCAGGCGCTCTTCAATCAGGACAACGGGACGTGGCGGGTGGAACGGATCGAGGGCCAGGGTTTTCTGCGGGCCGGCGAGCATATCGGGCGCTGGATGTCACAGGTTCCCGCCGAGATCGCCGAACACGTCGCGTTGGAGTTCCCGGGCGCGCAGGACAACCGCGGGAGCGACCACGTATCGCTGCTGTGTGCCGGCGCCCCGGCGTTCCGCCTGCAATCAGGCTACGATGAGTATCGCCAGTACACGTGGCACACGAACCGCGATACGTACGACAAGATCGTGTTCGACGATCTGAAGAACAACGCTACGCTCGCGGCGATGCTCGCGTACCTGGCGTCGGAGGATCCCACGCGCATTCCACGCGACCGAGCACTCCTCCCAATCGATCCGCGGACGGGCGAGCCGAGGGCGTGGGTGACCTGCTCTTCCCCGAGGAGAAGTCCGTAGAGCAATCGTCGCGGTGTCACGGACACCGCCATTTCACTTGCATCGAGCAGACCGTGACGGGAGGGGAGGCATGAGGCACGTGCGGCCTCGGCGCATGCCCGTGGCCCATGAGCCCCCTCAAACCAGGGACAAGGAGGCACCGTGGAAGATTCGCTGGGACTGTTGGACCCACAGAAGTTCGTGGACATGGGGATCGCGTTCGCGCCTCGCGTCCTGGCCGCCCTCGTGGTGCTGCTGGCCTTCTGGGTCATCTTCAAGGTCAGCCAGCCGCCCTTTCGGCGGATGCTCAAGCGGGCGGAATTCGCCGACGCGCTGATCGGTCTCCTGGTCGACAACCTCTACAAGTTCGCCCTGCTTGGCCTGGGGTTGGTCATGGCGGCCAGCCAGCTGGGGATCAACATCGGCGCGGCACTCGCCGGCTTGGGCGTGGCCGGCATCGCCATCGGCTTTGCCGCCCAGGACTCGGTCGCCAACACGATTGCCGGGTTCCTCATCTTCTGGGACAAACCGTTTCAGGTCGGCCAGTTCGTCACGACCCAAGGAGAGTACGGAGAGGTCACCAGCATTACGATGCGCACCACCCGCGTCCGCACGCCCAACAACACCTACCTGGTGATCCCCAATCGGAAGATCATCGAGGACGTGATGATCAACCACTCGATGTACGGCCATACGCGAGTCGACATCCCGATCGGTATCGCCTACAAGGAATCCATCGACCAGGCGCGCGAGGTGCTGCTCGAGGCTGCGAACCAGGACTCGCATGTCTCGCGGGATCCCGCGCCGATCGTGGTGGTGACGGAGCTGGGCGGCTCGAGCGTGAACCTCGAAGTCCGCGTCTGGATCGACGACGCCGAGCACGAGCGGCCGGTCTTCGTGAGCGTACTCGAAGCCGGCAAGAAGGCGCTCGATCAGGCCGGCATTGAAATCCCATACCCCCACTTGCAGCTGTTCGTGGACGACATTCGGCCGGCCGCCGTGGAGCAGATGAAGCTCATCACCGGCGGGCGGAGCGCCTGACCCGAACGGACCGACGTTTCGCCCGGGAGTGCCGGCTCCGGGGATGTTCACCTGAAGGAGGATGCATGAAACGACAGCCACTCCTGGCGTTCACCATGACGGTCCTCGCCTGCTCGGCGATGACCATCACTCCTGCGTGTGCGCAGGAGCCAACGCCATCCGCCATTCCCGACGCCATCGTGGGGAACGCACCGCCGCCACAGGGCACGAGCGTGCAGTACGTCATGGGCGACGACCGAACCACCGGTTATCTGGCGGTGCCCGAAGGCGCGGGACCGTTTCCGGCCCTGATCATCATTCACGAGTGGAACGGGCTCGTCGACCGCGTGCGCCAAGTGGCCGACGCCTTTGCCGATCACGGCTACGTGACCCTCGCAGCCGATCTCTACGCGGGCCGGACCGGGCGCACTCGGGAAGAGAACGAGGCCCTGGCTCGAGAGGCCAGAGGCAATGTGCCCGCAGCGATCGCCAACCTGGATGCCGCCCAGCAGTTTCTCCGCACCCGACCCGATGTCACCGGTAGGGTTGGCGTGATGGGGTGGTGCTTCGGTGGCGGCATCGCGCTGAGCTACGGGCTGGGCGGTGCACAGCACGATGCCACGGCGATCTTCTACGGATCACTGATCGAGGACCCGGAGGCGCTGCGGGCGCTCACGCATCCAGTGTACGGCACGTTCGCCGCCAACGATCGCGGCATCCCACCGGAGCAAGTGGCACGCTTTGCCGCGGCGCTCGACGCGATCGGTATCGAGAACGACATCCACGTGTACGATCACGTGGGCCACGGCTTTTGGCTGCGGGTGGACGAAGACCCGGCCACCCGTGCCGCCCCGGCGCAGCATGCGTGGGATCGGCTCATGGCATTTCTCCGGAAGGCGCTGCGCTGACGGCAGCCGAGGTACCCCCGGATGACGTACCTCCAGTTCCACCTGGCCTTCCTGATGCCGGTGCTCGCACTCGGCGGATGGCTCGCGTGGCGCGCGCATCACCGTCTGGGTACCCGTGCCCGATGGGCGATCTTCGCCGTTCCGCCGATCGCGCTGGCGTTCACGAGCCCGTGGGACAACTACCTCGTGTGGCGGGGCATCTGGTGGTACGGCTCGGACCGGGTCGTCGCGACCATCGGATACGTGCCAGTGGAGGAGTATCTGTTCTTCGTCCTGCACCCGCTGTTGTCCGGTTCCCTGCTCTATGCGTTCCTGGCGCGAGCGCTCACTGTCCAGGGCGCCCTGCCCGCTGAAGGCGGCACGCCGGTGCGCGTCGGAGGAACCGCGGTGTGGCTCGCGCTCGGACTCGTCGGACTGTTCCTCCTCCGCGCCGATGCGACTACCTATCTCGGTCTGGTCCTGGTGTGGTTCGCTCCGATGATCGGCCTGATGTGGGCGTTTCAGGGTCCGGCCATTTGGGGGGTACGCGTAGCGGCTGCGCCGACCGTCGCCCTGGTCACGCTCTACCTCTGGGTTGCGGACCGCGTGGCGATCGGCGTCGGCATCTGGACCATTTCCGATCGGTACACGGTCGGCGTGACACCGCTCGGTCTCCCGATCGAGGAGGCGACCTTCTTTCTCCTCGCCACCGTGCTGTCGGTGTGTGGGCTGCTCTTGTTCCTGCTTCCAGGCACGGCGAGACGGGATGGCGCGGTGTGACCCCACGGCAGCCGCCAACCGTCCGACCGTCGCTCGACGAGCTCCTGGCCCTGCGCAACCAGCCACACGCGTTCCTCATGCGCCTGGCCGCACAGCACGGACATGTCGTGCAGTGTGTTGCCGGCCCATTATCGTTTCTCTCACTCACGCATCCTGACGCGGTCCAGCACGTCCTCGTCACCCGGCAGCGGCGCTACGGCAAGAACACATTTCAATACCGATTGCTCGCTGAAATCACCGGTGGAGGGCTGCTCACGACGGATGGCGATACGTGGCTCGACCGGCGACGGCTACTCCAGCCCTCGTTCCGCCGGGACCACGTTGCCGAGTTCGCCACCGAGTTCGTGTCCTTCGCGGAACGCATGGTTGCCCGCTGGCGCGGACCGGCCGAGCGCGAGGAGACGCTCGACATCGCCTCCGAGATGATGCACGTGGCGCTCCAAGCGGTGGTGAAGACCCTCTTTGGCGCGGAGATCGGCGAGCGGGACGACCGGCTCGCTCGGGCAACCCTGACGCTGCTCGACCACATCATGTTTCGTGCGCGGACGCTGGGCCTGGTGCCGCGTTGGCTGCCGCTTGGGCCCAACCGGGCAGCACGGGCAGCCTTGCGGGTCCTGGACGAGGCGATCTACGGGACCATCGAACGCCGGCGATCGGGGGAACGCGACGGTCTGCCGGGCGGCGAGGTGGACCTGCTCACGCGCCTCATGCAGGCCGATGTTCACGGCCGGGCACCCCTCACCGACCGCCAAAAGCGTGACGAGATGATCACGATGCTCATCGCGGGTCACGAGACCGTGGCGAGCGCACTTACGTGGACGTGGTACCTCCTCGCCCGACATTTAGAGGTCGAGCGGACGCTGACCGACGAGATTCGCGACGTATGCGGGGAAGCGCCGCTGACGGCGGCCACCGTATCCCGCCTGCCCTATACCGCCGCCGTGTTCCAGGAAGCCATGCGGCTCTACCCGCCGGCGTGGGTCATCACGCGCCGCGCGCTCGAAGAGGACGTGATCGGGGAGCACCGCGTGCGGAAGGGTACGCTCGTCGTGCTGAGTCCCTACGTGACCCAGCGCCACCCCGACTTCTGGACCGATCCCGAGCGATTCGATCCAGGGCGATTCCTCGCCATGAACCCGGCCGACCGGCCACGGCATGCCTACTTCCCGTTCGGCGCCGGCCCCCACCTCTGTATCGGCAACCACTTCGCGATGGTCGAGGCGGTGCTCATCATCGCCGCCGTAACACGACGCTACCGGCTCACGATGCTCGGTGAGCCCCCGAGCCTGGTCGCGGGCGTGACGCTCCACCCTCGCGACGGGCTACGACTGCGGTTGGAAGCGAAACGGTAGGTCCGGGCGGCGTCAGGCCGGCGGGGCTGTGCCGTTCACCAGGCGCCCGATCAGCTCCGGCAGGCGCTCGTGATCGGCGGTCTTGTCGAAGAAGTAGTCCGCCCCGAGCTCGGCACACCGGGTGCGGTATTCCGGATACGGGAAGTTGGTGAAGACGATGACGACGGGGCGACCGTTCGCCTTCGTCATGCCTTCGAGGACGCGGGTCCCACCCCCCCCCGGCAGCATGAGGTCGAGCACCACGATGTCCGGTCGCCGGTCGCTCAGCCCGCGAAGCGCGGAATCGGCATCCGTCGCCTCGCCCACGATCTCGACCCCGGGCATTGAGGACAGGCTGTCCCGCACGCGGGAGCGAATGATCTCGGAATCGTCGACCAGGAGTACTCGGCCCGTCATGCGCGGTACCCACCTCGTCTACATTGGCTGCCCCAAAGCGGCAACCGCAGTCCATTCATGGGACACGTCGGACCCCAGAATGGTAACGCCACGCCGACTTCCGCGCTTTGTCGGGCATTGGGGGCATCCGCCGGCCACGGGAGTCGGACCGCCGAGTACCAGCTCATTCGACGATGCCATGCTGAACGGCGTACCGAATGAGGTCAGCCGTCGTGGACAGATGAAGCTTCTCGAGTACGCGCTCTCGGTAGGTGCTCACGGTCTTCGGGCTCAGCTCGAGGTCTGAGGCGATCTCCTTGACACTCCGGCCGCGGCCCAACATTTGGAGCACTTGGTACTCACGGTCGGACAACGCACTGTGATCCGGTCGCGGTCGCTCGCCAGCGAGATGGGCTGCTAGGTGCTGCGCCAGTGCGTCGCTCACATACCGTCCACCTCGATGCGCGCGCCGAATTGCCTCCTTCAGGTCCTCCGGGGTCCGTTCCTTGGTGACATACCCGATCGCGCCTGCTCGGAGCGCCCGCTCCGCGTACTCCTCCTCCGCATGCGCACTCAAGACGACCGTCTTGACTTTGGGGAACCGTTCCCGGAGCTCCCGCAGGACCTCCAGGAATCCCTTGCCAGGCATCGCCACGTCCAGCACAACGACATCGACCGGTGCATCGGCTACGGCCTCCAGCACCGCGTCACCACTCGCCGCCTCGCCGGTCACACGGATGTCGCCGGTCGCGGCGAGCATCCTGCGCAGGCCGTCCCGGATCATCGCGTGGTCGTCTGCGATGAGCACGTCGATCATGACGCACCCCCGGCATCATCCGGAAGCGGCATCCGCAGCTCCACCGTGGTCCCGCCCTCCGGCCGCTCCCCGAGCGCGAGGGTCCCGCCCCAGGCCGAGGCCCGCTCGCGCATGCCGAGCAGGCCCATCGACCGACGGCTCCGGATTTCCTCGGGTCTCAGGCCACGCCCGTTGTCTTCGATCCGAAGAAGCAGTTGCCCGTGCTCCACGGCGATGCGAACCACCACCTCGGAGGCCGACGCGTGGCGAGCGACGTTGGTGAGGGCCTCCTGGAAGATGCGGAACACGGCGGTGGCCCGTCCGCCATCCAGCTCAGGCACGCCATCGTCACTTACGAGCCGCACACCGATATTCGTTCGGCGCATGAATTCCCGCGTTTGCCAGCGAATCGCCGCGGCAAGTCCGAGATCGTCGAGCACACCCGGTCGTAGCTCCGCCGAGATACGCCGAACCGCGTCCACCGTCGTGTGGATGAGGGCGAGCGTCTCTTCGACACGCTTCCGCCCGGACGAGTCCCCCTCGTCCAGCCGGTCTCTGAGCCAGGCCACGTCCATCTTGAGCCCGGTCAGCGCTTGTCCGAGTTCGTCATGGAGTTCGCGAGCCACGCGCCGGCGCTCCGCCTCACGCGCGTCCTCCAGGTTCGCCGCCAGCCGGCGCAGTGCCTCCCGGGACTCGCGCAGCTCCTGCTCGTAGCGTCGGCGCTCCGTGATGTCCGTCAGTGATCCCACGATGGCGGTGGTCCGGCCGTCCCGCACTATCGGTGCCTCGCGCACCTCGACCCACACTCGGCGACCGCTCCGGTGGAGCAGTTCGAGCTCGTACGGCGGTTGGCGCTCGCCGGTATCGATCGCGCGCTGGGTCAGCTCGAGCCCTCGCTGATTGCTGGGGTCGTCGGTGAGGAACTCGGTCCAGCGCCGCATGGCCTCGCGGGGTGGGTAGCCAAGCACGTGCTCCACCTGCGGACTCAAGTAGGTGAGCACGTGATCCGGACCATGGGAGTAGAACATGTTGGTGCTGTGCTCCACGATGTTCCGGAGCCGAGCCTCCGCCGCGACGAGCGCTCCCTGTGCACGATTCCTCTCGGTCACATCGAGCAGTGTACCGATTACTGCCGGGCGTCCGCGAAACCTGGTCCGGGTGCCGAACACCTCGATGTCTCGGACCGCCCCCTCCTTTGTCACGCCTCGAAACCCGTAGTTGATGGATTCCACCTCACCGACCTCGCGTCGCCTCAGGTTCTCCGCGACCGTCGGCCAATCCTCTTCGTGCGTGACGTCCTTCGGTCCGAGCCCGCTCACCATTTCCGTCACTGAATAGCCGAAAACCTCCGCCAGTCGGCGGTTCACGTACTTGAACCGATGGTCCTGGATGACGTAAACCCCCGTAAGGGACTTCTCCGCCAAGTCACGGAACATTTCTTCGCTTTCCCGTGCCTTTGCCGTGGCCGCACGGAGTGCTTCCTCTCGTCTTCTCGCCTCCGTGATATCGCGGACGATCCCCAGGACTTCGTCCTCGCTGACCCGCACCATGCGGTATTCGAACGCCCGCATCTCGGTCCCAACCAGCAGCTCGTACTCGTGGGTCCGGATTTCACCCGTCTCCAACACGGACTGGACATCCCGCATGGCATGATCCGCGAACGCCTTGGGGAAGAACACGTCCATGCTCTTGCCAAGGAACTCGTCTGGCGGTACCAAGGGCTGCAGCTCGGTGGACGGGACGAACTCCCGGTACACTCCCTTGTGATCGATCCGGAACAGCAGGTCCGGAATTGCCGCGATTATGGCCTGCGTTTGGGCTTCGCTCTCGACCAATCGCTCCACGGCCTGGTCACGACCCTCCCGCGTACGCGCGGCCTCAATCCCGAACGCGAGCTCGCGGCCAAGATCGTCGAGTGACTGCACCTCGTCGGGGGGAAAGGCGTCGGGTTCGCCGGCATAGATGTTCAGCGCCCCGATCACGCCGTCGGCGGTCTCGATCGGCACGGCAATCGACGCCGCATAACCGCGTCGGAGCGCCGCATCCCGCCAGGGGGCGAAGTGCACGTCGTCAGCGAGACTCGAGGCGGAAACGGACTTCCGCATGCGGATCGCCGTCCCCGTCGGGCCCTGTCCTGAGGGCTCGCTGCCCCAGGTCACCTCGATTTCCTCGAGGTACCCGCGGTTGACGCCGGCATGGGCAACGGGTTCTACGGACTTGCGCTCATCATCCCGCGCATATCCAATCCACGCCATCCGATACCCAGTCACTTCGACCGCCAGGCGACAGATCTCGTCGAGGAGCTCGCGTTCTGTTTTGGACTGGGCGACGGCGCGACTCGCCCCACGAAGGAGCGCCAGTGCGCGACCCGCCGGGGACGCAGCGTCCCGTATTCGCTCGACCATGCCGCCTCCTCACCACGGTGACTCTCGCTGTCCGCGGCACACACTCGATAGGTCCCGATCTCGAGCCGAGAACCATGGTCGAATGTTTCCCCCACGTATTGCGAGATGCAAGTCGCTCGACCCGGAGGGCCGGTGGTACTCAGGATTGCGAGTGAGAAGGCGTGGGCCCCGCGTCGGGGCCTAGCGACCGGACCGGGGAAAGAGAAACACGATGCGGTGAACCGTCGGGTTCAACTGCCGCATGGCGGGATGGCTCGACGCGAACTCCCGGTCGCCGGCGACTGCCGCGTATACCTCGTGTGGGAATCCCGTCACTGGCGGGTCGAGCGAGAGCACCACGTGGCCCGCGGGCCGAACGAGACGCTCGAGCGCCCCTCCCTCCCACGAGGCCACCGTGCCGCTGTAGTCCCACTCGAAGCCGTGGAGCACGAACTCCGCACCATTGAGACGCTCGAGTTCCCTGAGACTCGTGCCGAGCGTGATGCCGCCGTCGATGTGCCACCATGACGAGTCGCCGCGAATGGTGACGCGTGTGGGCCGCGCGCGCCGTGTGGTGTCACCCCACACCACCTCGACTTGGCGCCGTGGATCACGGGGGTAGAGCACCGCGCCCGGCTCGAAGAAGTCCTCACCCACGTGGATCTCGCTAGGCTCGACCTGATCCCGCCCCAGCATGCGCACGAGGTCGGCCTCCGAGACGTCGGCGGTGATGGGCCCGACCCGGAGCCCCGGCACGATCCGCCAGTCGGGCTCGCCGCGCTGGGCCGAGGCGGCGCATGCCGCAAGCGCTCCCAGGCCAATGGCCGCAAGCAGGCCCCGCTTCATGGCCAAGGGGATTCTGCCACGTGATCTCATGCTAGCGCCACACGTTCTCCTTGGGGATGCGCCGGCCATCTTCGGGATGGCAGGCCGAATGGAGCGACGACGAAAGATAAGGACACGCGTACACCACGTGGGTGGCAATCCGGTGGACCGCCACCCACGTGCCGGGTCAGTTGGGACGCTCCGTCCCGGCGGTTCGCTTGACGCGCACCGTGATGTCGCGGCTCTGAATCACCACTTCGTCCTCGGTGCGGGTCACCGTGATGGGCCCGCCTGTGACCAACACGTGCGCGTCACCCACCGTCCCCGAGAACCGGGTCGTTGCTTCCGTTGCGACCCTGGGAGCCGCCGCGGGTGTGGCGGCAGTGCGTGTCCACTGTCGGGCTTCGGCTACCATTACGGCTCGTTGCAGCCGGCTGTTCCGCACGAACCCGAGCGCCACCGTATCGCCGGGCTGCACGGCGCCGAATGCTCTCCCGCCCTCGGCGCTCGTGAGCGCCGCACCATCAATAGAGGTCAAGACGTCACCGGCACGGAGACCTGCCCGCTCCGCCTGACTGCCACGCTCGACCCGCTCGACGACCGGATCGCTCGAGAAGCTCCAGACCGGCTCGGCCTGCGTCTTGAGTATCTGCACCGAGCAGTCGTCGCACCGGATACTGAACCCCAGCGAGCCACGGGGGAGCGCCAATGTCGGCTCCGGCGGAGCGGCGACGGCGGCCGCGGCGGTTCGGGGCCGGGCCACCACCGCCGGTTGGGCCGCGGGAGCGGCCGGAGCAGGGGCACCGACGACGGCTGCAGGTGCCCCGGGCGCTGCTGGTGCGGCCGGCTCCCACAGGGTCTCACATCTGGCGTCCGGCACAACGCGTACTTCTCGCTCCCGCCCATCGCGACGAACGCGGAGCGTGACCTGTTCGTCGGGACGGACCTGGGCGAAACGCTTCCCCCCTTCCTGTGTCGTGATCAGGTACCCGTCAATCGCGACGACCACGTCTCCGGCTCTGAGCTTGCCTGCCGCCCCCTCGTCTCGAACCCCCGTGATCGTGGGCTCGGAACCAAACGACCAGCGCCGCTCCCGTGTCGCCTTGACGATCTCGAGACTGCAGTTGCTGCAATGGAGACTGGTGTACACCACGCCGACCAGCATCTCGTCGGCTGCGCACGACGCGGCGACGTCTTGGGCGTGAAGGGGCGCGACGGGTTCCACGAACAGTAGCGCCGCGACGCCAAGCGACGGGGTGACGAACACACGGAACATGGAGACCTCCTCTCGTGGCGTCTGCTAAAACCACACGACGTTGCGAACTTCGATACCGTCCGTCTCAGGCCCACTTACCCACCGCCGCTCGATGAGCTCCTGAATGGACAGGGCCAGCGGATCGTCCGGTGCGAGCACAACCAGCTCCCGCACGGCGGCGGTGAGCGCGGCCAGCGCCGCCTCTCGCCCTTGGGCGAGGGACGAGGCATCGGCGGAGTCGCCGAGTTCGGTGAAGGCGGTGAGGGCAGCGAGGGCAGTGACGTAAGCCGATCCCGCGCGCTGCACCGCGGCGGCGGCCTGCATGGCCGTACGCTCCTGGGCGACGGCCATCGACTCGGTCACCGTGCGTGTGCCGAGCCATTGCCCGACCGCCACACCCAGCGCGAACACCGCCACCGACGCGGCGACGCCGATGGCCAGCAGCGGCCTCCTGATCCATCGCGGTCCGTTGCCGGGCGCCAGCAGCCCACGCTTGCTGAGTGCTCGCACGATGCGCTCCTCCAGGGCCGGGCCCGGGTCCCGCTCTCTCGGCAAGGCCGCGAAGGCCGCCCGCTCCAGTTCACTCGACTCACTACGATCGTCGTTATGCATGGCAGATCCTCACCGGCTCACTGCTTCGGGTCTCAGGAGCGAGCGCAATACCTGGCGCCCCCGCGAAAGCTGGCTTTTGGACGTGTTGGCGGAGATCTCGAGGCGGGCGGCGATCTGCTCGTGGGTGAAGCCCTCCACATCGTGGAGGATCACGACGGTGCGGTAGCCGGGCGGCAGCGTCGCCAGTGCGGCCTCGAGGTCGAGTTGATCGTGGTTCTGTCGAGGGGCGAGAGCCACGGAATCTTCTTTCAGTTCGATCCATCTCCGATCCGCCCTCCGAAACAGCGCCCGGCAGAGATTGAGCACGATGCCATGCAGCCACGTCGAGAAAGCTGACTCCCACCTGAACGCGCCGAGTCCCTCGGCGGCATGAATCCAGGCCTGCTGCACGACGTCCTCGGCGTCGAACGTGTTCCCGCCCACCAGTCGGAGCGCAAACTGATAGAGGGCTGGCGTGTGTCGGCGATACAGGACGCGGAACGCCTCCTCGTCCCGTTCCCGCCACACGCGGTCGGCCAACACGCGATCGGCGTCCACCGATGTTGCGCTGCGTTCGCTCACACCAGTTCGTGTCCCCACGGGTCAGAAGGGTTGCATGGGCAGCCGGAGGATCGGCCGGCGCCGACCGTACGCGACCGCCTCGGCCTCGGTTTCTTGGATAACGGACCGCCGTGCTCGTGGGGCCCCGTCTGGGGGTGGTGCGGGGTTCATCGAAAGGTGAGACGGGGGAGAAACCGACACGAGAGTGTGCCTGAGGAGCCCATGCGGTGGCTCTCGCGCCGGTTCCCCCCGTCCCATGTTTGGCCGCCCCAGCGGCCCCTGGTCAGTTCGCCGCGCCCCCCTGCCGCTCAGTGCTCTTCGTGGGAACGTGGAGATAGCTCAACGTTCGCTGGTCCCGAACCAGGTGCGTCAGCATCTCAGCGACCGCCGGATCCAGCATCGTGCCTGACGCCTTCTCGATGATGGCGATGGCCTTCTCCTGAGGCAGCGGGTCCTTGTAGGGGCGGGACGTCGTGAGCGCATCGTAGAGCTCGGCCGCCGCCAGGATCCTTGCACCCATCGGGATCTCCTCGCCCTTCAGACCCTCCGGATAGCCCTTGCCGTCCCACCGTTCGTGATGGCTCGCGACCAGACGCGTGACGCTGCGCAGGGGCGCGATGGGCTGGAGGATCTTCACCCCGATGCGAACGTGGTCGCGCACATGGACGCGTTCCTCGTTCGAGAGCGGACCCGGTCGGTACAGGATGTCATCACGAATGCCGACGTTCCCGACGTCATGCAGACGCCCGGCCATGCGAATGCGTTCGACCTCCTCATCGGCCAATCCCAATTCGCCCGCAACCGTCGCCGCAATATCGGCCACCCGGTCGGCGTGCCCGCGGGAGTAGGGATCCTTCGCGTCGAGTGCGGTGATCAGCGCCTCCAGGGTCGCCATCACCATCTCCTGCTGCGCCCGGAGGCTCCGCTGCACATCGTAGCGGAGCTCGGTCACCTCCTCCATCAGCCATGCCGCGAGCTGCTTCTCCTCCGAGCGCGCGGCCCGCTTCCGGAGTGCCCGGCTGACGGTCCGCCGCAGCTCGTCGAGCGCGAAGGGCTTGGTCACGTAGTTCAGCGCACCCCGATGCATGCACTCCGCCGCGACGTCGGCCTTGTCGACCCCACTCAGCATGACGATGGCAAGATCCTGGTCGACCTCCAGGCACTGCGGCAACAGGTCGACGCCACTCCCGTCCGGAAGCCCGATGTCGAGCAGGAGCAAGTCCACGCGGTGCGTCTTCAGCAGCTCGAGCGCCTCCCGCCCAGTGCCGGCTCCGTGGACGAGGTGCTCCGCCGCGAGCTCGCGGTCGACGATCCGTCGGATCGCCGGGTCATCGTCCACGATCAGGACGGCCGATCGATCAGCTGGATCCGCCATCGCTAGCTCGGCTGCACCCTCACCGACACGATCGCTCCAAGCATTCTCTGTCCCTCGACCCCGTGGGAAACGGCTGGCGGGAGCGCTACCGCGTCTCGCGGTCCGGGATCGGAAACCGTAAGACACTCGGCCGGCAGCTCCGACCACACCGCCGGGTTCCCCACCACCATGGCACGCACCCGTACCTGGCCGGCCAGGAGAAACGGGCCGGTGACCACACGCCAGAGGCGACCGCTCTGATCTGTCGCCAAGCAGCCTGGGATGAGGCGGCAACACTCGGTGTACCACGAGACTGGCGACATTCACGCTCCTTTCGGGTCCCGGCCCGACGGCTTGTCCATGAGCTGATCGACCGCCTCCAGGAGCTGTTCCCGGGTAAACGGCTTGGCCAGCGTGACATCGGCCCCCAGCACTTTCGCCACGCCCAGGAGATTCTGGCCCGCCACCTGGCCTCCCCCGGTCACGGCGACGATGCGCTCGACGGTGCCCTCCCTCCGCAACCGACCGATCAGCTCGATCCCGTCGACGTCGGGCATGTAGAGATCCGTGATCACGACATCGACACTGTTGGCAGCCAGAAACCGCAGCGCAGCCGCTCCATCAATCGCCCCGAACACGGCGTGACCGGCCCGTTCGAGCATCTTCCGAAGGCTCGTTCGGATCGCTTCTTCGTCGTCTACGATGAGAATTCGGGCCACGGGATCTCCAAACAGGTCTCGGTCATGGTCAGTTCACGTCGCCTCGCCGCCGTCCGGGCCGGTGGCCGTCGCCGTGCGGGTTCGCGGTCGCTCGCCCAACCAGGCAAGCAGGGCCTCGTACACCTCCGAATCCCACCAACCGCGGCGGACCTCGGCATCGAGTACCGCGAGGGCCTTGGTGATGGGAAACGCTGGCTTGTACGGTCGTCGAGTGGTCAACGCATCGTAGACATCGACCACCTGCAGCACCCTCGCCGTCATCGGGATCTCGTCACCCACCAGTCCATCCGGATATCCCGATCCGTCCAGCTTCTCATGGTGGTAGCGGATGATGGGAAGCACGCGACTGAACGATCGAAGCGGCCGGCAGATGGCCTCACCCGTCACGGGGTGACGCCGGATGATCTCCCACTCCTCCGCCGATAGTGCTCCGGGCTTCATGAGCACTGCGTCGGGGACGGCGATCTTCCCGATGTCGTGCACCACGCCCGCGCGCCTGAGAGCCGTGAGATCGTCCGGGACCAGTCCCATCCGTGCCCCAACCTCCGCCGCTGCTGCCGCCAGTCGCTCGCAGTGTCCTTCGGTGTAGGGATCCTTCCCCTCAATGCTGCGTGCGAGCGTGAAGAGGACGGCCTCGGCGTCCTCCAGCTCGTCGGTGTACCGCTTGGTCCGGAGTGCCGACCGCACACGAGCCAGAAGCTCTAGCCGGTCGAATGGCTTCGAGAGAAAGTCGTCGGCGCCAGCCTCGATCCCCTTGACGCGATCCTCGACATCGGTGAGCCCGGTGAGCAACACCACTGGCGTGAGCGCCGTGATCGGGTCGGCCTTGAGCTGGGCGCATACCTCGAATCCGTCGCGGCCTGGCATCACGACATCGAGCAGCACGAGGTCCGGGTGTTCCTGCCGGAACAACCGTAGCGCGTCCTCCCCATCCCCGGTCTCCAGTACTTCGAGACCCTCGGATCGGAGCAGCCTCGCCAACGCACTCCGAATGGGCGGGTCGTCATCGGCGACGAGGATGCGTTGAGTATCAGCCATCACGAGCGGGCCTGCCTGCTCATGGTCGACAACTGCGTCACCAGATCCTTCCCGCGCTGGGCGGCACGCTTCACTTCATTCAGGTCTTCACGCAGCGTGGCGGGAACGTCCGGAAGGTCGCTTTCCACAAACTCGAGGTTGGTGAGGATGATCGTGAAGATCCCGGCAAAGTCATGCGCAATCTTCCGCGTGACTTCCGCGAACGCCCCGAGGTCTCGGGGGCGGCTATTGGCGGCGGTTTCGTCCATCGGCCCTCCCAACCGGCGTCGGAACCCGGCGGTCCCCAGGGCGGTCGCGTGCCGAGTCCGGCAGGCGACCGACCGGTCACACCGTGCTCTGCAAGATTAGGAACGGCGGCAATCTCGCTCCATCGGTGCAACTACGTCTCTCGCGTCGGACTCGGAGCGATGGGTATGTAGGGCTCTTCCTACACGGCGTGTCGGTTTGCGCGGGGTCGGTGTGGGAAGGAGCACACAGTCTTGCGTTTAGTCAGATCGACATCCCGGGTGAATGCCGCGGCGTGGAGGTCGAAGGGGAGCCGGGTTCGGTTGGACCGGAAGACCGACGATCATGGGGCGCGCAGTCCCTGGCGGGGCGCGTCCCATCAGGCTCGATCAGTCGGGCGTCGGCGCGATCGTGAGGCTCCCCCTCACCAATCCCTTGTCCAACGCGACTCGGACCAAGCGGGCCATCCGATCAACTTCCGCTCGGGCCACCCGCCATCCGAGATCGGTCAGGCGGTAGTACTTCCGCCGCTGATCGTCGAATTCCGGCGCCGGCCGGTTTTCGGATTCTTCGATGAGCCCCGTCTCGAGGAGGCGCTGTGCCGCGAGGTACACCGGCCCCGTGGCCGACGTCGCCAGCCCCTCCGTCAGCCGCTCGATCTCCTTCATGATGCCGTAACCGTGTCGCTCCTCGTCCACGAGTGACAGCAGGATGTGGATCGACAGCGGCGTCAATGGCAGATGCGACTCCACCTGATTATCCGTCACGTGCACCTCACGCGTCGAGGGCCGTCGCAGACTTCACTCAATGCATATCCGGCTTATCCATCGCCGGCAAGAGGAGTACCACCCCCCCGGAAAGCCGACCAGACAATATCCATTATACGGTACCTATTTACAGCGTGTATATAAGGTCGTATACTTATTCGAAGAAGGACGCAGCGGTCAGCATTGGATGGATTAGGCGGCCTGTGGGGCATCCTGCCGCTCGGCAGGAACTCGCTGAGGGGACGAGCGGGACCACGCCAGCCCGGCCCCACTTGCCGCTCCTCCCCCATCCCACTCATTTCCCCCGTGCGGAGCCCGTCGGCCCAGGCGAACGACACCGGCCACAGACCGCAGGGGGTGACCCACGTGCGGAGCCCCCTCGACCACCAGGGAGCGAAGCGAGGTCAACGATGAGAGGAACGACAGCGATCATCGCCGTGGTCACGTATGCCGCGGTCGGGTGCAGTGGTGGTTCGACCTGGACGGGAACCGTGACCGACAGCGCCGGCGTCCAGATCGTGGCCAATACGGAGCGTGGGATCTGGACGGCGGGAGCGGGCTGGACCCTCGAAGAGGAAATGAAGATCGGGGCTGTCGAAGGGAACCCCGATTATCAGTTCGGCCAGATCGGCTTCATGGCCGTCGACTCGCAGGATCGCCTCTACGTCCTCGATGCGCAGGCGCAGGAGATCAGAGTCTTTTCGCCCGAGGGGGAGTTCCTGCAGCGGATCGGGCGCCCTGGGGAAGGCCCGGGCGAGCTTCGCGGAGCGATCTACGTGGTGATGGGCACCGGGGACACGCTCTTTGTGCCCGACACGCAGAACCAGCGGCTGAATCGGTTCACGACGGACGGAACGGCACTCACCAGTGTGCGGATGTCGATCGAAGACGGGCTCCCGGCGGTGTTCCAATCGACCGATGCGGGTGTAATTGCGGTGCAGATTCGTCCGCTATCGCTTCCCAACCGGCCGGCGCCCGACTCGATGGACGTGATCGTCCGTCTCGAGTCGAGCGGCTCGTTGGGCGATACCCTTATGCGGTTCCCCTCGGGGCAGACCTTGAACCTCGGCGGCGCCACACCGGAAATCAATCTCTATTCCGCCGAGCCCGCGTGGCAGCTGCGGAACGACGGGAAGATCCTGTTCGGCGTCAACGATCAGTACCGCGTGTCGCTCTACGGCGCAGACGGCGCGTTGGAGCGCATCATCACCAAGCCGTTCCAGCGCGAGCCAGTGAGCCAGCG
This sequence comes from Gemmatimonadales bacterium, assembly GCA_041602035.1. Lineage (GTDB taxonomy): Bacteria > Gemmatimonadota > Gemmatimonadetes > Gemmatimonadales > GWC2-71-9 > JAOTVV01. The sequence goes on along the minus strand of JBFIHA010000003.1, from coordinate 67,151 downwards.
CGATAAAGATGCGATACTGGGCTTCATGGAAGGGATGTGGCGCGATGCCGGGGTGCCGCCGGCGCTGCTCCAGCAGCTCCGCACCATGGTGCACTTCGGGGAGTTCTTTCCGGCGTTCTCCGCCATTCAGAGTGGTCTCGAGGGCACTACCTGGATCCAGCACGTCCAGTCGGCCGCCGCCCTGAGCGACGAGGAGCTCGAAGACTTCAACCTCATCGAGGACTCGGGTGCGCCGGAGTGGGACGTGTTCGACGCCGATGGGCGGTTTCTCGGCGTGGTCGCGATGCCGCCGAGGTTCGCCCCTCGGTTGTTCCGTGACGACAAGATTTACGGTGTGTGGCGGGACGACCTGGACGTGCAGCACGTCGTGCGGCTTCGGATCGTCCGTGCTGAGACGGCCGATGCCGAGTGACATCCGTGGAGCCGACCCAGGCTGAGCGGAGGAGGGAAACCACGATGTATCGAACGATGATGGTCGTCGCGTTGATGGGCATGGGTTTCTCGGCGGTGGCCGCGGCGCAATCGGCGGCCGACAGCGCCGCAATCAAACAAGCGGCACTGGACTACGCCCAAGGATGGTACGCCGGTGATGCCGTGCGGATGGATCGGGCCCTGCATCCCGACCTCGCGAAGCGTCGTGCCCTGCCACACCCGCAATCGGGACGCAGCATCCTCAACAACGCCACCGCGTCCATGATGGTGGAGTTCACGCGTGCCGGGGGCGGTACGGCCTCACCACACCGGGACGTGCCGCCGGCAGTCACGATTTTCGACGTCCAGGCGAACGTCGCCAGCGTCAAGGTCGTGACCGGCGATTTCATCGATTATCTGCACGTCGTTCGCTGGAATGACGGGTGGAGAATCGTGAACGTGCTATGGGATTCGAACCCGACGCCGTAACGCTCCGGTGGCATGTACTCGACCTGTCTCTTCTGTAAGCGTCCGCTTGGCGCCAACGAGGTCGTCGAGTCGTTTCCAGTCGGGCGGCGCCTCGCGTTCGACCCGGAGAAAGGGCGCTTGTGGGTCGTGTGCCGGAAGTGCGAGCGGTGGAACCTGACACCGCTCGAGGAGCGCTGGGAAGCGTTCGAGGAGTGCGAGCGCCTGTTCCGAGCCACCCGCGTGCGGGCGTCTACGGACAACATCGGTATTGCGAAGCTCAAGGAAGGACTGGAGCTGGTCCGGATCGGCGCACCGCTCAGACCGGAGTTCGCCGCGTGGCGTTACGGCGATCAGTTCGGCCGGCGACGCCGGCGCGCGATCATGTGGACTTCGGCGGGGATCGCCGCCGTTGCGGCGCTTGCAGTCAGCGGCATCGCCGCTGGGGTCGGCGCTGGCTTGGCCCCGCAGCTCCCCAACCTGATCATGAATCTGCCGGTGCGGGTCAAGGTGCGGACCAGAGACGGGAGAATCCTCAAACTCAGGCGTGGGGAGCTGCAGAAGGCGCGGTTCGTCATGGAACCGGGTGCCCGAGACTGGGTGATCCACGTCGCCCATCGCAAGGGCAAAGACACCTTCTACGGCGACGAAGCTCGGCGTGTCGTGGCCCAGTTAATGCCGGGGGTGAACTACATGTCCGGGTCGGCCCGCGTGGTGCAGGAGGCGGTGGACCGCATCGAGGCCGCAGGCCATCCAGAGCGGTACCTCGATCGGCTCACCGACGAAGTGGCGCCGAAGCCGCTTGAGCGGGGCTATGGCCGCCCACTGTTTCCGGGCAAACCTGGGGTCGTGCACAAGTTGCCCACTCCCACTCGACTGGCGCTCGAGATGGCGCTCCACGAGGAGCAGGAGATGCGCGCTCTGATGGGCGAACTCGTCGAGCTGGAGCTGGCCTGGCGCGAAGCCGAGGAGATTGCGAATATCGCCGACAATATGTTCGTGCCGGCCGAGGTGGAGGACTTCGTGAAACGCCATCGTCCGGATCGGACCACGCCAGAACCCGTCATCGAGTCCGAGCACTGAGCGGCGACTCCGGATTGAGGTGAACGACGAAGCCCGGCGTCATCAGGCCGGGCTTCGTTCACGCGCCTGACCTTCCGCGTCGCTATCGCTCTATGCCGCCGACCGTCACCGGGGTCTCAGCCTCCACCAACTCGAGGCCCAACGTCCTCCCCTTGTTGACCGCTGGAACGCCTTCGGCCAGCCAGACCGGCGCGGGTGCGTCCTGCAAGTAGTGGTCGAAGAACTGCTGCATCCGAATCGCCCAGTCCTTCCGATTCTGGTACTTCCGAAGGCCATGAGGCTCGCCGTTGTAGTTCAGAAGCCACACCGGTTTGCCGAGGCGTCGGAGCGCGACGAAGAACTCGATTCCCTGGTACCACGGCACCGCCGTATCGTCATCGTTGTGCATCATGAGGATCGGCGTGTTGATCTTGTCCGCTCGGAAGAGTGGGGAATTCTCGATATACCGAGGATATGCCTCCCAAAGCGTGCCACCGATTCTGCTCTGTGTTCGCTCGTATTGGAACATCCGGCTCATACCGCTGCCCCAGCGGATCCCACCGTACGCGCTGGTCATGTTCGCCACCGGTGCGCCGGCCTCTGCCGCGGCGAAGATGTCGGTCTGCGTCACCATGTAGGCGATCTGGTAGCCGCCCCAGCTGTGCCCCTGCACGCCGACGCGCCGCGGATCCACGAACCCCTGCGCCAACACGCTCAACACCCCCGGGACCACGCAGTCCAAGGCGCTCTCGCCCGGGTAGCCCACCCGGTAGTGGACGTCGGGGATGAACACCACATAGTCCCGACTCACGTAAAAACTCACCGAGACACTCGAGCCGCCCGGCCCGGGGTTGCGGAACTGATGAAGGCGATTTGACATCTTCTCGTAGAAGTAGACCATCATGGGGTACTTCCGGGACGGATCGAAGTTCTCCGGCTTGAACAGCATGCCGTCGATCGCCCGACCATCGGTGGAGCGCCAGCTCACGAGCTCCGCTGTGCCCCACAGATACTCGTTCTGCTGAGGATTGGCGTCGCTCATTTGCCGCATGTCGGCGAACGACATATCGGTCACCCACACGTTGGGGAATTCGGCGAAACTGGATCGGGTGAACATCACCACGTCGGCATCGTCGGCTTTCCGCGGGAACCCAAAGAATCGATCCTGCATGACCAGCTGCCGCGGAGGCTCTGTGCCGCGAACGCGATCCTCATAGAACCCGGCTGCCTTCGTCGCGCGATCGAACGCGCGAAGCAAGATCGGCTCTCCTGCCGGAATCGCCTGCTGTTCACGATCCAAGCGCGCAAAACGGAACTCCAGATCTCGCGCGCGACCCATTCCCTCGGTGACGCTACGCGGTGCGCGCGCGCCGGTTGGGTCCAAGGCCCATAGGTCGTGTGCGTCGTAGACTACGAACGCCTCGTCGTTTTCCGTCCACCCAGCTTGCCCGTATGACGAGGGAATCATGGGCCAATCGTGTAGCTCGTTGTCGAGGCGATAGGGAATCGCCGCCGACAGGTTCACCGGTTCCCCACCCCGCACCGGACGGGCAAGCCACGCCCGCCGATGCCCATCCCACCAGTAGACGTACTTGCCCCCAGGCGAGAGGTTTGCTGAGCCCTGATGCCCCTCGAGTACCAGCTGCCGCTGCCCGGTCTCGACGTTGACCACGTACGCGTCAATGTAGCGCGGCGAATCCCAGGAGATTCGCTGCTGGTACGGAACGTTCGACGTGCCGAATGCGACGGGGCCGTCCCCTTTGGCGATCACGTCCACCTCCGGGAGGTCTGCGTCAGCCAGCTGAACAATGCGCCCCGCACGAAGGTGCAAGACGGTCTGATAGGTGCGCCTGGCCTCGCCGTCACGCTGGACAAGCTGCATTGGCTGGAGCAGCGGGTCTTTCCAATGCCACACGTCCAGTTTCACCTCGTCCCACTCCGGCGTCTCTTCATCTGGCTCCGGCGCCGGGCGGGGGGCGGTACCGAAGAACACGCGCCGACCGTTCTTGGAGAATGAAAGCGCACCGTGCTCGCTGACCCACCATCCCTCAGGAATGCCGGGCATGCCGTCGGCCGCCACAGCGCGAGCGGCCGCGTCACCCGGTTTCCAGTGGTAGAGAACGAAACTCGGCTGCTCCGCCTGATAGTCGTCCCGGTCCGAGATGAACGTCAGCTGACGTCCGGCCTCATCGAACGTGGGTGACTTGTAGTTCCCTGCCCCTTCGAGGAGCGGCGTCTTCGCTGCTGTCCGGGTGTCGACGATGAAGGCGCCGTCGGCGTTCCCGTCCTTGGTCGAGGTCGTGAACGCGAGGTACGCACCATCCTTGGCGAACGTGTAGACAGTCACGGAGGCGAATCGTTGCTCCGCACCGGTGGTGGGATTGCGTAGTATGAGCGTCGTGCCGTCCTTCTTGTCCTTCTTCTTCTCGTCCTGCTCCTCCCCTTCCTCTCCCACGGCCTTCGGCGGCTCGGGCGCGGCGGCCGGCTCCTGTTCCAACGCCTGTGCCGAATCGGCCCCCTCAGTCTGCGGCTCCTCTTCCAGGAGGTATGCCACCCAGGCACCCGCATCCTCGGGGACTTCGAAGGATTTCACCCGCTCCACCCGCACGATATCGCCCGTCGCAAGCTCGAGGATGCCGAGCGAGTCTTTGGGCTGGTCGTCGGGCTTGGCCTTGGCCTTCTTGGCCTCCCGTTCGGCCTCGAGCTCGGGCTTGATGAGAAACAGCACATACTTGCCGTCGCCACTGAAACGGGCGGAGCGCCCGCGTGGAATCGCGTATGCCGTAGCGGACCGAGTAGCCCGGACGTGGAGGACGGCATCTCCTTCCCCCGGCACCAGGGCGTACGCCAGCCAGGCACCGTCGTCGGACAATTGCTCGTCGGCAATGTCGTTCCAGCTATCGTACACCGCGTGGTCGAGGGGACGCTTGTCGATCGTTTGCGCACTGGCCGTGACAGCCAGCACGACAGGGGCGAGCGTCAGAAGCAGCAGCCGGCGCATCGTGACTCCTTGCGGTTCTTGAAGTTCAGGGATCAACGTAAGATGGCGGCCTGCCCCACGCCTCGCGACCCGCGGGTCTCTGTCCCGACCGAACACTCGGTGGTAGCTTGCGACGGACGACCTCGAGGGATCTGCCGTGCCACGACGGTTGAAGGTGTTCGCGCGGACGTGGATCACGCTGGGCGCGGTGCTGATGCTGCCACTTCCGGTTGCCCAGGCGCAGACCGCACCGGTCCGCGCGGTCGTGTTTTTTGCCCCGACCTGTCCCCACTGCCACCAAGTGATCAACCAGAATCTCCCGAGGATCTTCGAGACGTTCGGGGGGCTGCCACGGGTGTGGGTGGAGCCCGGCATCCCACAGGACGAGGTCGTCACCTACCTCCTGGCCAACTCCCAGTTGGAGATCCTCTTGGTGGACGCGTCACAGCCGTTTGGTGGCGCTATGTACGACTCGTCGAGCGCGCGGTTTGCCATCCCGAGACGTCGTGGCGGCGTGCCGCGGCTCGTCATTGGCGATTCGGTGTTGGTTGGTTCCTACGAGATCCCGACGATGCTTCCGGACCTCATTCGCGATGGTCTCGCGCGGGGAGGGGTGGAATGGCCGGCCATCCCGGGTCTTCGGGACGCGGTACCGCCGATTGGCCAACCGTCGGCAGCCCAGGACACCACCGCGCAGCGCTCGGCACACCCTGATCCCCTGGTTGATACCGCCGACGCTCAGGTCCTCGTTTCCGACACAGCGCCGATCGAAACCACGGACGCTGACGAACCAGCAACGGATTCCCTCGCCGTGGAGACCACCCTCGACGCGATCCCGCGAGAGCCGTCAACCTTTGGCGCCGCGTTCTGGCGTGATCCCGTCGGCAATACCCTCGCGGTCATCTTGTTGGTGGTGATGATTGGGAGCTTTGTCGTCGTCTCGTGGGCCGCCCCCACTTGGAAACCTCGCGACGTCGTGAGCCTCTCCGTGCCCGTACTCGCCCTCCTCGGCGCGGGGGTGGCGGCGTACCTCGCCTACGTCGAGACGACCGGTGCCCAGGCGGTGTGCGGTCCGGTGGGCGACTGCAATGCCGTACAACAGAGCTCGTACTCGACCCTGTTCGGAGTCATCCCCGTTGGCATCGTGGGCCTGGTCGGCTACTCAGCCATCGTGGCGGTGTGGGTGGTCAGCCGAGCCGCGGAGCCACCCATCGGGACGTGGGCGACGTTCGCGTTGTTGGTCATGACCTTCGGCGGGATGCTGTTCTCGATCTACCTCACCTATCTCGAGCCGTTCGTGATTGGAGCCACGTGTTTGTGGTGCCTCGCCTCCGCCGCGGTCACGACCGCCCTGTTCTGGCTCACCGCCGCGCCCGGTGCGACGGCGTGGGCCCGCATCCGCGGATCAGGGTAGCCGGCTCACCACCGAAGCCCCACACCCGTGGTAAGGAACTTCATGAATGGCGTGGCCGCTCGCGCCGTGTCGGCGAACCTCCGCAGGAAGTCCGCGCGAAATATCTCCTGGTCCTGAAACGTCGCCACCGCCACGAAGTCTTTACGCTTGAGATCGTCCACCAGGGGGTGGTCCGCGTCGTAGCCCCTCGGCGCGCGTTTCAGCGCCTCGCCGCTGAGCTCGAATCGTGCTCGGAAGGCCTTCGCGGTCTTCGCCCGCCTCCACGCCTGCGGCGACTCGACAATGGCATCGCGCACGGCACGGAGGGTGGAACCGTCAGGGTGCCACAACCCGACACCGGCGAACACATTGGCGGGCTCGAGGTGGAGGTAGAACCCGGGCGCGTGTACGTCTTTCCCCTTCTCGTGGCGGAATTGCGCGGAGGCGACCGTCTTGTAGGGTCGCTTGTCACGCGAGAACCTCGTGTCACGGTAGATCCGGAACATCGACCCGCCGACTGGCTTGGGATCGGCCACGAAGCGCGGGCTGATCCGTTTGAGGTGCGGCGCGAAATCGGCGATGAACCGCAGCAGCGGATCACGAACGTCACGGTCATACGTCTGTTTGTGGGTCCGGAACCACTCTCGGTTGTTATTCCGCCCCAGCCGGCGAAGGAACTCGAAGAGCGCTGGGGAGAAGTGAGCGGTCGGCATTGGGCGTCCTCCTCACGATCCGTAGATCGCGACTTGTGCAGGTGCACCAAACCCAGGTCGGGAGTTTCCGGTCGGCGGCGCGCGGTACAATATTGTAACGAACGACTCGTTTCAGGGGATCCCTCACGATGGCGTCGCGGAGCTCCGGCAGCACTTCCCCCATGTCGCCGCTCGAGGCGCAGCGACCCCGGCTCAGCACGTCCGAGGCGGGCAGGCTGCTGGAGCGTCATTGGGCAATGTCCGGTTCACTGCGCGCGCTCCCCAGCGAACGGGATCAGAACTTCCTGGTCATCACGGACCAGCGGTACGTGCTGAAGATCGCCGGAAGCGGCGAGCCCCTCGCACACCTGGAGTTACAGAACGCCGCCCTCGCCCACCTCGCCTCGCGGGATCGATCGATCGGGCTCCCTCGGCTGATCGCGACCGTCAATGGGCAGGACATAGCCACCACCGGATCCGGTGCCGGACGGCAGCATGCCGCGCGCCTCTTCACGCACGTGCCCGGGGTACCGCTCGCCACGGCACGACCGCACTCCACCCACCTGCTGCGAAGCATAGGGACCGCGCTGGGAACACTTGATCGGGGACTCCAGACGTTCGACCACCCAGCGGCCGACCGCGACTTCGTGTGGCATCCAGCACGGGCCCCGGACGTGATCCGCGCCGAGCTGGACACGGTTGAGCCTACGTATTCCCGGGCGATCGTGGACCACGTTCTCGGGCTGTGGGACCGGCTGGTTGCGCCGAGATTGCCGGAGCTGCGGCGCAGCGTGATCTACAACGACGCCAACGATTACAATGTCCTCGTCGATGAGGTAGGACGGGAACCGCGAGCCGTGACCGGGTTCGTCGATTTCGGCGACACGGCGAAGGCGTGGACGGTCGTCGATCCGGCCACTGCCGTGGCCTATGCAATGCTCGACAAGCCGAATCCACTCGCGGCTGCCGCCGCCGTGGTGGGCGGATTTCACGACATCTTCCCGCTCGACGAGTTGGAGCTCGAGGTCCTGTTCCCGCTCGCGTGCGTCAGACTCGCCGTGAGCGTATGTGTCGCCGCCCGCCGACGCCTGTCCGAGCCCGACAACGCGTATCTCACGGTGAGCGAGCGTCCGGCCTGGGACACGTTGGAGCGTCTCGCGTCCGTGCACCCGCGCTTCGCGCGCAACGTGCTCCGGCATGCCTGCGGGTTGCCGCCCTGCCCGGCCAGTCCGGCCATTCATGTGTGGCTCGAGCGACACGCGGGGGACTTCGCTCCCATGGTCGATCCCGATCCTCGCGAGGTTCCGACCACGGTGCTCGATCTGAGCATCGGTGGCACCGAATTCCCAGAAGCGGATCGCGATACGGGCACCGAGGCATTGTCGATCACGGTCTTCCACGCGATTGCGGCGCGCGGCGCGACCATCGGCATCGGTCGATACGACGAGGCACGCGCCATCTACGCCGACGACACCTTCGAGGGCCCCGACGGTGAGCTGCCAGAGCTCCGCACCATTCACCTCGGACTCGACCTGTTTGTGGAGGCCGGTACCCCTGTGTGCACTCCCCTCGATGCGGTGGTCCACGCGGTCGCTAACAACGCGTCGCCGCTCGACTACGGCCCGACGGTGGTCCTTCGTCACGAACCGGCTGACGGTCCGACATTCTACACGCTCTACGGTCACCTGAACCCCGACTGCCTCGCGCTCGAGCCGGGACAGACGCTGCGCCGCGGCGAGGCCTTTGCCCGCATCGGATGTTTCGAGGACAACGGACACTGGCCTCCGCACCTCCACATTCAGATCATCACGGATCTGCTCGACCGGGGTACGGAGTTTCCCGGGGTCGCCGCGCCGAGCGAACGGGCGGTGTGGCTCAGCCTATCACCCGACCCCAATCTGCTCGTCGGTGTCGAAGGCGCCCTTCGCGCTCATGACCCGAGCATCACAGTGCTGACGCGCGCTCGGCGTGAGCGACTCGGACGTAACCTCAGTCTCTCCTACCGCACCCCGCTCCATATCGTGCGGGGCCGAGCCCAGTATCTGTTCGACGCAGTGGGTCACCGATATCTCGACGGTGTCAACAACGTGGCGCATGTGGGGCACGCGCACCCTCGCGTTGTCGAAGCCGCGGTCCGGCAGAGCAGGGTCCTCAACACCAACACTCGGTACCTGCACGAGACCATCCTGCGCTACGCCGAGCGCTTGGCCGCGACCCTGCCCGATGCTCTCAGTGTCTGTTACATCGTGAATTCCGGCAGCGAGGCCAACGACTTGGCGCTCCGCATGGCGCGCGCCGCCACCGGTGCCGACGACATCATCGTGCTCGAGAGCGCGTATCACGGACATACGGCAGCGCTGATCGACGCGAGTCCCTACAAGCACGATGGGCCCGGTGGCCGCGGGGCCCCACCGCACGTGCACGCGGTCGTGATGCCGGACGACTACCGCGGTCCGCATCGCCGGGACGACGCGTCGTGCGGTGAGAAATACGCCGGCTACGTCGCGGCGGCGATCGAGGATGTGCTGGCACGGGATCGGCGGGTTGCCGCGTTCCTGAGCGAAACGCTGCTGAGTTGCGGTGGGCAAATCGAGCTGCCGGCGGCGTACCTGCAGGAAGCCTACCGGTATACGCGCGCCGCGGGTGGCATCTGCATCGCCGACGAGGTCCAGGTGGGGTTCGGGCGGCTCGGCACACAGTTCTGGGGATTCGAGACCCAGGGGGTCGTCCCGGACATTGTGACGTTGGGCAAACCCATCGGGAACGGGCACCCGCTCGGTGCCGTGGTGACCACGTCCGAGATTGCCCGCGCGTTCGAGACCGGCATGGAGTATTTCAACACCTTCGGCGGGAACCCGGTCTCATGCGCCGCAGGGCTGGCCGTGCTCGATGTGATCCGCGACGAACGGCTCCAGGAACACGCCCTCGCCGTTGGCGACCGGCTCAAGCAGCGCCTCACCGCACTCGGGGATTCGTATCCCGCGTTCGGTGACGTGCGTGGACGCGGGCTGTTTCTGGGCGTGGAGTTGGTGCGGGACCGGGTGTCACGTGAGCCCGCGACCGAGGTCGCGACCTACGTGGTCGAGCGGATGAAAGACCACGGCATCCTGCTTTCGACCGACGGCCCCGACCGCAACGTGATCAAGATCAAACCGCCGCTGCCATTCACTTTCCAGGATGCCGACCGACTGGTGGGAGTGCTCGACCGCGTCCTGACCGAAGACTTTGTCAGGGATGGGGTGATGTAGAGCGCACCGAGGTCGGAACGCTCCCGGCATCGCGGGTCAAAACATGCCCCGCGCCCTGATGGGTGCGGGGCATGTTTGTGCCGACCCGGCGATCCAGGCTACGTATGGTGCCGGCGCGCGTGCCGCCGAGCCAGATCCAGCTCGAACTCCTCACCGTTCACGGTGATCGTGACGAACTGGTCACCGTCGAACGTGATCACCACCGTGCGATCCTTCACCACGGTACCCTCGTCCGTGACGATCTCCACGTGGACCTGGCGCGTGATGGTACCCGATATCGGCCAGGGGTTCTCGGACCGAGGCAGCTGCACCAGCACGTTGTCGACCTCGGTCGACGAACTCATGTCGTATTGCCGATCGCCCTTCTCGTCCGAGATCAGGCTGCGGCTCACAGCGGCGCTGCCCGTCCCATTCCACAGCCGCTCGGTTTCCTCACCGACGAGGCCGGAGAGCCACATTTCGCGGTCCCGGTTCACGTCGACGTCGATGCTGCCCATCTCACCCGTCCGGCTGTGGCTCCCTTCCATATGGAAGACGAAGTTGATCTCCGCCGTCAGCAGCGGATCGTAGGCCGTCTGCTCAGCGCCGCCCTCGTCATAGAAGGTCACGGTGCGCGTGATAGTAAGGTCGGCAAAGCGCGGCGGCCGCGGCGGAGACAGCAGCGCCGAGCTCGTGGTCATGCTCGAATACAGATCGAGCATGTACAGATCGTCGGACGTCATGTCGGCCACGTAGTTGGCCACGTCCAGGTTGAGCTGGTCGTCCGCTTCCGGGCTGCTCGGGCTGTCGCTACACGCGACGGCAAACAGCAGCGCCGGCACAGCGGCCAAGATCCGGCGTCGAATGGTGGTCATGGTCCCTCCAAGCGCGTGTGGGTGTTCTCGTGCGTTCCACCCCGTTCGACGACGCGGGCATCGAGATGTTAAGTGTATGTATCGCAACGTGATATGGATCAAGTTCGCCGTGTGATGTAGATCACACAGCGGTGGCCTTGCTCACCAAATATCGCCAACCCGGAAGCCTTCGGGAAACGGATCGTCAGGATCCACGTCGTACTGGCTCCTCCCTGTGATCCATGCCGTGCCCGTGACGGTCGGGATCACGGCCTGGTGCGGACCCACCGTGGTCTCGCGTAGCAGCCGTCCAGTGAACAGCGTTCCGAGGATCCCCTCGTGTACGAACGGCTCGTCCAGACCGAGGCGCCCGCGTGCGTGGAGCACGGCCATTCTGGCGCAGGTGCCAGTCCCGCAGGGTGAGCGGTCGATAGCCCCGGTCCACGTATCGGGATTGTCCCAATCCAACGGTCCGGTCGACACCACGACGACGTTCTTCGCGTGAGCGTCGGGTCGAGTCGGTGGGCCCCACAACTGGGAGATCGAAACGCCGCCGATGGCGGGATTCTCCGGATGCGACACCCGGAGCTGCTCGGCGGCAGCGGCGCGCAGCACCTCGCCGGTGCGGGCAAGCCGCCGGCCGTTTTCCGGGGTAAGCGTGAGCCCGAGGCTCGCCGCCTCGGCGATCACGTAGAACATCCCACCCCACGCCACGTCCACGTGCACCTGACCCAACCCGGGCACCTCGATGGTCGCATCGAGATGAACCGCAAACGCCGGCACGTTTTCAAACGTGACACTCGTGACCTTGCCGTGCTCGACTGTGGCCCGCACCTCGATCAGTCCAGCCGGGGCCTCGAGTCGCAGGATCGTCACCGGTTCCTTTGCCTGCACCATGCCGGTCTCGATCAGGACGGTCGCCACGCAGATCGTATTGCTGCCCGACATTGCTGGATATTCGGTCTGCTCCATGATCACGAAGCCCGCGTCGGCGCGAGGATCGGTCGGTGGGAGGATCACGTTGCAACACAGCGCCGGATACCCTCGCGGCTCTCGCAGCATGAGCTTCCGAAGCCAATCCACGTGTCGTTCGAGGTACGCTCGTTTCTCGAACATCGTGGCGCCCGGCACGTCGTCGATCCCCGCCGTGATTACACGGCCGGGCTCGCCCGCGGCATGAGCGTCGATAGCGGTAATCACGCGGGGTCGGCGCATCGATGGCTCCTGAAGTCCGCTTCCACGTTACATGGCGGCGCGCGCTCCGGCCACCGGTGAACGCGCCGCTACCTCCGACCCCGTCGGCCCCACTAGCTTGCACCCCATCATGCACGTCGTGCGTCTCACGCTCATGTCGATCGTCGCGGTCTGGGCCTTCTCGGTATCGAACACCCCGGTCGCGTTGGCCCAGGGGGTTCCCCAGGGGCGGGTCACCGGCCGCATCGTGAACGGCACCACGCAGCGCCCCATCGAGGGAGCACTCGTGGCCCTTCCGGGAACGGCGCTCACCGGTCTTACCGGTCCGGACGGCCGGTTCGATTTGCCGATCGTGCCGCCAGGGGTCTACAGCCTGCGCGTGCGCGCAATCGGCTTTCGGCCGTACCTGCAGAGTGACCTCGTGGTGGGAAGCGGCAAGCCGCTCACCGTCACGATCATGCTGGCGCCACAGCCCATCCAACTCGAGGCGGTCGAGGTGCAGCCCTCGTACTTCCGAGCGCCGGCCGACGCAGTCACGAGCTCTCAGCGCCTCGGCGCGGAGGACACCCGCCGGGCACCGGGGGTGCAAGAAGACGTAATCCGTGCGGTTGCCCTGCTTCCGGGAGTCGCGGTGACCGCCGCTGGCCGCAACGATCTCATCGTTCGAGGTGGCGCCCCGTACGAGAACTTATTCGTCGTAGACGGCATCGAGGTGCCCAACATCAACCACTTCGGCTCGCAGGGATCCACGGGGGGACCGCTGTCACTCATCAACATCGACTTCGTCAGAGAGACCAGCTTCTCCTCCGGCGGGTTCGCGCCCAAGTGGGGCGACCGGACCGCGTCCTTCACCAACATCATGCTTCGGGAAGGAAACGACGACGAGCTGTCCGGTGAAATCAACTTGTCCGCTACCGGGTTCGGCGCTATCGCCGAGGGACCCCTCGGGGCGCACGGCTCATTTCTCCTGAGCGCCCGGCGGAGTTATCTCGATTTCCTGTTCAAGGCAGCTGGCTTCAGCTTCATACCCGCCTACTGGGACTTCCAGCTCAAGGCCACCCATGAGATCGATCAGACGAGCACGATCTCGTTCCTCGGCATCGGCGCGATCAACACGGTCAGCTTCGCGACCGACGACGCCGATGACCGATTCGACAACAGCCGTATCCTGTCGCCGGAGCAGAATCAGTACGTGGCGGGTCTCACGTGGAAGCGACTCCTGTCCGGTGGCGTCCTCACCACCACGTTGGGCCGGACACTTACTCGGTTCCGGGCCGTGCAACGCGACTCGTTGGTCCCACCCACCGATGTGTTCCGAAGCTTCTCAAATGAAGGCGAAACCGGCCTGCGCATCGATCTGGTGTTGTCTCCCGGTCCCAGATTGGAGGTCAACGTCGGCAGCGTGAGCCACTACGCCAGTGCGCTCAACTACGACGTCGCCCTCCGCGGCGAACTTCGCGTAGACGACTCCGGCACCCCGCGCCCGCTCGACCGCGATACGAGCTTCACGTCGTTTCGCACTGCGGCGTACGCGGAGGCGCGATACTACGCCACACCGCGGATCCGGGTGTCGCTTGGCGGACGCGCCGACTACTACGGATCCATCGACGATGGTCTCCGGCTCGCACCACGAGCGGGTTTGCGGATCGAGCTCGACCATCAAACCGCGCTCACGCTGGGATACGGCACCTACTATCAAACACCGTCCTATGTGTGGCTAGTCGGTGACCCCGGAAACGCGACAACGCTCCGACCGATCCGCGCCGATCAGGCCGTGCTGGGTCTCGAGCGACGGCCGCGTGACGATTTGAAGCTCCAGGTCGAGGCGTATGTGAAACGCTACCGGGACTATCCTGCGCGGGTCTTTCGACCTCAGGCGGTGCTGGCCCCGTCGGGGTTCGAAGATGTCACCAACGACATCCCGTTCGGGCTGGAGCCCCTCACGAGCATTGCAACCGGTCGGTCCTACGGTATCGAGCTGTTCATCCAGAAGCGCCTGAGCGCGATCCCGGTCTATGGGTTGGCGAGCCTCGCGGTGAGCCGCTCGGAGTTCACCGCACTCGACGATGTCGCCCGCCCCGGCGCGTATGACGGTCGGGTGATTGCCAATGTGTTGGCCGGTTGGCGCCCCAGCGGCTCCTGGGAGCTGAGCGCCAAATTCCGGCTCGCCACGGGTCTGCCGACGACGCCGTTCATCACTTCGGGTCCGGCTGCCGGCCGACTGGATTTCTCACGTTACAATGAAGGACCACGTCTCCCGACGTTCCACGCCGTGGACATCCGGGCGGATCGCCGATGGAGCTTCTCCCAGTGGCAGTTGGCGATCTACATCGACGTACAGAACATCTACGGTCGGGCCAACGTGTCGCACTATCAATGGAATCCTCGCCTCATGGCGCCCGAAGCCAACGAATCGCTGGGTGTGCTACCGTCGCTCGGCGTGAACATCGAGTTCTGAGGTGTGGTGCTCGATGCCGCGCAATCCTGCCGCTGACTCGGCACTCGCCTTTCGCGAGGTCAGCAAGACGTACGACACGTTCGCCACCGGCACCCGGTACGCTCTGCGCGACGTCTCGTTCGACATTGCGCCCGGCGCGATCATCGCCGTCGTCGGACGCAGCGGCAGCGGCAAGTCGACGCTGCTCAACCTCGCCGCTGGCATCGATTCCCCCTCGAACGGCTCCGTCTACTGGGACGGACGCGATATCGGCGCGCTCCCCGACCGCGAGCGAACCCAGTTGCGCCGGTCCCACGTTGGACTCGTATTCCAGTTCTTCCATCTGTTGTCACACCTCACGGTTCGCGAGAACGTTGCGGTTCCCGCGCTCATCGCCGGTGGCTCGCGCCGAAGCTATCGCGACCGTGTGGTGGAACTGCTGCGTCGTGTCGAGCTTGCCGACCGGGCTGACGATCCCGTGGATCGACTGAGCGGCGGTGAGATGCAGCGGGTAGCCATCTGCCGAGCGCTGCTCCGCCAACCCGCGCTCCTGCTGGCCGACGAACCCACCGGTAACCTCGACGACGCCACGGGCCGCGTGGTGATGGATCTCATGCTCGACCTCGTCCGGAGCGAGGGAGGCACGCTCATCTACGTGACCCACAGTCGGGAACTC
The DNA here is from genome assembly GCA_041602035.1 of Gemmatimonadales bacterium. Lineage (GTDB taxonomy): Bacteria > Gemmatimonadota > Gemmatimonadetes > Gemmatimonadales > GWC2-71-9 > JAOTVV01. The sequence continues at coordinate 51,760 of JBFIHA010000003.1, read as the reverse complement.
GCCGCGCGAGCCGACGCCATTTGGGAACTCCATAGCGGCCACTTGGAAGTCTGATGGTCGGCTACCTCTTCCGCAGCGCGCCGGGACAGTTCCGCCGCACTCGTAGTCTCTTCGCGCTGACCGTACTAGGGGTAGCTCTCGGCGTCGGGGCCGTCCTGTCCATTCAGATCATCAACGGGAACGCCTTGGCCGCGTTCACCGGCAGCATGCGCGCTGTGAGCGGCGAGGTCGACCTCGTGGCGCTCGGCCGAGTGCCCGTGTTTCCCGAGAGCGTCTACGTACGAGCGGTCGCCACGCCGGGGGTCGAGCGGGCCTGGCCCATGTATCGGACCGACGTCGCCGTTCGGGACGCCGACCAGGTGTTCCTGCAAGTGTACGGCATCGACCTGTTCCAGGCCGTCGGCCTGCCGATCGACACCGGCGTAGTCGATATCGCCCGCGCGCTCACGGAGCCCGGATGGACCGCCATCATGCCCGAGTTAGCGCAGGCGTTACGCCTTGGGGTCGGCGATACGCTCGTTGTGTCATCCGGCTCGCGGCTCGTGACGCTCCGGATTGGCGGTGTCGTAGACTTCCGGCGGGTGGCACCGCTCGCGAGTACAAAGATCGTCGTGATGGACCTGGCCCAGGCTCAGCACTCCTTTGGCGACAGCGGGTTCATCAACCAGATCGACATTCGGCTCACGCCGAACGCGAATCCGACCGCGGTTCAATCCGCGCTCACGCAGCGGCTCGGACCGACGGTGGACGTGCTCACGCCAGAACAGCGAGAGCAGCGTGCCGAAGGACTGCTTGCCGCGTTCAGGCTCAACCTGACGGCACTGAGCCTCATCAGTCTGTTCGTCGGCCTGTTCCTCGTGTTCGCCAGTATCCAAGCCTCGCTCGTGCGACGACGAACCGAGTTCGGTGTGCTGCGGTCGATGGGAGCCACTCGAGCACAGATCCTTGGCCTCATGCTCACCGAAGCAGTGGCTCTCGGATCGGTGGGAGTCGGGCTCGGCCTGGCCATGGGCTACTGGGTCGCGGTGACCAACGTCGACGTCGTGAGCGCCACGCTCACCAACCTGTACCTGCTCTCAGAGATCGAACGGCTCACCCTGCCGCCCAGCATGTTCGTGCTGGCCGCGGCCATCGGCATCGGCGGGGCGCTCTTGGGCGCCGTGGGACCGGCGCTCGATATGGCGCGACGTGACCCGAAGAGCCTCTTGTCCCCGTTCGTCCTGCACGAACGGTTGCGGACCGCGAGCATTCCGCTCGCCCTGCTCGGCGCAGCGATCGTGGGGGGGAGCGGGTTCTGGTATCTACTCGTTGGTCACGCCTGGAAGCCCGCAGGTTTCGTTTTGGCTGTCGCACTTCTCGTGGGGTTCCCGCTCCTCACTCCGCTCACCATCCGTCTGGCCACGACACCCATTCGCGTGAGGGGCTTCGGCCTTAGCTACAGTGTGCGGAGCCTCGCCGTGCGGTTGCGGTCGACGGCGATCGCGGTCGCGGCCCTCGCCGTGGCGGTGAGCATGTTGACGGGGATCACCGTTATGGTGTCGAGCTTCCGGGAGACGCTCACGGTGTGGGTCGAGGGTTCGCTCAAGGCCGACGTGTACATCACGTCCGAATCGTGGGCCCGTTCGCTCGGACCGGCACCGCTGGACACGACGTTCCTTGCAGAACTGCGTCGCATGCCCGAGGTGGACGTTATCGATCTGGTGCGAGTGTTCTCTGGCTACATGGGGGACCGACGTGTGGTATTCGGGGGGGTAGACTTCGGATCTGGACGCCCCCAGACACGGTATCCGTTCCTCGAAACCGACGGACCAGACCCGATCGGCCGAGTGCATCGAGATGGTGCGGTGATTGTGAGCGAGCCGTTTGCGCGGAAGGAGAGGCGCTGGAGCGGGGACTCGGTCACGCTTTCCGGCATCCAGGGACCGCTCACGCTCTCCATTGCCGGGGTGTACTACGACTACGCCAGCGAAGGCGGATACGTCACGATGGATCTACGTACCATGGATCGGGTGTTCGGTGCCGCACCACTCACGAACATCGCGCTCTATCTGCGTGAAACCACCGACACCGAGCGTACGGCGGACCGGGTGCGCGCGCTCCTCGCCGACCAGCCGTTGACGGTACGCAGTAACCGCAGGCTCAAAGCCGAGGTCTTCACGATCTTCGAAGAGACCTTCGCGATCACACGGATCCTGCAGGCGATGGGGCTCCTCATTGCGGCGTGCGGCATCACACTCACGCTGCTCGTGATCGCGCGCGAGCGGGTGTCCGAGCTTGCGCTGTACCGGGCGCTGGGCGCGGTGCGCGAACAGATTTTCGTGCTGTTCCTGGGCAAGGGCATCTCGATGGCCGTGTTGTCGCTCTTCTTGGGGCTCGCCGGCGGGTCGCTGCTCGCGATCATTCTCGTCTTCGTGATCAACCGCGCATACTTCGGCTGGACCATTCAGGCTTTTTGGCCATGGACCACGCTCCTCTGGCAGGCAGCGGCAATTCTCCTCGTGTCGGCAGCCGCGGCGGTGTACCCAGCGCTTCGGGCCTCGCAGACACCGGCGGCCGAGTTGAGCAGAGAGGATTTGTGACGGTCGCCCATTGGACGTGGGCGGCGATGGGTGTGACCCTGCTCGTCCCGGGACGTCTGCACGCCCAGACGGAGTGGCGCCCGGCCCACCCCGCGTACTCGTGGTCGTTCCCACGCGACCATTGGGCGCACCACGAGTATCGGACCGAGTGGTGGTACTTCACCGGCGTGCTTGCTGCGCCGGCGGAACCGGCTCGTCGCTTCGGCTACCAATTCACGTTCTTCCGCGTCGGGTTGACGCCGGACACCCTTCCCTACCGCTCGGCGTGGGCAACGCGGTCGCTGATTATGGGCCACGCCGCGATTACCGATCTGGCCGCGGGACGACACGTGTTCAGTGAGGTCCTCTATCGGCCCACGGGCTCACTTGGGGGATTCGGCGAGCCCGGTGACTCGCTCATCGCGTGGAGCGTGGCTCCTGCGGGCACGCCCGGCCGCTGGACGCTCACGTGGAACGGCTCCGCGTTCGACTTCTCGTTCCGAGACCTTGCACAGGGCATTGCGGTCACGCTCAGCACCACGTCGATCAAGCCCTTGGTGTTGCAGGGGCCGAACGGGTACTCGCGCAAAGGAAAGGCGGCTACAGCCGCGAGTCTCTATTACAGCTTCACCCGGCTCGCAACCGCGGGCACATTCACGATCGACGGTGACACCGTAAGCGTCCGCGGCGAGAGCTGGATGGACAAGGAGTTCGGCTCCAACCAGCTGGGGACCGATCAGGTCGGGTGGGATTGGCTCGGCTTGCGGCTCGACGACGGACGAGACGTCATGCTCTACCTGCTCCGGAACGATGACGGTACGGATTACGCCCGAGCGACGGTGGTGTCTCCGACCGGTGCCGCTCGGTACCTGGACGACGCTGAGTGGGATCTCACGGCCACCCGGTCGTGGACCAGCCCGCAGACCGGAGCCCGGTATCCGGCAGGATGGGCCCTCGAGATACCGGCCGAGGGGCTCCAGCTGGAAATCGTGCCGGTCGTCGCAGACCAGGAAAACGCGGCGCGCCTGGTTCCGGATCTGTTCTACTGGGAAGGTGCGGTCGACATCCGTACACGCGACGGAACACGGGTGGGCGAGGGATACGTCGAACTCACCGGCTACGGGACACGGACTCGACCGGCGATTTGACCGGGGACCGTTGGATCGAGCGATCGGCGGATCGAGGGATGGACGGGAGCCTTCCGGCTTCCCGTTTCCCCTTTCCCGCTTGCCCTTTCCCGCTTCCCGCTAATACCCCACCGCCGTACCCCCTCGCCTCGGATCGGAAGCTCCCTCCAACCATCCGTCCGGCATCCGCATGATGCCCTGCACGTCGCCGATGTAGGGATAGATCGCGTCTTCGTTAAAGCGTTCCTGCACCGTATGGCCCAGCGCCTCCAGGGCCGCGATCGTCTCAGTGTCGAGTGAGCCTCGCTCGTACTGGATCCGGTCCGGGAGGTGCTGATGGTGCAGCCGCGGCACGCGAACGGCCTCCACCACAGACATGCCGTAGTCGATCACGTTGCTGATGTTTTGGAACACATTGGTGATGATCGTCGCGCCCCCGGGTGAGCCGAGCACGAGTAGCAACTCGCCCTCCGGATCGACGACGATCGTGGGCGTCATCGCCGACAACATGCGCTTCCCCGGCTGGATGGCGTTGTTCTCGCCCTGTACCAGGCCGAACTGATTTGGCGCGCCCGGCTTGGCCGCGAAATCGTCCATCTCGTTGTTGAGCAGGAATCCAGCACCGGCCACCGTGACTTTGCAGCCGTAGAACGAGTTGATCGTCGTCGTCACCGCGACCGCGTTGCCGTCGGCGTCCACCACGGAGAGGTGGGTCGTGTTCCGCTCCCGCTCCGGCACGCCGAGTCCGGGACCGACATCGAGCGACGGGGTGGCGCGATCGCGCGCGATGGTGGCTCGCCGCTCGGCGGCATAATCGTCGGAGATCATCCGCTCGAGCGGCATCTGGACGAAGTCGGGATCGGCCAAGTAGGCATTACGGTCGGCGTACGCTCGCTTCCAGGCTTCGGCCATCAGGTGGATTGTGCTCGGTGAGTGCCACCGCATCGCGTGGAGGTTGTAACCCTCGAGAATGTTCGCGATCTCGGCCAGCGTGGCACCGCCGGACGAGACGGGAGCCATCGAGACGATCGTGTGCCCCCGGTAGCCGAACGTGATGGGCTCCCGCCACTCGGCATCGTATCCCGCCAGGTCCTCATGCGTAATGATGCCTCCCCCGTGTTCCATCTCCTGCACGATGAGATCGGCCGTGACCCCCCGATAGAACCCGTCCCGACCCAAGTCGCGGATGCGCTCCAGGGTGGCGGCGAGGGCGGGTTGCCGGAAGATCTCGCCGACCGGCGGCGGCCGGCCGTTCGGCAGGAAGGTCTCTTCGGTGCTGGGATAGATGCGGAAGTCGCTCTCGGAGGCTCGCAGGGAGTGTGCTTGCCGCTCTCGCACCTCGAATCCCTCTGCAAGGCCCATCGCCGGCTCGACCAGCTGCGCCCACGGCAACACGCCGTACTCTCGGTGCGCTTTCCACAACCCCGCCACCGCACCCGGCACGCCGGCGGCGAGATGGCCCAGGGTCGATGACTCGGTGACGTTGCCTTCCGAATCGAGATACATATCGCGGCTGGCGGCGAGCGGCGCCTTTTCTCGATAGTCGAGCGCCGCGGTACGGCCATCCGCGAACCTGATCACCATGAACCCACCACCCCCGATGTTACCCGCTTCCGGGTTCACCACAGCCAGGGCGAACGAGGTGGCGATGGCAGCATCGATGGCGTTCCCGCCGGACCGCAGGATCTCAGCCCCGACCTCGCTCGCGTAGGCGTCGGTGGACACCACCATGCCGTTCTGCGCCCGAACCGGCGCCGCGCCGACATCGAAGGGCCAATCCGCCGGCAGGTCGGACTGCCACCCGCGATCGGCGCACCCGGCCGCGACGATCACCAAGAGGGCGAAAATCTGGAGCCGCTTCACGTCACCTACCTCCATTTCAATCCATTCGTGTCGAGCCGATCAGTTGCGATAGCGCAGGGCGTTGAACAGGAGAGGCCACGAGGCAATGGTCTGGCCCCGATAGTTGGGCGCGAACCCGAACAGCACCACGGAGCCTCGATCGACACGGGCCTCCACCAGCGCCGGTTGCCCAGCAATACGTTCCTGCCCGAGAGCCCATCCCGAGAGCAGCGGATCACCAGACCCGTAGCGCGCGATTACGCGCACCCGTGGATCGGCGACGCCGAAGGCTCTGCTGCTCCGCCAATACCACGCGATCGTCTCGGTCGGGACACCCTGCGTCAATCGACCCTGTTCGAGCCGTAGTGAAAGGATCGACCCCGGAATGTAGAACTCCTGGCTCTCCAATCCATCGACCACGTTGCGCATCTCGAACCCGAACGCGGTGATGGCGAAGTCGGTGGCGTCGCCAATAGCCACCACTCGACCGCCGTCGGCCACGAACCGTCTGACTGCGGACACCCCTGCGTCGCCCAACCCACCGGCGTAGGAGGCAGGCATCACCCCAGATCCCCAGCCCCGAACGATTTCCCGTTCCGACTGGTCCTCGAACAACAGCACATCATAGCGGCTCAAGGCGTCGCTGCGGATGTCGGCGTCGTGCAAGGTGTCGTAAGGGATCGCGTGACGATCCAGGACCCACCGCGTCCATCCCTCGGGCATGGGCTCGTCCCACGACTTGTAGACGGCGATACGCGGGGCGTTCCGGCCCCGGAATCCGGCCGGCGTCTGGTAGCGCACCTCGTGACGCGCGATCGGTGCGGAGAGCTGCACGGTTGGGAGCTGCCTCACTGATACCGCTTCCACCCCCATCAGCAGCGGGAGCGTGTGCGCCGTGACGTCGTACGGCGGGCGCGGCGGGCCGCCGGGATACAGACGCAAATCCGGGTACACCTGACGCTCCAGCAGCGTCTGCGCAAAGGAGGCGTACGGCTGGTTCATGGGGATCACGTAGGCCCCGGCCGCGAACCGGCGCCCGTCGGCCTCGAAGGCTTCCATGGCGCGATGCACCTCCACGTCACCCACGGTCAGGATCCGCAGCACCGCATCCAGCCCACTCGCCGTAGTGGCGTCCCCCGGCAGCACCCACGCTGCCGGCCACTGCGGCCACCGGTCCACCGCCCGCTTGTTGATGCGGTAGAAGTTCTCCAGCCAGTAGCGGCGGTTCGTGGCGGCGTTCGTGAGGAGTGCCATGACCCCGGCCTCCATGTAGTCCACGATATCCGCCAGACGCCATTCACCGCCCTCCCACACTGCCGGGAAGTTCCAGCTGCGCTGGGTCACGTCGAGGCCGCGCCGGGTGCTCAGATTCTCGGTCGACAGCGTCACCGGTGAGGCGATCCGGATCGACGCCGTCTCACTCAGGATCCGCGCGCCGCCGTGGTAGTGCTGGTAGGCGCGCGCCGGGGTGTAGGCATCGTAAATCGCGTTGATCGCCACACCGGTCTTCCCCTGCGCCAGCATCTCGGCCGCCATGTAGCTGCCGAGTTGGCTCACGGCCGCCGTCAGCAGCGGGTCGATGTTCGGCTCCCACGGATCGATGAACGGCGGCACAAAGATCCGGGGTCCGGTGCCCCCCATCTGGTGAATGTCGTGCACGATTTGCGGGTGCCACGCATTGTGGGCCTTCGTGACGGTGAGCTCCGTCTCGACCTGTGTGAAGGCATACCAGTCGCGGTTGTTGTCGTGCCCGATGTAGAAGTGGTACAGCATCGGGAGCGGCGCCGCCTCGTATTCCGTCCCCACCCATTGCCGGTACCAGTCCACGATCATGCGCAGGCCATCGGGATTGAGCGACGGGATGTCCAGCAGGATCACGTTCTCCAGGATCTCTTGCACCTTGGGCTCGCCGGACGTCGCCAAGCGGTGCAGCAGCCTGGCCGCCATCTGCGGCCCGCCGACCTCCGTGGCATGGATGCCGTGGGTTACCAGCACCACGGTCCTTCCTCCATCGAGCAGACGTTCGAGCTGCTCCTCTCCGGTGATGCGTCGCGGGTCGGCGAGAGCGAGTTGGATGTCACGCAGCTCGGCGAGTCGCGCGTGATTTGCCGAGCTCGTCACGGTGAGCATGACAAACGGCAGGCCGAGTGTGGTACGCCCCAGGGTGTCGAGCGTCACCCGGTCGCTGCGCGTAGCCAGCAGCTCGTACCAGGCCGTGAGTTGATCCCAGTCGGCGAGTTGCCGATCCGCACCGATCTCGAAGCCGAAGTACTCCGTCGGTGTCGGGATGGTCTGGGCGTCGAGTGGAGCGACGACGAGTATGGCGAGCGTCAGCGTGGCGAAGGTTCGGACCATCGTGTCCTCGGGGAAGTGGTCAGAGAAGATGGAAAGGTGTCGCTGTAGACGGGAAGCGGGAAGCGGGAAGGGGGTAGCGGCCTCCCGATTCCGGCTTCCCGTTTCCCGATTACCTCCCCCCACTCTCCGCCAGCAGCGGATCCGGTCGGATGGTGAGGGTGCCGCGGTGCGCTCGCCCGTCTACGGTGAGGGTCAGACGATACGTGCCCGGACCAGCCGTGGGCATCCGGTATTCGTCCCCCAGCCCACTGTCGAAGAACGGGTTGAGCAGTATCTGCATCGCATCGCGTTCCTCACGCGGGGTCTGCGCGCTCTGGAATCTCCCGTAGGCGCGCCCGAGCTGTTGACCGCCGAATCCTGCGGCAAGCAGGCGTTCGAACGCCTGGGCAACGACTTGCTGCTGCTCCGCGGTGAACGGAGCCGGATCGAACTGGAGGTCCCACATGACGCGGTGGATGCCGGGCTCGCGCTCGAGATCCAGTGTCACCGTATGCATCCCGGAGGGCGCGGCGATCTCGAGTCGCGCCTCACGCGCGGCCTTGCCCAGGTAGTACGTCACCTGTGCGAGGTTCCGAAACTCGGCCCGCGGAATGCTGCTGGTGGGTTCGATGGTCGCGGGGTTTTCGCCACCGAACCAGAAATGGCCCCGCTGGCCGCCGCGGCTCGTGTTCTCCCACAACGTCTGGGCGCGTTGCTCGAACAGGTGCGCGTCCGCCGCGCGCACCTGTTGGGTGAGTTGTTGGAGCGGCGTCAGGTCGTCCACGATCCAGAGGCTCCGGCCGTGCGTGCCGATGACCAAGTCGTGATCGCGCGGGTGGATGACGAGATCGTGCACCGCCACGGTGGGCAAACCGTTGCGGAACCGGGTCCATGCGGTCCCGCCATCTAGCGACACGAACAGCCCGAATTCCGTGCCGAGGAACAACAGATTTGGGTTCCTCGGATCTTCCCGGATCACGTAAGTCGATTGCCCGTCGGGAATCCCCGCAGTGATCTGCGTCCACGTGCGCCCGTAGTCGGCCGTCTTGAACACCCACGGTGTGAACACGTCACTCCGGTGACCATCGAACACGACGTACGCGGCTGCCGGGTCGTGATGCGATGTCTCCACTCGACCGACCCAAATGCCTTCGGGCACACCGCGAATGTTGCGCCGCACGTTCACCCAGGTGCGGCCACCGTCCCGGGTCAGCTGGATGTTGCCGTCATCCGTGCCCACCCAGATCAGGCTCGGCGAGATCGACGACGGTGCGATCGACGTGATCGAACAGTGGTATTCCGCGCCGGTGTTGTCGGGCGTGACCCCGCCGCTCTGTCCCCGGGTGCGCTTCACCGGATCGTTGGTGGTGAGGTCGGGGCTCACAATGGTCCACGAGTCTCCGCCGTCGATGGTCCTGAACACGTACTGCGCGCCAAGGAAGAGGGTCTTCGGATCGTGCGGTGACATGACGAGCGGCGCGGACCAGTTATAGCGGAACTCCCTGCCTCCCTGCCGCTCCCCCGCGGGAACCATCGCCTCGTAGTTCGTGAGCGTGGTCGGCATCGGCCTCACGCCCGAAAAGCGATGTGTCACCACGTTGTAGCGCCGGAAGCTCCCGTTCTCGGCCTCGGTGTAGAGCACGCGCCAGTCGGTGGGATCCACCTGGATGTCCATGCCGTCGCCCCAGTGGAGCTTCCAGTTGTAATCGCTCAAGATCCCGCGCACGTCGCGTGCGACGCTCGGCCCGCCATAGGTGCCGTTGTCCTGCAACCCGCCGTACACGTAGTAGGGATCCCGCATGTCCACCCCGATCCGGTAGTACTGCGCGATCGGCAGGTTGTCGAGGAAGAAAAAGTGCTCGCCGTGATCGTGCGTGAAGTGCAGTCCCTTGTCGTCCCCGATGTAGTAGCGATCGCCATCGTTGGGATCGATCCACATGGCGTGGAAGTCGCCGTGGATCTCCTGATCTTCGCTCCCGTTGCGGATCGTCTTGCCGCCGTCTTCCGACACCATGAAGCGGGTCGTGAGGAGGTAGACGCGCTGGTCGTCGGTGGGATTGATGCGGATCTGGCTGTAGTAGAACGGCCGGTTGTTGTAAGTGTTGACGTAGATCCACGACGCGCCGGCATCTTCCGAGCGATAGACCCCGGACCCCGGCACGCTGAGATCGTCGCTGCGCGCGGCTTCCACGAAGGCCATCACGATGTTCGGGTCCCTTCGATAGATCGCGAGGCCGATGCGGCCGGTCTCACCAGTGGGCAGTCCAGTCGTGAGCTTCTGCCACGTCGCACCGCCGTCGGCGGACTTGAATATGCCCCCATTCGGGCCACCGCTGTAGAACGTCCACGGTTGGCGCAGCCGGTGATAGAACGCTGCATACAGGACGTTGGGATCGGTCGGGTGCATCACCAGATCGGTGCAGCCGGTCTTGCCGTCGTTCGGGAGTCCGCCGCTCAGCTTACGCCAGGTATCGCCGCCGTCCGTACTCTTGAACAGGCCGCGATCGCCTGTGTAACCCCACAGGTGACCGATGGCGCACACGTACACTTCGTTGGGATCGCTCAGGTGCGGAACGACCCGCGCAATCTGGTGCGTGGAGGCGAGTCCCTTGTTCGTGAACGTTCGGCCGCCGTCGGTGGATTTGTAAATGCCGTCGCCCCAGGCCACGCTGTTTCGGTTGTTGGCCTCGCCGGTCCCGACCCAAACGATGTCGGGGTTGGGCTGAAACAGCCCGATATCGCCGATGGATGCCGACGGCTGATCGTCGAAGATCGGTGTCCACGTATTCCCGGCGTTGGTGGACTTCCACACCCCGCCGGATGCCGCCGCGACGTACACGACCTTGAAGTCGCTCTCGACCGCTTCGATGTCCGATACCCGACCGCCCATGTTGGCCGGCCCAATGTTGCGGGCACGCAGAGCCTGGAGGGCCTGGTCGTCCGAGATCTGGGCGTGGGCCGGGTTAGGGAAGGCTAGGAACAGCACCGCGAGCACGGTGCTTGTGACGTGGCATGTGGAGACGGCGAGGCGACGCATGGGCACTCCTTGTGGCAACGCAGCAGCCCCCGTGGGGGTGGGGGTCATGATGTCGATTGTGGGAGGTGATCTAGCTTACGGGTGGGGCGGCGGGTTGACTAGGGAGGGGCGAAGGCGTCACCCGCCAGTCCGTTCCGACCCCGCGCGGACTTCATCGATGATCGACTGGAACGCCTCGTCCGCCCCCGCCCACAGGAACAGGAACCGCTCGTAGTGTCGTCGAGCGTCCGCGGTGCGGCCTTCGCGCTCGGCCAGGCGGGCCAGGCGAAGCGCCGCCGGCGCGGCGAACACGCGATCCATGAAGCTGAACTCATCGAACGAGCGGTACGCAATCGCGGCCTCATCACTCCGTCCGGTCGCGTCGAGGAGGACCGCCCGACGATACCGCTCCGCCGCCAGCGAGGTGAACGGCGAAAACAGCGCCAACTCATAGTTCACGACCAGCCGTCCGTCCCCCAACAGCTGGAGGGCGAGCGCTCGATCGCCACGGGCCTCAGCCACGGCGGCCCGGATGCTGCGGCCATATGCACGCTGGAGATGATCCCCGGCCCGGTCACCGCGAGCGCGCTCGAGTTGCACCGCCAGCGCGGTCGCGGCCGCCAGGTTGCCAAGCCGCACCTCAGTCAGGGCCAGCAGGTAGCGCCGCAGCGACGGATACAACCCGTCATGGACGTTGAAGTGAACGATTGGGATGGCACTCGGCCGAACCTGCGAGGCATCCCAGGCGCTGAGCGACCGGTGTAGGGCCTCGAGGTCCGTCTGAGGAGCGGGGATGAATGGTTGGAGCTGGAGCAACGCCCGATGCGAGAGCCCAAGCGCCTGGTCGAGTCGTTCCGCAGCCCGGAATTCGGCCAACGCTGCCCCCCACCGCCCCTGCAGCGCCTGCAGGTAGGCGAGATGAACGTGGCCCAGCGCGCGCAATGCGGGCGAGCGGGCCGGGAGCGTCTCACTGGCGAATAGCAATCGTACCGCATCGAAGCGGTCCGTCCACGTGGAGACGCCGAACACCGCCTCCGGTACGTAGATCTCCGGTGCTCGATCCAGTTCCGTCCGAAACTCGAGCAGCGTGGATGAGTCCTCCCCGAACACGGCATGATAGGCTCCGATCTCGAGCGCCCGGTCGCCCCCTGGATTGAGCCGGAGCACATGCTGTCCGAGAGAATCCACCGCCTTCACATCGCCGTCCCGAGCCGCGATGCGCTGCAGGTGCATCAAGGAGAGCGCGTTGTCGGGTTCCAACCTCAGGATCCGCTCGAAGCCTTCCTGCGACTCGCTGATCGGCCGGCCATTCACGGGCCCGTAGTGAAACTGGACTTCGGCCAGCTGAATCCACGCTTCGACGTCCTGCGGCCAGATCTCAACGACCGCACGGAACATCCGCTCCGCCGTCTGATGATCGCCCCGGCGACTGGCAAGGAGAGCTTCAAGGATGCGCCGATCGTGATCGGAGAGCCGGTCGGCGTGCCGCACGGCTCCTTCCGCCGCGACGCTGGCCAGGTCCGGCCGGAGCGCCCACTCGGCGGCGATGCTCAGCCGGTACAACGCGAGCGCGAACTGACTGTCCGCCGCGACCGCCTGCTGGAACGCGTCGACGGCCGCGCTGAACCGTCCGGCGCGAAATGCCGTCTCGCCCTCGAGATACGCTTTGAGGGCCGGAAGGGACGCACTCGTGACGGCCGCGACCTGCGTCACGCGCGACCCCTTGCCCGCGCCGGTGGCGAGGAGTTGGGCGGCGATCTGATCCACCATGCCCAGGATTTCGTTCGGATCACCGTCGACGGCACCGGAGCTGATCGGCCTGGCTACGGCCTGCTGGTCGTAGAGGGCAGCGTCAATGCGGATGCTCTCGCCTGCCTGCACGATGTCGCCCAGCACGAAGAGACCCGCGCCGAGTCCCCGAGCCAAACGCGCAGCCTCGCGGGGTGTCACTCGGTCTGGCCCCTCCTGCCGCACCCGGGCCATGACAGCTCGCGGATCGACGCTCCGCAGGTCACCGGCCCCGTCCATGCCCGTCGCGAGCAGATTCACCATTCCCTCGCCCAGGTAGCGGACATCCGCACTGCCCTGCACCGTGAACGGGAAGACCGCGACCGAGGTGGCCGAGACGGCGGGATCGCGTGTTCCGCCCCGGCCGAACAAGGCGAAGCCGATCGCGGCGACCACCGCTACTGCGGCGAACGCCATGACGGTGGTCCGTTTCCCCCGTCGCGCAACGCCTCGAACGGCCGCGGTACCCGTGCCGGGCGTCGACAGCGCTTCCAACTCGCGCACGATCTCCTCGGCACTCGCCCACCGGTCATCCGGCTCCTTGCTCAAGCAGCGCATCACGACGTCTGAAAGCCCCGATCCGACGTCCGGGCGTACCTCGCGAAGCGGCTTCGGCCGCTCGAACAGATGCGCCGCGAGCACGTTCTGCACCTTGCGATCGGCAAACGGCGGCGCGCCGGTCAGCAACTCGTAGGCGAAAACGCCGAAGGCGTAGATGTCGGCCCGGTGGTCGATGTCCGGATCGGCTGCGGCCTGCTCGGGAGACATGTAGGCCGGCGTGCCGACGGCCATACCCACCGTCGTAAGCGCCGCCGAGCCCGCTGCCTCACTCACCGCTCGGGCTACACCGAAATCGGTCACCGTCGCATGCCGGCCAGAGATCATCACATTGTCGGGTTTGATGTCGCGGTGCACAACACCACGCGAGTGGGCGTAGGCGAGCGCGTCGGCTACCTCGCGGATCAGTCGCGTCGCTTCCGCGATCGGAAGCGCACCTTCTCGCTCCAATCGCCCGCGAAGTGACTCTCCCTCCACGTACGGCATGACGTAGAACAAGAAGCCCTCCGCCGCGCCGGACTCGAACAGGGGCAGGATGTGCGGATGCTGGAGGTTCGCCGTGACCTCGATCTCCCGCAGAAAGCGCTCAGCCCCGACAACCGCGGCCAGGTCGGGCTTCAGAACCTTGAGCGCCACCTTGCGGTTGTGCTTGACGTCGTGGGCGAGATACACCGTGGCCATGCCCCCGGCACCGATTTCGCGCACGATGGAGTAGCGATCGCGGAGGGTGGCTTTCAGTCGCTCGAAGGAGTCGGCCATCGCGCCTTGCTACCGTCGTACCGCCATACCGCCGTACCACCCGTCAAGACCGGGGTCGGCTGAGTGCCAAATCTCGGCCAGGGTCGTCCGGGCACGGTCGGCAGATTTCAGATCTCCGGCCGCCGCCGCCGCGTGCGCCAAGCCGATGACCGACCGGGCTCGCTTGGGCGCGAGATCCAGCGCCCGCTCGAACGCTCGCTGGGCCTCGACGTACCGCCCCACGCCAAGCAGCATCTCGCCCAGCAACTCGTGTGACGGCTTCACGATGTCGGGGGGGCCGTATTCCATTGGGAGCCCATCTTCGATAGCCGTTGCCTCTCGCAGTAACGCCACAGCGTTCTCCGTCTCACCGTCGGCGTAGAGCCTGGCCGCCCGCAACGCGATCTCGAGCACCCCCAGCTTCGCCACGTCCTTATACTCGCGAACGAGCCGTGCGAGCCGCGCGAGCTGGGCGTCGACCCCAGGGCGGTCCCCACGCTTTGCCGCGGCGTACCCGAGCGCGAACGCGTCCATCCCCCGCGCCACCGGCCCCGTGCCCGTCAAATCCAGATCCCAGGCGAGCATGGGGTCGTCCCATCGCTCGGTGTTCACCACGTGGTGGGCGCGCATCGTGGCCAAGTAGGAACGGGCCCCCTGCCGGTCACCGGTTGCCAGCAGTTCGCGGGCCCGCACAAGACGCCGTTCGGCCTCGGCGAACCGTCCTTGCTGCGCGAGGCCGTACGTCAGCCACGACGTGTAGTGCCCCGGTCCCCACCATGTGAGTTCGGCGGCAACGGCGTTCTGGGAGACCACGTCATCCCACATCCCCATGGCCACGAAGATGTGCGTGGTCATGTGTTGGGCATGTGCGGCATCAGGGGCGACCGTCGAGTAGGCTCGGGCCGCCGGGAGCGCGATCGGAGCGTGCACGGGATCGTCGAACGCGTGGATCACGTAGTGCGCCGCACCTGGGTGTTCCGGGTGCTCCCGCAGGATCTCCAACGCGATCGCTCCCGCCCGCATGTACGTCGGCACGACCCGGACGGTGCCGCTCAATCCCATGAGCGAGAGTGCGTAGAACGCACGCGCCTCGATATCGTCCGGAAAGGTTTGGACCAGATCGCCCAGTGCGAGGGAGTAGGCCGTGTCGCGAACCGATTTCGGGCCGTCGCGCCACAGCGTTTCCACAGCATCGAGGTACATCCGCTCACGCTCGGTTCCGGCCTTCATTCGGCGTGCCTCTGCCGTGGGTCCGAGGCGCGCCAGGACATCTCGGGCCGCCCCGTCATCCCACTCACCCCAGAGAGGATGGTTGTAGGTCATCGCCTCTCCCCAGTAGGCGAGCGCGAAGTCCGGATCGGTCTCTTGCGCCGCGCGGAACGCCTCGGCGGCGCCATCGAACTCGAAACTGTGGAGGAACAGGACACCGCGCACGAAGTGCTCCTGTGCGGCAGGGCTCCCCGAGGCCGGAAAATCGATCTGACCGAGGCGCGGCTCCTGGGCGTGGAGAGTCGTCGTGAGGGCGACGGCGATGGCGGCCGCGAGCGCGGAGCGGTGTCTCATGGAGTCAACCTTTCTGATCCGAGGGCGGCGGCGAGATTCGGAGAACGTCGGTCATGGCCCACGTTCCGACGTTCTCGCGGACATTGGCGGTTGCGCGGCTCGGCAGTCGAGGGCCTTCCGAGCAGGAGGAGCTGCAACCGCTGAACCCCATGTCCGTCCGGCTCACCTCGACCACGGCGGCACGACGTCGTTCATTCGGGCGTACGCGACGGACTGACCCACGTGCTCGTTCATGTGCGACAATAGCTGGAACAGCACCGCCCAGCCGGGAACGTCCCGGCCGTACAGCATCGTCGTCCGGGTCAGGTCCTCCTCGGTCATGGCGCCCGCGGCCTTCCGCACGTGCTGGATTGAGGCCTGGAGCGCCGTGACGATCGTCTCCTTGTCGGTGACGGACTCAAAGTTCTGCCAGTCTACGCCGTCTGGTGCCTCGATCCCGAACGAGCCGTCGAGGTAGAGGTAGTTGTAGCGCGCGATGTGCATGTACACCTGCGCGATGGACATCACCCCTTCGCCTGGGCTCCAGGTGTAGAGGCGCTTCGGCACCGCTGCCGAGAGTTGGGTCATCTTCATGCTCGAGCGACCGAAGTGCGCGAGAAACTCGTCTCGGTAGTCGGTTGCTGCGCTCTGGGCACGCGCGGCCGGGGCTATGACCGCCACGGTCAGCAGCGCAAGCCACCATCTCAGCGTTCGATGTGCGTTGACCATCACATTCCTCCCTGCTCGTCAGGTTGCGACCGTAACCGACTCACCACCCGGCTTCACCGTCCGCCCCACGACCATCGTGATATTGTCCGTGCCGCCCCCATCGAGAGCGTCCTGCAGCAGGGCCTCGCAGGCCTGCCTGGCATCCGTCATCGATCCTAGTTGTGCGGCGATACGCTCATCCGACACGTGGTTCGTGAGTCCATCGCTGCACAGGAGGACCACCGAACCCCAGCTGCGCACCAGCCGTGTGACCACGGGTTCGGCCTGCTGACCGCCGATCGCGCTCGAGAGCACATGCGCCCACTTGGTTCGATGCGCCGAGGTTTGTGTGAGCGCTCCCTTATCCACGAGATCCTGCGCCATGGTCTGGTCGCGCGAGAGCTGCGTGAGTGTGCCATCGCGGAACAAGTAGCATCGGCTGTCGCCCACTTGGAGCAGGTAGGCGTGGGGCCACAATCCCAAGAACAGCGTCATCGTGGTCGCAAACCGTCGGTGATCTGGTGCCTCCTCCCACCGCACCAGCAGCCGCTCGTGACAGGCCAGGGCCGCGTCCTCGAGCAGGCGCGGGAACGCGTCGGGATCGGTGTCCTCAGCCGCATAGGCATCGTGAAACCCCTGTGCGACCTGCTGCACGAGCCCTTGCACCGCCAGACGGGCGGCCTCCTCGCCCCCGCCACCACCCCCGACACCGTCGGCGACCATGGCAAAGGAGGCCAGGCGCTCCGGCTCGACCACCGCATGGACGTCCGCCGACAGACTCGTGCGGTCGACCACGACGCCACGGGACAACGACCCCAAGAAGTAGTGATCCTGGTTGTCCTTGCGGACCAAGCCCACATGGGTCAGGCCCCACGCGTCGATGTCGGAGTGACGGGGCCGCTCGGTGCCGCTCACGGCAGCAACTCGGCGACAAAGGCGTCGCATTCCCGATCCTCGATGGTGAAATAGAAATGCTTCCCATCGGTGGTGAAGTCCTTGCGGCTCGACTGCCGTTCAGGGCCGGGAAAACGGACCAGAAGGCGAGGTACATCACCTGCGGCGTCGGCCTTCCAGAGGCAGACGGTCGCCATGCCGCCTGAGCCAAGTTCGCGCTCCAGTGCGTAACGACCCGCGAGGGCGGATGTCAGGCGCATCAGTGAGTGAGGCATCGCGCCCGCCTAAGGATCGCCGGACTCCTCGCTCCGCAGCCGGCCCAGTTCGCCGGCGATCCAGTTCACCACCACGGTCAACTCGGTCTCCTCTTCCTCGTATCGGAACAGGAGAACGCGCTGGCCGCTGGGATGAATGTCGTACTGTCGCTGCCAGGGATAGGCGTAGTAGCGTCCCTCAAACAGCGTGCGCGGGCGGCTCACGACCCGAAACGACGCCCCAGTCTGCACCGACACGACCTCGAACCGGTCGCCCGCCCGGAAGAACAATTCGGTGCCGTCGGGCGACCACGCGGGCTCCGTCCCCCCCTCGGTGGACACCTGAATGCGACCACCGGGACCAGGGAATGGACGCACGTACACCTCGTCCCGCCCCGATTCGTCCGATGAAAACGCCACCCACCGACCATCCGGCGAGAAGGTCGGCGCGCGCTCGAGGAACTCGGTCGTGAGCCACGGCTCGATATCGGCACCGTCATCGAGAGACAGCGCCCAGAGATCGTATTGCCCGCCGGCCAGGCCCAATCGAGTCGCTGCTCCGGATGGCGTGCCACGTGTTCCCGCTGGATTCGCCGACTCCGGCGCCGACGCAATGTTGTTCACGCGCACCATCAGGTGCTTGCCGTCTGGACTCAAGTCTTGGGTTCGGTGCTGCCCCGACGCTTCGAGGAGGGGAACCGCCTCGGTGCCGCGATCGGACGGGATCGCGTAGATGTCCACATCGGGTCCCTCAGCTCGAGAAAACAGGATACGGTGTCCATCTCCGGTCCAGAGTGGATAGAACCCCCCGCCGAGTGTCAGCGGACCGAAAGTGCCCAGCGTGAAATCGTAGATCCAGATCTCGCCTTGGAATCCGACCGCAAACGCCTGGCCATCGGGCGAGTACCGAGGAGCCTGGTAATCCCCTCCCTCGAGCGGTAGGGAGACGGCGGCGCCACGACGGTCCATCACGATGGGCACCGTACTGCCGAGCGAACTCAGGAACGCGAGGGTCCCATTGCCGGACACCGCGTACTGCGCGGCCCCGTCACCACCGACTAGCACCGAGTCGAGGACCGTGATGGGCGATCCCAGTACTCGAGCCCTGTCTGCATCGAACGACACGGCCCGCAACGCTCCCTCTGAGCCGGCGTACACCAGATACCCCGCATCGACGTAGCTCGCATCGGTTCCTGGTAGGAGCTCGTGGACGTCACCGGTCGCGAGGGAGACGGCACCCAGCCGAGCCGTGGCGACCGAACCTCTCCAGATGGTGAACACCACCCACTTCCCGTTCGGGAGAATCTGCGGCCATCGATGGTCGAGCTCACCTGCAGCCGAATCCACCACGGTGAGCTGCCGCGGCGTGCCAGCTTCCGACTCGACCACCAGGAGGCCGGCACCGAAATCGGGTTGGAACACGATCTCGCCGTTCGGTCCCCACGTGCCGCCTCCACTGGTCGGCGACATCCTCGCAACCGTTCTCGGCGCCCCACCGCGGACGGGAACTGTCCGAAGCTGCTGATCCGCGTAGAAGCCCAGCCGCTCTCCGTCCGGCGAGAGGAACGGCGACATCACGAGACTGCCGCCGGTCCCAGTGATCGGCACGGCCTCGACCTCACCCATGGGCCGATGATACAGCTGTGAGCCACCCCCTTCTCCAACACCGATATAGATGAGTTGACTGCCGTCCTGTGCCAGGATGAGCCCGCGTCCGAAGTCGATGTCACCCAGCCGCACCCCAAGCGTGAAACGCGCGACGGGCCCGCTCGCCGGAGTCGAGTCTCGAGTCTGCTGGGCGCCCAACACGACACCCACGGCAATGGCACCGACCAGCACCAACGCGGCCTGCCAGTTCACGAGGCTCTTGCGCATCCACGGCTTCCGCGGTCCGGTGGTCACTTCCTTGGGCTGGCGCGGAGTAGTCACGAATCCCGGGCTGGCGAGAGCTTCCCCAAACTGTGCCGCACTACTGAACCGGTCGGCCGGCAGTTTGTTGAGCGCTTTGGCGATTGCCGCGGCCGCATGCCTCGGCACGGTGTCCCGTGACGCCGTCACAAGCGGCGCCTTCTCCGTGATCACCTTCGCCACGATCGCCTGCGCCGTGGACCCCGTGTACGGCGGGTCGCCGGCGAGCATCTCGTACAGCATGGCGCCCAGGCTGTACACGTCGCTGCGGGCATCCAGCTCGCGGTCGCCCATCGCCTGCTCGGGACTCATGTAGTGCGGTGTCCCGATGCTGAGCCCCGTTTCCGTGAGTCGCGACCCTCCCGCCTGGGAGACGGCGAGCGCGATGCCAAAATCAGCGACCAGTGCCTGGCCATCGTGCAGCAGAATGTTGCCGGGCTTGATGTCGCGATGAATCACGCCGTGGCGATGCGCGTAGTCGAGCGCCGCCGCGACCGATCGCGTGATTTCGATTGCCTCGTCGATCGCCAGCTGCTTTTCGCGATCCAGCTTGTCGCGCAGCGTGTCCCCCTCGACATACGGCATCACGTAGTACAGGAACGAATCCGCTTCGCCAGAGTCGTAGAGGGGCAAGATGTTCGGGTGCTGCAGATTGGCGGTGACCTTGATCTCGGCCAAGAAGCGCTCCGCACCGATGACCGCCACCAGTTCGGGCTTGAGCACCTTGAGCGCCACCTTCCGCTCGTGCTTGACGTCATGGGCCAGGTAGACGGTGGCCATGCCACCGGCCCCGATCTCGTGCTCGATGGTGTAGCGTGCGCCGAGCGCGGTCTTCAACCGCGCGGCGGTGTCAGACATCGCTGCCCACCGCGGCCTCTCGATCGGACATCACGGCGTCCCCACACTGCGATACACGGCTCGCACGAACCGTTCGGCGTTCTGTCCGAAGGCGGCGTCGAACGCCCGGGTGGGCGCCGCCGCCACCACCTGATCCTCTGTCATCCCCTCGCGCTTGAGCTCGGAGACACGATCCCGAACACGCACGAGCATGTGCCGATAGGCACGTAGCTCCGCGGGGCCCGCAACCTCGCCATGCCCCGGGATGATCTTCGTGTCGGGTCGCGCGAGCGCGAGGACGGTATCTGCCGCGTCGATCACCCCCTGCACAGCGCCCCCGCTCTCGAGGTCGATGAAGGGGTAGCGTCCGTTGAAGAAGAGATCGCCCATGTGCACGACATTGGCGCGGGTAAAGACGATCACCGCGTCGCCGTCGGTGTGGGCGCGCGGCTGATGAACGACGTGGAGATGCTCACCATTCCAGTGGAAGCTGATTTCGTCGGAGAACGTGATCACCGGCAGGGCGCCTGACGGCGCCTGATTCGAGCGGCCCACCAGATCGCGAAATTCCTCGGGGTTCATTCGCCGTCGCACGTTGTCGTGCGCCACGATCAACGCACCGGCCGTACCCAGGTTCTCGTTGCCGCCCGTATGATCGCCGTGCCAGTGCGTGTTGAGCACGAACCGCACGGGCTCCGGGGTCAGCGCGGCAACCGCAGCCGTGATCCTTTCGGTGAGTGGCGCGAACTGGTCGTCAATGAGGAACGCGCCGTCCGATCCGACCGAGACGCCGATGTTACCGCCTCGCCCCATCAGCACATAGACCCCGGCCGAGACGGGAATCGTGCGGATCTCGACGCTCGCCCAGTCGGTTTCCTGGGCCCGGATCGCGCCACCGGTGGCGAGCGTGACCACGCCGAGCGTGGCGAGGATCACGCTCTTGCTGCTCCGCGAATGCGAGACGATTGGCTTCATGGGCCTTCGAGGGTTGAGGTGCGAGGCTGTCGGAGATCCTCCCTGTCCGCGGGAGGGCCGGGACGGGTGTCCCGCGGCCAGCGGAGGGCAGGACCTATAGAACCTGTGGAACATATCGGCTTTCTCCGGCGGAGGCTAGGAACGGGGGCCGAGCCACTTCCGGAGGGGACAACGATCGGCCAAACACTTACGTTACCGTGGCTTAGAAAGCCTGTCCGGCCCCGGCATGGCCTCGGACCTCGCGCCACACTCGATCACCACCCACAGAGGGCGTACCGGGTGAGCGAACCACTCCGCCACTACCTCGATTTCGCCACCGAGACGGCCCGGCTGGCCGGCCGCCACACCCTCCGGTACTTCCAGACCGGGGTCCAGCCCGAGCACAAGGCCGACGACTCCCCGGTCACCGTCGCCGACCGGGAGGCCGAACAGCTGGTCCGCGCCCGCATCGAGAAGGCGTTTCCGGATCACGCCATCGTGGGCGAGGAGTTCGGCGGGGACGAGCGGGCGAGCACCAGCCACCGGTGGTACATCGACCCCATCGACGGCACCCGGGCCTTCGTGCGTGGCGTTCCGCTCTACGCCGTGCTCCTCGGCCTCGAGATCGAGGGCCGCTGCGACGTCGGGGTGGCCTACTTCCCGGCACTCGACGAGATGATCGCCGCCGCGACCGGCGAAGGCTGCCACTGGAACAGCCGCCCGGCCCACGTCTCGTCGGTCTCGACCCTCGGGCGCGGCATTCTCACTCACGGCAACGCCGCCGCGTTCGAGCGTCACGGCCGCAGGGATGCCTGGGCAAGGCTTCAACGAGCGGCCGGCTTCTGCGCCGGATGGGCGGACGCCTAC
This sequence comes from Gemmatimonadales bacterium, assembly GCA_041602035.1. Lineage (GTDB taxonomy): Bacteria > Gemmatimonadota > Gemmatimonadetes > Gemmatimonadales > GWC2-71-9 > JAOTVV01. Next base: position 29,835 of record JBFIHA010000003.1, on the reverse strand, counting down.
GCCTACCTCCTGGTCGCAACGGGACGAGCCGAAGTCGGGCTCGATCCAGTCATGAGCGCGTGGGACTGCGCGCCGTTCCCACCGATCCTCCGAGAGGCCGGTGGCTACTTCGGCGATTGGGACGGCAACGAGACCATCCACGCGGGGGAGGCCCTGGCCACCACCCGGGCGCTGCTCGCCGAGGTCCTGGACGTGATTCGGGGCGCGTGACGAGCCGGACGCCCGTGACATGGCGGGACGCCGTGGCTGCGACTCCCGACTTCGCGATCGCCGGCGTGTGCCTCGCGACCTGGATCGCGCCCACGCGCCTCGGCGTGCACCGGATCGGCGAGCTGCTGCTACTCATGCTGCTCGAGTTCATCGTGGTGCACTCGGCGGCGTTCATGGGGAATGCCGCCTATGCGGACGCCCCAAGGACGACACGTGTCAAACGGGTGCTCGGACTTGGCGTGTTCTATACGCTCTTCGTGACGGGTTTCTCCATCGGCTTCAAGACCTGGTGGCCACTACTTGGGTTCTGGACGCTTACACTGAATCGCCTCCTCGGCGCGCTCGTGGGCCAGGCGCCGAGTGGGATGGAACGGCAACTCATCCAGCGCGGTTGGGGCGTCGGGGCACTGTTCTATATCATGGCCGTGATGATCACGACCTTCGCTCCGGTGCCGGCGTTCGGGATCGATCCAGCGGTGATCGGGGCCGCCAACCTACCCAGCAGCGGGCTCTGGGTGGAACAGCCCTACCGAGTGGTCGCGGCGGGGTTGCTGTACTTCGCCGCCCGCGGCTTCTCCGAGTTGGTCGGACACCGATGGTTCAAGGCCACCGCCAGGCACCGGACCGCGCCCTGATTCCGTGAAGACGGGCGTCTCATGCCCATTTCCGGAATTCATCGGCACTTCATCCCCTTTTCATTGTCCTGGGCCCACTAGAGAGGGTCACCGTGGGTAGCGGATCTGGCCGACGGCTGCCGCCAGGCCCCCACCCGGGTCCCGATCATACCGCATCATTCAACGAGGAGGCCTACCATGTCCGACGCTCGCGAGCGCGACGACGGCCCAGATGACAAGCGTGGGGTCAGTCGCCGCGGATTCCTGAGCTCCGTCGGGACGGGGGCCCTGACGCTCGCGGCGGCACGACAGGCCGCCGCCGAGATGCCCCCACCCACGGAGGTGGTCCAGGCCACCGAGCTCACTCAAGTCACGCTCCTCATCAACGGCCGGCGGCACCAGCTGCTGGTGGAGCCGCGCTGGTCCCTGGCGTACGTGCTGCGCGAGCGGCTCGGGCTCACCGGTACCAAGGTCGGCTGCGAGCGTGGCGAGTGCGGCGCCTGCACGGTGCTGATCGGTGATGCGCCCTGCTACGCCTGTATGACGCTCGCCGTCGAGGCGGAAGGCGCGGTCATCACCACGCTCGAGGGCCTGATGCACGGCGAGGACCTGGGTCCCACGCAGCAGGCCTTTGCCGAGGAAGACGCCTACCAGTGCGGCTACTGCACGCCGGGTCAGATCATGGCGGCCGAAGGACTCATCCGTGCCGATGCCGACCCGTCCATCGAGGCGATCCAGCACGGCATGGCCGGCAACCTGTGCCGCTGCGGCGCGTACGCGCACATCTTCCGCGCCGCGCGGCGGGCCGCGGAGCTGCGGCGCGGTGAAGGAGGTGCGTCATGACTCCCGAGCGTGATGAACGATACTGGGAGGAGGGGCTCGACATCCCACAGACCCCGGTGCCGTCGGGTGATCCCGAGCCCTGGAAGCAGACACGAATCGTCGGAACCCTGCGTCCACGAGTGGACGCGTACGAACGCGTGAGCGGCACGGCCGTTTATCCCTCGGACGTTGTGCTGCCTCAGATGCTCTACGGTGCGATCCTCCGCTCGCCGCACGCCAACGCGGTGGTCAAGGGCGTGGATGCGTCCAGGGCCCAAGCGCTTCCCGGCGTGCGAGCTGTGATCTCGGCCTTCACACCAACGGACCGCTCGATTCGCGGGCACGAGACACTGCTTCGCGAGGAGCTGTTCGTGCCGCAGTGCCGGTTCGAGGGAGAGGTCGTGGCGGCCGTCGCGGCGGACACCCCGTACCAGGCGGCGGATGCCATACGGGCGATCGCGGTCGAGTACGACGTGCTTCCGTTTCTCGCCGACGAGCGACGCGCGCTGGACAGCGACGCGCCGCTGGTGCACGAGACCGGCAACCGGGTTTCGGCACCCGGCCGCTATTCGCGTGGTGACGTGGAGGGTGGCTTCGCCGAGGCGGACGTCGTGTTGGAACGGGAGTACCGCACCGAGGCCGAGATTCATACGCCCATGGAGCTGCACGGCTGCGTGGCCAGGTGGGACGGGGACGCGCTCACCCTCTGGGAGTCGACCCAAGGGGTGTTCTCGGTCCAGGCACAGGTGGCCTCAGCACTCGACATGCCACTTTCGAAGGTGCGGGTCGTGGGTCACTACATGGGCGGTGGGTTTGGCAGCAAGCTCCAGCCGGGAAAGTACACGCTCATCGCGGCCCTGCTTGCCAAGCAGACCGCCCGCCCGGTGAAGCTGTTCCTGACGCGCGAGGAGACGTATCTCGCCGTCGGCAACCGGCCGCCCAACAACATGCGGCTCAAGGCAGGCGTGAAACGTGACGGAACGCTCACCGCGTTGGACTTCTACGCCACCGGAACAGGAGGCGCGTACCGGGCCGGCGGCACCGGTGCGCTGGACTGGCTGATCCGCGATCTCTATGCGTGCACCAATGTGCGGATCGAGACCCAGGATCTCTACATCAACGCTGGCCCCGCGAGACCATTCCGAGCCCCCGGGCATCCCCAGTGCGCTTGGGCCTTGGAGCAACTGCTGGACGAGCTGTCCGACGCGATCGGCATGGACCCCGTTGAGCTCAGGCTCAAGAACGTGCCGTCGGTGAGCCAGGGGCGAGGCAATGCACCGTACACCACGACGGGGCTCGCGGCTTGCTTGGAAGAGGGCGCCAAGGCGTTCGGGTGGCGTGAGGCTCGGACCGCGCTACTGCGACAGCCGGACGACGCGGCCGTGCGGCGCGGTGTGGGAATGGCGGCGGGCCTCTGGGTGGCCGGCGGAGGCGGACCGCCCTCCACGGCCATCGTGAAGCTGTTTGCCGACGGCAGTGTCAATCTGAACATGGGCGCGAGCGACATTGGCACCGGCACCAAGACGGTGATGGCGATGGTGGTCGCCGAGGAGCTCGGCGTAGATCCCGATGCGATCCAGATCGAGCACGCCGACACCGGCACGACGCCCTACGCCACCGGGAGCGGTGGCAGCAAGACCGTGCCCACCGAGTCACCCGCGGTGCGGGCCGCGGCGCTGGATGTGAAGCGCCAGGTGCTCGACATCGCCGCCGAAGAGATGGAAGTCGCGGCTGACACGCTGACGATGCGCGATGGGAAGGTGGTATCTACGGCCGATCCCACGGTGGAGCGACCGATCGCGGAACTCCGAGGGCTCCGGGCCCGCGGGACCGTGACCGGTGTCGGCTATCGGGGACCCAACCCCGAGGGCAAGGCCGTCAACCCCTTCGCGGCCCAGTTCTGTGAAGTGGAAGTGAATCGGCGCACGGGCGAGGTACGCATCCTCCGCTTCCTGGGTGCGCATGACAGCGGTCGAGTGATGAACCGCCTCACCTACCAGAACCAGGTGTTTGGCGGGATCACGATGGGTATCGGGCTCGCCATGACCGAAGAGCGCGTGCTCGACGTCGATCAGACAGGCAAGATGGTGAACATCAATTGGCATGACTACAAGATTCCGACGGCCCTCGACGTGCCCGCCGAGATGACGTGCCTGCCGATCGACCGGCCGGACGACGAGGCCAACACCACGGGAGCCAAGGGCATCGGCGAGCCAGCAACGATCCCCACGGCCCCTGCCATCGCCAACGCCATTACCCACGCCATTGGGGTGCGCGTGACTGACACCCCAGCGACGCCGGCGCGAGTCGCGCAGCTCCTGGCCGACGCGCGGAAGGGAGGCTGAGCCATGCTACCGACCTTTGCCTACATCCGCGCTCAGTCTCTCGATGACGCACTGAAGCACCTGGCCGCTGGTGGAGCGCGCGTCCATGCCGGGGGAACCGACTTGATCGGGTGCCTGCGGGACCACGTGTTTCACGCCGACAAAGTCGTGAGTCTCTCGGCCATTCCGGGATTACGGGGCATGACGGCCGGACGCAACGGCGCGCTCCGGATCGGCGCACTCACTACCGTGGCTGAGGTGGCACGCGATGCCACGGTGCGCGAGCGCTACCCCGGGCTCGCGCAGGCCGCGTCAGACGTTGCCAGCCCGCAACTGCGCCACCAGGGTACGATCGGCGGCAACCTGTGCCAGCGGCCACGGTGCTGGTACTTCCGCGGCGAGTTCCACTGCCTGCGAAAGGGAGGAACGACCTGCTACGCCCTGGCCGGCGAGAACCAGTATCACTGCATCCTCGGTGGTGCGCGGTGCTACATCGTGCACCCGTCCGACACCGCCCCAGCGCTGCTCGCGCTGGGCGCCGCGGTGGAGATCGCCGGACCGAGAGGCCGGCGGACCGTGCCCCTGGAGGACTTCTACGTCCTCCCCAGCACGGACGTGGAGCGCGAAACCGTGCTTGCTCAGGGCGAGGTGGTGACGCACGTCGTCGTCCCACGGCCGGGAGCGGGGGTGCGGAGCAGCTATCGGAAAGTGCGCGCCCGCGGGTCCTGGGACTTCGCGCTCGCTGGCGTGGCGTTGGCACTCCGCTTCGACGCCGATCGCGTGGTGGATGGCCGCGTGGTGCTGAGTGGGGCCGCCCCGGTCCCGTGGCGCTCTCGCGAGGCGGAATCGGCGATCATCGGGAGCCGCCTCGAGTCAGCCGTCTGCCGCCGAGCGGCCGCAGCGGCGATGGCGAACGCCGTCCCGCTCAAGCGAAACGGCTACAAGATCCCGTTGTTCACGGGGCTGATCGAGGAGGAACTCGAGAAGCTCGGTCGTGCCTAGCTGAGGGTCTTCCCCGCCGCCGCTTCCAGCCGTGCCCGGTCCTGGATGCGGATGGCGCGCCGCTTGACCTGGACGACGGCCGTCGCCGCTGGTGCCGGGTGCCGGCGCTCGGGCACCGTGACGTTCTCGCGCGTCACGGCAATCACACCCTCGTCCGCCAGCTGACTCATCGTGCGCGAAACGGTCTCCCGACTCGTCCCCACGAGCTGAGCCAGGAAGCGGTGTGTCACCGGCTGCGTGATCACCGTGCCGTCGTTGTCGTCGGCCAGCTCCAGGAGCACGTGGGCCACGCGCTGCGGGACGTCGAGCAGCGTGAGCGCGCTGATCCGGCTGTCGGCCTGCCGCAGGCGATGGCAGAGCGCACGGAGCAGTCCCACCGCGATCTCCGGCAGCTCCCGCAGACTCCGGTGGAAATCCTCGCGCGACAGAACCAGCAACTCGGCGTCTTCCATCGCGATGGCGCTGGCTCCGAGCGGGTGATCGTCGAACAGTGACAACTCCCCGAAGAAGTCGCCGGGCCCCCGAGTCGAGAGAATGACTTCGTTCCCGTCCTCACCGGTCACGACCAGCTTGACCCGACCGGCAGCAACGAGCGAGAGGGAGGTGACCCGTTTACCCTGCAGGATGATGACCTCGTTCTTCCGGTACCGGCGGCGGTGCAGCAGGCTCGCGATCCGCACGAGATCGCTGTCCCGCAGCTCGGAGAACATGGGGACGTCCTTCAGGGCGTCGGGAATCGAACCGAATGTGGCGTCGGATGCGGCCAAGGGTAGCTCCACCGTAGAATCCACGCGTCTACGGTAGTGCCTGAACCGGCGACGTCAAGCGGTCGTGCCCCGGTTTCGCCTTGAGGTGCCCCGGTCCCGGACGGTAGATTTCGATCCTCCCGCACCGCTCATTGTCCGGCTCCCCCTCCGAGCCGGCCACGCACTTCGGGGGGATGCCGACCGGGGCGTGGTGCCACGACTCGGCTCTACGGCAAAGGATTCCCAATGACCATCAGCCGGATCGGATCGTCCATCAGCCAGTCCGCGACGCTCGCGCTCAATCAGACGGCATCGGTCCTGCGCGCCAAGGGGGAACCGGTTATCCATCTGGGCGGCGGTGAACCCAAGTCCAAGGCACCCGCCGACGCCCTGACCGCTGCCGCGGCCATGCTCGAGACCGGAGAGGTGCGGTACACGCCGGCAGGCGGCACCCCGGCCGTCAAACAGGCCATCATTCGCTATACAGAGCGGTTCTACCATATCACGGCAGCACCCGCCAACGTGATCGTCTCGAACGGGGCGAAACAGTCCATCATGGTGGCGCTCCAGGCGATCCTCGATCCGAAGGACGAGGTCATCTTCCCGGTTCCCTACTGGGTGAGCTATCCCGAGATGGTCAAGCTCTGCGGCGCCGTCCCGGTGCCGGTCATGGCCGAAGACGGTTCGTTTCATCCCCGTGTCGAGGACCTCGATCGCAGGGTGACGTCACGCACCAAGGCCATGCTGATCAACAGCCCCAACAACCCGACCGGCGTGATGTACTCGGAGGAGTTCATTGGTGAGATCGTCCGGCGGTGCGAGCAGCGCGGGCTGTACCTGATCATGGACGACATCTATCATCGCCTGGTGTTCGACGGCCGCGCCCCGATCAGCAGCTACCGGTATGCGACGGAGCCCTTGGAATCCTCCAAGCTGATCGTGGTCAACGGCGTCTCGAAGCAGTACGCGATGACGGGGTTCCGCATCGGCTGGGCGGTGGCCAGCCCGAGCCTCATCACGGTCATGACCAACATCCAGGGTCACCAGACTTCCGGCGCCTCCGCCATTGGCCAGCACGCCGCCGCCGCCGCGCTCGACGGCGAGCAGAGCAGTGTCGAACAACTGCGCAGCACCCTCGAACGGAACCGGGATGTGTTGATGACCGAGCTGGACGCCTTCGAGGGCGTGAAGGCCACCAAGCCCGACGGCACGTTCTACTGCTTCGCGGACTTCCGACACTACGAGAAGGACTCGACCAAGCTCGCCAAGCGCTTTCTCGACAAGGCGCTCGTGGTCACTGTGCCGGGCGTGGAGTTCGGCCTCGACGGACACCTGCGCATCTCCACGTGCGGATCCCGGGAGGACGTCACCGAGGGGATCGCCCGCATGCGATGGGTGCTCGACCCGAGTGCGCCAGACGAGATTCGGCTCGGTGACAAGACCGTGACACGGAATTGGATGTAGCGATCGGCGAGCGGGTGTCATGAAGGCCACCTCGGGAACCCTGACGCAGCGTGGGTGTTGTTGTGGTCGAATGCATCGCCCTCCCCACCCCCGATGGGAGCCAGCATGACCTTGAACCACCACCTTCGTGTCCGCGTCGCTGCTTCCACGTGCGTCGTCGGCCTCTTGTTTCTCAGCCCCGTCGCAGCCGCGGCCCAGTTTCCCCCGGACTCCCTCGAGAACATCAAGGCCCTCCCCGCAGACATCACTCCACCCGAGCTGATCGGGGTGATGCGCTCGTTCGCGTTCGGCCTCGGGGTCCGGTGCCAGTTCTGTCACGTTGGTGAGGAGGGTCAGCCGTTAGCGCAGTTCGACTTCGTGTCGGATGAGAAAGCGACCAAGCTGAAAGCGCGTGAGATGATCCGCATGGTCCACGAAGTGAACGATCGCTTCCTCGCCGACCTGCCCGATCGCGGTGACCCGCCCGTCGCCGTGACGTGCGTGACGTGCCATCGCGGCGTGTCCCGCCCGCGTATGGTCGACGATATCCTGCTCGAGACCTATGCCGCCGAGGGCTTGGACGGGATGATGCGTGAATACGGTGAGCTGCACGAACGCTACTTCGGAGGGTTCGCCTACGATTTCAGCGATCGGATGCTGGTGAGCGTGGCCGGTGAGCTGGCGACGGCCGGGCACGCCACGGATGCGCTTCAGGTGTTGGCGTTCAACCTCGACCAATACCCCACCTCGTTCTTCACGCAGCTCAGTTATGCAAATCTGGCGCTCGAACGTGCCGTCGTGGACAGCGGTATGGCCGGGCTCCGTTCGACGCACGCGGAGCTCGGAGCGCGGTTCTCGGCGCGCATCTTCGCCGAAAACCTGCTCAACCAAATCGGGTACCGCCTGCTGCGCGGCGGAAACGTTGCGGCCGCAACCGAAGTATTCCTCTTCAATACGGAGCGCTTCCCGAATTCCGCCAACGTGTTCGACAGTCTGGGAGAGGCCTACGCTGTCGCAGGCAACACCTCGGCGGCTATCAGGAGCTACGAGAAGTCGTTGGCCCTCGACCCCACCAACGCCAACGCCAAGGACCGACTGAGCCGGTTGCGCCAACCCTGAGTTCGCGCGGCCCCGTAGCGGGCGGCGTGCCTCGGTCGTAAGATCCGTGCGGCGTGACGCAGAGCGGCGTCGCGCGACCGTCGACGATCAGAGAGAGGGGCCGCCATGAAGGCGCTTGCCGAAATCCAGGTCATACCCATCGGCGCCGGGGTGTCGGTACGAAGTCAGGTGAAGCGGGCCCATGCGCTGCTCGAAGCATCGGGTCTCCACGTCGAGCTCCACGCCAATGGCACGAACGTCGAAGGTGACCTCCGAGCGATCCTCGACGCCATCGAAACCGTCCATGAGACCCTCCATGCCGAGGGGATCGTCCGCCTTTCCACCCACGTGAAGATCGGGACACGCACCGACAAGCAACCGTCGCTTGCCGGCAAGCTGTTCTGAGAGCGGCCGTGTCAATCCGCTCCACCCTGCACGCGCTCCTCACCCTCGGCCGTGGTGTCACCAAGGGTCTCACCGAGCTCACCGCTGCGGAGGATCCGATTCGGCTGTTCTCCCAGTGGTTCGAGGATGCCAGGCAGTCCGGGATCTTCCTACCGGAAGCCATGACGCTCGCGACCGCGACTCCCGGCGGCGTCCCATCGGCCAGGATGATGCTGCTCAAAGGTGTCGATGAGCGGGGCTTCGTGTTCTACACCAACTACGACTCCCGCAAGGCGGGCGATCTCGCTGCGAATCCCCGAGGGGCGCTCGTAGTGCACTGGGCCGTCCTCGAACGCCAGGTGCGGGTCGAGGGCCCCATCGAACGTGTGTCGGAGGAGGAGTCGGCCGCCTATTTCCGGACTCGAGCGCGGGGGAGCCGGATCGGTGCCTGGGCATCGAAACAGAGCGCCCGCCTCGCAAGCCGAGCCGAACTCGAGCAACGGTTCGCCGAGGCCGATCGCCGATATGTGGGCGACGACGTACCCCTTCCTCCGTTCTGGGGCGGATACCGGCTGCGACCGGAGCGCATCGAGTTTTGGCAGGGGCGGCTGAATCGGCTGCACGACCGCTTGCAGTACGATCGAGATGGTGACCGCTGGCAGGTGACCCGGCTCTATCCCTAGCGCGAGGTGGGCCGCGCTGCGGTCCGGGCCAGGCGGTCAGAGCGTTGGGTCGATGATCGCCTTGGTGACGCGCAGCGCCTCGACATCTGCGAGCGCGCGATCTGCGTGATCGAGTCCGTATCGGGCCCCAATCACATCTCGGAACGGGAGCCGGTCCCGATGTTTCGCGAGGAGCTCGAGCGCACGCACAAGGTGCCGAAACTCGGTTCCCCACTGTCCGAGGATGTTGGCGTGACGCCGGTTGATGTGGAGGTGGGGATTCAGCTCGACCGACCCGGTATCGGTGTAGTGCCCTCCCACGACATAGGTGCCCCCGTCGCGCAGGAGGTCGAGTCCTTCACGAATGGCCTCGGGATTGCCGCTCGCCTCGACGATCACGTCGGCACCGCGTCCGTTGGTCACCGCCCGCACCGCGTCTGCCCGCTCCTTGATGGGCGTCTCCAGCGGAAGAACCTGATCGGCCCCCAGGCGGAGTGCCAGTTCCAGGCGGGATTGTGGCGCCCCGATTACGATCACTCCCGCCGCACCGCGGAGTGACGCAAACGCCGCTGCTGCGAGGCCGACCGGCCCGGCGCCCTGCACCATGACCACATCACCCATCGTCAGCTCCGAGCGCTCCACGGCGGCAAAGCCGGTGAAGAGCCCGCATCCGCCGCCGATCACGTCGTCGGCCTCGAGTGTGTCCGGAATGCGCAGGACCCTCACGCCGGGCTTCAGGTGGATGCGCTCCGCCCACCCACCCAGTGGCCCCTCGGTTGCCGAATACGTGATGCCGTACACGCGACGCTTTGGACAGCGGTTGGGCTGCTGCGCCACCGTGCAATGGTAGCAGACATTGCACACCTCGTGGACGTCATAGAACGTGACGACGTCACCCGGGTACAGCGGTGCTCCGAGCGCATCGGCCTCGACACCCCGAGCCTCGACCACCCGACCCACGCTCACGTGACCGGGCACGATCGGGTAGGGGACGCCCTCCAGCCGACCATGATGCAGGTGCACGTCAGTGCCACAGACCTCGCTGGCAATGGTCTCGAGAAGCAGTCCTCCGTGCTCGAGCACTGGGTCGTCGAGCGCCTGGACTACCATCGGCGTCCGAGGAGCGGTCATCACCGCGGCCCGAATCGTCATGTCAACCTCGCTGAAGGCCGATGCTCTGGAGAATACCGCGGAATCCCGGCTCGGCCCGAATGGGATCGAACAACGGATCGACGCCCAGGAAGACCAGGAGAATCGACCGCTCCCGACGCGCGTGTTCGAGCCACATGAGGGCCGCGTCGTGGTGGCGGAGTCCGAGATGGATCACGGCGAAGGAATCGGCCGCCACGTACGTGTCGGCGGCCCGTCGGGTCAAGTCCCGCAGCACGTCACGCGCCCGATCCACGGCGCCGGCGCGTGCGTAGGCGTGACCCAGATAGGCCGCCATGGCGGGGTGGCCCTCACTCGACTCGACACCGCGGCTCAGCGTCGCGATCGCCGCCTCGACATCCCCTGCCGCGAGATACGCCTGCCCGAGGAACCAATGCACGAAGACATAGTCTGGATCCAGCTCCAACGTGCGTTGGAACTGATCGATGGCGGCGTCCCACTCGCGGGCGAAGTAGTGAATCCATCCCACACCCGCGTTGACGTTGGGCGCGAGCGGTTCCGCCTTGTGTGCCCGCTTGGCCTGCACCAGCGCGGCGTCGAGGCGGCCTCGAGACGCCAGCAACTCTCCCGACATGTGCAGCGCGGCCGCGTGCCTCGGATCCAGCTCGAGCGCCCGGTGGAGCGAGCGATCGGCACCGTTCCAGTCCCAGTCATAGTAGAACCGCACCGCTCCGCGTGACGTGTGCGCTTCCGGCAGGAGCTCGTCGAGCTCCAGGGCACGCATCGCCGCCACGGTCGCTTTCGGGAAGGCCTCGCGCGGAGCGACGTACCGATACCACGCGAGCAGGGCGTAGGAGTCCGCCACACCAGCATGGGCGATCGCGTAGTCGGGATCCGCGGCAATTGCCCTCTCGAAGTGGCGGATGCCGTTGAGCAGTCCCGTCTGGCGTCGAGTCCTCCCCGCGTACCGGCCTTTGAGGTAGAGCTCATACGCATCGACGTTCTCCGTGTATCGACGGACGAAGTGCTCGTATGGCGTGGCAAACCGACCGCGGAGGGTCGTCACAATCGCTTCGGCGATCTCGTCCTGGATCGCGAACACGTCTTGCATCTCCCGATCGAACTTCTCCGACCACAGTAGCCGGCCGTCCTCCACGCCTGTCAGTTGTGCCGTGACCCGCAGCCGATCGCCGATCCTGAGCACACTGCCCTCTAGCACCGTCGCGACGTCGAGTTCCCGGCCGATTTGGGTGATCGGCAGCTGGCTCCCGCGATAGCCGAAGGAGGAGGTGCGGGCGGCCACGTGGATCCCTCGAAGCCGAGCGAGCGCGTTGATGATCTCTTCGGTGATTCCATCGCTGAAGAACGCGTCCTCCACCCCGGACCCGAGGTTCTGGAACGGCAACACCGCGATAGATGTCAGCTGCGGCGTGACGATCTGGAGAGGCGTGGGAGTGACGAGCGCCTCCGCAAACTCGGCAGCGGTCTGGAATCGGTCCTCCGGCAATCGGCCCAGCGCGCGCGCCAACGCCCGATCGAGGTAGTCCGGGACCTCGCCACGAGCTTGGCGGACAGATGGGATCGGCTTGGAGAAGCACTGCGTGATGATGGCATGGGGCGTGGCGCCGTTGTACGGCGGCTCGCCAACCAGCATTTCGTACAGCACGCAGCCGAGCGAGTAGATGTCGCTGCGCCCGTCGAGATGGCGCTCTCCGCTCGCCTGCTCCGGACTCATGTACGTCGGCGTACCGACGGCGATTCCAGGTGCCGTAATCGACTCCCGGCTCACCTCGCCGATCGCCCTGGCGATTCCGAAATCCACGACCATCGCGTGCCCGTCTGCAAGCAGGATATTGGGCGGCTTGATATCGCGATGCACGACATGTTGCGAGTGGGCGTGGGCGAGCGCCCCGGCGACCTCGTGGGTAATCCGCACGGCCTCGGCGATGTCGAGGCGACCGGCCCGCACCAGCCGGGTTTGCACCGAGTCGCCCGCGATGTATGGCATGACATAGTACATCAACCCTGCGGCTTCGCCCGAGTCGTAGACAGGAATGATGTGCGGGTGGCTGAGCCGCGCGGCGATCCCAATCTCGCGCAGGAACCGGCCCGCACCGACGGAGAGGGCGATCTCGGGCCGAATGACCTTGATCGCCACCTGGCGGCCATGCCGGAGATCGGTCGCGAGAAACACGTTCGCCATGCCGCCCCGCCCGAGCTCACGCTCCAGCGTGTACGTGCGCGTCAGGGCTTTCTTGATGTCGGCGAGCAAATCGACCATGTGAAGCACGTCCCGCAGCGTGGCTTTCTACAATACGCAGGACGGTACCGCTAGGCTACACGGACGAGGTCGCGACGAGGACTGGCTCTAGTGAATCGCCAAGGGATCTCGGTACGCGGGGCCGTCGGCACGGACCACGACTGCCTCGGCTCGGACTAGGCGATCTCGCGGAGACGCTGCATGAGATCCGCCGCGCTCTGAATTCGCTCCTCGGGCTTCTTGGCCAGCAACCGCATGAGTAACGATGAGAACGCCGGCGGAATGTCGCGGTTGACCTCGGTGGGTGGCCTCGGTTCGTCCTGGAGAAGCTTCGCGATCAGGCTCACCGGTGTGGCCGCCTCAAAGGGTGGGCACCCCGTCAGGCACTCGTAGAGCACGACACCCGTCGCATATAGATCGGACCGCGCATCCACGGTTTCTGCCAGGAGCTGCTCGGGAGACATGTAGGCCGGCGTCCCCACGACCAGGCCGACTTCGGTGATGGCGGACTGCCGCTTCGCAAGCCGCGCGACGCCGAAGTCCATCACCTTGAGCACCCCATCCGGATCCAGCAGCAGGTTCTGCGGCTTGATGTCGCGATGGATCACGCCTTGCTCGTGCGCGACGTTCAGGGCTTCGGCAAGCTGCATGCCGATAGCCAAAGTCGACGGGATGCCAAGTTGGCCGCGCGAATCGATGAGCGCCCGCACCGTGATGCCCTCGACGTATTCCATGGTGAGGTAACACACGCCACCCCACTGTCCGAAGTCGTGCGTGCGAACCACATTGCGGTGCGAGATCCGCCGCGCGAGCCGAATCTCCTGTTTGAACCGCTCGATGACGGTGTCGTCGGCGACGAGCTGCGGCAACAGCGTCTTGACAGCAACGTCCTCCACGAGCTCACGATCGCGGGCGCGATACACCGAGCCCATGCCGCCGCGACCGATCAGCGAGACGATGTCGTATCGCTCCGCAAACGCCTCGCCGACGGGGAGATTGCCCCCGTCGACGGTGGTCTCCGTGCCGGAGGGCTGCATGCGGGCAGCCTCGATCTCCGATCGGAGATCCCGAATGCGGTCGCGGAGCTGGTCCTCGCGCGCGCGAACCTGCTGGGCCATCCCGTCGAACACCCGTGCCAATCGCCCCAGCTCGTCGTCCCGCGCTCCGAGGTCCGCCAGCGTGCCCGGACGGTAGCTGCCCGCCTCCATTCCCTTGGCCGCCTGAGTGATCTGGGCCACGCGCTCGAGGTATTCGACCTCCTGGTCGCGCAATCGCTTCTTCTCGAGGCTGGCGCTGATCCGGGCCCGCAAGAGAATCGGGTCGAAGGGCTTCGGAAGATAGTCCTCGGCACCACGCTCGATGCACCGCACGACGGAGGCGACGTCGTCGAGTGCCGAGATCATGATGACGGGGATGTCGCGCGTCTTCGGTGCGCCCTTCATACGCTCCAATACCTGATAGCCATCGAGTTCCGGCATCATGACGTCGAGCAAGACCAGATCGTATGCCTCTTCCGCGAGCACCGTGAGCGCCTGGACCCCGTTCTCGGCACATCCCACCCGATACCCGCTGCGCTCGAGCCGCCGCCGTAAGACCTCGCGGTTGTCCTCGTCGTCGTCTACTACGAGGATCTGCGCGACGGTCCGATCGGTCGTGGGCGTGGTGGCCTCGACGGCCTGTATCGCGGCGGGCTCGCTCGCGACGGCCATATCGGGCTTGGCGAGCCGCTCGGCTGCCTTGATGATCCGACGAATGTCGTCACGGAACGACGGGTCGCCCCCATCGGTGGTGAGCAAATCGCGCATGGCGGCCAGTATCTTCCCCTGAGGCTCGCGCAGCGAATCGTACAGACTGCCGATCTCCTCGGGCGCGATGTCGTCCCGAGAGGAAGGGAGCGCCGTGTTGATCAGACCGAGCACGTCGCGCGCCGCGCTCACCGTCATCTCCAGCGCCCTCCGACGATCATCCTGATCCGGCTGTGCGGCATCCTCCAAGAGCATTTCGGCATAGCCGAGGATGTGATTCACCGGGGTGCGCAGATCGTGCCGCAGTCCCGACACGGGATCCGGGGCGGGCGCCGCGGACAGCTCGCTCACGTGGTCGATCCCAGAAGTGCCTCGATCTTGCCGAGTAGGCGTGGCAAGTCGATCGGTTTCGTGTCGTAGTCGTCGCACCCTGCCTCGAGCGCCTTGTCCCGATCGCCAGCCATCGCGTGGGCGGTGAGCGCGATGATCGGGAGCGCCTGGGTTTCCGCCGCCTGCTTCAGGCGACGAGTGGCTTCCCACCCGTCGATCTCCGGCAGGCTCATGTCCATGAGGACGATGTCGTACTCACCACTGCGCGCCATATCCACGCCTTCGCGTCCATCGGTGGCCATCGCCACCTCATGGCCCTTTCGCATCAGGCGGCGCGACAGCATGTCGCGGTTCATCTCGTTGTCCTCGACGAGGAGGATCTTGGCCATCGATGCTCCCTCCGTGGTCTAGTCGGGTGTCGCGCCGGTGGGGGTGACAGCGACCTCCACCGGTAGTCGGATCGTGAACGTCGAACCCTGTCCGGGCGCGCTCTGCACCTGTATGTCGCCGCCCATCATCTGACTGAACCGCTTGGTGATGGCAAGGCCGAGTCCGGTCCCGCCGTACCTGCTCGTAGTGGATGCCTCCGCCTGGGAGAACGCCTCGAACAGTCCATCCATCTGCTCGGGCGACATCCCGATGCCTGAATCGGAGACGCTGAACGATACCAGTTCCGCGCGGCCATCCGTGGCTGGTGCCTCCCGCGCCACCTCCAGCGTGATCGTCCCGTGCTCGGTGAACTTGCAGGCGTTCGACAGCAGATTGAGAAGCATCTGCCGCACTTTGGTGAGATCGGTGCGCATCGAACCCACGTCCAGGGGTGCACGCACCACCAGCTCGTTGTGGTTCTTGTCGACCAGCGGTCTGGCCGTGGCCGCTACCTCGTCCAGCATCGACCGAATCTCGAAGGACTCGGCATACACATCCATCTTCCCTGCCTCGATCTTCGAAAGGTCGAGCACGTTGTTGATCAACGACAGCAAGTGCTTCCCTGCCGTGTGGATCTTCTGCATGTCAAGGCCCAGTTCATCGTGCCCCAGATCTTCGACCTCCTCCTGCACCATCTCACTGTAGCCGATGATCGCGTTCAGCGGCGTCCGGAGTTCGTGGCTCATGCTGGCCAGGAACTGGCTCTTGGC
This sequence comes from Gemmatimonadales bacterium, assembly GCA_041602035.1. Lineage (GTDB taxonomy): Bacteria > Gemmatimonadota > Gemmatimonadetes > Gemmatimonadales > GWC2-71-9 > JAOTVV01. The sequence goes on along the minus strand of JBFIHA010000003.1, from coordinate 13,946 downwards.
ACTGTTGGCATCCTCCGCCGCCTGCCGCGCGCGGAGCAATTCGGTGATGTCGTGGTAGAGCCCCATGAGGCCGACACGCTTGCCGTCGACGATCACGGGCACCCCGAGTACCTCTACGTCCACCAGGGACCCATCCTTGCGGGACCGGCGACCAATGCCGTGGACCGGGTGGTTGAGTGCCTCGCGCGTGTACCCCTCGGCTTCTGATCGCGTCGCATCGGTGGTGATCAACGCATCGAGGTTAGTGCCAATGGCTTCCTGCTTCGCGTACCCGAAAAGCCGTTCGAAGGCGGGGTTGCACGACACGACCCGCTCTTCCCGATCGAGCGTTACGATCGCCACCGGGCTGTTGTCCACGAGTGTCTCGAAATACTTGCGCTGCTGGCGGGCCTCGGTGTAGAGTCGCGCATTCTCGATGGCGATCGCCGCTTGGGGGGCGAACAGATTGAGGAGCCGAAGGTCCTCGCCCCCGAAGATCCGCTCCGGATCGGAGTGTACCGTGGCGATGGCCCCCACGAGCCGGCCCCCGATGAGCAGCGGCGCCGCCATCACGGAATGCACCAGCACATCGGCGTACTTGCCGGACTGACCCAGCCACTCGTGGTACGAGGGAATGATGAGCGGCTCCATGGTTTGTGCCACGACACCCATCGCACCCTCGCCCATCGTGAGACGGGTGCCGGTCGAGTCCTTGCCGATGTTTTCGCTCGCCACCACTTCCAGTTCCTGCGTCGCGTCGTCAAAGATTGCCACCTCACCACCGGTCACCCCCAAGAGCGTTACCGCTCGCTCCAACACGGCCTGCAGCGCCTTCGACAGCTCCAGCTCGGACGACAGGTCCGTCATCGTAGCGAGCAGCGCGCGTTGCTCCTCAGCCCGCTGACGTTCGGCGGTGAAAAGGCGCGCGTTCTCGATCGCGATGGCCGCTTGCGGCGCAAACAGGTTCACCAAGCGGAGGTCCTCGGGTCCGAACACGCGATTGGGATCCGAATGCACGGTCGCGATAGCACCGACCAGCCGCCGACCGATCAGCAGCGGGGCCGCCATCACCGCATGGACCGTGACATCGGCGTACTTCCCGGATTGACCCAGCCACTCGTGGTACGACGGGATGATGAGCGGCTCCAGGGTCTCGGCCACGGCGCCCATGGCACCTTCGCCCAGCGCCAGGCGTGTGCCTGTGGAGTTCTTGCCGATGTTCTCGCTCGCGACGACCACCAGCTCCCGGCGGTCTTCCTCGTAGATCGCAACCTCTCCACCCGTCACGCCGAGAAGCGAGACGGCTCGCTCGAGCACCGCCTGGAGGACACGTGACAGCTCCAGTTCGCCCACCAGGTCCTGCATGGTATCGAGCAAGGCCTTGTGCTCGTCAGCCCGGCGGCGCTCGTCGGCGAGCAGCCGAACTCGACCGATCGCGATGCTCGCCTGGTTGGCGGCCGCCGTGAGGATCTCGAAATCCTCGCCGCCGAATGCGTTGGGCTCGCTGCTCTCGACGACCAGCACCCCGATCGTCGTATCATCGACACGGAGCGGCACGTCCACTTCCGAGCCACTGTTGAGTGACGGTAGGTACTCCGACTCGCGGGTGACGTCGGCGGTATAGTGGAGTTTCCCATCTTCCAGCGCGCGGGCACTCAGGCCCTTTCCGAACGGTACCCGCCAGTCGTCGGGAACGTCGGGCCAACCCACGCTGGCCTTGAGGACACGATCTCCTGTATCGTCATCGACCACGAACACGCCGATGAAGTTATAGCCCAGTGCTTCGTCACGGAGCCCGGTCACGACCGATCGGTAGATCGCCGCCTCATCGTGGGCCGCGGCGATGGCCGTGCTGAGCCGGAGCAGCGCGGCTTGACGGCGGGCCACGCCGCCGCGACCCGGAATCAGTCGCTCCGAGGTGATGCCCGGCGACGCCTGGTCCGTCATGGTGCGCTCACAACGGGGAGCCGAGCCGTGAACGTCGTGCCCGACCCCGGCTCGCTCACGGCTTCGAGATCGCCTCCCATCATCTGACAGAACCTTCGGCTGATGGCCAGACCCAGGCCCGTCCCTCCGTACTTAGTGGCGGTCGACACCTCGGCCTGCGAGAACGCATCGAAGACGCGCTCCAGCTGCTCGGACGACATCCCGATACCGGTATCGCTCACCTGGAACGCCAACTCCTCCTGAGTGGAGCCATTGGGGTGTCGCGACACCGCCAACGTGATCGTTCCGGATTCGGTGAACTTTGCAGCGTTGGACAAGAGGTTCAACAACACCTGACGGAGCCTCGTGGCGTCGAGACGACTGATACCGAGATCCTCGTCGCAGCGCAACACAAACCGATTCCCATTTCGCTCGAGCAGCGGGACGACGGTCGTGGCGACGTCGTCGACGACTCCTCGAACATCGCACTCGGTCACATGCAGCTCCATCTTGCCCGCCTCGATCTTCGAGAGGTCGAGGATGTCATTGATCAGCGAGAGCAGATGTTTCCCAGCAGCCTGGATCTTGGCCAGGTCGTCGCCGTACTGCGTGTGTCCCGCCTCCTCGGCCTCCTCGTGCAACATCTCGCTGTATCCGATGATCGCATTGAGCGGGGTTCGCAATTCGTGGCTCGTGTTCGCCAGAAACCGACTCTTCGACTCGTTGGCCTCTTCGGCGGCCCGACGGGCCTGGCGTTGCTCGGTGATGTCGTGATACAGGGCAATCATGCCGACATGGGCGCCTTCGACGACGATGGGAATCGAGAAGACCTCGACGTCCACCAGGGACCCGTCCTTCCGACGGCGCTGACCGGTGCCCGACGTCGTGCGCCCACCCTTCGCCGCCTCCGTGTAGGCATGGGCTTCGGCCAGGGTCTGCTCGGTCGTCACGAGCCGATCCAGATCGGCTCCCAGCACCTCCGCCTCGGCGTACCCGAATAGCTGCTCGAACGCCGGATTGCACGACGTAACCTGGTAGTTCGTATTCACCCGAACGATGGCGACCGGATTGTTCAGCACGAGATCTTCGAAGTACCGCTCGGCCTCGGCGAACAACCGCGCATTCTCGATGGCGATAGCCGCCTGCGGCGCAAACAGCTCGAGCAATTCGAGGTCTGCCGACCCGAACACGCGGGTCGGATCAGCATGCACCGCCGCGATACACCCCACCAACCGCTTGCCAATGAGGAGCGGCGTGGCCACGACGGCTTGGACGGTGTCGTGCGTGTACTGGTCCGAGCGACCAGTCCACTGTTGGTAGTTGGGGATGATCAGGGGCTCGTGGCTCTGGGCCACGTGGCCCATCGCCCCTTCGCCAAGTGCCATCGTGGTCCCGACGGCGTCGAACGCCATATTGTGACTGGCGACGATACGCAGCTTGCCGGTCGCGCCATCATACGTCGCCAGCTCGCCACCCGTGACCTTGAGAAGGGACACCGCTCGCTCGAGGGCGCCCTGCAGAACCTTGCCGAGCTCGAGCTCGCCCGAAAGGTCCTTCATGGTATCCAGCAGCGCCTGCTGCTCCTCAGCTCGGCGACGCTCGGTGCTGAAGAGACGGGCGTTCTCGATCGCGATTGCCGCCTGGGGGGCGAACATCATGAGGCGCCTCAGTTCGCCATCGCCGAACTGGCGTTGCGGATCGTCGTGCACGCTCGCGATGGCACCCACCAAGCGGTGACCAATCATCAGAGGCGCCGCCATGACGGCTTGCACCGTACTCTGCGTGTATTTGTCCGAGCGACCGGTCCACTCCTGATAGCGCGGAATGATGAGTGGCTCATGCGAGTGCGCCACGTGCCCCATGGCGCCCTCACCGATCTTCATGCGGGACCCGACGGCATTCACCTCCATGTGGTGGCTGGCGACGATGACCAGCTCTTCGGTTTCCTCTTCGTAGATCGCCAGCTCGCCGCCGGTCACGTTGAGCAAGCTCACCGCCCGCTCCAGCACGGTGTGGAGGAGTCTCGAGAGCTCCAGCTCACCCGACAGATCCTTGAGCGTGTCGAGCAGCGCTTGTTGCTCCGACGCCCGCTCCCGCTCGGCGGTGTACAATCGGGCATTCTCGATCGCGATCGCCGCCTGGGTGGCGAACAGGTTCAACAGTCGCAGGTCGGTCTCACCGAATTTGCGGGCCGGATCGGCGTGAACGCTGGCAATGGCCCCGACCAGACGCGTCCCGATGAGCAGCGGGGCGACCATCACCGACTGAACACTGCTGTGCACGTAGTTGTCGGAGCGCCCGTCCCAGTCCTGATACCGGGGAATGATCAACGGCTCGTGGGTCTGGGCAACGTGCCCCATTGCCCCCTCGCCAATCCGCATGCGCGACCCGACCGCATTCACCTCCATGTGGTGACTGGCGGCGATCACGAGCTCCTCGGTGTCCTCCTCGTAGATCGCGAGCTCACCGCCCGTCACGTCCAGCAGCGTGATCGCCCGCTCGAGCACCGCCTGCAACAGCTTGTCCAGCTCGAGCTTCCCCGAGAGGTCGGACAACGTATCGAGCAGCGCGCGCTGCTCCGTGGTACGTACGCGCTCGGCGGCGAGGAGACGGACGCGGGCGATCGCGATGCTCGCCTGATTGGCAGCCGCCGTCAGGATCTCCACGTCGCCCTTGGCAAATGCCTGGCCAACTGGGCGTTGGGCTACCAGCTCGCCGATGGCGCTCTCGCCGATGCGGAGCGGGAGGCGGAGTTCCGCAACGTCCGGGCCGAGCGTGCCGAACGCGCCGGCACTGGCCTTGAGCGCCGGCTCGAAGGTGGCGCTGCCGGCCAGAAACAGCCCCACACCTGCGAAGTGGAACGCCTCGTCGCGCAGGGCCGCAACGACGCCGTGGCACACCTCGTCCTCGTTCCGCGCTTCGGCGATCCGCGTGCTGAGCCGCAGCAGCGCTGAACGCATCTGCGCCAACGCGACGGCGGCCTGGCTGCGGTCCACGTGTGGGCCACTCATACGCTCTCCCCGCCACGCGTGCCGGCGAGCCGGCTCGCCACGAGGTCGCGTACTTCGGCCAACAGGTCGGCGGCATCGCCGCGAGTGCCCTTGTGCACCACCCGCTCCACCCCACCGTTCAGCCGACGGCGATCGTCGGCGCTCAGGTCCTTTGCGGTGATCACGACGACCGGAATGGTCTGCCAGGTTTGCGCGGTCCGGAGGGCCTCGAGGAACTCGAAGCCATCCATCTCCGGCATCATCAGGTCGAGCAGGATGAGATCCGGAATCCGATCGGCCAGGCGCTCCAGGGCGACCTTTCCGTTCTCGGCCTCCTCAACCAGCCAGCCCTCCTGCGCCAAGGTCCGCCGCAAAACGGCGCGGGTGGCGATGTCGTCCTCCACGACGAGCACCTGCCGCGCCAACCCGCGTCGCCCATGTTTTCGCAAGACAGCCACCAATCGATCGCGCGCGATAGGCTTTGTGAGGTACTCGGACGCGCCAAGGGAATACCCGAGCTGCTCCTCATCCGCAATCGTCAGCATGACGACAGGGATGTCGGCGAGATCCGGATCTTCCTTGAGCAGGCCAAGCACCGACCACCCGTCCAGGCCTGGCATGAGCACATCGAGGGTGATGACGTCAGGGCGGTGCTCCCGCGCGAGGCGCAGACCGTTCTCACCGTCCACGGCCTCCTCGACCCGGAACCCCTCTCGCGTGAGCAGACGCCGTACCAGGGCCCGCGACGTCGGGTCGTCGTCGATCACCAGCACCGTGCCCGCAGCCCCGGCATCGACAGGCGTGTCTGCCTCGGCATCCGCCGCCCGGTCGGTGGTGCTGCTCCCGTCGCCGCTCGGAGCATGCACCGGAAGGCGCACGGTGAACGTGGTGCCCTTGCCTACCTCGCTGTCGACGGTCACGTCCCCGCCCATCATCTGACAGAAGCGTCGCGAGATGGCCAGACCAAGTCCCGTCCCACCGTATTTGCTCGCGGTGGACACCTCGGCCTGGGCAAACGCCTGGAAGACGCGGCCCACCTGCTCGGGCGTCATCCCAATGCCCGTATCGGTGACCGCGAGTGTCAGCCACTCGTCACCATGAGCGGCCGAGCGGCGCCGAGCGGCGAGCGTGATGGTCCCGTGCTCGGTGAACTTGCAGGCATTCGACAGGAGGTTGAGCAGGACCTGGCGCACGCGCGTCTGATCCGAATGCATCGTGCCCAGTGTGCCGTCCATGTCCACGACCAACTGATTCTCGTTCTTCGCGACCAGGGGTTGGACCGTCGTGACCACTTCGTCGATGGTGCGATCGACCTCGAACGGCTGGAGATGAAGCTCCATGCGCCCTGCCTCGATCTTCGACAGATCGAGTACGTCGTTGATGAGCGTGAGGAGGTGACGCCCGGCTGAGTGGATCTTCTGGAGATCCGGGACAAACGCGTCCTGCCCGGTATCCTCCGCGTCCTCCTGCAGCATCTCGCTGTAGCCGATGATGGCGTTGAGCGGCGTCCTGAGCTCATGACTCATCGCGGCGAGGAACTGGCTCTTCGCCTCGTTCGCCGTCTCGGCCGAGCGGCGGGCAGCGAGCAACTCGGTGATATCGTGGTAAAGGCCCATCATCCCGACGAGCTTCCCGTCAACGACGACCGGCACGCCGAGCACTTCGACATCCACCAAGGTGCCGTCCTTGCGACGGCGCTGTGCGATGGCCCGGACCGCGTGATGGTCCAGGGCTTGTTGCGTGTACTGGACCGCCTGCGCGCGTGTTTCCGGCGTCGTAATCAGATCGTCGAGGTGCTGGCCGAGGACTTCGGCTTCCGTGTAGCCGTAGAGCGAGAGAAACGCTGGATTGCACGACACTACGATGTGTTGCGTGTCGAGCGTGACGATCGCGACCGGGCTGTTCGCCACGAGTTCGCCGAAGTACTGCTGCTGGTGCTGGGCCTGGGTGAACAGTCGCGCGTTCTCGATGGCGATGGCCGCCTCGGGAGCGAACAACTCCAGCAGCCGAAGATCTTCGGATCCCAGATCTCGGTTCGGGTCTGAATGGACGCTGGCAATGACTCCGACCAGTCGTGAGCCGATGACGAGCGGGGCGGCCATCACCGATTGCACAGTGCTCTGCGTGTACTGCGGGGACCGCCCTTCCCAGTCCTGGTAGCGAGGGATGATGAGCGATTCCAGTGTCTGGGCCACGCGCCCCATGGCCCCTTCACCCATGGCAATGCGCGCACCCACGGCATCGGTGCCCATGTTATGGCTCGCCACGATGCCCAAGTCGCCTGTCAGTTCGTCGTACGTCGCCAACTCCCCACCGGTCACATCCAGCAACGCCACCGCCCGCTCGAGCACGCGTTGCAGCACGCTCGACAGCTCGAGCTGACCGGCGAGATCCTTCATCGTGTCGAGGAGGGCCTGCTGCTCCTCCGCGCGTCGCCGCTCGATCGCAAAGAGACGCGCGTTCTCGATGGCCACCGCGGCCTGCGGGGCAAAGAGATCGAGGAGACGTAAATCGTTGGTCCCGAATTGACGGGTGCGCTCCTTGTCCATGAACGCGATGGCCCCGACGAACTGCCGACCCATCATCAGCGGCGCCACCATCACGGCGTGGAACTCGACTTGTGCGTACTGGCTCGATTGCCCCGTCCACGCTTGGTAGTCCGGTATCACGAGCGGTTCGCGAGTGAGGGCCACGTGTCCCATCGCCCCTTCGCCGAGCCGCATCCGCGTGCCGGTGGTCTCCTTCTTCCCGACGTTGTAGCTGGCGACAATCTCCAACTCCTCGCGATCCGCATCGTAGATCGCGAGCTCGCCGTGACTCACCTGGAGAAGCTGCACGGCTCGCTCCAGCACGGCCTGCAGCAGATCGGACAGTTCGAGCTTGGCCGACAGGGCTGCCATCGTAGCCCGGAGCGCTTCCTGCTCATCCGCCCGCTGCCGCTCGGCAGCGAGCAGCCGGGCTCGTCCGATGGCGATGCCTGTCTGATGCGCGGCCGCGCGCAGCACTTCGAAATCGTCGGCACCGAACGCCTCGGCGTGGTTGCTCTCCACCACCAGCACCCCGACCAGCTCCTTGTTGACTAGGAGCGGCACGTCCACCTCGGAGCCCTCGTTGCGTGTGGGGAGGTACCGCGTGTCCTCGGTCACCTGTGGCGTGTAATGAAGCCGACCGTCCAGGAGCGGCAGCTCGCTGAGACCCTGTCCGGGGCGTACCCGAAGTCCGGGGGGTGCGTCGTCGCAGCCTCGGCTCGCCACCACGACTCGGTCGCCCGTCGCATCGTCTACGAGGAGCACCGCCACCAAGTCGAACCCGAGCGCGGGATCCTGGAGGCCGTGGGCCACGGCCCTACAGATGTCGGCTTCCGCGTCCGCGGCAGCGATCGCGGTGCTGAGGCGAAGCAACGCCGCCTCGCGGTGCCGTCCCGGGGCCTGCTCGGCGTCTCGTGCCGGACTGGGCCGACCACCCCTGAGCCTCACGTCGTCACCTCGGAGCCGCTGTGCCTCGCGTGCTCCGCCACTCGGCGTCGTACGTCCGCCAGGAGCCCATCGATGTCTCGCGACCGTTTCTGAACGACGCCCCGCACACCACCGTTGAGACGCCGGCGATCGCTCTCGGTCAGGTCCTTGGCGGTCATCACGATCACCGGCGGCGGATCGCCGGAACTGCGCGACCGTAGTTCGTGGAGGAACTCGAACCCGTCCATCTCGGGCATCATGAGATCGAGCAGCACCAATGCCGGTGGAGTACTCGCCAGCCGCTCGAGGCCGACCCGCCCGTTCTCGGCCTCGGTTACGGTCCACCCCTCGGTCTCCAGCGAGCGTCGCAACGACACCCGGGTCGCCACGTCGTCCTCCACAATCAACACACCGGCCCCGGAGGGTCGGCGGTATCGGGCGAGCACGGCACTCAGCTGCGCCCGGTCGATCGGCTTGGTGAGGTACTCAGACGCGCCGAGTGAGAAGCCGAGCTTGCGCTCGTCCGTAATGGTCAACATCACCACGGGGATGGCGGCGAGCGTGGGGTCGTCCTTCAGCGCTGTCAGAACCGCCCAACCGTCCATCCCGGGCATCAGCACATCGAGCGTGATCACATCGGGAGTCTCGCTCCGCGCCATAGCAAGCCCCTGCTCCCCACCCACCGCCTCCAGCACCCGAAATCCTTCCCGCGCCAGCATACGTCCGACGAGCCGACGCACGGCGGGATCATCATCGATCACCAGGACGGTGGCCGCGCCCGGCGTGTCGACCGATGCCTCGGTCCCAATCGCGGGCTCGGATCGCGGCCTCCCATCCACTGGAAGACGCACCGTGAATGTCGTGCCCTGTCCCGCAGTGGATTCGACCGTGATCTCGCCTCCCATCATCTCGCAGAATCGCTTGCTGATGGCCAAGCCCAGCCCGGTGCCACCGTACTTGCTCGCCGTCGATGCCTCGGCCTGCGAGAAGGCTTGGAACAGCCGCCCGAGCTGCTCGGGTGTCATGCCAATCCCGGTGTCGGTGACGCCCAGCACCATTTGGTCTCCCACCGGCATGGCGCGTCGTTCCGCGCGCAACGTGACGGTACCGCGTTCGGTGAACTTGCTGGCGTTGGACAGGAGATTGAGCAGCACCTGCCGCACCCGAGTGCCGTCAGCGTGCATGGCCCCCAGGTCGTCGGCGAGGTCGAGGTGCAGGACATTGCCGTTTTGCTCGATGAGGGGCGCGACGGTCGTCGCGACACTGTCCACCGCCGAGCGCACGTCGAAGGTCTCGAGGTGCAGCTCCATCTTGCCGGCCTCGATCTTCGATAGGTCGAGTACGTCGTTGATCAGGGTCAGCAGATGCTTGCCCGCCGCATGGATCTTCCCGAGGTCCTGGACGAAGGCTGCCTGGCCGACGTCGGCGGCATCCTCCTGAAGCATCTCGCTGTAGCCGAGGATCGCGTTGAGCGGCGTGCGTAGCTCATGACTCATGCTGGCAAGGAACTGACTCTTCGCCTCATTGGCGGTTTCGGCGGCGTGGCGCGCCTCGAGCAGCTCGGTGACGTCGTGATACAAACCCATCATACCGACGCGCCTGCCGTCCACGACGACGGGGACGGCGAGCACCTCTACGTCCACCAGCGTCCCATCCTTGCGTTGGCGCTGTCCCATCCCGTGCACGGCTCGATCACCAGCCTGCTTCGTGTACGCCACTGCCTGCGAGCGGGTGGCCTCGGTGGTGATCAGATCATCCAAGTTGCGCCCGACGATCTCGGATTCCGAGTAGCCGTACAGCCGCTCGAACGCCGGATTGCAGGTCATGACGTTGTGGTCCGGGTCCAGCGTCACGATGGCCACCGGGTTGTTGCGCACCAACTCTTCGAAGTACTGCTGCTGTCGCCGGGCTGCGGCGAAGAGATGCGCGTTCTCGATCGCCACCGCGGCCTGCGGGGCGAACAGGTTCGCGAGCCGGAGGTCGGCGTCGTCGAACGTTCTCCCCCGTTCCGCATGCCAGAAGTTGATCGCTCCCACGAGACGCTTCCCGATGAGGAGCGGGAGCACCAGGGCCGCATGCGCATCCACCTTGGCGTACTTGTCCGACCGCCCGGCCCATTCCTCGTAGTCCACAATGATGAGCGGCTCGAGCGTGCGAGCGACGTGGCCCATGGCACCTTCGCCAACGCGAATCCGCGTCCCCACCGACACCTGTCCCGTGTTGTGATTGGCGACGATCTCCAGCGCATTGGCACCCGTGTCGTAGATCGCCAGCTCGCCACCACTTGCACCCAGAAGCCGGACGGCTCGCTCCAACACGGCCTGAAGCAGCTTCGACAACTCCAGCTCGGACGAGAGGTCCGTCAGCGTCTCGAGCAGGACCCGCTGCTCGTCCGCACGGCGTCGTTCGGCGGCCAGCAGTTCTGCTTGACGCTCCACCAGGCGGGCTCGCCCGATCGCGATGCTCGCCTGGTTGGCCGCGGCGGTGAGGATGTGGAAGTCCTCGTCGGCAAAGGCCTGGGGTTGCTCGCTCTCGACGACGAGCACGCCCAGGGGACGGCCATCGATGACGAGCGGGATATCGACCTCGGAGCCGCTGCTGAGACCCGGGATGTACAATGGCTCCATGGTGACGTCCGGCGTGTAGTGGAGCTGTCCGTCCCGCAGGGCACGGGCGGATAGTCCCTCGCCAGCGGGAACCCGCCATCCGTCCGGAATGCCAGACCACCCTACGGCTGCCCGCATAACCCGGTCGCCCGTCATCTCGTCGACCAAGAACAGGCCCACGAAGCTGTAGCCGATGTGCTCGTCCCGCAGTCCGTGCACCACAGCGTGGCAGATCCGGTCTTCGTCGGGAGCGGCAGCGATCTCGGTACTGAGACGCAGCAGCGCCGCCTGCCGACGCCTGGCGCGGTCCCACGCCCCCTCACTGCCCTTTCGAGGCGTGGGATCGGTCATAGGCCCACCCTGGCGAAGTGAATGGAACGTGGCGCTGGGGAAAACGGGTTCATCCCTGACAAATTGAGTCGGAATTGGGACACCCGCAATAGTCGCGCCGGGCGAAACGTCTACCCATGGCAATGATTGGGACTCGGTGGGGGTCCACCTCAGCTGAGGCGTTCGCACCACTCCCGAGCGTTCTGGAACATCCGGAGCCACGGGGAAACGTCGAGATCGCGCCGCCAGGCCGTCGGCATCCACCCCCACTGCCAGGACTGGAAGGTCCGCTCCGGGTGGGGCATCATCGCGAGATGGCGTCCGTCTGGAGAGCAGAGTGCCGCAATACCGCGGGGAGAGCCATTGGGGTTGAAGGGGTAGGCCTCGGTGATCTCCGCCTGGTCATCGACGAATCGAACGGGTGCGAGCGATGCGGTCTCGATGCGGTCGAGCATCGACGGATCGGGGAAATACGCTCTCCCTTCTCCGTGCGCCACCCACACGCCGAGCGTCGAGCGCTCCATGCCGCTGAACATGATCGCCGGGCTTTGCTGGATTTGCACGGTGGCGAAACGCGACTCGAACCGACCTGAGGCGTTGTGCACGAAGCGGGGCTGGATCGGAGCGGCGATTCCGGACCACGGTACCCACCCGAGGAGCGCCATCAGCTGACAGCCGTTGCACACGCCGAGGCTGAACGTGTCGGGACGCGCGGCGAAGTCATCGAAGGCGGTCCGCAGCCCGTCGTTGAACCGGATGACCCCGGCCCAGCCTTTGGCGGAGTCCAGAACGTCGGCGAAACTGAACCCACCCACGAACACGAGGCCGCGGAACCGTTCGAGGGTCATGCGCCCGGCGCGCAGGTCCGACATCACCACGTCCCACGGTTCGAACCCGGCCGCGTAGAACGCGGAGGTCATTTCACGGTCGCCGTTCGACCCCTCCTCGCGCACGATCGCGACGGGGATCTTGGTCTTCGAGGCGAGCACGGCATCGGTCGTGTGTTGCGGCACGAAGGAAAGTGCATACGGCGGGGCCGAGCGACGGCGGAGTCCCGTGCGCTCCTGCGCCACGCAGTCGGGATCTGCCTGCAGCCGTTCCAACTCGAAGCTGGTCGCCTCCCACAGATCGCGCAGCACCCCCATCTCCTCGTCGAGCACGGTCTCGCCACCCACCCGGACACGGATCCGCTTCTTCGCGACCGCAGCGCCGATGGGTTCGCACGGTACGCCGCTCCGCCGGAACGCGTCGAGCACGCCGTGCGTGTTCCCCGCATCGACTTCCAGCACGAGTCCGAGCTCTTCAGAGAAGAGCGCGGGAATCGCGCTGGCGGCCGAGGCACCGAGGTCCACGTCGATACCACAGTCTCCGGCAAAGGCCATCTCGAGCAGCGTGGTAAGCAGCCCGCCGTCACTGCGGTCGTGGCCGGCGCTGACCACCCCCTCGTTGATGAGTCGCTGCACGACCTGGAAAGCGCGCCCGAGGCGCGCCACGTCGTCCACATCCGGCGTGTCGTCACCGATCTGCCCGAAGACCTGCGCGAGTGCCGAGCCGCCCAATCGGTCCCGCCCGCCACCGAGATCGACGTAGAGGAGGCGTCCCGCCTCCGGGAGTTCGAGATCGGGTGTCACCGTCTTGGTGATGTCCGGACAGGTCGCGTACGCCGAGATCACCAGGCTCCCGGGCGCCTTCACCATCTCGTCTCCGCCCGCGCCGTCCGGCGCGAGGGCCGCCATCGACAAGCTGTCCTTCCCACCGTCCACCGCGATGCCCAGATCGATCATCATGTCGTGCATCGCCCTGGCGGCGTCGTACAGCGCGGCTCCTTCTCCGGGCAGCTTCGCCGCCCACATCCAGTTGGCCGAGCACTTCACGTCTTCGAGTGCGCTCACCTTGGCCCACACCAAGTTCGTGAGGGCCTCACCCACGCTCATCCTCGCCATGGCAGCCGGGTCGATCAGTCCCTTGATAGGCTGCTCACCGATCGCCGTGGCCGCCCCGGTCGTGCCGAAGTGGCTCTGCGCGATCACCGCCACGTCGCCCACCGTGAGTTGCAGCGGCCCGCAGCACTGCTGCCGAGCGACGAGCCCGGTGACGCTGCGGTCCACCTTCGTGGTGAGAAACCGCTTGGACCCGACCGAGACCAAGCGGAGCACCCGGTCCAGCGCCTCGCGCACCGTGACGCCCGTCGGCAGCTCCAGGGGTGACAGCGTCGGAGCGATCCGATCGAGGAGGAACGTCTTCTGCGGCATGGCGCCCAACACCGCGGCGAGCTCCAGATCGACCGGCGTCGAGGCGTCAGCCTCGTCGTGCAGCACGATCTTCCCGTCCCCGGTCACCCGACCCACGACGGCGAACGGCGCGTGCTCGCGCTCGCACAGCATCCGGAACCGATCCAGGTGCTCGGGTCGGAGGAGCAACGCATCGTTCTCCTGATACTCCGCACCCCAGATCTCCAACACCGACAGAGTCTCGTCACCCACGGGGATGGCGCGCACGTCGATCCGGGCGCCCTCTGGACTCACGATTTCCTTCAGGACGTTGCAGTTTCCGCCCGCGCCCTGATCGTGAATGCTCACGATCGGGTTGTCCTTCCCCAGCTCGACACAGGCGCGGATCACGCGGTTCACCTTCTGCTCCATCTCGGCGTCGCCACGCTG
>JBFIHA010000002.1:0-226395 GCA_041602035.1 Gemmatimonadales bacterium | reverse complement strand
CCACCGTGTACGGCGAGTCGAAATTCCCCACTGGGATCTGTACCGTCACCGTGTCGCCCGTCCGCGCCGTCGTGATCAACCGGCCCACGCCGGACGTCTCAACCCACAGCGTCGCCGTCAACGGCTGGCCGCCGGCCCGGACCGCCTGCGTCTCCCACAAGAAGTTGTAGCCTGCCTGCTGATAGCCCACCCGCACGTAGAACTGCGCGCTGTCGGACAACGTCGTGGTCGAGGACGGCACTCCATTGATGTCGAACGCCGGCCGCCGCAGCGTGTGCGTCGCCGTCCCCGTGGTAAAGCCCGGGGCCGTCACCGTCACCGGCACGCTCGCCACGCCCGTATCCGCCACCCCTTCCAGGGCCTGCAGGTAGTAAGTGAAGAACGTCTGCCCGTTGGGCAGCGTCACGACCAGCGAGTCGTCGCCTACCGTGTTCTGATCCGGCGCGATCAATAGCATGCTGGGATCGCTGCTCGTGACGACGACGTCTACGCCCCCGTGGTTCGACGCCCCGAGTGAGGCAGATGCGCTCCGCTGCAAGCCCGTGCCGAGGACATACGCGGTGACCGAGATACCCGGGGCTGGGTTCACCCTGACGAACACCGAGTCGGGAGCGATCGCGGGGGATTCGGCGACGAGGTAGGTGGTGCAAGGGGTGGATACGTCGCCGCCACCGAAGGCGATGTCGCTCGTCGTGCTGACCAGTCCCGTTGGAATCGTGACTGGAGACGTGGTCGCCAGACATTGTGGATCGCGCGGGGTCATCGTGACCGCGATACCCGGCGATGGCGCTGCCACGGGGCTCCCACCGCTCTCGAGCTGCACCGTGAGCTGAGTCCCGAACGTCTCGTTGATAGTCGCGGACGTCTGCACGATGTTGAGGTTCGCCGTGGACGACACGCGCGACTGGGCGGTCCCGAAGTCGACGGTCGTGCCGGTGACCGTCGCGGTACCCGGGGTCACCCCAGCCACGATGGCGTTGGTGGTCTGCGCTCCGGCCGGGATCACGACGCTGGGAGTCACTACCGCGACGGCAGCCGGGTTGTCACTCACCAGCGTGACGGTGGTTCCACCTGCCGGCGCCGGCGCCGAGATCTGGATGGGAAGCGACGCCTGCCCGCCGTACGGCACGTTCAACGTGCTCGGCATGCTGAGCACCTGCACCGAGACGAGCACGGACAACATGCCCTCGCTGTAGCCGCTGGCGTTGGCCCGGATGGTGGTGGTGCCGGCGCCGATGCCGAACAGTTTGGCCTGGCCCACCATCTCGCCGGCGGGAATAAGGACGCCGCCCCCGCCCGTGGTGTCGACGGCGACCACGGCCGGATTGTCGGAGGTGACGGTCACGAAGGCACCGCCGGTCGGTGCCGGTGCGGTCAGCGTCACCCTGACGAACGCCGAATCACCCAAACGAATCCGGTTGGCACCGATCAGCTCGAGCAAGATGGTGGGATTCGGGAAGGCGGCCGTTGCCGTGAATACGGCAGGCGTGAGACCTGCCACGGCAGCTGTCGCCGTCTGGTTGACGCTGTTCGTTCCCAGCGTCCAGACGGATTGTGCTCGTCCCTCGGAATCCGTGGTGCTGGTCGGTGGCGCGAGGGAGCCCGTGAGGGTTGACCACGTCACGTCCACTCCCGGCACGCCGTTGCCCGCCGAATCCGTCACTTGGACTACGAGCGGCTGGGGCAGCGCGGTGCCCGCGTCGGCAGACTGCCCCGACCCGGACACGACCAGCACCGTGTCAGGCTGGCCCACCGTACCGGTTGCAGCAAAGACGACCGGCGGAAGTCCGGTGAGGGTGGCGGTGAGCGAGTTCGCGCCGAGCCCGACGGTCCACGACCCGACGCGCGCGATGCCACCGGCATCGGTGAGTGCAGCCGCGCCGGTGACGCTGCCCCCGCCAGCGGTGACGGCGAAGTTGACGGTGACACCCGCCACGGGGTTGCTCGCCGCATCGCGCACCACGACGGCCGGCGCCACCGCCACCGCGGTGCCGGCCAGCGCGGTCTGGTTGTCCCCGCCGCTCACCGCCATGCTCACCGCCCCGCCCGGTCCCGTCGCCGTGGCGGTGAAGATCACGGGGGTGAGGGTGTCGGCCGTGGCCGTCAGGGTATTGATCCCGACGTTCGGACCAAGAACCCACGATCCCACCGCGGCGAGGCCGGCCGCGTCGGTTACGGCCGCCGCCCCGGTAACACTGCCGCCGCCGGATGCCACGGCAAAGGTGACGTCCACACCCGGGACCGGATTGCCCTGCGCGTCGGTCACGCGCACGCTGGGCGACGTGGCGACTGCCGTCCCCACCTGCGCGCTCTGCCCGTCGCCGCTCACGATCGCGATCCCGCCCACACCCGTCGCCTGCGCGGTGGCCGTGAAGCTCGCGGTGACGCCGGCCAACCTCGCGGTCGATACCTGCACGATCTGCGAGCCGACCATGTTCCCCAGTGTCCACGAAGCCGCCGCTCGGCCGACTGCGTCGGTCAAAACGGAATCCGCCGACAGCGATCCCCCGCCGGTCGCCACCGAGAACCTGATCCATTGGTCGGCCACGCCGACTCCGTCACTCGCCACGGCCCGTGCGACCAGGGGATCGGGAAGGGCCATGCCCGCCGGCGCGGTCTGTCCCGACCCCGCCTCCGCAACGAGGCTTGCCGGCGGCAGCAGCACCGACACCGAGGTCGTGTCCGTCTGACCCGTGAGCAGGCGCGCCATGACGCGCGCATTCCCGCGTTGCGCCTTCCCGATCACCCGTCCGGAGTCGGGTCGCGCGACCTGCGCCCTCGCCGTGTCCAGGCAGACCCACTCGATCGGCGTGCCGGGAATAGGTGCACCCGCACTGTCGAGGGCCTGCGCGACAAGCAGCGTCGATTCGCCGGCCATGACGGTGGCGCCGTCGGTGAGGATCGCCACACCCGCGGCGTTCGCCCCGATACCCGTATAGCGGAACGTGACGGGGACCATCGGCGGCGGTCCCGACGTGGCCGGCTTCACCGGCACGGGACCAGCGCGGAAGGCCGTGTCGCCCGCGGGGGTCACCAGGGCGATCAGCAACTCGAACATTTCCGCCGGATCGAGGACCGGGACCGACAGCGTGAGGTCCACCGAATCGGCGTCGGCGGTGAACGTCACCACCGTGTCGCGGACGACTTCGCCCCCTGGCGTGCGCCGAATGGTGATCCGCGCGGCCGTGAGCGGCACGATGCCGGCGGCCGAGCTCGCAAAAGCCGGCGACACGGCCAGTGTGCCTGTGAGTGGGACTTGTGGCCCGGTCCGGTCACTGCAGCTCAGGAGTACCGCAACGACGACGCCGGTGCCGAGGAGCGCGCGCGTCAGGGCGGATCGAGGCCCGGAGCCTCGGACGGCTCGAATCGTCCGCGTCACGGACTCCATTCGAGAAACAGAATTCCCCTCGGCCCCCTGAAATGAATGCGCTCGCCGCCTTGGACCAGGAATCCGGTGGTCCCGCTGCCCTGCAGGACGGCGGCTACTCCGTCCGTAAGCTGGAATCGGACGTCGCCCCCGTAGCGAAACGCTTCGCCGTTGATATCCAGGCCGGACGGGGCACCATCGTCCTGCGCCGACCACCGGTACTCGACCCGCGGCGCCACCTGGAGCCAGCTGGTCACACGGAATTCATAGTGCATGCCCGCGGCAAAAAGATTGCCACGTGGCAACACCGCCGTGCCGAGCGATGTCTGCTCGAGTTGTGCATCTCCCCTGAACACGTCGAACGCGTAGAGCGTGAGTGAGCCGTTGCCGATCCCCTGATTCAACGAGAGGTAGCCGATCATGCGATTGCCGATGCCACTCGTGGAATCGCCGAAGGCGTCGTTGCTCTGGTGCGCGAAGATTCCGGCAACGCGCAGATAGGTTCGCCGCGCGAGTGGCCCCTCCGCGCCGGCCCGGACGCGAATGTCCAAACCCGGCTTGAGCGTCCGACCGTCGCCCACGATCGGCACGTAGTCGAACGGCTTCCGCACCGTCCCACCCACACCGATGGACCACGAGGACCCGATCGGCAGCGCACCGCCGAACCCCCCGCCCGCACTGCCACCGCTGCCGAGCGTCGGAGCTTGAAAACCGATGATGTCACTGGACAGCACGCCCAGGACGGCGAGTTCCTGTTCTTCCACCGTCTTCACGCCCGTAGGAATCGTCGTCGTCGCGAACGCGATGAGCCGGCCGGGGATCACGTTCCACGACAGGCGGGCCTGGGTGTCGAGCGCGCCCGAGATCTCCTGGTGCGCGAGTTGGCTCTGATCGCGACTCCAGAGGCGCACCACCCCGTACCCGCTGGAAAGCGCGAGTTCCCCCACCCGCCCCAAGGGTACCGTGAGCCCCACGGGAAACGCGTACTCCTCCACCTTATAGAACACGACGCCCGGATCGAACGAATACGCCTCGACCGAGGCGGATACCGACACGCGAACGGGGAGCTGCGCGTGACCCGTGAGCGGTGCGCCCGCCACGAGCATGCCGAGGACCACCGCCGCGCGTCTCATGGCAGTCGGAAGAAGATGCGAACCAGCCCGGACGCCGTCGGCGGCGGGCCCAACACGCGCACGGTGGGCGGCGGGCTCGACGACGTCGTGTTGGTTCCGGTGTTGGTTGGGGTGATCGTCGGCGCAATCACCTCGGCCTGCGTTCCCGCGACATCGATGATGGTCGTCGTCAGGGCGCTGCCTTGCGTGCCTACGACGAGTTGGTCCGGCGCGGGCGCGCTCACGGTGGCCAGCTGTGTGATCGCTCCCGGTACCGCCTGGGTCGCCTGTTGGCCCACCACCGCCGCCTGATAGCCCTCGCGAGCGGCTCGGAAGTTCGGGTCCGCCCTCACGGCCTGGGCGTAGTATATCGCGGCAGATTGATAGTCACCGCGGTCTTCGGCATCGAGACCGCGAGAATACGCCAGGAAGGCCGCCAGATTCTGGGTACCGTTTTCCAAGATGAGACGGAGTTCCGCCTGCGAGAGCTGGTACCCGAGCAGACGCGCGACGTCCACCACCAGCTCCTTTTCCATCTTGAGCAGATCGCGTAGCCGACCGGCCTGCCTCGCGGGGGCCGTCACTTCACCCGTGCCGGCCACCACACTCGCCTCCATCCGCGTGGTGCCCCGCGGTGGGATCGTGACGAGCCCCTGCACTAGCCTCCCGGCCCGCACCAGGCGCCCCACGCGCGCGGCCGTGGCCGGATCGACCCGCCCCGACTCGGCAAGCTTGAGCTCCTCGACCAGCACCCCGACCTGCAATCGCTCCACCATGGTAAAACGCTGCAGCAGCGCCAGGTCCGTCGAGAGGATTTGCGCTAGCCCACGCGAGAGGGGGCGGTAGGCCGAGTCCCCCACGATGTCGATCGGCAGCACGGCCACGGTCGCGGGATCACTCGGCGTCTGGATCAACTCAGCCTCGCGACTCAGCGCCTGACGAGCATTGGCCAGCGCGCGGTCACGCCGAGCGATGCTCTGCCGTGCACGCACCGACGGCGACCCCGCGCGGTCGGGATGCCTCTCGAGATAGCCCGCGTAGACGGCTAGTGCTTGATCGTACTCTCGGGCTTGCTCCATGCAACGACCCACGACAAGCGGTCCCAGCGCGCGTTCCGGCTCGCGCACCATGGCCGCCCGCGCCACGACTGTCGCGGTGTCGCACCGGTCCGCCGCATACAACGCCGCGGCGTAGCGGAGCATCGCGTCGCCATCGTTCGGGTGTGTGGCGAGCCGGTTTTGAAGCTGAGGGATTTCCTCTGGTGAGACGTGCTGCGCGGCCCGCGGGGCGCAGCCCCACACACCGGTCAGGACGATCGATGCGAACAGCGGGACGAGGAAACGCAGCCGGACGGAAGCGGTACGGATCTCGAACATACGGCGCTCCGGCACTTCCACCCACCACGCGCCGGTGGGGGAAGCGGCAACGGGACTGGAGGAGCGAACTTGCCCCCCGGGTCGGGGGTCGTCAAGCAGCCGCACCCAACCCGGGATCGACCGATGACGGTGCAAGTCCCGCGCCGGGCACGCCGTGCCCTCGGATGTGTTCGCTAACTACGGTCTAATGGGGGCGGAGATCCGACAGCCAGGCTAGGGTTACTCGCTGAGGGATCGGTAGAGATCTCGCAGGTGGTGCTCGCGGAGGTCGTGGACGCATTCCCAGAGATCCGCCTCGCTCACAGCGCAGAAGATCTCCGCGGTCGACGAGGTAGACCCCGCCTCCGGAGCACCGAAGTGGAGCCGCCCACGCCACACACCGTCCTCGGTGCGGCGCATTTCGAGTTGCAGCGCGACGAGTCCGCCCTCGTAGCGCAGGGGCGGAAGATCGTGCACGACTGGTTCTGAGGGGTTCGGCGCACCGTAGCGGACCGGATTCCCCGCCATGAGCAATTCGTCCGTCGGTTTGCGCAAATATAAAGGGATGCGGCACTTACGCAATACGGGCGCGCCTGAATCCGGGCGTGTCAGCGGCAGTGTGGCACGCCCGGGGCGTGTTGCGGAAATGCCTCGGTTTGGCCCTGCGCTGTCATGCGTTCGGTTCACCACATGGGAAAGAGGGGGACCGGACTGAAGGTAGCGAGGAACAGCACCAGGGTGGCGACGCCCAGGAGCTTGCGGCCCAGCGGCAAGGGGCGGTGGGGCTCGAGCACACTCGGGTGCACCAGCCTGCCCCTGCCGACGATCAGAATCAGGCCGGCCCACATCCACCAGAACCACGCGACCCAGGGCGAGACCTCCCGGCCCACCACGTACCCGAGGGCGAGCAGTCCCACCAACGCGACGGCACTCACGAGCGCCTGGCGCTTCCCGAGCAGAGCATAGAGCACGTGGCCGCCGTCGAGCTGTCCTAGCGGCAGGAGATTGAGCGTGGTCACGAAGAGGCCGAGCCAGCCCGCGAAGGCGAGCGGATGTAGCAACACGGTCCCCTCACCGACCAGGCGCTCACGCAGCGTGGCAAAGATCGCCGAGTCGCCGAGATAGATCTGGAACTCGGCAAGCATCACGAACTGCGGGGACGGTCCGACCTCGGGGACGACGTGCGATCGGAGGAGACCGAAGACGAGGGCCACGAGCGCCACGACGAAGCCCGCCCACGGACCCGCCGCCCCGACGTCCATGAGTTGACGCCGATCGACCACCTGGCTGCGAAGACGAATGAAGGCGCCGAATGTTCCGATGAAATTGACGATCGGTGGCGCGGGCAGAAAGTACGGTGGCGACGCGTTGAGACCGTAGCGTCGAGCCCGAATGTAGTGTCCGGACTCGTGCGCGAGAAGAATAGCCATCAGCGCCATGGCAAAGCCGAGTCCAGCGGGGAGACGGGTGAGTTCCGTCCACAAATCTCCGAGCATCTCCGGAGCGCGGGCGTAGTCGAGGTGAAAGGGGAATGCGAGCGGCAGCGACGAGCCCGTGAGGAGCGCGCCGCTCATCCACACGGTGAGGAAGGTGGCCGCAAACAGCACGCCGTGGAGCCACCAGCGCTCGCGCTGCGGAGGCACGAGCGGAGTGATGAGCACGAGCCGATCGACCCCGTCGATGCGGCTCCAGTAGTGCAACCCCGCCCACGCGCCGAGCGCCGCGCGCAACTCCGGCGACGGGCCGCGGTGCGCCGGTGTGACCAGGGCCTCGACGATCTCCCGATCACGAGTCCTGATGGTGCGCCACCACGACAGAAACGGGATGAGCGCGTTCACAGCGCCCCTTGACGCCCCTCGGGGCGACCCGTATCCTTACGCAACCCACTCATCCAGTAGCTATCCCCAAGAGACGCTCAGCCTCACGACGCGATCCGAATGTGCCCGGCACACGGGCCGCAGCACTCTCACCTGACTCGGGTCACACGACGGAGACATCCAGCACCGTGGACATCGCAGAACTCAAGCAGAAATCGGTCGCCGAGCTCCACGCCCTCGCCGAAGAGTTGAACATCACCAACTACTCTGGCCTCCGCAAGCAGGATCTGATCTTCCGCATTGAACAATCGCTTCTGGATTCGGATACAGTCCTGCGCGGCGAGGGCGTGCTCGAAATCCTTCCAGAAGGCTACGGATTCCTACGCAGCGCCGACTGGAACTACCTCTACGGTCCCGACGACATCTACGTGAGCCCGAGTCAGATCAAGCGGTTCGATCTGCGTACCGGCGACACGGTGCTTGGCCAAGTCCGGCCTCCAAAGGAAGGCGAGCGATACCTTGCGCTGCTCAAGGTCGAGCAAGTCAACGGCGAGGACCCCGAGAAGGCCAAGCACCGTATCGCGTTCGACAACCTCAAGCCGCGATACGCCGACCGTCGCATCTGGCTGGAACAGACTTCGGGGGATCTCTCGATGCGGGTCATGGATCTCCTGACGCCGGTCGGTTTCGGTCAGCGTGGGTTGATCGTGTCTCCGCCCAAGGCCGGCAAGACGATTCTGCTGCAGAAGATGGCCAACTCGATCGCGCAAAATCACCCCGAGGCCGTGCTCATCGTCCTCCTCATCGACGAACGACCCGAAGAGGTCACGGACATGGAGGAGAACGTGAAAGGTGCCGAGGTGATCGCCTCCACGTTCGACGAGCCCGCCGACCGGCATGTGCAGGTCGCCGACATGGTGATCGAGAAAGCCCGCCGCATGGTGGAGCACGGCCGTGACGTCGTGATCCTCCTCGACTCCGTCACGCGACTGGCGCGCGCGCACAACGTGGTCATCCCGCACTCGGGCAAGATCCTGTCAGGTGGCGTGGACGCCAACGCGCTACAAAAGCCGAAGCGGTTCTTCGGCGCGGCACGGAACATCGACAGCGGCGGCTCGCTCACCATCATCGCTACGGCGCTCATCGAGACCGGGAGCCGCATGGACGAAGTGATCTTCGAGGAGTTCAAGGGCACGGGAAACATGGAGTTGGTCCTCGATCGGCGCATCGCCGACCGCCGGATCTATCCCGCCATCGACGTGCAGCGCAGCTCGACCCGAAAGGAGGAGTTGCTCCTCGAGCCCAACGCCCTCAACAAGATCTATCTGCTCCGCAACTTCCTGGCGGACATGCCCACCGTGGAGGCCACCGAATTCCTACTCGAGCGCATGAAGCGTACCAAGACGAACAAGGAGTTCTTCGCCACCATGCAGGAGGGATGAGCGTCGGAAAATCCGCCGACGGGCGAATCGGACGATCGGATCATTCGCCCGACGACCTCCCCACCCCCGGTCGCTTGCTCGCGATCGATATCGGTGACAAGCGGATTGGGCTCGCCCTCACCGACCCCACACAGATGATCGCGCAGCCCCTCGCGACGCTGACCCGTCGCCTCGGCCGGCGGTTTCCACTCAAGCGACTCAGGACTTACCTCGACACTCACCGGCCCGTCGGGATCGTCGTGGGACTGCCGCTGCTCCCAGACGGATCGGAGGGGACACGAGCGAGCGAGGCCCGAGCCATCGCCGCCCGCATCGCCGAGCACAGTGGCCTCCCGATCGTCTTGCGTGACGAGCGGATGACTACGGCGCGGGCGCTGGATGCGATTCGGACCCTGGGCGGCCGCCTCAAGGGTCGCAAGCAGGACATCGACCAACTCGCGGCAACCACGTTGCTCCAGGCTTTCTTGGAGTCGCGGCGATGAGCCGGCGAGCTGGCGTGCTCTTGCTCGCGGCGGCGCTCGTCGCCTGTACCGACGCGCCGACGACCGCGGATACCGTGCGGTTCACCGTACCCCGCGGTGCCACGTTGCGCGCCGTCGCGGAATCGCTTGCCGCCCGAGATGTGGTGGAGTCGGCGTCGCTGTTCCGCTTCTACGCGACCCTCAAGGGGCAGGGCCGCGCAGTGCAGGCGGGCACGTACGACGTGCCGCGAGACGGGTCGATGGACGCGGTGCTCCGCATCCTCGTCGCCGGCCGGCCGGCAGAACGCCGGTTGACCGTCGCCGAGGGACTCATGCTGGTCGAGATCGCCGCCGCCATCGAGGCGCAACTCGGCATTCCCGCCGATAGTGTTCTGGCGGCGGCCCGAGACGATTCCCTGCGGCAGACGCTCGGCGTGCCCGGTACGACCCTGGAAGGGTATCTGTATCCCAGCTCGTACCTCGTACCGGTTGGCGCGTCCGCGAGTGACGTGGTCCGCCAGATGGCGACCGAGTTCCGGCGTCGCTGGCAGCCGGCATGGGATGCACGACTGGATACCCTGGGGCTCACGCCGGACGAACTGGTGACGCTCGCGAGCATCATCGAGGGAGAGGTGCGCTACGGCCCCGATCGACCCTACGTGTCGTCGGTATACCACAACCGCTTGGCGCTCGGCATGCGTCTCCAAGCCGATCCCACCGTGATCTACGCGTTGGGACGCCGCCGCCGATTGTTCGAGCGCGACTACCAGACCCGCTCGCCGTACAACACCTACGTGATCGACGGGCTGCCGCCCGGCCCCATCGGGTCGCCGTCGACGGAAAGCCTTCAGGCGGCACTCTATCCCGCGCGTTCCGAGTTGCTGTACTTCGTCGCGCGGCCCGACGGCAAACACGTTTTCTCGCGCACCTACGCGGACCACCTTCGCGCCATCCGCGAGGTCCGGAGCTCGGCACCGGCTCGCCGCGAGCCTAACGGAGCGACACGTCGATGATGTCGCGGAGCCGCCGAGCGGCGTCGCGGACATTCGGAGCACCGAACACGGCGCTGCTCACGGCGACACCACATGCGCCGGCCGCCAGCACATCGGCCACGTTGGCCGCCGAGATACCGCCAATCGCGATGACGGGCATGCTGGACGGTGCGAGGGCGGCCAGCGACCGGAACCCTTCCGGGCCGATCGGCACGCCGGCGTCCGGCTTCGTGCCGGTGTGATAGATCGAGCCCACACTCCAATAGTCGACCGGCGAGGCGAGCGCGTGCTCCGCTTCGCGCACATCGCCAACTGAAATGCCAACGCGGAGCGCGTGGCCCGCAAGTTCGCGCACGGCGGCGGGAGGGAGATCCTCTGCCCCCACGTGCACGCCCCGTGCTCCGGCCGCGAGCGCCACATCGGCGCGGTCGTTGATCCAGACGGGGACCGGCAATGCCGCACACAGGTGCCGCGCCGTTGCCGTGAGGACGCCCGCGGGGACCTCCTTCGCCCTGAGCTGCACAGCCGTTGCCCCGCCGGCAACCGCCTCGCGGCAGGCGTCGACGACTTCCGCCATGTCCACCACGGGTGGCCCGACGATGGCCAGCAAGCGAAGCTCCGATCTCACGACGGCCTCCTTGTCTCCCCACCTCGACTGCCCACAAGATACCCGTGTTCGGACCGCGAGGTCTTTCACGGAGACGGGGTGCGGATGATTCCATCCGTCGTCGTGTCGAGACGCGGTGCGCGTCGACTGCGCGGCGGCCACCCGTGGGTCTACAGGTCAGACGTCGAC
This sequence comes from Gemmatimonadales bacterium, assembly GCA_041602035.1. GTDB lineage: Bacteria > Gemmatimonadota > Gemmatimonadetes > Gemmatimonadales > GWC2-71-9 > JAOTVV01. The sequence goes on along the minus strand of JBFIHA010000002.1, from coordinate 215,053 downwards.
GACCGCGCTCTCCCAGCGGGACCAGTGCGTGTCGTGGACCCCAGGGGACGCCCGTTGGGTCGCGCCTTGTGGAGTCCGCTGTCGGAGATTCGTCTTCGCCTGCTCACAGCGGACGACGTCGCGATCGACGAGGCGTGGTGGGCGGAGCGTATCGCGCAGGCCGCCGCCCGCAGGTCGCACCTCGCCGCGGACACCACGGCGTACCGGGTCGTGCATGCGGAAGGCGACGGCCTTCCGGGCCTCGTAATCGATCGCTACGGGGAATACGTCGTCGCCCAGCTTCTCACTGCTGGCGCCGAGGCCGTGCGCCACGACGTCCTCGGCGCCATCACGACCGCACTGTGTCCGTCAGGCATCCTGCTCCGCAACGACGCATCGGTACGCCGACACGAGGGGCTGCCGCTCGCGATCGAAGACATTGCCGGATCGGTGCCGGAGCGGGTGGATGTGCGCGCGGGAGCCGTGCGCTACTGGGCGCTCCCGCGCACCGGGCAAAAGACGGGGGCGTTCCTGGACCAGCGCGCGAATCACCAGCTGATGGGGCGGGTCGCCCGCGGTCGCGCGCTGGACGTGTTCACGTATCAGGGCCTCTTCGCCCTCCACATGGCGCAACGGGCCGACTCGGTGCTCGCCATCGATTCGAGCGGGCCCGCCCTGGAGGCGGCGCGCGCCAACGCCGCCCTCAATGCCGGCGGTCCAATCCAATGGATGGAGGCCAATGCGTTCGATGCCATGCGATCGCTCGAGACCGATGGAGCACGGTTCGACACGATCGTGCTGGACCCACCCGCCTTCGCGAAGACGCGCCAGGCGGTGACGGCCGCCCTACGTGGCTACAAGGAAGTCAACCTCCGAGCGCTCCGGATGCTCGCGCCGGGCGGGCGGTTGCTCACGTGCTCGTGCTCGTTCCACGTGAGCCGTGCTCGCTTCCTCGACATGCTCAGCGCCGCGGCCGCGGACTGCGGTCGGCGCATCGTGCTCCAACAGCTCGTGGGACAGAGCGACGACCATCCGGACGTGCTCACCGTACCCGAGAGCAGCTACTTGAAAGGCGCGCTCCTGCGTGCTGACTGACGGCGGCCGCGAGGGAATCGGCCGGGCGGCGGGGACCTGCCCACCGAACCGTTGACAATCGAAGCCGCGCCGAGCGAGGTTGCACCTCATGCCGCCGCCGCACTTGGCGCGATCCGACCGAACCGCACAAGTTCGCCGCGTTCTCATCGGCCTCCTCATCGCAAACCTGGGCGTCGTGGGGGCCAAGTTTGTCATCGGACTCCGCACGGGCTCCCTCGGCGTGCTCGGCGACGCCGTGCACTCCTCTGTCGATGCGTTCAACAACGTGTTGGCGCTCGCCGTCATCCGAGTCGCGGCGAGGGAGCCCGACGAGGATCATCCGTACGGACACGAGAAGTTCGAGAGCCTCGGTGCCTTGGCCATCGTTGTCTTCCTATCGATCACGGGATTCGAGCTGGTCCAGCGGGCGATCGAGCGCTTGATGGCTGGGGGCGTCACGATCGACATCACGCCCACCGAGTTCGGCCTGCTGGTCGGCACGCTCATCGTGAACGCAGTCGTGGCGGTCTACGAGACCCGACGAGGCCGGGAGCTCAAGAGCGACATTCTGCTCGCCGATGCCGCGCACACTCGCGCCGACGTCTTCATCACCATGGGCGTTCTGGTCGGGGTGCTGGCCGGCCAGTACGGCTACGCCTACGTGGACCCCATCATGGCCCTGGTGATCGCCGTGGTCATCGTCGTGTTGGCGTACAAGATCGTGGCGCGCTCGGTTCCGGTCTTGGTGGACCAGCTCGTTACCGAGCCACAGGAGATCCAACATGCCGCCGAGGACGTGAGCGGCGTGGTCCGCGCGTATGACATCCGATCGCGCGGCGTCCACGAGCGTCGTTTCGTCGAGTTGACGATCGCCGTCGACGGCACCGCAACGGTCGAAGCAGCGCACGACCTGGCCGACGACGTCGAACGTCGACTCCGTGACGACCTCGGCTTTCACGAGGTCATCGTCCACGTCGAGCCGTGCTGACGTCACCACAACCTCGCCCTCGGCATGGCCGATCGCCACGCTCGCTCCGACAGGAATACGGGGAGTTCATTCTCGAGCGGATCGAAGAGTTCAAACAGCAGATCAGTCGCGAGGAACTGCTCGGCATCGCCGACGACGCGGTGCGTGAACTCGATGCCGGTGCGGAAGAGCAGTTACTGCTGACCGAAGTGCTCGTGCTCGAGCACGTCGATCGGCTGATCATGCGCCGGCTGAATCTGCCGAGCTATCGACGGTGGCGTTCCCGACACCTCAAGTTGCGGCGGGCGCAGCAGGAGCCCACGCATTGGGGTATCGATCCGCACTCGCCGCTGGTCTCGCTCGTCTCGACGCTGGAGTCCGGCGGAGTGGCCCTGGCCGTCGGGAGGGGTGCCCAGCCCGCATGCCTGTACCTCGCGGCTCACGACTGGTCTGTTGTGTTCATCGGTCCACAGGTCGCGCAGGTCGAAGCCCTCGAAACCCGAGCCGCCGCCGAGGCGCTGGGCACGAGGATCCAGGCCTACGTGGTGAGTCTGGGAATGTGGTTCCCCGAGGTGGCGCCGTCGTTGGCCGTGCTGGATCCGGCGACACTCGCAGGGCTGGGCGCCGCAGACCGAGAGCAGTTCTTCCGTGCCCTCATGGAGCGGACACTACCCGGAGGCGTCCACCACTTGCTGACGTCGGACAGCACGCAGGGCGTCCTCACGTTCGCGCCCGAGATCGTCAAGTCGCACTACACGGGGTGGCGCTTCGACCGGATCCACGATCACGCGTCGCGGGGCTTTATCGCTACCAAGCCCTGAACGTGGCGGCCGCTAGATCGCGTCCGAGACCGACGTAAAGTGGAAGTCTTCGACCACGAGCGGGGGGACTGCGATCGGTGAGCCGGGATCACCCGCCCCGGAGGGGAGCGTTCGTCCTGTGACCCCCAGGGCCGTGACCCGCTCCAACATCCCGAGCACGCTCTCGTTGAACCGGAGGTTGGGGACCGCTGCGGTGATGCGACCCCCCTCGATCCGAAACGTCCCGTCCCGGGTGAGTCCCGTGTAATGGAGCGTGCGGGGATCAACCGAGCGAACGTACCAGAAGCGCGTGATCAGGAGACCCTGCTCCACCCCCCCAATGAGCCGATCCAGCGGCGCGTTTCCGCCGACCATCTTCAGTCCTCCGCCCATCGGGATTGGCGGATGGCCGTGCCGGTCGGCCCAGTAGCGGCTACTCGAGAGGTTCTGTAGCACCCCACGCTCAATCCAGGTGGTGCGCGGAATGGGGGTGCCGTCATCCGTAAACGGCATGGCCAGTAGGTCGGGGTCGGTCGCGTCGGAAAAGATCGTAACCAGCGGATTCACGACCCGCTCGCCCACCTTCGTGCCGCCACCGTGCTTCGAAAACGGCGAGCGGCCTTCGTCAGCCATCCGAGCGTCGAGGGCCCTGGGCAGGAGGCGGACGAGGTCGGCCACGGCGGTTGGCTCGAGCACCACCGTGTACGCTCCAGGCTCAACCGTTCCCGCACTGACGCTGGCACGCGCCTTCTCCGCCGCCACCCGAGCGAGTCGCTGCGCTGAGCCGAGACGCTCCCAATCGTTGTGCGTGGCGCCGGCCCACCCGGATCCGCGCCCGTCCGGTGTCCGCACAGTTGTCGAGACGGCGGCGGCGGTCGATCGGTGATAGGCGAACAGCCCCTCGGAGTTCGCGATGGCCAAGGCATTCGCCTCATGGGACAGATAGCTCGATCCGACCAGGTCCGCCTGCTTCGCCTCGTTCACCATCGCCGCGGTCGCATCGGCCCGAGTCCGCGCATCGAGTCCTACCGTTGAGGCAAAGAACGCCTCCACGGGTGCGTAGCGTTGGCCGACCGGTGGCGGCATATACTCAGGATCCTCGGGCGCGACCCCGGCGAGTGTCACCACGCGCTCCGCTGCCGCAGCGAGTGCTTGATCATCCGTGCGGTTGGCAACCACCGATGCGCCGCGCGTGCCCAGCCACGCGGACAATGTCACGGCGAGGTCGGAGACATCCCCACCCGTCGTAATGCGGTTCATGGCCGCTCGCGTATTGCCAGCAAGCGTTGCCGACACGCGGACCTCGGCGGCGTCGGCCTCGATTCGCTGCAACGTCCGGTCACAGAGCCGACGCGCCTCGGCCTCGGTGAGCAGATCCACCCGGGGCGCGGTCATGCGGCCGCCGTGTTGATCACGCGGACACCACGGAACCGGGCGGCCGGGCAGCCGTGGCTCACCGCGTTGGACTGTGGTGGCTGTCCTTTGCCGTCTCCGAGCGTTCCGCCGAGCTCGTACGTCTGCGGGCCGCCCAACATGTCCAGTGAGTTCCAGAACTCCGGCGTGCGGCTCTGGTACGCCACGCCTTTGAGCAGGCCGACGATCTTCCCACCCTTGATCTCATGAAACACCTGCCCGCCAAACTGGAAGTTGTACCGCTGCTGGTCGATGCTGTACGAGCCGCGTCCCCTGATCAGGATGCCACGATCCGTTGCGGCGATGAGATCGTCGAGGGCATGCCCTTCCTCCCCGGGGAGCAGTGAAACGTTCGGCATCCGCTGGAACTGCGCATGCTGCCACGACTCGGCGTGAGCGCATCCATGGGATCGCTCGTTGCCGGTGAGTTCGGCAATCCACCCCGCCTGCTCCCGCGTGGTCTGGTAATCGACCAATACGCCGTCTTTGACAATGGGCCAGCTGTCGGCCGCGACGCCCTCGTCATCCCAACCCACCGTGGCCAGCGCCCCGCGCTGGGTGCGATCGCCCTGGACGTTCATGAACTCCGGGCCGAACTGGAACGTGCCCAAGACCGCCTGCGGTGGGGCGAGGAAGGTCGTGCCGGCAAAGCCCGCTTCGTACCCCATGGCCCGATCCAGCTCGGTGGCATGCCCGATGCTCTCGTGAATCGTGAGGAAGAGGTGGCTGGGGTGCAGGACCAGATCGTACTCGCCCGGCTCCACCGAGCGCGCCAGGAGCGTGGCCGCTGCCTCTTCGGCCCACGGACCGGCTCGGCCCTTGAGGTCGACCCGTTCGACGTATTCGTATCCGAGTCCCATCGGGGCGACCTCGCCGGACGACCGGCTCTCGAAGCCCGACCGATCCGGGGCAACCGCGGTGACGGTCATGGTCGGGTAGGTTCGGTAGACGGTCTGACGTATCAGGCTTCCAGCCGTCGAGGCAAACGTCGTCTCGATCCGCTCCGCCCGGATAGCTGAGCTCACGAAGCGCACGCGATCGACCCGAAGCGCTTCGGCATTGGCCTCGAGGAGCAGGGCGATCTTGTCCTCGACCGGCACGTCGAAGGGATCTGTGGTGATGGGACTGCGCCACTCGCCGTCCGGATACGCCTCGACCGGTGCCAGCTCCACGGCTGGGCCACCCACGCTGGCATTGATGCGAGCCTGCTCGACGGCCGCTCGCGCTACGACCATCGCCTCCGATCGCACCAACCGATGGCTCGCCGAAAACCCCCATGCACCGTCCACCAGGACCCGCACCCCCAGACCGAGGCTGTCCGACTCCTCGACCCCGCTCACGCGCTCCTCGCGGGTCTGCACCGTTTGGCGACGGATGCCGACCACACGTGCATCCGCATACGAGGCTCCCGCCGATCGCGCAGCGTCGAGCGCCAACATACAAAGCTGCTGCGCCAGTAGATCGGCGCTCTGCTGGGACGGCGTCATCTCCCGCGCCAACATACTCGACCCGGCCGGCGTGGCGAGGGCAGCCATCGCCAGCGACGAGGTCTTCACGAAATCCCGGCGACTCACAGTCATGCGCTACGTCTACCCCGAAGCGTTCGAGTGTTCCAATAGTGTCTCGGCGGTGCGTCGCTGCGCAACGCTCCAAGGCCGAGCCTTGCTGCGACGCGACACCGCTCGCACATTCCCGCGAGTCCCGAACGGACGACTCCGTCTCGACAACCCAAACGCCATTCATTCACACGACAGGAACATGAACCTGCACCTCGACACCCGACTCGCCCTAGTCTGCGGATCGTCCTCCGGACTCGGTTTGGCGATCGCGCGAGCGCTGGTGGCGGAGGGATGCACCGTGGCGATGAACGGCCGCGATCGGTCGCGACTCGATCGCGCGGTGGCCTCCGTCGCAAAGGATGGACGTCGGCCGGTGAGGGGATTCCAAGCCGACGTGAGTGCCCCCGAGCAGGTCACCGAGATGGTGGCCCAGGTGACGTCCTCGCTTGGCCCGATTGACATCCTCGTGTGTAACGCCGGCGGACCGCCTGCCACGACGTTCGAGGCTGCTCCTTCCGAGAGCTGGCAGGCCGCCCTGGAGCTCAACCTGCTGTCGACCATCGACCTCTGCCGTGCCGTGGTGCCCGGCATGCGACAACGGCGGTGGGGCCGAGTGGTCTGCCTCACGAGCGTGGCGGCCAAGCAGCCGCTAGGCGACCTCATCCTGTCGACGACCGCGCGGGCGGGCGTGCTCGGGTTTGCCAAGGCCCTTGCCGATGAAGTGGCAGCAGACGGGGTGACCGTCAATACCGTCTGTCCCGGCTACATGCGCACCGAGCGCTCCGAGGAGCTGTTCCGCCGGCGGGCTCACGCAACGGGGACGACCGCGGAGCAAGTCGCCAACGGCCTCATGGCAACTATCCCCATGCGCCGGATCGGTGAGCCGGCAGAACTGGGGGCCACTGTGGCCTTCCTGGCCTCGGAGGCTGCGGGGTACATCACCGGAGTTGCCCTCGCCGTCGACGGTGGCTTCGTTCGAAGCATCGTCTGACGCGTCAGCCCACCTACAGGGGGATGGACATGCCGCACTGCCTGCGATTGAGGAGCCGCCTCGGACACGTGATTGGTGGAGTAGGGCTCGCGGTGGTCATGCTTGGCCAGCCGACCGGTCCCGTCCTCGCACAGGACGTCGCGGTCCCCGATCCCAGGTCGGTGCTCGGCCTCGAGATCGGCGCCGACTCGGTGCTGGCGGACTGGTCACAAATCGGCACTTATTTCTCGACCCTCGCCCGGTCGTCGGCTGCCGTGCGTCTCGACACGATCGGCCGTACCACCCTCGGTAAGCCGCTCCTCCTGGCGACCATCACCGCGCCCCGGCATCAACGCCAACTAGACGTACTCCGGCAGCAGCGAGCGCTGCTCGCCGATCCGCGACGCCTGAGTCCGGTGCTCGAGGACTCGTTGATTCACTCGACGCCATCCGTGGTGTTCATCAATAACAACATCCACTCCACGGAGGTCGCCTCCAGCCAGTTCTCCATGCAGCTCGCGCATCGTCTCGTAGCCGAACCGCGCTATCGTCAGGTGCTCGAACACGTGGTGGTGCTCATGACCCCGTCGGCCAATCCGGATGGGCTGGACACGGTCGTCGCGTGGTATCGTGAGCACAAGGGCACGCGGTTCGAGGGGGGACCGCTCCCCTGGCTCTATCATCCGTATGTCGGGCATGACAACAACCGCGACTGGTTCATGCTGACCCAGGTCGAGAGCCAGGCGATCTCCCGGGTGCTCTATCACGAGTGGTTTCCGGACGTGGTGTGGGACGTGCATCAGATGGGGAACAGCGGTCCGCGCCTCTTCCTCCCACCGTTCAGCGATCCGGTCAATCCGAACCTCGACCCTATCGTGGTCGAGGCGATCAACCTCGTGGGCACGGCGATGGCCGCGTCCGTGTACGACGCGGGCAAGACCGGCGTGGCGCATCAGACGCGCTTCGACCTGTGGTGGCACGGCGGGTTCCGTACCGTTCCGGCGCGGCACAACATGATCGGCATTCTCTCCGAAGCCGCGAGCGCTCGCCTCGCCTCGCCCATCTTCCAGTCCCCTGAAGCCCTTAGGCGAAGCGAACGGGGCGTCAACTATCCCGGACCGTGGGAAGGTGGCTGGTGGCGGCTCGGGGACATCATCGAGTACGAGCTACTCGCCGCCGACGGCCTGCTGCAGCTCGTGGCCGCACAGCGCGAGCGCTTCGTGCGCCGGTTCGTGACGCTCGGCAAACGCGCTATTACCGCCGGTGAAGCCGGCAATCCCTCCGCGTTTCTGCTGCCACCCGAACAGCGCGACCGGGGGGCGGAAGCTGCGCTCCTCGAAGCACTCCTGGGTGCAGGGATCGAAATCCGGCGTGCCACGGAGTCCTTCGTGGCGGACGGCACTCGCTATCCCGCAGGAACCGTCGTCATCCCCATGGCCCAGCCATTCCGCGCCCACGTCAAGGACCTCCTGGAGCCTCAAGCGTACCCCGATCGCCGCCAATACCCGGGCGGCCCGCCCATGACGCCGTACGACGTCGCCGGCTGGACGCTGCCGATGCAGATGGGCCTCGACGTGCGCACCGTCGCACAACCGTTCGAGGCTCGCACCGACCTCGTACGTTCGGTTGAGTCACAACCCGGCTCCGTACACGGCTCCGGTCCGCAGTGGGTGCTCGTCAATCGGGCCGCGGCCGAGAGCCGCACCATCGTGGAGGCGCTGCGCGTGGGAGCACGCGTGTGGGTGTCGGCCGCACCCATCGAGGTGAACGGCACGACGTTGCCGCCGGGATCGGTCGTGCTCGCGCCGTCCGGGCAGCAGGAGCGGCTTGCCGCGCTGGTGCGCGAGCACACGGCCGTCTACGGATTCGATGCGTGGAGAACCCGGGGTCTCCGACCGGCTGGTGGCGCCATCGAGCGCGTGCCGCGGATCGGCCTCTACAAGCCGTGGGTGGCGAGCATGGACGAGGGCTGGACGCGATGGGTGCTCGAGCAGCACGGCATTCCCTATATAACGGTCACCGACTCCATGATCCGCGCCGGCCGACTTCACCGGCAGTTCGACGTACTCTTGCTCCCTGACGTGGGAGCTAGCACCATCGTTCGCGGTTTTCCGGAGTCGGTGGTCCCCAGCCGCTACGCCGGCGGAATCGGAGAACCGGGTGCCGCCGCCGTGGTGGACTTCGTCCGACGGGGCGGCACACTCGTCACGCTCGACGGCTCCAGCGACTTCGCCATCGCGCAGCTCGAGCTGCCCGTGACCAACGGATTCGGCCAGCGCCGCGGGATGCCGGACGCGGACGATTTCTACGCTCCCGGATCGCTCTTCGCTGTCGGCGTCCGAGCCGGCACGCCGCTCACGTCGGGGATCGATTCGACGGCCTTCGTCTACTTCGCCAACGGGGCTGCGTTCGACGTGAGCCAACCGGCCGCGGTGCTGGCGCAGTACGTGGAGGCCCCACTCCGCTCGGGCTACGCGCTGAACGAGGAGCAGCTGGCGGGCAAGGCCGCCTTGGTGGACGTGAGCGTCGGGTCCGGACGCGCGATTCTGTTCGGATTTCGCCCGCAGCACCGGGGACAGACGTACGGCACGTTCAAGCTGCTATTCAACGCGCTGCTCTTGAGCGGGCTGCGCTAGCCACCCCTCACTCGGCGGAATTCGCCGGGCGGGAAAGCCAGTGCCGTTCGGGAAGGCAGAACCGCAGCGGCCAGTCCTTGGCCTGTGAAATGCCCACCCGAGGGCCGGCGAGGATGCGGGGTCGGGACCGCGATCGTCGAGGCAGCAGGCGAAGCGGACCATCCAGCAGCGAGATGCCGTCGTGGATCCCGGTGATGCCCAGGGCCTGGCACAGGCGCCCTGGCCCTGCACACAGCCGCCTCGGCTCGGCCACGCCGCGCCGCTCGACCATGACATCGAGCCCCCGAATTGGCTCCAAGGCACGAAGGAGGACTGCCGTGGGGACGCCAGCGCGTTCGGTGACCGTGTTCACGCACCAGTGCACCCCGTAGCTGCGGAACACATAGATCGTTCCGGGCGGACCGAACAGCGAACGGTTGCGACCGGTCTGTCGGTTCCGATAGCCGTGATCGGCGGGATCGTGAGTCCCCACGTAGGCCTCGACCTCCACGATGCGTCCGGCGACCGTCGCGTCGCCGATCGTGCTCTCCAACTCGCATCCCAACAAGTCGCGCGCGACACGAACCGTGTCGCGCGCGAAGAACGACCTGCCGAGGGGTGACCCCCTCGCCGTCACTCGGCGTCCGGCCCCTTCATCACCCGTTGCAGCGCCGCCGACATCCGACGCAGCAGGCCCTCCTCATCGGCCACACCTCCCTTGGGATCGGGAGCTGGAGCTGGTGTCGGCTCCGCTTGGGGCGCCGGTGCGCTCGGCCCCGGTCGCTCACCGCCCGCGGACCGAGATCCCACATCGTCGCCTTTCCCGGCGCCGGATTCCGGAGAACCGCCTGCGGCCGACGAGAGCGACCCGGGCGTCCCCCGGCGACTGCCGGTCCGGGGACCGATGGCGGGCGCGCCGCGGGTGGCGCGTCGTGCCTCCGGTGAGGGGGCCGACGTCTGGTTCTTTGGCTCAGCCGGCTCGGTATCGCCGGCGGCGGGGGCCGCCCGCTGCGGCCCCGAGCCGCTACCGCGTGACCCGCGACGAAACCGCGGATTCCGCTTCTTCGCGGCGGGCGCCGCGGCTTTCGGTTCCACTTCCGCCTTGTCACCCGGCGACGGTGGCGTTGCGTCGCTCTTGGCCCGACGGCCTCTCCCACGTGTGGACTTGCGGGTGCTGGCCCGGCGCGAGCGCGCGGGCTTCTCGGCTGGCTGATCATCGGCCGCATCGTCTGCCGGTACATCCACCGACGATCCGGCTTGCTCCTCGGCACCGGCGATTGCCTCGGGGGTGAGCCGCAGGTCGTAGCCGTCGCCCTCGGTCTTCGCCAGTTCGATCACGTTCGCATCGTGCGCCTGCCGCAGCATGCGATGGTAGCGCGGTCGTTCGAAGAGCGGGTCACCGTCTTCGCCCAGGAGTTCGAGCATCTTGCTCCGCGCCTCGTCGGCATCCACCGACTGCTCCCCGACGGCCCCGAGAATGAGGAGCGCCTGCTTCAGTAGTTCGAACCCTTCGGCCAGGCTCAGTTGGCGCTCGCGCGGCTCGTGGCGCTCGGCAGGCTCGGTGTCCCGCCGCCGCGGGGTGCGCTTGCGTCGAGATTTGGTGGCCGGTGCGCGATCGCGCGCCGCGGGCTCGCGCTTCTTGAACTCCGCCTCGTCCTCCGGTGACACGTTCGCGTTCTGGCCGACGTCGACGGCATACTGGCCGTTTTCCATCTTCTCGATGGTCAGCAGGCCACGCTGGGCGGCCTCCACCACGAACTTGCTGAACCGACTGAACCCGGCGTCCTTTTCCGTGAAGCTCGAGTCGATGCTCTGCATGACCTGCTTGAGTCGGTCCGACCGCATGACATCGTCTTCGTGCTTCATCTGCGTCACGGCTTCGACGACCAGCTCCCATGGATCTCGCCGCATGAGCTCGACGTCGGCCTCCTTCTTGAGTCCCGTCAGCTCCGTGTAGCTGAAATACTCGTCGCAGTTCTGGATCAGGAGATCGCTCGATGACTCTCGGATCCCCACGCCGATCACGTACTTCCCGTATTCCTTGAGCTTGAGCACGAGGCTCGAGAAGTCCGAGTCGCCGGACAGGAGGATGAAGGTCCCGATCTCCGGGCGGGTGAAGACCAGCTCGAGCGCGTCGATGGCCAGTCGGATATCGGTGGCGTTCTTCTTGTTCGAACCGAACGCCGGGGCAAAGATGAGATCGATAGATGACTCCGATAGCGGCACGATGTACTGCGGATACCGACGCCAGTCGGCATACGCTCGCTGGACGGCGACTTTGCCCTTGATCATCTCCGAATTGAGGAGTCGCCGCAGCTGACTCTGGAGGTCCGAGCGGATCCCGAGGGTCACGTTGTCGAAGTCAATGAGCAGAGCCGCGTTGGGCGCATGCACCAGCGGCTCACGAGGAGCGGACCGACCGGGCCGCCCTGATCTGAATTCCCTCACGTCGTACTCAATTCCAGCCCCACGATCTGCGCCAGCTCCTGTCGCTTCACTTTCCCGCTCCCGGTCATCGGGAAGGTGTCGAAGAAACGGACGCAGTCTGGGACTTTGTAGTCAGCCACTTGCTCGCGGCAGTAGTCCTGCAGGTCGTCCCCCGAGACGATGGCCCCTTCCACCGGGATCACGCACGCGCATATCATCTCGCCGAGGACCTCGTTGGGGACCCCGACGACGCACGCGGATTCCACGGCCGGGTGCATCCGGAGAACATCTTCCAATTCCCGCGGTAACACGTTGTAGCCGCCACGGATGATCATCTCTTTGCGGCGACCGACGATCGTCACGTACCCCTGGTCGTCGATCAGGGCCAGGTCACCCGTGAGCAGGAAGCCGTCCGCGGTGAACGACTTCTGCGTTGCTGCCGGCATCCGGAGGTACCCCGCCATCACATTCGGGCCCCGGACCGCCAGCTCGCCTACCGCCTCCGAACCGTGGAGCGTACCCGAGGTGACGTCCACCACGCGCGCCTCCACATCCGCAATCGGACGACCGACGGTCCCCTCGCGCCGCTCCGGGGGATCGTCGAAGCGGGTGATGGACACCGTTGGTCCGGTTTCGGTCAGGCCGTAGGCGATCTGTACATCGTTCCACCGTCGGATCCGGCGCACGAGGTCAACGGATACCGGGCTTCCGGCCACGATACCGGTCCGGACGGAGGAAAGGTTCCGGCTCCCGAACGACGCATCCGCCATCAAGAGCTGGAACATGGTGGGCACACCGCTGAACAGGGTGATGCGCTCGCGCTCGAGCACCGTGAGCGCCCGCTCGGGATCGAACTCCCCGTCGAGCACCAGCGTGCCGCCGCTCACTACCGTCGCGATCGCTACCTGCATCCCGAAGACCGTGAAGAACGGAACAGCCGCCAGGACGCGATCGGTACGACGCTGCTCGAGCGCATCGATCACCGCCAGCGCGGTGTGCACCAAATTGCGATGGGTCAAAACCGATCCTTTGGGCTTCCCCATCGTGCCGGACGTGTAGATGATGGCGAGCGGTGCCTGCGCGGGATCGAGCTCGGCGATCGGGTGCGACCCGCGGCGTCCGCGGGTCACGAGATCGCTGAACTGGAACACGCGGTCGTCGTACCAAAAGTCCTCGCGTCCCACCGAGACCAGGTACTGGAGATCAGGGAGATCCCCGATCAGGTCTTCGAACAGCTCCAGGTAGTCGACGTCACCCAGCGATTCCGAGGCGAGCGCTAACACCGATTCGGTGTTGCGCAACTGATAGCGTACCTCGTGAAATCCGAGTGACGGGTGGAGCGGCACGAACACGGCACCGAGCCGCGCGGTGGCGAGCAGGGCAACGACCCACTCCGGCCAGTTGGGCAAGTCGACCGCCACGCGATCCCCCGGCTCGATGCCCAGCGTCGCCAGGCCCGAGGCAAGTGCCGCCGATTCAGCGCCCACCTGCGCATAGGTGAGCCGCCGGTTGCCCATGACGAGACATTCCTGGTCGGGATGTTGACGGACCTGTTGGTCGAATCGCTCCGCCAGATGGTACGAACTCACACCGCCTCCTACACGCCCGAACCCATTAAGGTAATGGTCGCCGAAATCGCCTACAACTACTCGCCCATCACCTTGACGATCACGCGCTTTCGGCGTTTGCCGTCCCACTCGCCATAGAACACCCGCTGCCACGGCCCGAGATCCAGCGCGCCATCCGTGATCGGCACGATCACCTCGTGCCCGATGGTCAGGCTCCGGAGGTGGGCCGCCCCGTTGTCCTCGCCGGTCTCGTTGTGGCGATAACGGTCCGGATCCCAAGGCGCCACGGTCTCCTCCAGCCACTTCAGAATGTCGTGCCACAAGCCAGACTCGTGATCGTTGACGAACACCGACGCGGTGATGTGCATCGCGGACACGAGCACCATCCCCTCCTGAATGCCGCTCGCCTCCACCTCCTCCGCCACCCGGTCGGTGATGTCGATGATGTCCTGGCGTTTCTTGGTGTTGAACCAGAGGTACTCGGTGTGGGTCGTCATGATGGATGTGTCTCAGGTTGATGCCGCAGGCGTGACCGGGTATCGCTGACCGCGTGACCGGCCCCGTCGCCCGCTGTACGCGAGTTCTCAGACCGCCTTCAGCTGCGTGACCGTCTCGCTGCCGTAGAACAGTCGGATGTACTTCTCTTGAATCGGCGTGAGTCGCCGCACCGCCCACGTGAGGTAGACGAAATGCGGCACCGCGGGAAGGGTCCGGAGGCGGAGCCCGCACTCTTGGGGCAGCCGGTTCCCCTTGCGGGTATTGCAGGTCGAACAGGCAGTCACAACGTTGGTCCAGTCGTTCGTTCCGCCCCGCGACAACGGGATGATATGGTCACGGGTCAGGCACTCGCGGAACCCCAGGTCGGGCTCGGACCGCCCGCAGAACTGGCATGCATAGCCATCGCGCGCAAACAAGAAGGTATTAGTGACCTGCCGGCGGAACTTCCGGGGCACGTGGACGAACCGCACCAGTCGGATCACGGCCGGATGGGGAATGCTGAGTCGCTCGCTGCGCACCACCCGCTGCCCGTCGGCCTCGACGATCTCCGCCTTGCCGTCGATCACGAGCCGAAGCGCGCGACGGACGGGAACCATCGTGATGGGTTCGAACGAGGCGTTGAGAGTCAGACAGCGCACAGGGCCTCCGTTCCCGCTACAACAACCCCGCCGCGTCCAGTTCCGGGACGGGCGGGGGAGGCAGGTTGCCCTAATTGTACGCCCCCTCCTAACACATTGCAATGGGTGGTGTTACGAACGGGGACTCCGGGCCCGACGCGCCCGGGCCCGACGCGACGGCCGCGAGTGGCGCGACCATCACCCGGTTCCAGGCATCGTCACTGCTGGGCGGCTCCCGCAAGAGGTGAAACCGTGCGGGGCGCGGGCCCGTAGAGAGCAGCAGCAGATGGCGCGTCGGCGGCCCTGCTACCCGGCAGGGCACTCGCGTCGAGGGGACGAGCGGGACCACGCACAGCCCGGACCGATGCGCCGAACACCGAGGGGGGAGGGATAGCACATCCCTCCCCCCTCCACCTTTCGGACGTGCCGTCAGGTATCGAGCAGGGCGGCTTTCAGCGCTGCGATCTGGCGAGTTACGGATTCCCGGCTGGATCCCCCCACAGTGGCCCGCCGCTCCACGGAGTCGTCCCACGACCCGAGCGATGCCACGAGACCCGGCAAGGCCGGATGAACCGCCTCGACCTCGCGAGCCGGCAGCCCGGAGAACGGAACGCCGCGTTCCTCGGCCAGGCGTACCACACGCCCCACCAGCTCGTGGGCTTGGCGGAACGGGACGCCGCCGGCCACGAGTCCGTCGGCCAGGTCGGTTGCCATCAGGCTCCCATCCAGCGCGGCTGCCATGCGTTCGGCACACGGCGTCAGCGTCTCGATCGCCCCGCGCACTGCGGGCAGCATGACGAGCACCGCGTCCACGGCCCCGAAGAGATACGCCTTGTCCTCCTGCAAGTCCTTGCTGTACCCGGCGGGGAGGCCCCGCAGCAGATGCAGCAGGCCCGCGAGGTCACTCGTCACGCCGGCGCTCTTGGCGCGGGCAAGCTCGAACACGTCTGGATTCCGTTTCTGCGGCAGGAGGCTCGACCCGGTGCTGAAGCCATCGGCCAAGCGCACGAAACCGTACTCGCTCGAGGCGTAGACGACCAACTCGCCGCCGAGCCGGGAGACGTGGAGCGCCACCATGGCGAGGGCGAACAGCAGGTCGGCGACGAAGTCCCGGTCGCCGGTCACATCGAGGCTGTTGCCTGCCGTGCGCGCGAAGCCCAGAACCTTCCGCAGTTCGTCCCGCTCCACTGCGATACCGGAGCCGGCAAGTGCGCCGGCGCCGAGGGGGAGATCGGACATACGGTCGGCCACCGATCGCAGGCGCTGTCGATCACGGGCGAGCGGCCACGCGTGCGCCAGCAGCACATACGCCCATCGGACCGGCTGCGCCCGCTGTCCATGCGTGTAGCCGGGAAGCAGCAGGTCGATGCCCTGCTCCGCCTGCTCGAGGAGGGCGGCACCGAGCGCCGCTAGCTCCCGATCGACCGCGGTCACCGCATCGAGGCACCACAGGCGTAGATCCGTCGCCACTTGGTCGTTGCGGGAGCGGCCCGCGTTGAGTTTTCCGGCGAGCTCGCCGATCTCCTCGAACAGGAGCCGCTCGACCAGCGTGTGCACGTCCTCGTCCAGCGCGTCCGTTGCGGCCCCGGCTTCCAGCCGTTGGGCCACACGATCAAGCCCGTCAATCGTGGTGCGTGCTTCCGATGCCGTCAGGACGCCCGCGTGCCGCAGGGCAGTGGCCCAGGCCTTCGCCGCCCGCACATCCTGCGGCCAGAGGCGCTGATCGATTGGGAGACTCCGGTTGAGCCGGTCCGCGGCCTCATCCAGCGAGCCCGCGAACCGCCCACCCCAGAGATGGTGTCGCGGTCCAGGCATTACCGCTGGTCGCCGATGTGGCCGTCGTGGTGCGTGGGACGATGTCCGAGAATGCGACCCAAGGGATTGTGGTATGGGCAGAACTCGGTGGGCGGGGTTCCGGGAATGAACCACTCGAAGTAGACGCTCTGGCGCGGGCAGAAGTCCGTGGCACGATAGCCCGTGGTGGCGTCGATGCTGAGGAGCACGAGGCCATTGGGCCGGGGCCAGTCCTTCGGAGCCGGCCGACGCTCGTAGACTTCGTTCATAAAGGTTGCCCACGCGGGGGCCGCCAGCAGGCCGCCCTGCGCGTTGGCCTTGATCTTGGCGGGCTGGTCGAACCCGATCCACACGGTCGTGACGAGCTCGGACGTGAACCCGATGAACCACACGTCGGTCCCGTCGTTGGTCGTGCCGGTCTTCCCACCGGCCGGATGGCGGAAGCCCCCTCGGGCCCGCACCGCCGATGCTGCGGTGCCACCGTCCACGACACCCTGCAGCATGTTCGTGACGAGCCACATGTGCTCCGGATCCATGACCGTGGTCCGACGCACCTGCGGCTCCCACACGATGTTGCCGTCCGCGTCTTCCACCCGGAGAATGCCGAGCGGTGCCGCCTGCACACCGAGCGTGGCAAAGGCGGTGTACGCCGACGCCATCTCCAATGGGATCACCGACGCCGACCCGATGAAGAGCGACGGGTAACGCGGCAGCGCTGTCGAAAGCCCGTACCGTGCCGCTTCGCCGATCACCGCCTGCACCCCCAGTTCCAGCCCGAGTTTCACGGCCACCAGGTTCCGGGACAGCATCAGGCCGCGTCGCATGGTCATCGGCCCGTAGAACCGCTCGTCGAAGTTCTGCGGCTCCCACGGCATGGTATCGTTCTGCATCAGGCTCACCGGGCCGTCTTCGATCATGTGGCTCGGTGGCTTGTCAGCCCGAATTGCCGCGGAGAACACGAACGGCTTGAACGTCGATCCCGCCTGCCGCTGCGCCTGGGTGGCGCGGTTCCACTCGGAATCGGCGAAGTCGCGCCCTCCGACCATAGCCCGCACGTAGCCCGTCTCGGCGTCGAGCGTCACCATGCTCCCCTGGAGATAGGGCGTGAGCGTGTGCTTTTCACCCGCCGTCTGTTCGGTGTCCACATACTCCTGGTACGACAGATGTCGAAACGGCCCGTACTCGCCGCCCTCGATGCGCTCGAGCTGCTCCGCCATGGCCCGCTCGGCGGCGAGCTGCATGTCGAGGTCCAGCGTCGTGTACACGCGGTAGCCCCGATCGTAGATGGCGGTGCCGAAGCGCGCATACAGTTGCTGCCGCACCCATTCGACGAAATAGGGTGCCACGTCTCCGTAGTCCTCGCGGGAACTCACGCGCAGCGGATACGCCTTCCAGCGTTCGGCTTCCGCCGCGGTGAAATAGCCCTGCGAGCGCATCAAGTTCAGCACGACGTTCCGGCGACGAACTGCTCGATCGGGGTAGCGCCGGGGATCGAAGGCATTGGGGCCGGGGAGAATCCCGGCCAGCAGGGCCGCCTCAGCCGGATTCAGGTCGCGGGCCGACTTGCCGAAATACCGCCGCGCGCCGGCCTCGACACCATACGCACTGCCGCCAAGGAACACCTGGTTCAGATACAGCTCGAAGAGCCGATCCTTGGAGTACGTCCGCTCTAACTCCAGTGCGACCCGCATCTCCCGGATCTTGCGGCGCAGTGACTTCTGGCTCGGCAGCGCCTCGCTCCACACGTTGCGAGCGAGCTGCATGGTGATAGTGGAGAAGCCTTCGTCGTACTCCATCGCGACGACGTTTGCCCGGGCGGCACCCAGGATGCGGCGAAGGTCGATGCCGCCGTGACCGTAGAACCGCTTGTCCTCCGCGGCCAAGAAGGCCGCCCGCACGGCGGGCGAGATCTCGTCCGCGCTCAGCACCGTTCGATGCTCGACACCAAGCTCCTGGATGAGCCGGCCGTCGGCCGCAAACACTTTGAGCGCCTGGTCGGGGCGATAGGAGTCCAAGACGGCGATGGAGGGACATGCGCCGCCTGCGCATGCGCGGTTCCACGACCCGATCGCGACGCCGGCGCCCAATCCCGTCAGAATGACGAGGACGGCCGCGGTCCACCGCGTGACGGGACTGACCCACAGCTGTCTGAGACGCGTGCGTGCGTGCCGCAGGCGATCCTGCGGACGAGCCGTCACGACGCGGGATTCGGTCGAGCGTGGCTGTCCCGGCCGCGTGAACAGGGGTCGGCGCTCGGGCCGGTCGGCGGACGGATGTTCAATCATCAGCACCGAAACGTAGTCGGGCTGGGTTTCGCTTGCCAGCCGTATCGGGCACACATAACCTTCGCGGGTGACGACACTGCTCGACGAGCTGACATGGCGTGGCCTGGTGGAGGACCTCACTCCTGGGCTGGCGGAGCGGCTCGCCAGCGGGCCGATCACCGGCTATGTGGGGTTCGATCCCACTGCCCCCAGCCTCCAGATCGGCAACCTGGTGCCGCTCATGCTGCTCGCCCACCTCCAACGGGCGGGGGGCAAGCCGCTCGTCGTGTTGGGTGGCGGGACCGGCCTGATCGGCGACCCCAGTGGAAAGCGCACCGAACGACCGCTGCTCGACGCGGCCGTCATTGACGAGCACGTCGCGCGTCAGCGTGTGCAATTCGCGCGGTTCCTGGAATTCGGCGCCGGCCCCTCGGACGCCGAGATCATCGATAACGCCGAATGGCTGACACCGCTGCGCCTCGTGGACTTCCTGCGCAGCGTCGGGAAGCACTTCACGCTGTCATACATGCTGCAAAAGGAATCCGTGAAGAGCCGGCTCGAGGAAGGCATTTCGTACACCGAGTTCAGCTACATGCTGCTCCAGGCATACGACTTCCTCGAGCTGTACCGATCGCACCGCTGCGAGCTTCAGCTCGGGGGGTCCGACCAGTGGGGGAACATCACCGCGGGTCGCGAGCTGGTACGCCGCGCGGAGGGCGTGGAGGTGCATGGCCTCTGCGCTCCTCTGCTCACGGCCTCCGGCGGCGGCAAGTTCGGCAAGAGCGAAGAAGGCGCCGTGTGGCTGGATCCCGAGATGACGTCGCCGTACAAGTTCCACCAGTTCTGGATGAACGTGGACGATCGCGATGTGGAGTCGCAGCTCCGGGTGTTCACGTTTCGCTCCAAGGACGACATTGCCGGTCTCATGACGGAGCACGACCGTGAGGCGAGCCGGCGGATGCCCCATCGGGCCCTGGCCAACGATATGACGGCGCGGGTGCACGGCGCCGAGACGGCCGACCGCGTGGACCGTGCGTCGAAGATCTTGTTCGGCGAACTCGAGCCTCAGGCGGCGGACGCCGGGACCTGGAAGCTGCTCGCGGCCGAGCTGCCTTCGGCGGAGGTCGATCTCTCGATACCCCGATCGACCATCGATCTCGCGTTGCTCGCCGGTCTCTGCACGTCCAAGAGTGACGCCCGGCGGTTGATCGCGCAACGGGGACTGTACCTCAACGCCGAAGCCGTGACAGAAGACCTGCCAGTCGGCATCGATCGCCTCCTGGCCGGGGGAGTGCTGTGGCTGCGGCGCGGCAAGAAGTCGGACGCGATCCTCGTTACATCCGCGTCCTGAGTCTCCCGGCCATCGCCTCCAGGTCCCCCCGCGACGCTTCCTGCGGGTAGGACTTCGGAAACCGCAGGCCAAAGGCGTCGTCGTCGAACCGGGGAAGGACGTGGAGGTGGAGGTGAAAGATCTCCTGCCCGGCTGCCGCGCCGTTGGCCGTCCACACGTTGAAGCCCGCCGCTCCCACCTCCTCGACGATCCGCGGTGCCACTCGCGAGCACACGGCAAACAGGTGAGACGCGACGATTTCGGGACAGGAGGCGAGGTCGACGACGTGACGGCGCGGCACCACGAGGGTGTGCCCGGCATGCACCGGGAACAGGTCGAGAAACGCCACCGCGTGGTCGTCTTGGTACACGACGCTCGCCGGCGCGACCCCGGCGACGATGTCACAGAAGATGCAGGACCGGCTCATCCCGCGCGGAGGATTCCCACCACTCGCTCGATCTCCTCGACCGTGTTGTAGCAGTGTGGTGACAACCTGATCGACCCCTCGCGCAACACACACACGATGCCCGCGTGTTTGAGCGCACGATAGGTTTCGACCACATGCCGCGTGCGGACGCAAATGATGGAGCAGGCGCGAGCCGGGTCGCTCGGTGAGACGAGCTCGAAGGCCCCGTCGCGTGCTGCCTCTAGCAGCGGACGCCGAAGTTCGCACAGATAGTCGCGAATGCGCTCGACACCCAGCTCGAGCAATAGGCGTACGCTCTCGGTCATGCCCACCATGGCCTGAAACGGCAGTGTCCCCACCTCGAATCGCCGGGCGTCCGGCCAGTGAGAACGGCTGTAGTCCGTGAGACGCGTGAAGTCGTCCAAGCCCTCGAAAGCCATCCATCCGGCAAACGGCGGCTCCAGTTCCGGAATCAGATCCTTCCGCACATAGAGGAATCCCGAACCCCATGGCGAGAGCAGCCACTTCTGAGCACCACTCGCGAGCATGTCGACCCCGACCTCGTGCACATCCAGCGGGTGCTGTCCGAGCCCTTGGATGGCGTCCACCACGAGGTACGCCCCATTCGCCGCGCACGCGTCGCGCAACGCGGCGAGATCGGCGCGGTAGCCATTGGAGAACTGCACGAACGAGATGGCAAGGACTTTGACCCGCCTATCCGAGAGCCGGTCGAGCAGTTGCGCTTCGTCCGGCCACCCGTTCACGGTGGTCGGTACCAGCTCGACCTCGACCCCACGGCGCCGCAGCGCCAGCCACGGATAGACGTTGGCGGGAAACTCGCGATCGGAGACCAGCACGATCTGGCCACGCTCGAGGGGAAGCGACCCGGCAGCGACATTCAGTCCGTAGCTCGTGTTGGTGGCCAGCGCCACTTCCTCGACGTCGGCGCCGAGCAGTCGCGCCACGGTGGTTCTGGCCTCGGCAAGGATCTCCTGGAGCGTGCGATCCGGTAGGAGGTGGGGCGCCGTTCGCTTGGCAGCGAAGTCGTCGATGACCCGCCGAGCCCGCTCCGGCAGTGGCCCGCTGCTGGCATTGTTGAGATACGTCGTCTCCGCGGTCCACGGGAACTCCGCGCTGCGGAGGCGTCGCACGGCGTGCCGCAGATCGTCGGCGACCGGCGTCGGTGCGGTCGAATCGGTCACGGGGTCACACCGCCCCGGCCGTAGGGGCGATCAGCGGGTCGTCCATCGCCTGGAGTCGTCGATAGGGACCTGCCCCGGCGATCAGCTCTTCGTGGCGGCCTGCTTCCACGATCCGACCACCCTCAAGTACCGCAATCCGGTCGGCTCGCTCCAACGTGGAGGAGCGGTGCGCGATGAGCAACACGGTCCGATCGCGTAGGAGGCGATCGATGGCATCCTGCACGAGCCGTTCCGAGTCGGCATCGAGGTGTGAAGTGGCTTCGTCGAGAACGAGGATCGGAGGATCACGCAAGAGCGCCCGCGCGATCGCAATCCGCTGTCGCTCGCCGCCCGACAGCCGCATGCCTCGTTCACCGAGGATCGTGTCATATCCGCGTGGCAACCGCTCGACGAACGCGTGTGCGTTGGCGGCCCGGGCAGCGGCTTGCACCTCGGCGTCCGTCGCCCCCACGTGATCGCCATAGGCGATGTTGTTGCGCACGGTATCGTTGAAGATCACCGTGTGCTGGCTCACGATGCCGAGACTCCGGCGCAGCGACCGGCGTGAGTAGCTCGTGAGCGGAACACGGTCAACGAGCACCCTGCCCCGCGTTGGCTCCACGAATCGCGGAAGGAGATCCGCCAGGGTCGACTTTCCCGCCCCGGACGCGCCCACCAGGGCGAGGATCTCCCCGCGGCGGAGCTCGAGATCGACGCCCCGCAGGACCCAATCGTCGCCCTCGTACACGACCCACACGTCCTCGAGCGCGATGGCCTCCCGCAATCCCGGGAACGGCGCCGCACGCTCGACGTCGTCGACATCGTCGGGTGGCTCGTCGAGAACGTCGAAGATGCGTTGCGCCGCACCCAGCGCCTGTTCGGCCTGCGCCGGGAATTGCGACAGTCGCTTGACCGGCGGGAGCAGGCGAAGCGACAGCGTCAGGAACGCGACGAAGATCTCCGGGCGCATGGCCGCCCCGCCGCCGGCAGCCGCACCGATCAGGAGCAGCACCACCAGAACCGCCGCCCCGAGCGTCTCACTCACGGGACCGGCAAGCAGCGCCGCGCGCTGGACGCGCAGCACGCCACGCCGGTACCGCTCGACCACTTCGGCAAAGCGTCGTTGCTCGTATCGCTCGGCTCCGTATGCCTTCACCACCCGGGCCCCCTCGAGCGTCTCCCCCATGATGGCCGTCATCTCGCCCCGATCCTCCAACGCGGCCGCGACCCGTGACCGAATGCGCCTGAGAATGGGTCGTAGTGCCAGCGCCACTGTCGGTGCGACCACGAGCGTCACGAGAGCGAGCCGCCAAGACAGGGCAAACAGGATCGCTAGGTAGACGCCGATCAGAATCACGTTCTGCAGGACGGCGACCAGTGCCTCACTGACGACCCACTTCGCCTGGTCCGCGTCGGCCACCATGCGGCTCAAGAGCTGGCCGCTCTTGGTGCGCCGGAAGAAGCCGAGCCCTAGGTAGTGGAGGCGCCGATGGAGATCGATGCGCAGGTCGCGAGCAACCGATTCCTGCAACTGGTGGCTCAGAAAGCCCGCGACGTAGGCCGCGACATTCTTGAGCACGACCGTTCCGAGGATGACGAGCACGACGGCCCGTAGTGCCGCACGGGGATCACCCGGGATGAAGCCACCCACCGTCCACTCCAGCAACCGCTCCACGAGGGTGGGCGACTCAGCCACTGCGGTGGAGGCGCCGAACAGGAGTCGAAACAGGGGAATGAGCAGGGTGAGCAGGAAGCCATCGAGCACGGACGCCGCAACGGCGGCGGCAAACGCCGCGAGAAAGACGAGCCGGAATGGCCGGGCGTACCCGACGAGCCGCCGGAAGCGGCCTGCGGTCACGAGCTCGCCCGCGGGGTGAGCAGCGCCACCGGCAGAATGACCTCCTCCGGCGTCACGCCGCCGTGCAAGAACGAGCCACGATACCGCGCCTGATACTCCCGGAGCTTTGTCGGATACACGAAGAAGTGATCACCGGTCGCGAGCAACATCCGAACGCCCAACCGCCCTTTCGGCAGACCCCACGCGGCGAGATCGTCAACCAGGATCGCCGTCGACCCTTTTTCGGCCCGCAGGTCCTCACCGAACTTGTAGCGGAGATTGGCCGTCGCGTCGCGTTTGGCGAACACTGTGGCCGGGGTGTGGCAATGGATCGACCCGTGATCGGTAGTGAGCAGGACGGGGACGCTGCGGCGTTCCGCCTCGCGGAGCGCGCGGAACAACGCCGAGTCCTCGAACCAAGTGCGCGTCACGCTACGCAGGGCTCCCGAGTCTCTCGCGACCTCGTAGAGGATCGCGTTTTCGGCGCGGCCGTGGGTGAGTTGGTCGACAAAATTGAACACGAGCGCCGTGACACCATCCTGAGACAGGTATCCCGGAAGCCGCTTCAGTACCTGTTCGCCTTCTTGGGCGGTCGCCACCTTTTCGTACCGGACCGGAACCGACCGACTGGCCAGGTCCCGGAGTTGCTCGGCCAGCAATGCGTCCTCGTGCGCGTTCAAGCTCTCGTCATCGCGCTCCCCCCACCAATCGGGATGGCGTGCTTTGATCTCCATGGGGAACAGCCCGCTGAAGATCGCGTTGCGGGCGAACGGCGTGGCCGTGGGAAAGATGCTGTAGTAATACGATTCCTCGAGATCGAACAGCGGGGTGACGTGCGGCTTGAGGAGCTCCCATTGGTCCAAGCGCAGGCAGTCCACGACCACGAACATCACCCGACCATGGGCCTCCAGCAGCGGCATGAGGAACTCACCACATACGTCCACGGAGAGGGGGGGGCGGTCGTGGTCGGGGTGCGCCAGCCACGTCGGGTACTGCGTCTGGATGAACGCCGCGAAATCGTCGTGTAGGCTGAGCTGAAAGCCCCGAAGGGCGTCTTGGAGGCCGCTTTCTTCACTCTGGCCGAGCCGCGCCTCCCATTGGAACACCTCCACGACCAGCTCCATCCACTCCCGCCATCCCGGCCGGCTCCCCCGTCGCTGCTCGAGGTCCCGGAACCGCGTCACGAAGTCCCGGGCCAGTCGCTGCTGCCGGATCCGATCCCCCTCGAGCAACCGCGTGACGACCGTCAGCACCTGGCGGGGATTGACCGGCTTCACAAGGTAGTCGTCCAACTCGATGCCGATCGCCTCGTGCATCGTGGTGGACTCCTCGCTCTTGGTGACCATGACCACCGGGGCCGCGGGATCGATCGCGCGGATTTCCGCGACGAGATCCAGGCCTCGGCGCCCCGGTAGCTGCTCGTCGAGCAACACGAGCCCGTACGGTCGACGCTGCAGCAGCGCGACCGCGTCGTCGCCATGTGCCGCCTGCTCCACCTCATACCCGTGTTCCTTCAGGAACAGCACATGCGCGCCGAGCGATTCGATTTCGTCGTCGACCCAGAGGATCGTTTTGGGACGGGGCATGGGAATCGCTTCCTGGCTGCGGGTTCCGCCGAGTTGGACCGATCGACCGCATGTTCGACGGGAGGCACCGGACCACACTCGCAAGTTAGACGGGTGGCGGCGTCAACGCATGCTGGCCGTGCACCTCGAGTCTCCCTACATTCCAAAACCATCCCGACCGGCCGGACCCGAATGACACCAACTCGCTCGGAGCACCATGTTCGATCACCTTCGCACGGCTGAAGACCGGCTGCTCGCCGACTTGGCTGCGGCGGCACGCGGGCCCAAACGCAACGGGCTGTTCGCCTTGTGGCTGGTCGTGAGGCACTGTGACGGAGCCCTACCGCCCACCGCCCTGGGGGCGCCAGCCAGTGCCATGCGACTGGGCGGTCTCGAGCACCGACTGAGCAGCCTGTCGCTGCCGGCGCCGTTGCGTAGGGCGCTCCCGGCCTGCCTCCGCGAGCTGCGGGCTGGCCAGCCGTCGCGCATCTCGGTCGCGCTGCAGCAGCTCGCGGCGCCTGCCCGCGACGGTGTCGACAGCGCGGCGGCGGACGCGATCGTCACCGCTGCACGAACGGCTCGGCGATTGGTGCGTGAGGACCGGACAGCCCAGGGGACGGCATGAGCGAGATCCAGCGCCTCCATCGCGATTCGCTGACCGCATTGGTCAACCAGGTGGATTCTCTCGCGCCAGGCACCACGCCCGCCGACACGATCCCGACCGGCTTCCCATCACTGGATCAGGCCCTGGGCGGCGGCGTGCGACGCCGCGACCTCGTCGGGATTGGCGGCGATGTCGGCTCGGGGAAGTCCTCGCTGGCACTCGCCATCGCCCTCCGGTCAGCGTCGGCGGGATACGCAGTGAGCTTCTTCTCAGGTGAGATGGACGAGGATCGGCTGATGGAGCGGGCGGTGGCCCTTGAGGCCCGGGTCACCATCGACGAGTTGCGTAGCGCCAAGCTGTCGGAGCCCAAGCGCGCCGCCGTCGGAGCAGCCGTCCTCAAGTATCGCAATCTGGGCCTCAGCATTCACCCCATCGTGGGCCAGACGTTCGAGGAGGCCCTCGCGCCGGCGTGGGACGACGAGCCGGCACTCTTGGTGATCGACTATCTCCAGCTCCTGCCCCCACATACGCCGCGCGCCACACAGGATGAAGACCTCGCCGTGACGATTCGGGCACTGAAGACCCTTGCCTTGGATCGGCGCATCGCCTGCCTCGTGGTCGCACAGCTCCCCCGCCACATCCACACGCGGCCCGACCCTCGACCAACGCTCGACGACTTCGGCGCCCTGGGATCGGTCAAGCAGCACGCCGATGTGGTCCTGGCGCTTTATCGTGAGGAGATGTACAAGCCGGGCGGTGGCGTGGAGGGGGCGACGGAGCTCCGGATCGCCAAGAACCGCAACGGCCCCACGAGCTTCATCGACCTCTATTTCTACCAGCAGTGGCTGCGATTCGAGGATATGCTCGATCCCGAGTCCTAACTTCGACCGGCGCTACGCCGCCTCGACCGCGGGCGTGACCGGTCGCGCCCGTTGCGTCTCCCGCCGTACCCACACCACCGCTCCGAGAATGACGCCCATGGCGGCGAAGGTTCGGAGCGAGACATGCTCGTCGAGCACCGCCCAACCGAGAAGGACCGCGACAACCGTGTTCACGTACACGGACGTGCCGACAAAGGTGGGCGAGGCGTGTCGCAGCAGGTACACATAGCTCGTGAAGGCGATGATCGAGCCGAAAACGATGAGATAGAGCACCGCGCCGACGCCCGCTACCGACAAGCGGAGGGTCGCCACCTCGCCGCGCAGGAGTCCCACGAGCGCCAGCACCGCCCCGCCTGCCAGCATCTGAAGCGCGGCATGCACGTAGGTCGGAGTATCCACCGGATGGCGCTTGGAGTAGATCGAGCCCAGAGCCCACGATGCCGACGCGACGAGGAGCGCGGCGGCGCCCCACAGTGCCGCAACCCCGAACGTCCCGAGCGTGTCACCCACAAGCAGCACGGTGCCGGCGAAGCCGACCAGGAGGCCCGCCACCTGTCGCATCGTCGGACGAGCGTCGCTCCCGGGGATCAGCGCATCGAACAGCGCCATCCACAAGGCGCCCGTCACGATCAGGATAGCCGCGAATCCCGACTCCACGGTTTGCTCCGCCCAAATGACGAGCCCGTTGCCGATGGTGAGCAGCAGGATGCCGACGACGGCTGCCGAGCGCCAGTCGCGGGCACGCGTCGGGAGTTGCCGACGGCGGAGTCGCGCGATCATAAGGAGAACTGCCCCGGCGACCACGAACCGTATGCCCCCGAAGAGGGCCGGGGGGAGGTGCTGCACGCCGATCCGGATGGCGAGATACGTCGAGCCCCACACGAGGCTGATGGTGATGTAGGCCGCGAGAACACGGCCGGAGAGCGTGCGCATGCTGACGGCCAGACTCCGCGCTATGGTCGTGCGCGGGCCGTGTCCCGTGCGGCACCGATGAGGCTGAACTCCGAGCCCTGACCTGCCTGCGCTGGCCGAATGAGCACCCACAGCGGCGGTCCCTCCCGCGCCACATGGAGCGAGATCGATCCGTCCGCCATCGTCACGTCACCGACGACATCCCACCCACGATCGTCGAACGCTGTCCGATACCACGCCGCCACGGAGTCGGCCCGGATCGACGTCGCGTACCGGAACTCCACCGACTCGGCACTGCCTGCACTCGATACCAAGCGGGCTGGCAGGAACAGAGGCGCCCCCTGCATGACGTCGGCGGCCGGGCGATCCGGTTCGCGGTCGGGTTCGCCACACGCCGCGACGCCGAGCGCCACTGCCAGGGCGAAAATCGGGGTACACCGAAGGCTCGTCACGCGGGAAGCGTAGCGATCCCCGGTCGGACCGGCAAGGCGCGGCGCTCCCGCGCCGCCGGCCGCGTATATTTCGGCGTCATCGCCCGCGGTGACGCCGTCCGGCGCGGCGCGGCGTGACGGAGTCCAACCGGGCCGCAGCTCGTCGAGCATGTGTGGAGGAGTGGCATGGCCGGCCATAGCAAGTGGAAGCAAATCAAGCACAAGAAAGCCGCAGCCGATGCCAAGCGCGGCGCGAAGTTCACCAAGATCATCAAGGAAATCACCGTGGCCGCGCGTCAGGGAGGCGGGGACCCCACGGGCAATCCGCGGCTTCGTACCGCGATTGCGAACGCGAAGGCCGAGAACATGCCCGCCGATAACATCGATCGGGCCATCAAGAAGGGCACCGGCGAGCTGGAAGGCGTGACCTACGAGGAAGCAAGTTACGAGGGGTACGGTCCGGGCGGCGTGGCCGTGTTCGTCCAGGTGACCAGTGACAATCTCAACCGGACCGTGGCGGCCATCCGGCATCTGTTTTCGAGGAACGGCGGGAGTCTTGGAGAGCCGAACTCGGTCGCCTGGCTGTTCGACAAGCGTGGACTGATCTACGTTGATGCCACCCGCTACCCCGAAGACGTCACCATGGAAGCCGCGCTCGAGGCCGGAGCCGAGGACCTCACGACGGAGGACGGCCAACATGTCATCACCACCGGGCCGACCACACTCCATGCGGTGCGTGATGCCCTCGCCGAGCGGGGGATCGAACCGGACGAGGCCGAGATCGGCATGAGCCCGACCTCGACGGTGCACATCGCGGGGAAGGAGGCCGAGCAGATGCTCCGGCTGCTGGACGCATTGGAGGAGCACGAGGACGTGTCCAAGGTGTTCAGCAACTTCGATATCGACGCGGAGACCCTCGCGGCGGTCGAGGGGTGACGGTTCGGGTCCTCGGCATCGATCCCGGCACATCGGTCACGGGATACGGTGTCGTGGAGCCGGCCGAGAGCCGGCTCGGTCATCTCATCGAATGCGGTGTGATTCGGACGACGGCCCGCGAGCCCTTGTGGATTCGGCTCGATACCCTTTTCCAAGGAATCACCGATCTGATCGCGACCCATCGGCCCAGTGTGCTGGCGCTGGAGAACGTGTTCTACGCGAAGAACGTGCGAACGACCTTGACCCTGGGGCACGCCCGTGGTGTGATACTCTTGGCGGCGGCGCGGGGCGGCCTCGAGGTGGCGGAGTTCCCGCCTGCCACCGTCAAGAAGACCATCGTGGGTTCCGGAGGAGCCGCGAAGGCACAGGTTGGGTTCATGGTGCAACGGCTACTCCAACTCGCCACCCCCCCCAGTCCGGACGACGCGGCCGACGGGGTGGCGGTGGCCCTCACGTACCTCCTGACCACGCGGACCGCGCCATGATCGCCGGCGTGCGCGGCCTGCTGCACGCCAAGACGGGTGACCGCGTGCTTATCGTCACGGATGGCGGGGTCACCTACGAGGTTGCCGTGCCGCTCGGCGTGCTGGAGACGATGCCGGCGGTCGGGAGTCAGGTGGAGCTCAAGACCGTGCTCGTGGTACGCGATGATGGCTGGCTGCTCTTCGGTTTCGACGAGGACCACGAGCGGGCGCTGTTCCAACGGCTGCTCGGGGCAACGGGTGTTGGACCGAGGCTGGCCCTGGCTCTGGTCTCGGCGCTGGGCGGCACCCGGGTGGTGCGGTCGATCAAGGAGGGGGACCTCGCCGCGCTGTGCACCGTGCCGGGAGTGGGCAAGAAGACCGCCGAACGCATCGTGCTCGAGCTGAAGGACCGGCTCCGTGACATCGCGGCGCCGGGTACGGCGGAACCCGTCGGCGCACCCGCCGACCAGGCCGTCCAGGCGCTCGTGAACCTCGGGTATGCGTCGGCCGACGCCGAGCGCGCTGTCCGGGCGGCTGTCGCCGAAGGCGGGCAGGCTCAGGCGGTTGACCTGATTCGCGGCGCACTACATCTGTTAACGAAACGAAAGTGATCGGGGCCATGCAGACCGCTGAGTGGAACTGCACCAAGTGCGGCGTGACCAATCGGAAGCTGGTGAAGCCCGACCAGGAGCAGACACACGACCGCTGTGTCACGTGTCACGCCCGGCACCGGCTCACCCGGGATGCCCGGCCGGTGCGATGGAACGCCGTGGCCAAATCGTGAGCCGCACGCAGATCACCACCCCGGAGATCCTTCCGGAAGAAGCGTCAGCCGAGCAGTCGCTGCGGCCGTCGCAGTTGAGCGAGTTCGTCGGTCAGGCGACCGTCAAGGAGAGCCTGCAGATCGCGATCGATGCGGCGAAGCAGCGGGGCGATCCCCTGGACCACACCCTGTTCTTCGGCCCGCCCGGTCTCGGCAAGACCACGCTCGCCATCCTCCTGGCGCGCGAAATGGGCGTGAACATCCGCACCACGAGCGGACCGGTGCTGGAGAAGGCCGGGGATCTCGTGGGGCTCCTGACCACGCTGCGCCGGGGTGACGTCCTGTTCATCGACGAGATCCACCGCCTTCGGCCGGCACTCGAAGAATTCCTGTATCCGGCCATGGAAGACTTCCGGGTCGACGTCCGAATCGCCGACGGTCCGAACGCGCAGACTATCCCCATGAGCATCGAGCCGTTCACCCTCGTCGGCGCGTCCACACGGTACGGGATGCTCACGCCGCCGATGCGGGCACGATTCGGGATGGTCGAGCGCCTCGGGTATTACCCGGCGGAAGACTTGGAGACGATCGCGGTGCGGTCGGCTGCCATATTGGATGTGGCCATGGATCCCGGCGGGGCGACCGAGATCGCGCGGCGAAGCCGTGGCACCCCCCGGGTGGCCAATCGCCTACTGCGCCGCGTTCGCGACTACGCGCAGGTGCGCGCTGGCGGGACCATCACCCAAGAGGTGGCTGTCGCAGCGCTCAGCCGGTTGAATGTCGACGAGTATGGGCTCGACGACATGGACGCTCGGATCCTGCAAATCATCATCGAGAAGTTCGACGGCGGTCCGGTGGGCCTGAACACGATCGCGGTGGCAGTCGGGGAAGACCCGGGAACGGTCGAGGAGGTGTACGAACCGTTTCTCATCCAACAGGGGTTCCTCCACCGCACGCCGCGTGGCCGCACGGCCAGTCCGGGCGCGTACCGCCATTTCGGCTACACCCCGCCTCCAGCCGCCGGAGGCCAGCCGTCGATGTTCGACGAGCCCGGTGGCTAAGCAGCACGGCGCGGCCGACTTCGACTACGCCTATCCCCCCGAGGCCGTCGCTCAGGAGCCACTCCCCGATCGCAGCGCGAGTCGCTTGCTGGTGCTGGACAAGTCATCGGGCGCCGTGACCCACAGCCGATTCCGCGACTTCCCAACCCTCCTCGAGCCCGGTGACGTCCTCGTGCGCAACACGAGCCGCGTCGTCCCCGCACGGCTCCATGGCCGCCGGGACAACGGCCGGCCGGCCGAGATCCTCCTGGTCCACGCCGAGGCCGACGGGACGTGGCTCGCAATGGTGCACCCGGGTGGGAAACTCAAAGTGGGCCGGCGCGTGTACTTCGGGAACGAGACCGCCGTCGAGATCGTGGAGGTGGTGGGGGGCGGTCTGCGTCGCATCCGCATCGACGGACCATGCTCTGCTCACGAGTTGATGGAACGGTTCGGATGCGTGCCGTTGCCCCCCTATATCACGCGCCAACCACGCCCCGCGGACCGTGTCCGGTACCAGACCGTCTACGCCAGTACCGACGGCAGCGTGGCAGCGCCCACCGCGGGACTGCACTTCACCCCGGAACTCCTCAGAGCGGTGGCGGACCGCGGGGTCGGGACGGTCGACGTCTTGCTTCACGTGGGTCCCGGCACGTTCAAACCGGTCGAGGTGGACTATCCCAAGGACCACAGGATGCATGCGGAGTGGTACGCGGTTCCGGACGCAACGGCGCGGGCCGTCGCCGACGCGAAGACCAAGGGGAGGCGCGTGTGGGCCGTGGGCACGACGGTCGCGCGCACGCTCGAGGCCGCGGCAACGGAAGGCGGCATCCGCGCGACGTCGGGCTGGACGGAGCTGTTCATTTATCCACCGTATCGATTCAACGTCGTCGACCGGTTGCTCACCAACTTCCATCTGCCCCGGTCCACGTTGATCATGCTGGTGGCCGCCTTTGCCGGATACGATCACACCATGTCGGCCTACCGGGCCGCCGTGGCGGAGGAATACCGTTTGTTCAGCTACGGTGATGCCATGGCGGTGGTGTGACGCCCTTCGGCTTCGAACTCCACGCCACGGACGGTCGTGGCCGGGCGGGGACGCTTCACCTGCCTCACGGCACCGTCGAGACCCCGGCCTTCATGCCAGTGGGCACCCAGGGTACCGTGCGCGCGCTGTCGCCGATTGACTTGCGCGACGTCGGCGCTCAGATGGTCCTGGCCAATACCTACCACCTGCACGTGCGTCCGGGAGAAGACATCGTGGCCGCGCTCGGGGGGCTGCACCGGTTCATGGCCTGGGACGGACCGATTCTCACCGACTCCGGTGGGTTCCAGGTGTTCTCTCTCGAGGGATTCCGTCGCGTGGACGATGATGGAGTCGAGTTCGCGTCACACGTCGACGGCTCGCGTCGCCGACTCACTCCGGAGCGCGCCGCCGAAATCCAGTGGGCCCTCGGCTCCGACGTCGCCATGGCCCTCGACCACGTGATCCCCGGAGGAGCCGACCGGAGCACCGCCCACGATGCCGCCGAGCGTACCGTCCGGTGGCTCGAGCGATGCGTGCGCCGGCACGGGGCGTTGGCGCTCGAGCATCCCAACCGCCAGACCCTGTGGCCCATCCTCCAGGGCGCCGCGCACCTCGACGTCCGGCGATCAACGGCGCGCACCGTGCTGAACCTCGCCGATTGGAGCGGGCTCGCCGTCGGCGGGCTTGCCGTCGGCGAGCCGAAACACCAGATGCTGACGATCCTCGAGGCGCTAGAGCCCGAACTCCCCCGCGAGCGGCCGCGTTATCTTATGGGGGTCGGATTTCCGGAGGATCTCCTCGCGTCGGTCGCGAGAGGCATCGACCTATTCGATTGCGTGGCACCGACTCGCAACGGTCGCAACGGATCGGCGTACACACCGGACGGAACGGTGAACATCCGCAACGCGGCCCATCGAGCCGACCCTGGCCCGCTCGACGAGTCGTGTGACTGTGAGACGTGCCGGACATACAGCCGAGGGTATCTGCGCCACCTGTTTGCCGCCGAGGAGCTACTCGGCTTGCGACTGTTGTCGCTCCACAATGTGCGATTTCTCGTTCGCCTGGCCAACGAGGCGCGCGCACAGGTTCTCGCGGGTACCTTCGAGACCTGGCATCGCGAGTGGCTAAACCGTTACAACGCACGGGGAACACGTGACACCTGAGACGCTCTTCTTGTTCGCCCCTTCCGGTGAAGGCGGAAGCAGTGGCATGACGATCTTCTTCATCCAAATGCTGGCGATCGTCGCCATCTTCTACTTTCTCATCATCCGACCCAAGACGCAGCAGGAGAAGAAACACCGGGAGCGCCTCGCCCAGATCAGGAAGGGCGATCGTGTCGTAACCGTCGGTGGCATCGTGGGCGAGGTGGTCCACATGAAGGATGGCGAGCTGACGGTCAAGAGTGGCGAATCGCGCCTCGTCGTCCAGCGAGACCGGATTGCGAGCATTCTTTCGGACAAGCCCGAGAGCTCATGAGCCTGTTGCCAATCCACCTCCTGGGCTCGCCGGTCCTGCGACAGCGGGCGGCCGAGGTCGAGGACGTGGATGACGAGGTGAGGGATCTCGTTCGGGATCTGTTCGACACCATGCATGCCGACAGCGGGATCGGCCTGGCAGCAAACCAAGTCGGCGTCGCGCGGCGTGTCGCGGTGGTGCAGACAGAGGAGGACGATCCGGTGATCCTGATCGATCCGGTGATCCTCGAGCGGGAGGGGAAGGTGAGAGGAGAGGAAGGGTGTCTGTCGATCCCCGACATCTTTGCGGACGTCGACCGCGCACAGCGGGTCGTGGTCGAGACCACAACGCTGGACGGCGAGCGCACGCGAGTGGAGGCGAACGACCTCCTCGCCCGCG
Organism: Gemmatimonadales bacterium; assembly: GCA_041602035.1. Taxonomy (GTDB): domain Bacteria; phylum Gemmatimonadota; class Gemmatimonadetes; order Gemmatimonadales; family GWC2-71-9; genus JAOTVV01. The sequence continues at coordinate 181,277 of JBFIHA010000002.1, read as the reverse complement.
TGATCCAACACGAGATTGACCACCTCGACGGCGTCCTGTTCGTGGACCACCTGAGTCCGTTGAAGCGCCGCATGCTGCTGCAGAAATGGCGGCGTCTTCGTAAGGGTCAGGAGGGATACGTGAAGCAGGTCGCCGCGCCAAGCGAGTCTCCGTCGAGGCTCTGATCGTGCGAATCGTCTTCTTCGGCACTCCCGAATTTGCCGTGCCGTCGCTGCGGGCCCTGCTCGGCGAGGGATTCGATGTTGCCGCCGTCATCACGCAACCCGACCGACCGAAGGGACGGTCACGCTCGCGCACCGTGCCCTCGGCCGTCCATGTGGCGGCCACGGAGGCGGATGTCCCGGTATTTCAACCTGAGACTCCGAACACCCCTGATACCATCGCGCTGCTCCGACGCCTCGAGCCCCACATCGCGGTCGTCGTCGCGTACGGACACATTCTGAAGCAGGAATTGCTCGATGTGCCGGCGAAGGGGATGCTCAACGTCCACGCGTCGCTGTTGCCGGCGCTGCGCGGAGCGGCACCGATCGAGCACGCGATTCTCGCTGGGCTCGACGCGACCGGGATCTCGGTAATCCGGATGGTCGCGCGGATGGACGCCGGCCCGATTGCCATCCAGGTTCCCACCCCGATCGCCCCGGACGAAACCGGGGGTGAGCTCACCGTTCGGTTGGCGGAGCTCGGAGCGCTCGCGGTGGTGGAGGCCCTGGCCCTCATCGACAGCGATGCCGTCGCCTGGCTCGAGCAGGATCACGAACACGCGACGTTCGCGCCGAAGATCACCCGGGAGCTGACGTCCATTCGCTGGGAGGAGCCAGCCACCCGCATCGCTCGGCAGGCACGCGCGTTCGACCCGCGGCCCGGCGCGTGGACCACCCTCGGCGATCGTGAGGTGAAGCTCTTCGGACCCATCCTGGGTGTCGAGCCCGCCCACGGCGCGCCCGGGGAGATTGTCGAGACCGACCCGGCATTCATCGTGGCCACGGGCGACGGCGCCGTTCAATTCCTCGACGTTCAGCCCGCCGGACGGGGGCGCATGGCGGCCGCCGACTGGATTCGGGGGCGGGGCGCCGCCAAGGGAGATACGTTCGTCTGACTCGAGAGCCCCCACACCTGCACGCGGTCACCAACGATCAGGTCCTGGCTCTCCCCGATCTCGCCGAGCGAGCGACGCGGATCATGACCGCCGGTCCCGTGGCCCTTCAGCTACGATCGCACACCGTGGCCGCCGGGCCACTCGCTCACGTGGCGCGCGTGTTGCGTTGGCCCGCCACGCGGCTGTTCGTCAACGACCGAGCTGATCTCGTCCCCTGGCTCGGCGCGGCCGGCGTGCATCTCCCGAGCCGCGGTCTGTCCGTGGCCGACGCCCGCCGACTGCTCGGCCCGGACGTTTTGATCGGTCGGTCCACGCATTCCGCACCCGAGGCCCGCGCCGCCTGGGACGAGGGGGCGGACTACGTCTTCCTGGGACCGATCTGGGAGACCAGATCGCACCCGGGCCGGGCGGCGCTTGGACCCGCCGCCATCGAGCACGCGGCACCGGCGCGCGTCGTCGCCATCGGCGGAGTGACCCCGGCGCGCGTGGAACAATGCCGGAGCGCCGGAGCGTGGGGTGTGGCAGCCATCTCGGCGCTATGGATGGCGCCGGATTCCGGTGCGGTCGCCAAGCGGATGCTGCTATGTTTAGCGGGAGGCAGTGAATGACCCCGACTGATACGAGGACCGACACGGCGTCCACCCGGTCAGCACCACAGGCATCTTCATCATGACCGACTCGATCACCGTTACCGTCAACGGCAAGGACCGACGCATCACCGCGAACGCGTCGCTCGGAGATCTCTTGGATCAGCTCGAGCTCGACTCGCGTGCCGTGGTGGTCGAGCTGAACCGAGCGATCGTGCGGCGGCCGGAGCTCGGAGCGACCCGGCTTGGCAACGGCGACCGGGTGGAAGTGGTGCATTTCGTGGGCGGCGGCTGAGTTACCCGCCCGCCGGCGCAGAAGGAACTTCGATGAGCAAGCACGTAGCGGCACCGGACGACGAGCATCTCCGGGTTGGCGACCGGACCTTTCGATCCCGGCTCATGGTGGGCACGGGGAAGTACCGGGACAATGCCACCATGGTTCGCGCCATAGACGCATCCGGGGCCGAGGTGGTCACGGTAGCGGTGCGGCGCGTCGACCTCGATCGGACCAAGGAAGAGGGGGTGCTGCACCACCTCGACCCGAGCCGCTACTTCCTGCTCGCGAACACGGCCGGCTGCTACACCGCCGAGGACGCCATCCGGTATGCACGCCTCGCACGCGAAGCTGGATTCAACGAGTTCATCAAGCTTGAGGTGATTGGCGACGAGGAAACGCTCCTCCCCGACGTTGCAGGCCTGCTTCAGGCGGCAGAGGTCCTGGCGCGGGAGGGGTTTACGGTGATGGCCTACACCAACGACGACTTGGTCACCGCGCTGCGTCTCGAGGACGCCGGGTGCGCAGCCATCATGCCGCTCGCCTCGCCCATCGGGAGCGGGCTCGGCCTCATCAACCCCTATACTATCCGAACGATCAAGCGGCGGGTACAAGCTCCGGTGATCGTGGATGCGGGTGTCGGCACGGCATCCGACGCGTGCGTCACGATGGAACAGGGCGTGGACGGCATCCTCATGAACACCGCCCTGGCCGCCGCACGCCATCCGGTGGCGATGGCAACCGCCATGCGTCTCGCCGTCGAGGCCGGGCGCTTGGCGTTCCTTGCCGGCCGGATGCCGACGCGGGATATCGCCGTCCCTTCGAGCCCCACATCCGGCATGCTGGATTGAGCGGTGCCGTCGGGAGAGGCGGCTCGGATGGCGGCGCTCTTGGTACTGCGCCGCGTCCGCGACGGTCGCCGCTTCGACACCGCGTTGGATGAGGCGGTCGCCGAACTGTCACCCGCGGACCGGCGGCTGGCACACGAGGTGGCGGCCGGCGTCCTGCGGCATCGGCACGCGCTGGATCGGCGCCTCCGCCCTCTCACCAGCTCGGCCTGGACCCGCGTGGACCCGGACGTGAAGGATTTGCTTCGCATCGGCGCGTACCAATTAACCCATCTGGATCGGATACCGGCGTACGCCGTGCTGTCCGCCACCGTAGAGGTGGCAAAGACCGCCGTCGGCCACCGTCCTGCCGGCATGGTGAACGCCGTACTGCGACGCCTGGCTGCCGGCGACGATGCGCGCACCGCATCCGAAAGCACCCTCGATCTCGCCGAGCAGCACTCCCATCCCCAATGGCTGGTTGACCGCTGGCTCCGGCGCTACGGCCCCGAGCGTACCGAGACCCTCCTGCGCCACAACAACGCCCGACCCGACCTGACCATAAGGCCGACCCGTTGGCCGCCCGACCGCCTGCGCGCTGCGCTGCAAGCCGCCGATCTCGACTTCGATGACGCGCCATTCGGCGTGGGTTTCACGGTTCGGTCATCCGCTGTGCGGTCGATTCCGGGTTTTGCGAACGGAGCCTTCGTGGTCCAAGATCCTGCGCAGGCCCAACTCCTTGGGTTCGCCGCGCTGCCGTCCACCCACCGAGTCTGGGACGCCTGCGCGGCCCCTGGAGGCAAAGCAGCGGTGCTCGCAGCCGAAGGGTACCGCGTCATCGCCTCGGATCACGCCCGCACGCGACTGACGCTGCTACGAGAGACGCTGCAGCGCGGCGCGGCATCCGTCCCGGTACTGGCTGCCGACGCTCGACACCCCCCGTTCGCCAGGGCGAGCCTCGACGCGGTGCTCGTCGACGCGCCGTGTAGTGCCACCGGTACCCTGCGACGTCACCCCGATGCTCGGTGGCGGCTCACGGAGGGGCGCATTCACGCCCTGGTACGGCGCCAACGGGAGATTCTGGACGCCGTCGCAGATGTGGTTGGTGACGGAGGGCGACTTGTCTACCTCACGTGTTCGCTCGAGCCGGAGGAGAACGAGGAGCAAGTCGATGGATTCCTGCGACGCTATCCGGGGTTCTATCGAGAAGGCGACGACCTGTCGATATTTCCTCCCGACGCTGGGACTGATGGCGGTTACGGGGCACGGATGAGGCGACGCCGGTGAGATTCCGACGACACAGCAGGGGAAGCGAGCGGCGGCTCGGGGTGCCGCCGTGGCTCGAAGCCATCTGGACTCGGGTGGCCACCGGGTTTCCCGTACTCGTGAGCCGAACGCCGGGCGGGCGTCGCACCTGGCTCCTCGTTGGCGGCACCCTCGGAGCCTTCGCCGTGGGGTACCTGCTGGCGGTGCTGGTCCTGTTCCCCGCGCCGATCTTCGCTACGACCATCACCGTCCCTCGGGTCCTCGGCTTGTCTCAGGATCGGGCCGCTACCAGCTTGGCCGACGCCGGCTTGCGGCTCGGGCAGGTCGGCACCGAGAGCCACCCCACCGCCTCGCAAGGCCACGTGGTGTGGCAGGATCCTCCATCCGGAACTTCGGTCACGCGTGGTCAGACCGTGACGCTGGTGGTCAGCAGTGGCCCCCAGCGGATCCCCGTCCCCGATTTGAATGGTTACGATGCGGCCCTCGCGGAGCAGATTCTCGCAGCCGCGGGACTCGCCGTGGGGCGGACGGAGGCCACACAGGCACCAGCGCCGAAGGATGTGGTGATTAACTCCCGACCCCCGGCGGGAACGAGCCTGTTGCCCGGTGCCTCGGTCACGCTGGTGGTGAGCGTGGGAGCGCCCACGATCCCCGTGCCCAACCTCGCTGGACTGACCCCGCTCGACGCCGACTCTGCCTTGGCCCGGGTGGGGCTGCGGCTCGGAACGTCGATGCGGCGGACGATGCCCACGGCCCGAGAAGGCACCATTATCGACCAGGATCCGGCCCCCGGGACGCTGAGCGCACCCGGGACGCCGATCAACGTCACCCTGGCGCGGGGGGGCACCCAGTGAGTGGCATCCGGATTGCGCCGAGCGTGCTCAGTGCCGACCTGCTGCGACTCGACGAGCAGATCCGGCTCGTCGAGGACGCCGGCGCCGACTGGATCCATGTGGACGTAATGGATGGGCACTTCGTGCCGAATCTGACCTTTGGCGCGGGCATGATTGCTGCCGTGCGACGGGCGACGACGTTGCCGGTGGACGTGCACCTGATGGTCGAGCGACCGGAGAGTTTTATCGAGGCGTTTGCCGATGTCGGCGCGTCCGTGTTTACCTTTCATCCGGAGGCGACGCGCCACGTTCAACGGCAGCTCGAGGCCGTGCGCCAGCGCGGTATGCTCGCGGGGCTCGCGTTGAACCCCGGAACGCCACTCAGTCTGGCAGCGGAGGTCCTCGACGATCTGGACCTGTTGCTGCTGATGACGGTGAACCCGGGATACGCCGCCCAGGAGTTCATACCCGCGTCGCTGGCCAAGATCGGACGGGCGCGGAGTCTGCTGGACGAGCAGGGGAGTGCGGCGCACCTCGAGGTGGATGGCGGGATCTCGAGCGAGACGATTTTCGCCGCTCGGTCGGCTGGGGCCGACACCTTCGTGGCGGGGTCGGCTATCTTCGCCGCGGACAATCCGGCACGGGAGGTCCGGGAACTACGCAAACGCTGTTTGACGGTGACGTGACATGACGCAACGCGGTCAATGGATCTTCGTGCTTGCCATCGTCGGGATTCTCGGTGCCGGCTTGATCGGCGGGCTGATGCTCACCCCATCGCTGCAGCCGGTCGGCGTGGAAAGCGAGGCACCCAATTTCAGGGCAGTGGACGTCATGAGTGGCGATACGGTGATGTTCCGCAGCTACCGTGGGGAGGTGGTCCTCCTCAACGTCTGGGCAACATGGTGCCTGCCGTGCGTGACGGAGATGCCCTCCATGCAGCGTCTCTACGACGAGCTCCGCGATGCCGGCCTGCGGGTCGTGGCGGTCAGCGTCGACGCTGCAGGATCAGAGAACGTCCGCGAGTGGGTCACGGCCCGAGCATTGACATTCGACATCCTGCACGACCGCTCGGGCCGGATCGAGCGGATTTACCAGACGACGGGTGTGCCAGAGAGCTTTATCATCGACCGAAACGGCGTGATCGTGAAGAAGGTCATCGGTCCCGCCGAATGGGATCACCCCACCCAAGTCCAGCTCATGAGCCGGCTTCTCGGCGCGCCCAATGCAGTGGCAGACCGCGCTCAGTAAGCTTCGCTCCAGCCTGCTCGACAACTGGCCGATCAAGGTCACCGCGCTGGTCCTCGCGGCGATTCTGTGGGCGGCCGTCGCGGCCGAGGAACCGTCCACCCAGCTCGTACCGGTTCGGTTGGAGTTGGAGCCGCCGGCTGGGCGGTCGATCGTGAGCAGCGAGCACCCTCCGGTCCAAGCCCTGTACACGGGAACGGCCCGCGAACTGATCAAGCTCTACGGACAGCCGCCCGTGATTCGCAAGACGCTGCCGGATAGCATTTCGGGCTCTGAGTTCCAGGTCCAGCTCAGCGTCGCAGATCTTGGCACGGTCGAAGGGGCGGCCGTCAAGGCGCAGCAGATCGAGCCGCGGACGGTCACCGTCCTGCTGGACGACGTGGCGCAGCGTACCGTCCCGGTCATCGCCCGGGTGGCGCTCGAGCCGGATTCCGGGTACCAGCTGTTCGGCCGCGTCCTCGTCACGCCCGGCACCATCGTAATCCGTGGACCGGAGCTGCTCGTGGCGGACGTGGACTCCGTGGTCACGGAATCACTGGAATTGCGCGGGTTGACGAGCCCCGTGAGCCAACGGCTGACGATCGACACCGCGGGCCTCGAGGGCCTGCGGCTGTCGCATTCCGACGTGCTCGTCGAAGCGGATGTCGGCGGGTTCGCGGAAAAGGTGCTGATGGGGATCCCCGTAGTGATCGACGCGAGCCCACCGGGTGGCTGGGTGAGCGATCCGCGCTTGGTGAGCGTGACCATCCGTGGAAGGCGCATTCGGCTGCCGGCGCTCACGCGCGACAGCGTGCGGGTGCGGGCACGGCTCCAGGGCACGGCCCGCGAGACCATCGTCGGGCTCGAGGTGACGGCGCCGCGCGGCGTGACCGCCTGGGTCACCCCGGACTCCGTCGTGGTCCGCCGAGGCCTCCGTGATTGACGTCGTCCTCGGCATCGAGACGTCGTGCGACGAGACGTCCGCCGCCGTGCTGATCCGCGACGGGCAGCGCATCGAGCTCGCGAGTCTCGTCATCCTTTCCCAGGACATCCATGCCGTCTTCGGTGGCGTCGTTCCCGAGCTGGCCTCGCGGGCGCACGTGCGCACGATCGGTCCTGTCGTCCGCCAGGCGCTCGACGTCGCCGGCGTGTCACTCGGCGCAATCGATGCCGTCGCCGTCACCGCCGGACCCGGTCTGGTCGGCTCGCTGCTCGTTGGCCTGTGTTACGCGAAGGCCCTGGCCGCGACCGCGAACCGGGCGCTCATCGGGGTACATCACCTCGAAGGTCACGTGTTTGCCCCGACGCTCCAGTATCCCGACTGCGTGCCACCGTTCGTCGCGCTCGTCGTGTCGGGCGGCCACACCCTGCTCCTCGACGTGCCCGAGTGGGGTCGGTACCGGGTGTTGGGCGAGACGCGGGACGACGCGGCGGGTGAGGCGTTCGACAAGGTGGCCGGCCTCCTGGGTCTCGGCTACCCCGGCGGGCCCGACATCGAGCGGGACGCACGCCACGGCACTGATCGCTTTGCCTTGCCACGACCGATGCTTGGAGATGGCTTCGAGTTCTCGTTCAGCGGGCTCAAGACCGCGGTGCTTCACGCCGTGCGTCGATCGACCGACATCGCTCGCGACCGGGCAGACATGGCCGCGTCGTTTCAGTCGGCGGTGTTCGACGTGCTCGCCGACAAGGTAGGGCGAGCCGTCGAGCAAACGGGCCACCGCACAGTGGTGCTCGGTGGCGGCGTCGCGTGCAGCCGCTCGCTCACCGCCGTGATGACGGATCGTCTGGCCGGGAAGGCCCGCGTGGTGGTCGCCGAGCCACGGCTCAACGCCGACAATGCCGCGATGATCGCTCGCGCGGGATGGTTCCACCTGGACCGGGGCGAGCGCAGCGACGCCTACCTCGACGCCGACCCGCGGCTTCCGTGGCCCGGTCTCGAGCGAGGACCGGTCCTCACTCCCGTCGGCGGATCGTCATGACCGTCTATCCGTTCGTCATCCGGCTCGGTCCGCTCGAGATCACCGGGTTCGGCATCATGGTCATGATGGGGTTCTTCATGGCCGGCTGGGTCATGCAGCAGCGCCTGCGGGAACTCGACCGAAACGAACACTACGCGTGGGACATCGTGGTGGCCGCCGTAATTGGCGGTTTGGTGGGAGCGAAACTCTGGTATGCGGGGCTCTACGGTCCGCGGACCCTGCTCGAACGAGCTGGATTGGTCTGGTACGGGGGTCTTTTGGGCGGTGCGGCCGCCGTGCTGCTCAGCGGGTGGTGGCGCCGTGTGCCGATGCGCTTCACGCTCGAGCTGGCAGCTCCGGCCCTGGCCGTCGGTCAGGCACTTGGACGCGTGGGCTGCTTCCTGGTACAGGACGATTACGGCGTGCCAACGTCACTGCCCTGGGGCATGAGGTTCCCGGAGGGCCTGCCGCCCTCGACGGCGCAGAACCTCGCGGCCTGGGGAGTGGAGGTCCCCGACGGCGCCAATCCCTTCGACGTGCTGGCGGTGCACCCCACCCAGCTCTACGAAGCCGCGGCCTTGGTGTTGGCGTTCTGGATCTTGTGGCGGCTCCGCCGCTCTCCCCGCGGGACAGGCTGGCTGTTCGGGCTGTACCTGATGCTCGCCGGCACGGAGCGGTTTCTGGTCGAGTTCATTCGGGCCAAGGACGACCGGTTCTTCGGCACGTTTACCCTCGCCCAACTGACGAGCCTCGCCGCCGTGGCGGTGGGCGCGATCCTGGCAGCGTACTTCCAGAACAAACCCGCCGTCGACTTGGCGCGCGTCGACGCACTGACGCCGCCGGGCGCAAAGGCAAAAGGCTAGGGGTCCGTAGCCTCCTCGGCGGTGGGCGCCTTGGCGAGCGCCGCCCGCATCTCCGCCGCCGACTGCCAGCGGTCGGCCGGCGTATTGTGCAGCGCCTTGGCAATGACCTGGGCCAGCGGCTCGGGCGTGTCGCTTCGGAAGTCGCGCACGTCGGGCGCCGTCGCCTCGAGATGCATCCGCAACACCAACTCCTCCCGCTGGGCCGTATGCGGCGGCCGCCCGGAGAGACACTCGAACAGCACACAGCCGAGCGAGTAGAAATCGCTGCGTTCGTCGATGTCGAGCTTTCCCTGCACCTGCTCGGGGCTCATATAACAGGACGTACCGACGGCGAATCCGGACCGGGTGATGCGATCCGTCCCAGCCTGTAGGATGGCACGCGCGATCCCGAAATCGAGGAGCACGGCCCCGCGGGACGTCAGCATGATGTTCTCCGGCTTGACGTCGCGATGCACGATCCCTTTGGCATGCGCGTACTCAAGCGCGTCGAGCACGTCATCCGCGATGTGCTGCGTATCGGAGATGGATGCCTTGCGGACCCGCGTGAGGTGCTCCTTCAGGTTGGGTCCGTCAATGAATGGCATGACATAGTAGATCAGCCAGTCGTTCTCGCCACAGTCGATCAGTTTCCCGATGTTTGGGTGCTCGATGTCGGAGAGGATCGAGATCTCCCGCAGAAACCGATCGGCGGCGACGGACACGGCCAGCTGTGGATGGAGAACCTTGAGAGCGACGCGCCGCTGATCCTTGTCGTGGGCCAGAAATACCCGGGCCGCACCGCCGCGTGCGATCTCGCGATCGACCACGTAGCGGCCCTCGAGGGCGCGCCGGACGATGGGGAGGAAATCGCGGCGGATGGTGCCTCGCTCGTTCGGGTACTCAATAGTGCGCGCGCCAAACACCGGTAGCAAGCCGATCGCGGTCCGTCGCTTTGCGGCGACGACCGACTGGCGAGCGCGCTCGAGCGGGCGCTACCCGAGCAGAATCACGACCGCTGCGGCGTGACCATGCTCGTGGGTGAGCGACACCATGGATGAACGGACGCCGAGCCGCTCCCCACGTGCCCGCGCCTTGCCGTGCAGGTGAAGGCTGGGCCGGCCATCAGCCTCGCGCCGCACCTCGAGCTCCGTCCACCAGATCCGCCGTGCGTCGGCCTCGCCGGCCAACGCCTTGAACGCGGCCTCCTTTGCGGCGAGGCGAGCCGCGATGTGAATGGCGGGGACCGCGCGCGTCGTGCAGTACGTGCGTTCCTCCCGCGTCAGCAGTCGTTCAAGCGCGCGGTCACCGTATCGCTCGAGCAGTCGTTGCACACGGGACACGTCGACGAGATCGATGCCAAGACCGAGGACCGTCACGCTCAAAACACCTGCTGCCACAGCGTCGTGAGCCAGTCCGGGGACGGCACGTACCCGCCGAGGACGAGCCCGAACCACGTTGCTCCGGCGAGCGCGACCACCCCGACGAGCACCACTGGCCAGAGCGAATGGCGCCACCGCGCCACGTCGGACGCGACGAGCTCCCACCGAGCCGACTCGACGTCGATCGTCTCCTCCAGCGCGAGCCAGGCGGCCTCGAGCCGGCGGCCCGCGGTGGTCAGAGCCTCCTGCCACGCGGTGAGGGCGGTCGGTTCGGCACCGGTGGCTGCGACGACGCCGGCGCCGTCGCGCTCCACCGCGTCGAGCGCCGCCACGAGGGCCGCACCACCCGAGCCCAGTCGACCACGCACGGCGTGCCGATCCACCGCTCCCGGTGCAAGGCGACGGCGGCGACGGCGTGGCATCCGCACGGCCTGTGCCTCAGCCTGGAGGCGTCGGGCAGCGCGTTCGACGAGCAGCTCTGTCGCAGCCGCTACCGCCTCCTCCCATGCCTCCAGCCAGGCGGCCCGGCCGATAGCGGCGACAGACTCCTGGCGCTGCTCCCTCGCGGCAAGCCGTCTCGACTCTCCAGCGCGCTCGAACAGGCGGGTGACGAGACGTACGCGCACGGCGTCCAGCCGCAGGCCTCCGGGAGTGCGCCCCGTGCCGGTCACGAGCTTTCCCAAGTGGGGGCCCAGTTCCGGGATGCGAAGGGGTAGGAGTGCTCTCGAGATGGTCACGCGTAGACGGCGTCGATGACCGCGTCGGTCTGACTAAGATCCTCGAAGGCGACATCGGCCCCCGCCGCGAGCAGGTCAACCACCGAATGGCGACCGGTGGCGACGCCGAGCGCGCGGGCGCCGACTCCCTGGCCACATGTCATGTCCGCCGGCGTGTCGCCGATGATCACGATGTCCCTACCCTGCGGCACCCGACCCATGATTGGCGCGGCTCGGGCCGCGGCGATGGCGGGCAACTCCGCCCGCACCGCCGAATCGGATCCGTAGGCTCCGACCCGGAACCGTCCAGGATCCACGCCAGCCGCGGTGAGCTTCAACTCCGCTCCCAGTGCCAGGTTGCCAGTCAAGAGACCCAATAGGCCGTCGTGCCGCTGTTCCATGGTGGCGAGCAGGGTGGCGATTCCCGGATAGAGACGGATACCGGTCTTGCGGCTGCTCAGCTCGACCTTCAGCAACTCGAGGTACCGGCGACACACGGCCGATATCCGGGCCTCGCTCTCGGCGTCGGGGTGGCCGGCCGCCGTCATCAGCTCGACGACGATTTGCGGATCCGTCTTGCCGTCGAATCGGTAGCCGTCGATCGGGCCGGTGGCACCCATCTCGTCCATGAGTGCCCGACCGATGGCGGACCGGCCCGCCCCCGCCGACCACAGCAGCGTGCCGTCGATGTCGAACAGCACCAACTTGCGATACACGCTACCCATTGCCCGGCATCTTCCCGCCCCCCGCGCTGCCTTGGCAGGTCTTGCACAGCGTCACCCCACGCATGTTGCAGATGACGCAGATGAATGCGCCGCATTCAGCACACGGGTACCCTTCGGAGGCGCGCTCCTCGTTGCCACAGGCGCGACAGACCATGATATCGGTTTCTTGACCCATGATGACTCCCCACTAGGTCCGCGGCACCATCACACTGATCGCGTGTGGCACGATGCGGGCGGTGAACGGGGTCCACCCGGCTGCTTCCCCATCGTACTGCACCGGTAACGGCTCCTCCGGCTCGACGATGACCTCCCGACCCCGGGCGAATTTGATACGGAAATTGTCTTCGGCCAGGCCGCTGGCCAAGCGCCACAGCGCATGGGCGCCTTCCATGACGGTCTTGGCATTCACGATGAACACGTCGAACACGCCGTCGTCGGGGACCACGCCCTTCCGCAGGCGCAGAAACGGCGGCACGATCTCCCCGCAGTTGGCAACCAGCACCATGGCCGCGTCCGCGTCGATCGGCGTGCCATCGACCGTGAGCCGATGAGGGACCGCCTTGAGCCTCGCGATCGCTCCGACACCGGTAGCGACATATGCCGCCATACGCCAGCGGCGTTTGGCCGCCCCGGTCGTCTCGGCCATGAGCACGGCGTCGAATCCCGCGCCGGCGCCAACAGCGAAATAGTGCGGGCCGTCGTCCCTCGGGAGGATCCCAAGGTCGATCGGCCGCGGTCGTCCCCGAATCGCGACGCGCGCGGCGGCGGCCGGCCGCCGTGGCAGCCGCAGGTTGCCGGCGAGGAGATTCCCGGTTCCACCGGGAATCAGCGCCACCGGCACCTCGTAGTGGACCATACCAGCCACGGCCTGCATCGTCGTGCCATCTCCGCCATACACGGCAACGAGATCAACGCCAGCATCGACCCCCGCCCGCGCCAGGTCCTTGGCATGCCCGATGCGCGACGTGCCCTCGACCTCCGCCGTCCACCCCTCGCGCTTGAACACCTTGACCACCGTGTCCACGACTTTGAGGTTCGCCCGAGCGGCGACCGGATTAAAGATCAGGAGGGCGCGTGCCACTAGTAGTGCTTCTCCCAGAACAAGTCGGCCCCGAACTGGTAGTTCGCCGCGGACTGCGCCGACGGGTTTTCGCAGCTGGTCAGCGGATCCACGCTCGCCGCAATCAGCCACTGCCGGCTCAATCGAAACTCGAGGCTCGCCCCGACACCAAAGGACGTCGCCTGCCGCCGGCACCACCGGGGGCTGGCCGTGAGGAACGCGGTCGTGCCGAGCACCTGAAACTGCTTCCCGACCGCGACCTCGGCCCCGCTCAGTCCGCTCACCGTCGTGGTCGGCCGAATCTGAAGGTAGTCCAATGGGATGCCGAGGTCCGAGATCAACGCGTACTCGAGTTGTCCCGTGAACGCCGTCGTGAGCCACTGGGCGAACAGCCGCGATTCCAACCCTCCCCCAGGGCCCTCCCGGAGGGTCGGAGCGCCGAACACCAGGTAGTTGATGATCTCGGGCTCCGACAGTGGCGGCTGGAAATCACTGGACAAGGTGAGCCGAGGATCGTACAGGGTGCCGCCGATGTGCACGTCCACGTTCACGTCTTCACCCGTCGTCCCGCGCACGACGTGCCGAGCGTCGATGTCCAGGTCCGCGTTCAGATCCGAGGTACCGAGATAGCGAATCTGCCCCCGTGTCACCGTGAAGTCCCTGTTCGTCCCGAGACCCAGCTGCAACCGATAGATGCCCCGCGGCGCTTCGAGCACACCGTCGAGTCGGTACTGCTGTCGCACCTTGCTGACGAACACGTTTCCGGCGAGCTGGACGTTGGCCTCGGTCGAACGCAGCCAGAAGTCGCGCCCCATGTCCACTCTGAGACTATCGATCCGCAGGCTGTCCAGGAATCGGCTCTGGAACTCCGCACCGAGTCCTTGTTGGCGCACGAGGGCCGTGTCCACGAACTGGGCGTACAGCGAATCCTCGAGGTTGATGATCTCCTTGGTCACGAGGTCGGCGAAGTAGAGCACCCCGCGCGTGGCGGTGGCGTTGCCGGTCAGTCGGGCTTGATAGAGTGGCCCGTCGAGTCGTACTCTGGCCGTGGTCGCGAGCGTGAGGTACCCCCGCACATCAATGGTACGGAAGTTGGCCGAGGTGATGCTCAGGGCCAGAGTCGGTTTGCTCAGCTCTTCAAAGCGAACGTACCCGCCGACATTGGCGGTCCCCGAGCCGCTCTGGATCGAGAGGGCGTCCACCCAGACCGTGTCACCCGAGAGCGAGAGCCGGCCATCGATCGCCTCATGCCGCACGCCGAGCCCCGGAAACGTGGCGCCACCATTCCTGATCGCGAGCTGACCAGTCAGGCGTGGCCGCTCCCATGTGCCCTCGACACCGAAGTCGGCATCGAAGCTCCCGACGGTTTCCTGAACCTGGGGCAGGGTCGTTTCGAGCAACGCGAGATCGACATCCTCCGCTCTCGCGCGTACCGTCACCGGTCCCGGAAGCCGCCGCCGGTCGACACCGGTGAGCGCCAAGTCGAGCGGGAGCTCTGCCGTAACCATCAGGATCGGAACCCCAAGCTCGCGGAGCTCGAAATCACCACGGAGTCGCTGATCGCGGTACTGGAACAGACCCTGCGTATACGGCGCGCTGAAGTTCCGATAGCGTACGTCGCGCAAGTTGGCGGCTAATGAGAGCACGGGCGCGCGGGCCGTGCCTCCGAGCGTGAACGTCCCGCTCAGCTCACCGGCCGCTTCTTCCGGATCGCGGAACGCCAGCACCATCACGTCACCGAACTGCAGCCCGTCGATCGATCCCTCCAACACGCCCTCGCCGCGGAAGGGCCAGCGGCCGCGGACGGACACCACTCCCGGACCCAACCGGTTGCGCAGCACCAGTTCTGTGAAGGTGAGGCCGCTGTCGTCCATCGCGATCGACGCCCCCCGATCCAAAAACCACGGTCCCGATGCCAAGCTCAACCCGAGCGAGTCGAACACCAACTCGGTCGATGTCGAATCGCGCACGACACGTCCGGCCCCGATCCACGCTCCGTGACCGAGGCGTGACTGTGCCTGCCACCCCAACGCCTCCAGTTGCCCGTGCAGGGCCACGCGCACGTCACCCAGGGCCACCGCCCCGACGCCTACCGAGTCGATCGACGCGTCGAGCCCCAGGCTGCGCGTCGCGGAGACCCAGGTGAACACCCCGCCGGCGTGGGAGACGTAGGCGTCGGCCCGGCGCAATTGCGCGAAGTCGAGGTCGGCGACCACCTGGAATCCACTGATGGACCCCACCACCCGACCCGCGGCACGCGCGGTCCCCGAAGGGCGCGCGACGGCTTCCTCCGTCGCCTCCAGTGGACCGAGGAGCCGTTCGAGCACCGGCTCGAAGATCCCGATCGAGTCCGTGACGGCGGTGAACAGCAGGGTGTCCCGCGCCGCGGTGTCGAGACCCACGCCACCGGCGGCGTGGATGCGGAGCGCACGAGCCTCGATGGTGAGCGTGTCGAAGGCCACGCGCGTGGGCGCGACGACCGCCACGGCGGCGGCCGTGTCCAGGTCAATGCGCTGAACCGAGGAGCGGCCGAGCGTGACGGCCGCGCGGAAGGGATGCGCCTCGTCGGTAGCGAAGCCACCCGACCCGATCATCGACCCACTCAACACCGTGCTCGGAAACCGCGGCGACAGGCGGCCTAGGTCGAGGCGTTCGGCTCGGACATCCAGCCGGTGCGAGCCCGATCCGTCTTCGAGGAAGAACAACGCGCCTGCGACCTCGAGCACACCGGCATCGCCCTCGAGCCTCCCCGTGACCGCGAGTGAGTCGACGAAGCCCGCCAGCGCGACGGTTCCCTGCCACGCACCCGCGAGGTCGGACCCCTCGAAGCTCGAGCGCAATCCCTCGAGACGCAGGGAGTCGAACGTGAGCTCGGTCCACACACCAAGCGTCTCGCCACGCGTGTCGAGGGTGAGCCGACCGGTGGCAGCGCTCTCCGGCAGCGGGGCATCACGGTGTCTGAGTCCTCCCTCGTACGTCGCGTTCAGCCACGGACCGGTGAGGGTTCCCGATCCTGCGAGTCGTCCACGCAGGAGCATGGCAGGGACCAGCCGCTCCACGGTCGCGAGGCTGACGTCGGCATCCCGAATCGTGAAGCCGCGGAAAACGAAATCATCCTCACTCACAGAGACGATGCCTGAGCCGCGGGCCCGCGACACGGGTTCCCCTTCCACCACGAGGTCGCGGAAGGCGGCGTTCAGCTCGAGGCTGAGCCGCTCCGCCGGCCCGTCCGCCGACACCCGACCCGTCACGCGTCCCACGAATGGAAGCGTATCCAGGTAGCCGCGCACATAGTCCAGATCGAAGTCGTCCAACTCGAGCGTGGTCTCCCTGAACGCCCACCGCTCGCCCGGTCCGACTTGCATGCCCAATCGTCCGCGCATGCGGCCACCCTCGCGGCCACGGACATCCAGGTTGTGCCCCGCGAAGGCGATCGCGTCGTCGCCCAATGTCCGCGTCTCGAATCGCGCCTCACCTCGGAGCCCAGCCGGGAGTGCCGGAACCAGTCCCAGGAGGTCGTCGGTTTCGGCCGGTGACGCCCGACCCTCGAGAGCGAAGCCCAACGAGCCCGCGATCCATGTCACGGTGCCCTCGAGTCGTGCCTCGGTGTGCGGCAGCTCGATCCGGGCCAACTCGAGTCCGAGGGAATCGCTCCACACCCGCGCCGTCCCACGCAAGTCCCAGACGCTGAGCACCGGATCCGACACTTCCGTGCGCAGCCGGGCGATCTCGACCAGGATCGGGTCGTCCCGTCGGGACGACGAAATCCTCAGATAGTCCAGCTGGGCCCCCAGGCGCTCGAATCGGCGGACCTGCAGCGGACCGTCGGGCCCCGGCTCCTGTTCGCGGACGGGCACGGCACCGTTGGGCACCGGCGTCTTCACGACGATCCGGCCGTCGGTGATCGACACATTGCCGAAGGCGATGAGCCGTCCGGGCGTGGGGTCGGGGCGGTCGTCGCTCGGGAACAGCGTCTCGAAGTTGAAAGGGGCTCCTGACCGCGTCTGTACGACCGTGATCTCGGGTCGCGAGAGCCTCAGCTCCCCGAACACGATCCGGCCGCGCATGAACTCCCGAACGCCGTAGCCGATCCCGACCAGCTCCGCGCGCAGCACGGGGGAGCCGTCCTCGGTAGCGACCACCACGTCTCGAAGCTCGAGCCCTCTTAGGAAGGAGCCGCCGACGTCGCCCACCTCGACCGTACCAACGACTGCGCGGTTCGCCACATCGAGGACCCACGCCACGAGGGCGAGCCGACCACTCTGGGTCCGGAGCGCAGCGCCGGCCACACCCAACGTGACGCCAACGATCCAGGCAGCGGCGAGGGCGAGCGCGACGGAGAGGCGACGGGCCATTAGAACGGTTGTCCCACCGAGAAGTGCAATCGCCAGCGACCCAAGAACGAGCGGGTCGGCTGATAGGTCTGCGTCACCAGGACCAGGTCGGACCCTTCCTTTCTATACAACGGCGTCTCGTCCGTGGGGTACGGATTGAAGGCGACGTCCAGGCGAATCGGCCCGAGCGGGGAGGCGAGCCGCATCCCGATCCCTGGCGTGATTCGGAGTCCGCTTCCCCGCGCCACGTCACTGGTGCGGTCCACCACTCGGCCGGCATCCACGAAGACGGCGGCGGCGAGCCGGTTCGAGAACCCGGCGAGCGGGACTCGGTATTCCGCGTTCAGGATGATCAGCTCGTTCCCGCCGATCGGCGACGTCCGAATGACGCTATCCACCACCTGCACGGGCAGCCCGTTCCGATCCTCGGTGCGCACGATGACCGTATCCAACACGCGGACCTTGGGCCCCAGCTCGTTCTGTCCATATCCGCGAACCGTGCTGGCGCCCCCGCCGTAGAACCGCTCGTCCGGGGGGACGAGCCGCAAATCCTGCGCGCCGGCCCCGAGCGTGGCCGGGAAGATGCGGCCGATCTTGGCGCGAACGCTCAGCACGCTGTGCCGGCCGGTGCGGCCGTACACCGAGAACTCCAACGTGCCTTTGGCGAACCGGATCAGCGAGTCGGACCCGATGGTTGGAGACGCCCACCGGATCTCCGACCCCAGCCAGCTCCCCGCGGTGGGATTCAGCACCGAGTTCCGCACATCGCGCACCGCCGACAGCGACAGCGTCGCCCGGAGTCGATCCTCAGTGAAGACCCGCGTATCCTCGACACGGCACACGTTGAGAAACGTGCACAGCGCTGCCGGGTCGGCTCTCGTGCTACCGTACGACAGCCCATACGACAGGGTCACCGGGATCCGTGGCTCCGGATGGTGAGTGACGGCGACTTCGCCGCCAACGGCCTCACGGAGGTACGCCCGGAACTCGGTGTAGCGCTCCCCGTACACGGAGAGGTTGGCACTTGTGCGCCGCGAGAACACGTACGGCTCGTGCCACGTGAGGGTGAGATTGTAGTTCAGCTTCAATCGACTGGTGTCTTCGTCCGCCAGAGCGCCGCAAACGGAGTTCTGGAATCCGGCATCGAGTGGTGTGCCAGCCCCGATCTGCGAGGCCTGCCCGCGAAGCTGCAGCGACCGACCGTTGCCGAGAAAGTCCAGGAGTGTCCAGCTCCCCAGCGCCCGAAAACAGTCGATCGTGCCATAGCCTCCGCCGAGTCGGAGACGTTGTCGAGGCCCCTCGGCGAGACGAACGCGAACGGTCACCATCGAGTCCGGTGTAGTCGCGCCGCGCGTGGAATCGGGGAGGGCTACGCTCACGTAGCTGAAGAGATCGGTCCGGTACAGATCAAGCTGACTCCGATAGAGGTCTCGCAACCGAAACAGCTTGCCCGGCTCGACGGAGATTGCCCGCCGCACGACTTGTTCGTCCACGTCACGGAGCCCACCGATCTCCACGCGCTCGACGGTGGTCCTCGGACCCGGATCCACTTCGAAGTCCACGGTGCCGGTACGGCTCTCGAGATCGATGTCGAAGTTCCGAAACACCTCGGCGAACGGATAGCCCCGGTTTGCAAGCCGGAGGCGCACCGTGTCGGCCGACGCCAGCATCAGCACGCGGTTGAACGGATCGCCCTCACGGAGCGGAAAGGTGCTCATGAGCTCCCGCGTCGGGATGATGTCTTCCTGGCCCTGCACTGTGAAGCGAGCGAGTCGAATGGGTTCCCCTTCGGCGATGACGAAGCGCAGCTTCACGGCATCATCAGATCGCTGCACCACTGTGTCGACCGTAGCATCCACGTACCCGCTCTGCCGATACAGCGCTAGAATGCGCAACACGTCGCGCTGGAACTCCACCTCGTTGAAGTAACGCCGTTCGCCGAAGCCCATCCAGCGGACGAGCGACGAGCGCGCGAAGAACGTCGAGACCGAAGTGGCGATGGAGATCGCGAGGGTGTTGTCGTCGATCGCCTTGTTGCCGTCGAACGCGAGCCCTCGCACCACCGGTCCGCGGACGTCACGGGTTTGCCCCATCAGGGCGCCAGGGAGTGAGATCATGACACACACGGCGAGAACACCGCCCGCACGAATTGACCTCATGTGCGGACCTCGATAGCTTGCCGCATCCCACGACCGTCGATCCCCGAGTTTCCCATGAACAACTGTAACCTACGCCGCAACCTGTGGTTCCTGGGAGCGTGCGCCGCCCTGGTCGGCGCCGCCGTTCCGCCGATTCACGCCCAGTCCGGTCTTGCGCGCCGCATCGAGCGCCGTCTGGCCACGCCGCCGCTGGACCGGGCCCATTGGGGTCTCCTCGTGGTTGACGACCGCGGCCGCACGGTGTACGAGCACAACGCCGATCGGTTCTTCGTTCCCGCGTCCACGGCGAAGCTCGTCGTTGCCGCAGCCGCCAGCACGTTGCTCCCGGCTGACTTCCGGGCCGTCACGAGCCTGTATGCGTCGGGCCCGATAGTGGATGGAGTCCTCCACGGCGATCTGGTCATCTACGGTCGGGGCGACCCGAGCTTTTCGACGCGTTGCTACGGGGCCGATACCCTCGCCGTCGGTGCATGCGACTCCTCATGGGCTCGAATCGACACGTTGGCCAATCAGCTCGCCGACCGCGGCATTCGCCGTGTGGCAGGAGCCATCGTGGGAGACGGAAGCCACTTCGACCCCGAGCTGGTCCATGCAGGATGGGAAAGTTACGACCTGAACTGGTGGTACGCCGCACCGGTGTCGGGTCTGGGGTTCAACGACAACAGCCTCGACGTGACGTACGCTCCGGGCCCCGCCGTCGGTGCTCCAGTCGCGGTGCAGTTCTGGCCGGACCTGGGCGTGTTCCTGTTCGAAAACCGTACCCGCACCCTGAACTCCGGGGAGCGGCGCACCATCGACTTCTTCCGCGAGCCCGGCACGACGCGGATCTGGGCAGAAGGCGGCGTACCCCTGGGGGCCCGTCCCCGCACCGAGTACTTCGCGATCCCAAATCCGGCGTTGTTTTTCGCCGCCGCACTGCGAGAGGCGCTGGCCAGGCGCGGCGTGAGTGTCGAGGGACCGACCCGCTCGACGCTCGATTCGACTCTCTACGCGTCCCTCCGCGCGACCACCCCCGTTGCCGAAGTGGCCTCCCGACCGCTGGGTGACCTGATCTACCCGGTCCTGAACTCGAGCCAGAACTGGTTTGCCGAGATGCTCCTCAAGATCCTCGGCCGCCAGGTGTCGGGGACGGGATCGTGGACGGCCGGGCTCGCCGCCGAACGGCGATTCCTGATCGATTCTGTCGGGCTGGACTCGACCGCCGTCGCCCTGAGCGATGGTTCGGGGCTCGCCACCACCAATTTGCTCACCCCGCGCGCCCTCGTCGCGCTGCTCGCCTACATGCACACCCATCCGCAGGGCGCGGGGTTCGTGCGTGGTCTGCCGAGGTCCGGACAGCCCGGCTCGCTCCGTGATCGTTACGTCGGCACGCCACTCGAAGGTCGGGTCGTGGCTAAGACCGGGAGCATCGCCCGCGTGAACTCGCTGGCGGGATACGTGGAACGGCCCGACGGCGGCACGCTCACGTTCGCCATCCTCGCCAACAACCACACCGTGTCGTATTCGGGCATACTGCAGCACATCGATTCACTGGTCTTGGAGCTCGCTCGGTAAGAGAGGAGGGGAGGGGAAGCGCTCACCGACGTCCCAGCACCTCGGCGACCTCGGCTGCCGAGGTGAACTTGATCCGCGGGCGTCCGCATTCCTCGCCGCGGCCCACTTCGATCTCATCAACGCGTTTCCAGTCGTCGAACGACACAAATGCGGGCTGCCGCTCGCGCACGAGCGTTTCGACGGCACCGGAATCCGGCGCTGCCGGATGCGCGCGAACTCCTTGCTCCACGTCTTCGAGTATCCGATCCACGGTCTCGCCGGCATCCGCTTTGTTGGTGCCGATCACCCCGGTCGGGCCCCGTTTGATCCAGCCGCTCACGTAGAGTCCGGGAACGGGAGCCCCGGTCGTGGGATCGAGCACCCGGCCGTCCTGATTGGGTACCACGCCGCGCCGTTCGTCGAACGGCACGCCGGGAAGCGGCACACCCCGATACCCGACAGAGCGGAACACCATTTCGACGGGCAGCTCCTCGGTACGATCGGTCGCCCGCGGCCGCAGCGAGCCGTCGTCCGACCGATACAGCTCGTTGTGCACGATGCGCATCCCGGCTACCCGTCCGGATGCATCGCCCAGCAGCTCCACCGGTGACACAAGGAAGCGAAGTGTCAGTCGCCGGGGTTTGCCGCCGGGGGACCGCTCGGCGGCTTCCTGGAGGATCTCCATCTTCTTCCGTAGGGCGCGGTCGTCGCTCTCCGCTACGGCCGTGGCACTGAGCGGATCCAACGTGACGTCTGTCGACGGAATCACGAAGTCGGCCCCGGCCAGCTCACCCAGTTCTTTGATTTCCGGATTCGTAAAGGCCGCCTGGGCCGGACCGCGTCGACCCAAGATGGTGATCTCCTTGATGCGACTGTCGCGAAGCGCCTCGAGCGCATACTCCGCAATGTCCGTCTGCTCCAGTTCTTCCGGTGTGCGCGCGAGAATGCGGGCCACATCGACGGCGACGTTCCCCACCCCGACGACCGCCACGCGCTCCACCGAGAGATCGAACTCCCGATCGCGAAATTCCGGGTGACCATTGTACCACGCCACGAACTCGGTTGCGGGATGGCTGCGGGCGAGGTCCTCGCCCGGGATGTCCATGCCGCGATCGGTCTGCGCACCGGTGGCGAAGCAGACGGCGTGGTAGTATCGGGCCAGGTCGTCCAGCCGTAGGTGGTCGCCGTACGCTACGTTGCCGAAGAAGCGGAATCGTGGGTTGGCCGCGACGCGTTCATAGCTCTTTGTGGCGCTCTTGATCTTCTGATGATCGGGCGCGACCCCGAACCGTACCAGTCCATACGGCATGGGGAGACGCTCGAACATGTCGACACGAACCCGGTCGCCGGCACGTTTGAACAGATGCTCCGCCGTATAGAACCCGGCGGGGCCGGACCCGACGATTGCCACCATCAGCGGTGATGTGCTGCCCGCCTTCACGATGCGTTCCCTTCGCTCACGCGTCGCGTGCATTCTATCCGTCCGGCCGCGTCGTCGTAAGGCAACGGTGTGTAGCCGCGTGAGAGTGGCGACTCGACCGGCGAGTCTCTACCTTGGTCAGCGTGAAGATCTATACGAAGACCGGTGACAAGGGCGAGACGTCGCTCCTTGGCGGGGATCGCGTGCGGAAGGACGCGATCCGTGTGGTCGCCTACGGCGACGTGGACGAAACCAATGCCGCGATTGGGGTCGCGGTTGCGACGGCGCCGCTCGACTTCGAACGACCGCTCTTGACCTCCATTCAGGGCGACCTGCTCGCCATCGGGGGACGGCTCGCGAGCCCCGCGCCCGAATTGGTGGCCAAGGCATTGCGCAAGGCCGTGATTCCAACCGGGCGCATCGAGGAGCTGGAGGCCGCCATCGATCGGGCCGACGCGGAGCTCGAGCCACTGCATGAATTCATTCTCCCCGGCGGGAGCCTGAAGGGGGCGCAGCTCCACATGGCGCGCACGGTGTGCCGCCGGGCGGAACGGAGCGTCGTCACGCTACAACGCGAATCGTCGGTCGCTCCCGATATCCTTCGCTATCTCAACCGCCTGTCGGATCTCCTGTTCATGCTCGCACGCTTGGCCAATCACCGCGCCGGCGTCCCGGACATGAAATGGTGAGATGCCCCGCTATCGGTTCTCCCAGATCGACGTCTTTACGGATCGGCGGCTAGCCGGAAACGCGCTCGCCGTCTTCCCGGACGCGGCCGGCCTCGATCCCGCCGAGATGCAGGCGTTGGCGCGGGAGATGAACCTCTCCGAAACCACGTTCGTCCTCGCGTCGGACCGCGCGACGCGTCGAGTGCGGTTCTTCACGCCGACGGCGGAGATCCCCCTGGCCGGGCACCCGACCATCGGCACGTGGTGGACGCTCGCCGAACGGGGCATCATCGACCTGCCGCAGGATGGCGTGACTCAGGTAACCCAGGAAACCGGTGCCGGCGTGCTGCCCGTGAGCATTCGTACCGTGGGCGGACGGCTGGCGGAAGTGATCATGGTCCAGGCGCGTCCCGAGTTCGGCCCCTCGGTCAGCGACGTCGCGACCCTGGGCGCGGCACTGGGGGGCGAATTCGATCTCGTGGCGAGCGAGCCCGCCCCGCAGGTGGTGTCTACCGCCCTCCCTCAACTGATGGTTCCCGTGACCTCCCTTCCCGCGCTCCAGGCCCTGCCGAGCGGCGGGCGCGGCGGTGACCTCGCGACGTTGCTCCGCACCCTGGGCACGGACTGCGCGATGTGCTTTGCGCGGGAGACGGTGGCGCCCGACGCAACGGTGCACTGCCGCATGTTCGCGCCAGGACTCGGCGTACCGGAGGATCCGGCCACCGGCAGCGCGGCGGGCGCCCTCGGTGCCTACCTGGTTCGCCACGGCCTCGTGGCGCCGACCGGGCGTTCGGCTCGCATCGTGGTGGAGCAGGGACTGGAGATCGCACGACCCAGTCGGATCAATGTCGAGGTCGACGTGGCACCCGACGGTACCATCACCGAAGTGCGGGTCGGCGGACAAGCCATCACCGTCATCGAGGGCGAGGTGACGCTATAGCCACGCCGCCTGGTGCCAGCGAGGCGCCCACCGTGCCATACGACGTGATCGTGGGTACGGGGCTGCTCGGGACGCTGGATCAGTTGCTCGCCACCCACTGCCCCGCGAGCCACTATGCCGTGATCAGTGATTCGCACGTCGCGCCATTCTATGCGGAGCGCGTGGTGGTCGCGGCCAAGACGGCGGCCCCCAGCGTGTTGCTCACGTTTCCCTCCGGTGAGTGGAACAAGTCACGGGAAAGCTGGATTACCCTCACCGACCAGCTACTCAGCGGCCCGCTCGATTCGGGGAGTGCCTTGGTTGGGCTCGGCGGTGGCGTGTGCAGTGACCTTGTGGGGTTCGTGGCCGCCACGTTCCTGCACGGTGTGCCATACGTCTCGCTCCCAACCACTCTCTCCGCCATGACGGACTGCGCCTTGAGCGGGTGGGTGGGTGTCGACACGCCGAGCGGCAAGGGGCTCGTCGGGGCCGTGCATGCGCCGGCGCTGGTCGCGGCCGACGTCGCCACGGTAGCCTCGCTACCCCCGGTTCAGGTTGCCGCGGGCATGGCCTACCCGCTGCGCCATGCGGCCATGGCGGACGTCGAGTACTTCGAGCGCCTGCTGGACGTGCGCGCGGGTATCGTGGCGAAACAGCCGGCGGTACTGGAGTCGGTGGTGCGCCGAAGCGTGGAAATCAGGCGCGAGATGTCTGGCACGGGCGCAGGAGCGCCACGCTTCGGGCAGAGAGTCGCGGCAGGGCTGCAGGTGGCGCTGGGGTACGAGGTGCTGCCCGGCGAGGCGCTGGCCATTGGTATGGTGGCGGAAGCGAAGTTCGGGGTCGCGCTGGGGGTGACCGATCGGGGTGTGCCAGCCCAACTCGCCGACGCTCTCATCGCGTTCGGATTGCCGGAGACACCCCCAACGACGGTCACGGCCCAGCAGTTCATTGACGTACTCGAGCGGATGCGTATGGCCATTGACGGGACTGTCAGCTTTGCATTCCCGCGAGCGATCGGCGCGATGGCTCCCGGACCGGGTCCGGAGGGGGGCCATCCGGTGGACCTCACTGCGATTGGCGAGCTGATCCCCTCCCTGGACTGGTAGAACGAGGTTCCCACACGTTTTCCACACGCCTACCTGCCACAAGTCCCCTACTAGCAACCATTTACAATTTCACGACACCATCGCTACACCGTGCCCAAATGGCCCGAAAGTGGACAAAACTCCGAACGGGTTGACAACAAATGATTTGTGATGTGGAAAACTCGATTTTCTTGACTGTTCGAAGGGTGCTTCCTATATTCGGCCCGCCTTGGTTTCGGTCATTTTGGCGGGTTTCACTACGGTCACCTGGCCCTCCCAGAGCCGACCCTCTCAACGACCTTGGGGCGTGTATGACCCAACTCCGCAGTAACAAGGCGAAAGGCTTCTTCCGTTCGCCTGCGTCGTCCGCGTTCGATCAGTACCTCCAGGACATCCAGAAGCTGCCCCTCATTCCGAATGTCGAAGAAGAACGGCGCCTTGCCCGCCGCGCCCGTCGCGGCGATCAGAAGGCTGCAGAGCGGTTGGTGACCGCGAACCTGCGGTTTGTGATCTCGTACGTAAAGAAGTACCAGGGCCATGGCCTGGATTTGTCCGAGTTGGTGGCGATCGGCAATGAGGGCCTGCTCAAGGCGGTCAAGAAGTTCGATCCGGAGCAGGGGGTGAAGTTCATCTCGTACGCAGTGTGGTGGGTGCGGCAGGCCGTCCTGAAAGCGCTTGCAGAACAGACCCGCAGCGTGCGCATCCCCCTCAACCAGAACAGTCACCTCATCCGGATGTCCCGGACCGAGACCTACCTCTCGCAAGAGCTCGGACGCGAGCCCACCGATGAGGAGATCGCCCGGGCCCTGAACGACACGGTGGAGAACGTGCGCAGCGCCCGCCGCATGACGGCAGCGGAGATGTCCCTGGACGCCCCTGTGGATCGCTCCGACCGCGACGCGGCCACACTTGGCGAGCGCTTCGCCGCCGACGAAGGCGGCGAGATCGAAGCCATCACCGACGGCCGCCTCATGCGCGAGTTCATCGACGAAGTGCTCCAGCGCTACCTCACCGCTCGCGAGCGCAAGATCCTCTACCTGTATTACGGGCTGGAGGAAGGCTCCGAGGGCATGACCCTCGAGAAGATCGGGGAGCTGATGGGTGTGACCCGCGAACGGATACGGCAGATTCGGGAGCGCGCATTCGAGAAGCTCCGCGAGAGCCCGCACGGCGAGGCCCTCAAGGGGTTCTGGGTCGCGGCATAGTCCCCTCCTGACGATGCACGACCGACGGTCGGCCCTCGGGCCGGCCGTTTTGTCTTCAGAGCGGCGCGACACCTGCGCCCGGCACTCTCGCTCCCCACCCCCTACCCCGTGCTCGTATCTTTGACCAATGTCGCTCCGTCGGCTTCCCGTGTTCCCGCTGCAACTCGTGGTGTTCCCCGGTACGCCCACGCCGCTCCATATCTTCGAACCACGCTACCGTCAACTGCTCGCCGACTGCCAGGCGGGTGACCGGGCCTTCGGCATTTCCCCGCTGACCGGAGACGAGGTCGAGGGAACACCACCGCCGGGATCGATCGGCACGACGGTCATCGTCCGTGAGGTCCGCCCGCTCTCCGACGGACGCTCGAACATCCTCGTGACCGGCGAGGATCGCTACGTGTTGTCCCGCTACCTGGACACGGACCGGCTGTACCTCGTTGCGGAGGTCCAGCCGTTCGGCGACGAGCCGTGGGAGGACGATGGGGAGGCCCACGAATTGGCACGCCAGGTCCGCCAAACGTTCCAACGGTTCGTGAAAGCCATGGGCGCCTTGAACGACCAGCCCGCACGGCCGGTTGAGCTACCGACCGATCCCACGGCGACGTCGTTCCACGTGGCAGGGTCACTCGATCTGGACCTCGGCAACGCGCTGCCACTGCTGGCCTCGCGATCCACCATCGACCGACTCACCCGCCTGCGTGGTCTCCTCGATTCGCTCAACGAGCAAGTGACCAAGCGTGTCGTGTTGCACCAGCGTGCCAAGCGGAACGGCCGCGGGCTCCTGCAGTACATGCCGGACGAGGACGGATCGTGACGATCCCGCGCGCGGTGGTGCACCACCTGGAGACGATCGTCGGCCCCACATGGGTCCGGACCGCCGCCGCCG
This sequence comes from Gemmatimonadales bacterium, assembly GCA_041602035.1. Lineage (GTDB taxonomy): Bacteria > Gemmatimonadota > Gemmatimonadetes > Gemmatimonadales > GWC2-71-9 > JAOTVV01. Next base: position 154,278 of record JBFIHA010000002.1, on the reverse strand, counting down.
CGCTCGAGACCTACGCGGCCGACGGCCTCCCGACCAAGAAGCGCGTTCCGGGAGCCGTGGTGATTCCGGGCTCACGCGACGAGGTCTCGCGGGTGGTAGCCCACCTCGACCGCCAGCAGATCCCGTTTGTCGCCCGCGGGGCCGGCACTGGCCTCTCCGGCGGCGCGGTCGCCTCGCCCGACGCCGTCTTAATCGTGCTCACCCGCCTGAGCCGTATCCTGGACATCGACCCGCGGAACCGGCGGGCGGTGGTCGAGGCGGGCGTGGTGAACGATCGACTCACGGCGGCCGTGGCGCCGTACGGGTTGCACTACGCGCCGGATCCGTCCAGTCAGACGGTCTGCACCATCGGCGGCAACGTGGCCGAAAACGCCGGCGGACCCCACTGCCTCAAGTACGGTGTCACGACCAACCACATCCTCGCGCTCGAGGTGGTGCTCCCCGACGGAAGTGTCGCTCGCATCGGCTCACCCAACGGAGAACCGTGGGGACCGGACCTCGTCGGGGTGTTCGTGGGGAGCGAGGGCATGTTCGGCATCGCCACCAGCGTCACCGTGCGCCTCACGCCATTGCCGCGGGTCGTGCGGACCCTGCTCGCCGATTTCGAGCATCTGCCCACCGCGGGGGAAGCGGTCTCCACGATCATTGCCTCAGGCATCGTGCCCGCCGCCCTGGAGATGATGGATCAGAACTGCATCCGCGCCGTTGAGGCCTCGATCTACGCCGCGGGCTACCCGACCGATGCTGGCGCGATCCTGCTCGTCGAGCTGGACGGCCTGCACGAGGCACCGCTCGAGGCAGAAGCCGCGGAGGTGGAGACCATCCTGCGGGCCGCCGGAGCGCGGGACGTGCGGCGGGCGGCCGATGCCGCCACGCGCGCCAGGCTGTGGCACGGCCGCAAGAAGGCGTTCGGCGCGCTGGGGAGGATCAGCCCCGACCTCGTGGTGCAAGACACCGTAGTGCCCCGGTCGGTGCTGCCGGCCGTGCTCGAAGAGATCGAGCGCATCGGCGAGCGCTTCGGCATCACAATCGCCAACGTGTTCCACGCCGGCGACGGCAACCTGCATCCCAACATGGGGTTCGACGCGCGCGACCCAGAGCAGGCCAAACGCGTTGAGCGCGCGGCGGCCGCCATCATGCACGCCTGCATCCGGGCCGGCGGCACCGTGACGGGAGAACACGGCGTCGGCGCGGACAAGATCCGTTACCTGCCGCTCGTGTTCGATCCGCACACGCTCGGCGCCATGCGGGACGTGCAGCGAGCGTTCGATCCGTTGGGCATTGCCAACCCCGGCAAGGTGCTCCCGACGCCCGGGGGGCCCCGATCGCGTCCACGCAGGGCGCTCGCGTCATGACCGCGATCCCCACGCGATGGCGCACGCTGGTCCGCGACCAGCTGGAGACCGCGCAACGGCGCGTGGACCAGGCGCAGCGTCATCTCGACCAGGATGACGGCGGACGCGCGCTCCAGGAGGCATACCCCGCGGTCGTCGCCGGCGCGACGATCCGCGTGTGGGTCGAAAGCCCGCCGTGGCGGCACGTGATGACCCCCGAGGCCATGCACCGCCGGGTCCAGGAGCAGCTGCCGAGTCTGTTCGCTACCCTTTCGGGACTGGACGTGCAGCAGGTCCTCACGAGCCCGTGGCGGGCCACTGACGCGATCAAGTACGTTGCCGAGGCAAGGGCCTTCATCGACGAAACCGCGGAGCTGGCGGCACCGTGGCTGGCCGAGACATGATCGCCCGGAAGCTGCGCACGCTGATCGGCGCGGACGCGGTGGACGACGGCGGTTCGGATGGCATCCCGGTCGTCACGCCGCGCGACGAAGCAGCCATCGCGCTCGTGCTCGGGACGGCAACCCAGGAAGGATGGCACGTGCGCGTATCGGGCTCCGGTCGGTGGATGCCGGCCGATGCCCCGGCGGACTTCACGCTCTCGACCACACGGCTCAACCGGGTCACGGAATTGAGTCCGCGCGATCTCGTCGTCACCGTCCAGGCCGGTGCCTTGTGGAGCGACCTGCGGCGCGCGCTCGCGGATCAGGAGGTCTGGGTCGCGCTCGATCACGTGGGTCCTGATCGGTCCGTCGGCTCGATCGCTGCGACGGGGACGGGCGGACCGCTTCGCGCGGGGTTCGGCAACCTGCGGGATCACGTACTGGGGCTCACCCTGGTCACCGGTGACGGCCGCATCCTCAAACCCGGTGGCCGCGTGGTCAAGAACGTCGCCGGGTTCGATCTGGCCAAACTCGGGCTGGGGAGCTTCGGCGCCTTCGGCGTGCTCACCAGCATCACCATGCGGCTGCGCACGGTGCCGCGTGCCGACGTCACCCTGGTGGCTCACGGGCCGCGCGACGGCCTGCTGACGAGCGCCCTCGACGTCCTCGACCAGGGAATCACGCCCGCGGCCCTCGAAGCGCTCTCCCCCGCCGCGACCGGATCCGATACCTGGACGCTGGCGGCGCGTCTGGTAGGCCGAGACGCCGAGGTCGCCGCCACACGCGACATCGTGCGTGGACTGCTCGGATCGGGCACGGTCGAGCTGGAGCCCCACGAAGCGGCCTCGTTCTGGTCCACCGCGATGACGCTCGCCACTCGGCATCCGACCACACTCAGACTGGGCGGCCTTCCGGGCGCGCTGGACCGGGTGCTCGATCTCCTGATCCACCACACTGCCGACGAGTGGATCGCGGCGTCCGTGGGAACCGGGGTCGTGCGCTGGAGCGGGACGGCGCGGCTCGACGATCTCCGAGTGCTGAGACATGCCGCCGCGTTGATGGAGTTCCCGCTCACGCTGGAGCGCGCACCCTGGAGCCTGCGATCCCGCTTCGGTCACTTCGGGGCGTATCGGGAAGGCGTGGGCCGCCTGGTGGGATCGCTCCGCGCGACCTTCGATCCGGCCGGCACCCTGGTCGTGCCACTGGGCGACGGCGCGTGAGGGCGAGCGCGCTTGCCGGGCTCGACCCCTGCGTCCACTGCGGATTCTGCCTCCAGAGCTGCCCCACGTATCTCGTGACCGACGACGAGGCCGACAGCCCGCGGGGACGTATCGTGTTGATGCGGGCCATGGCGACGCGCCGCCTCGCGGCGAACGATCGCACGTTGGCCCACCACCTCGATCGCTGCCTCGGGTGCCGCGCCTGCGAGCCCGCATGCCCCTCCGGCGTGGAGTACGGTCCGGCCATCGAGGACGCCCGTCGCGTGCTCCACGACGCGCGTCCGCTCCATCCCATCGTACGCCTCACGCACGCGGTGATGGCCGAGCCGCTGTGGCGGCGACCGATCATGGCACTGGGGCGACTGATGCGTCCCCTCGCGACGCGGTTCGCCGGTCGTTCCCGCCCCGGCTTCGCGTTCGGCATGCTGGCCGCGACACGACCCTGGCGCCGGAACGCCTCACGATGCGACACTAGGCGTGTGGCCACCGGCACACCCGTCGCGCTGTTCCGCGGCTGCATCATGGACGATCTGTTCTCGCACGTGCACGACGCCACCGAGCGGGTGCTCGCGGTCAACGGCTACGCGCCGATCCGGATCACGGGTCAGGGATGCTGCGGCGCGCTCCACGTGCACGCGGGCCAGGGGGAATCGGCCCGGGAGCTCGCGCGCCGCAACGTCGAGGCGTTTGCGTCGTGTCCCGCCGATACCCTCGTCGCCGTCAACGCGGCGGGCTGCGGTGCGGCACTCAAGGAATACGGCCAGTTGCTCGAAGGCGATCCGCTCCAACCGCAGGCGGAGGCGCTCTCCGAGCGCGTGAACGACGTGAGTGAGTTGCTGAGTGCGCGCGGCCCCGCGCCGGGCGCGCCGATCGACCTGAGGGTCGCGTACGATCCGCCGTGCCACCTGGCGCACGCGCAGCGCGTCACCGCCGAGGCCGAGGCCGTGCTGGACGCGATCGAGGGCCTGGAGCGCGTCCGCCATCACGAGGCGGAGCTGTGCTGCGGCAGTGCCGGAAGCTACACGCTCGCGCAGCCCGCGCTCTCGCTCGCGGTGCTGGATCGCAAGGTCGCCGCCATTCGGGACGCGTCACCCGACGTGGTGGCAAGCGGCAACCCTGGGTGTATCATGCAGATCGGCGCGGGACTGCTCGCGGCCGGTCTCACGATCCCCGTCGTCCACCCGGTTGAGCTTCTCGATTGGTCGTATGAACGTGCCGGACGATACGCGCGCTGACATCCCGCGGGACGAACCGCCCGCGCAGACCGTGTTCCTGCTGGACGAGGACGCCCTGCCGCCGGCGCACGAGGGTGAGGTGCTGGACGGCGCCGCCGTTGCCCGCTACAGGAGCAGCGCGGTGAGCCTGGCCGGCGCCGGCGCCGTCACGTGCATCCAGGGCGTGCTCACCAGTGACGTCGAGGCGCACGGCGAGCGCGGCTTCGTCTACGGCGCGATCCTGACACCCAAGGGCATGATCGTGAGCGATCTGTGGGTCGCGCGCGGCGTGGGCGAGGTCCTCGCCTTCGGGCCGGATGCCACGCGGGAACTCGTGCTCCAGGCCTTCCATCGCTACTTCCCGCCCCGCCTGGCGCACGTTCTCGACCGCAGCGATGAGATAACCGTGCTTCGTGCGGTGGGGCCCGACGCGGTCGCCCGAGCGCGTGCTGCCGGGCTCGCCGTTCCCGAGCCGGGGAGGACGGCGGACGCATCCATTGGCGGCGGGGAGTGCCTCGTCTCGCGACCGGCCGACGACGTGCCGTTCGCGTTTCAGATCTCGTGCGTGGCGAGTCGATCCGACGACCTGCTCGATGCGCTAGGGCAAACAGGCATCCTGCTGGGCGATCGGCACGTGCTGGAACTCGCGCGCATCCTCGCCGGATGGCCCCAGGTGGGCACCGAGATCGGGCCCAAGACGCTACCCCAGGAAGTGCGGTTCGACGAGATCGACGGCGTGTCGTACACCAAGGGCTGCTATACCGGGCAGGAAACCGTCGCCCGCGTCCACTTCCGCGGTCATGCTAACCGCTGGCTCGGCGGCCTGTTGTGGGACGATCCCCCCGACCCCGACGACCCCGCCGTGGCGCGCGAGGGCAAGGACGTGGGACGAGTGACCAGCATCGCGTGGGTACATCGGTACGGCGGCTACGTGGGCCTCGCGATGCTGCGCCGAGAGGTGGAGCTCAACGCGCTAGTCGACGCGGCGGGTGCGTCCGCGCAGGTCGTTGGCCTCCCGTTCGACATTCGGTGACACGACGCTGGCGGGGTGTCGGCCCCGGCATCATCGTCGCCGCTGCGTTTATCGGACCAGGCACGGTCACGACAGCCACTATCGCCGGGGCGCAGTTCGGCGTGCAGCTCGTCTGGGCGCTCATGTTCGCCACCGCCGCGACCATCGTGCTCCAGGAGATGAGCGCGCGACTCGGCCTCGCAACCGGCGCGGGGCTCGGCACGGCGCTCCGCGCAGTCCACGGTCCGCGGTGGCTCGGGATTGTCCTCGCCGCCCTCGCAGCCACCGCCGTCGTGAGTGGCGCGGCCGCCTACGAGGCCGGCAACCTGACCGGGGCGGCGCTGGGCCTGGAAGCGATCACCGGTGTCCCGCTCCGCGGATGGGTGGCGCTCGGCGCGGTAGTCGCGGGGCTCCTGCTGTGGAGCGGACGCTACCGCCTGCTCGAAAGGGTACTCGCCGCCTGTGTCGCAACCATGGGCGTGGTGTTCCTCGCGACCGCCGTCCTCGTGGCGCCCGCTCTCGGCACGCTGCTCCAGGGCGCGGTGTGGCCCAGGCTCCCGACCGGTGCCGACCTAACCGCGCTGGCACTCATTGGCACAACGATCGTTCCCTACAACCTGTTTCTCCACGCCGCAGCCGTGCGCGAGCGATGGTCCGGCCCCGAGGATCTCCCCGCCGCACGGTGGGATCTGGTGCTGGCCATCGGGCTGGGGGGCATCGTGTCGGCCGCGGTCGTCGTGACCGCGGCGTCGGCGCTGGACGGCGCTGAGGTCCGCTCCGCGTCGGACATGGCCGCGCAGCTCGAGCCCCTGCTGGGCCGCTGGGCGAGCCATGCGTTCGCGCTGGGGTACGCCGCGGCTGGGGTGTCGTCAGCCATCACCGCGCCGCTCGCCGCCGCCTACACCGTGCTGGACACCCTCGGGCGCGGGCGGGACGTGCAGCGCCCGACGGCGCGCCTGGTGTGGGGCGGCTGCGTCGTCGTGGGGGCGGTCACCGCACTCGCCAGCGTGCGTCCGGTGCCGCTCATCGTGCTGGCGCAGGTCGTGAACGGTCTCGTGTTGCCGATCGTGGCCGTGGTGCTGCTCGTCGCGATGAACGATCGCAGTCGCCTGGGCAGCCACGTGAACACGTGGCGCGGCAACGTGGCCGGCGGCGTCGTGGCGCTCCTCTGCGCCGTGCTCGGCCTCCGGGCCGTCTGGCTCGCGCTGTGAGGGTCCTCGTCACCGGCGGCTCCGGGTTGCTCGGGAGCCACACCGTCGAGCGCCTCGTGACGTCAGGCTACGAGGTGCACGCGCTCACGCGGTCGCCACCCAGTCGCCGGCTCGTGAAGCGCCTCGGCGCTCGTGCACTCGACGGCGGTGTGGAGGACGAGGCCGCCTGGCGCGCGACGGAACCTGTGGACGCCATCGTGCATTCGGCGGCGCTGGTCACGACGCCCACCGACTGGGCCACGTACGAGCAGGTGAACGTGGAGGGCGCGCGGCAAGCGGTGCGGGCGACCGCGCGCGCGAACGCGCAGCTCATTCACATCTCCTCCGTGGCCGTGTACGGCCGCCAGCCGTCCGCCGGCAGCGGCGGCGCGGTGGACGAGGACGCCCCATTTGGAGCGATCGCGGAAACCGACTACTACGCCCGGTCCAAGCGGCTCGCCGAAGAGGTGGTGTGGCACGAGAGCGAGCGTCTCGGCGTGGCCGCGGTGGCGCTCCGGCCGTGCGTCATCTACGGCGAGCGGGATCGTCTGTTGATGGGGCCGGTGCTGCGCGCGACGCGGTTTGGGTTCGCGCCGCTCGTGGGGTCCGGCGAGAACCGGCTGGCGATGATCTACGTCGGCAACGTGGTGGACGCGCTCATGGCGGCGCTGGATCGCCCCACCGTCACGGGCGCGTTCAACACCACCAATGACGGCGGGTTCACGCAGCGGGAGTTCTACGGAATCATCAGCTCGGCGAGCGGCCGGCGCCTGCGCCTGGTCCGTGTTCCCCCGCGCGTGGCGGTGGCGGTCGGCCGCGCCTGGCACGTGGCGGCGCACCTCCTCCACCCCGGGCGCTACCGAGGGGTCGGCGCCTCCAGCGCACACTTCCTCGCGCGCGACAATCCTTACACGTCGGCCAAGGCCGTGCGCCAGTTGGGCTGGGTACCGACCACCGAGCCGCGCGAAGCGTTGCATCGCACGGTCAGGTGGTTTGTGGAGCAGGAATAACACACTGAGTAATCCGCAGGGGCATTCTCTACCGCCGCTCGAACCTGATCACCGACTCCCCGGTCTTGGTCAACACTTCCACCACGTCGCCCGCGCGCTCGCGGTAGCCGTACAGCACCGTGTCGCCCAGGAGCGGCCGCACCTCGGGAATCGGAGCGCGCAGGCGCCACCGGCGGATATACCACGCCCCGCCCGGCAGCTGCGCGAACTCCACCGTGCCGCCCACCTGGGGCTCCGGCACCCAGCGCGGCAGGTTGGCATAGCGATACTCGAGCCGCCGTAACGCCACAGTGGCGCTGTCCACCCACAGCACCCCCGCGATGTCCGGCAGGCGCCGGCCGGCCACCGGCTCGAACCCGAGACCCACGAGCACCGTGTCGGCTTCGCGGCGCTTCTCCAGCCGGAAGCAGTGTGCGGCGAGGAACGGCTCGGAAACCAGCACCCGCGCGTCGGGCCCGTAGTAGATGGGACCGCCGGGCGCGTCCTGCACGAACCCCGAGGCCATGAGCCGCTCGGGCTCGAGCGTCCCGAACGGCCACGCGTCGAACCCCGCGCCCACCTGCTCGTCCTGCGACAGCAGCCCCGCATAGCGGTCCAGCATGCGCTCCACCGTGACCGTGGCGAACCGATACCGCCGCGCCCCCTGCTCCCACTCGGTGGCGGCGAGCGCCTTCTGGATCTCCTCCCACAGCGTCGCCGCCGCCGCCCCCTCGTCCGGACGGCCGCGACACGTGCGCTCGCCCTCCACGGTGAACGCGGGCAGCTCCACGCGCACGAGCATCAGCGCGATCCGCGGCTCGACGCTCTGCCCGGCGCCGAGGACGAGCGGCTCCGATTCCCAGCGCTGGTACCCAACCACCAGCGTGCGCAGCGTGAACGTGCCCGGCCGGCCGGCGCGGAGCGTGAAGCGGCCCGCGGGGTCCGTCATGGTGCGCGCCGTCTCGACGCCCGCGGTGTCCATCAGAAGCACGAACGCCGCCGGGACGGGACGATCGTTCAGCGCATCCACGATCTCCCCACGCACGAGCTGCGCGGCAAGCGACGTGGGGAACGCCGCCGTCATTGCGACGGCGACCGCGAGCCGCATGCCCGCGCGGCTCCGGCCGACCGCCGCCACCAGCGAGATCACCAAAGGCGCCAGAGGAGGTTCAGCCACCCTCCGGTGCGGCCGGCTGGTCCGGATTGCCGATGTCCACGGCCACCTTCCACGTGCCGTCCTCCATGCGGCGCCAGATGGTGACGTAGCTCCCGGCCCCGGTGGCCACCGTGCCGTCCGGCAGGCTGCCGCGGCTCTCGTAGCGGCCGCGCGTGTACCCCAGGTCGCCCGAGGCGGAAACCTCCCCGCTCACCGGCTCCCACGTGAGACTGAAGTTGGGGTCCTGAAACGCCGGCCCCATGAACGCCCGGATCGCGTCGTGCCCGACCACGGGCTCGGCCTGGCGGAACTGCACCCCGTCGGGCGCGAAGTACGACACCCACCCCTCGACACCTTGCTCCGCGGTAGCCCTGACGAACGCGCGATCCGCCTCGAACAGATCCTCCACGGTGGCCGTGGGGCCGGCTCCGGTGCAGGCCGTTAACGCCACTACCATCAGCAACATGATTCCTCGCGACACACGATCCTCCTGGTGACGGTCCCATCCCGCTGGCGATCCCGGTGGCCGACCGGGTAGTATTGCACCTCGTCCCCAACCCGCGACCCCAGCCCCTCGATCCCATGCAACGTCTCGCCATCCTCCTCGTCACGCTCGCGATCGTCCCCGGCAGCGCCGTCGGCCAGTACGCGGCGATAGACCGGGCGGTAGAGCACGTCACACCCCGGATAGTGGACATTCGGCACCACCTGCACCAGTTCCCGGAACTCGGCAACCGCGAGTTCGAGACCGCCACACTGATCGCCGAGCGGCTGCGCTCGCTCGAGTTCGACGAGGTGCGGACCGGCGTGGCGCACACCGGCGTGGTCGGCATCCTGCGGGGCGGACGCTCAGGACCGGTGGTGGCGGTGCGCGCCGACATGGATGCGCTTCCGGTCACCGAGAACACGCCGTTCCCGTTCAAGTCCACCCAGCGCACGACGTACCTGGGACAGGACGTGGGCGTCTCCCACGCCTGCGGGCACGACATCCACATGGCGGTGCAGCTGGGCCTGGCGGCGGTGCTGGCGTCGCAGCGCGACGAGCTGCCCGGCACGGTGCTGTTCATCTTCCAGCCAGCCGAAGAGGGCGCGCCGCCGGGCGAGCGGGGCGGTGCCGAGCTGATGGTGGAGGAGGGCGTGCTCGACTCCCCGCGGCCCGAGGCGATCTTCGGACTGCACACGTTCTGGAACATGGAAGTCGGGATGGTGGGGTACACGCCGGGCCCAGCGCTCGCGGCCGCCGACCACTTCTGGATCACGATCAAGGGGAAGGGCGCCCACGGCGCGTCGCCGGACCTGGCCGCCGACCCGATCGTCATGGCCGCGCAGGCCGTGACGGCGCTCCAGACGATCCGCTCGCGCAACATGTCGCCCATGGAGCCGGGCGTGGTGACGGTGGGGCTCATCCAGGGCGGCACCCGCTTCAACATCATTCCTGACGACGTGCGGATGGAAGGGACGGTGAGGAGCTACAGCGCGGACGTGCAGGATCTGGTGGAGCGCCGCATGCACGAGATCCTGGCCGGCATCACCGGCGCGGGCGGCGGGACCTACGAACTCACGTACGAGCGCGGCATCCCGGTGACGGTCAACGACGTGGCCCTCACTGAGCGCATGGTTCCGTCGCTGGAGCGGGCGCTTGGCACCGACAAGGTGGTGCGCATCGAGCCCGCCACGGTCGCCGAAGACTTCTCCTACTTTGCAAACGTGGTTCCCGGCTTCTACTACCGGCTGGGCACGCTCAAGCCCGGTGGGACGTCCGGCAATCACCACACGCCCACGTTCCAGGCCGATGACGGCGCGATTCCCGTCGGCATCAAGGCGATGGCGTACCTGGTGTGGGACTTCTTGGCGGGGACGAACTAGGGAACCGGTCCAGCGCTCAACGCTTGAAGTAGTCCGGCTCGTTGCCCGGCATCCACTTGATGTTGCACCCGACGCTGGGCCGCTGGTCCTTGGAGACGCTCTTCCCGGCAATAAGGGTGTCGAGAGCGGCACGCAAATCCTTGCCTGTCACCGGCATATCGTTCCCGGGTCGGCTGTCGTCGAGTTGGCCGCGGTAGACGAGCGTCCGCTCCTCGTCGAACACGAAGAAGTCCGGCGTGCACGCGGCGCGGAACGCTTGGGCCACCTGCTGCGTGCCGTCGTACAGGAACGGGAAGATCCAGTCCTCGGCGATCGCCAGCTCCTGCATCCTCTCGGGCCGGTCGTCGGGGTACGCCTCCACGTCGTTGGAGTTGACAGCCACGAACGCCACGCCTCTGGGCAGGTACTCCCGCGTGAGCCGTCCCAGCTCTTTCATCACGTGCTTCACAAACGGGCAGTGGTTGCAGATGAACATGACCACGAGGGCCACCGAGCCACGGTAGTCGGCCGGCGTGACCCGGCGTCCGTCCACGGCGTTGCGCAGGGAGAACTCGGGCAGTTCGGTGCCGAGCGGGAGCATCGTCGATGGGGTTTCGGCCATGGCAGGTCCTCCAGCGTGCAGTGGAACGCGGCAGGTCACCGCGTGCCCGACCGGAATGTAGCTCGTGCCCAAAAAGGCGGCCAAGCGCTTGACCGGTCGTCATGGGCCCGGCACTATGGACCAACATGTCTGATGACCACTTGTCCGATCGCGTGCGGGACCTCGCCGTGGAGCGCCACCACGACGGGCGCGTGGCGCGTGACACGGATCGGGTGGCACTCGAGGATCCGCTGGAGATCCGCCTGTCCGGCACGCCGCTCGCCGTGGTGATGCGCACGCCCGGCGACGACCAGCACCTGGTTACCGGCTTTCTCCTCACCGAAGGCATCCTGTTGGCGCCCGACGAGATCGCGACCCTCGACCGCGTGGACGCCTCACGCATCGACGTGCGACTCCGGGACGGCATCGACGTGGACCCGAGCCGGTTTCAGCGCAACCTGTTCGTGTCCAGCTCGTGCGGCGTGTGCGGCAAGGCGGCGATCGAGGCGGTCCAGCTCTTCGCTCGGCCAGCCAAGCCGTTCACGCTGCGCCGCGCGGTGCTGGCGGGCCTCACCGCCGAGCTGCGATCCCAGCAGCCGACGTTCGATGCGACCGGCGGACTGCATGCGGCCGGCCTGTTCGACCTCGAGGGACGGGCCATCGTGGTCCACGAGGACGTGGGACGGCACAATGCCGTGGACAAGGCGATCGGCGCCACCGCCGCGGCACGCTGGCCCCTACCACCCGCCCTGCTGGTGGTATCGGGCCGCCAGAGTTTCGAGATCGTGCAGAAGGCGGCCGTGGCCGGGATCGGCGGCGTGGTGGGTGTCTCCGCACCGTCCTCGCTGGCCGTGGAGCTGGCGGACGGCCTGGACATGCTGCTCGTGGGGTTTTCCCGCGACAGGAGCTACAACGTCTACGCCGGGCGCGGGCACCTTGCTGACTGAGCGACCGCGTTGCAGCGCACCGCCGAATCGCTAGTTTCCAAATTGGATATGACGGTCACCGCACTCCCCACCAATCACCAATTGACCGAGCAGTGGCGCCACGAACCGGCCCCGCTCCTGCCGCTGCTCCACGCATTCCACGATCGCGACGGGTACCTCTCGGAGGCAGCGCTGCGGGAAATCGCCGGCGCGCTCCGGATCCCGATCGCGGAGCTGTTCGGCGACGTGACATTCTACCATCACTTCGCCCGAGAGGCGCGCGACGCCGGAGCACCGCGCGTGTGCACCGGCCCGGTGTGCGCCCGGCGGGGCGGTCGTGAACTGCTCGACGCACTCGCGGCGGACGGCGCGCGACCCATGCCGTGCGCGGGTCGCTGCGACGAACCCATCCCGGTCCTGCGGAACGGTTGCCTGCTCGTCGGCGCCGACCCCTCGTCGCTCGCCGCCAAGCCGTCGCCCGTTCCGGCCCCGAACCCCGGCGGGACGGACGAGTGCGTGTTCGCGCACATTCGGGAACCGGGGCGCGCCACGCTCCAGGGCTATCGCCGCACGGGCGGGTACGAGGCGCTCGAGCGCGCGCTGCGTTCCGGCACGCCCGACGATGTGCTCACCGCCATCACCGAGAGCAAGCTCGCCGGGCGCGGCGGCGCCGGGTTCCCCACCGGCACCAAGTGGACCGCGGTGGCCGACGCGCCGCGAAGCCCCAAGACGATCGTGTGCAATGCGGACGAGGGTGAGCCGGGCTGCTTCAAGGACCGCGCGCTCCTGGATCACGATCCGCAAGCGATCATCGAGGGGATGGCCCTCGCCGCCTACGCCACCGGCGCGACGCGCGGCTTCATCTATCTGCGTTACGAGTACCCGGACACCGTGGCCATCCTGGAGCGCGCCATCGCCGACGCCGAAGCCGCCGGCCTCCTCGGCGACCGCGTGCTGGGCACCGACTTCACCTTCCGCCTCTATCTGCGGCGCGGGGCCGGCGCGTACATCTGCGGCGAAGAGGGCTCGCTCCTCAACAGCCTGGAAGGGAAGCATCCCTTCCCGCGCAATCGCCCACCGTTCCCGGTCACGCACGGATACGAGGACCTTCCGACGGTCGTGAATAACGTCGAGACGCTGGCCGCGGCGGCCGCCATCGTGCGCCGCGGCGCCGAGTGGCACCGCGGGCTCGGCATGAACGGACAGGCCGGCACCAAGGTGATCAGCCTGTCGGGCGACATCCGGCGACCGGGGAACTACGAGGTGCCGCTGGGGCTACCACTCAAGACCCTGCTGTACGACTGGGCCGACGGCCCGGAGGCCGGACACACGATCCAGGCCGTCACCATGGCGGGGCTCTCGGGCGGGTTCCTGGCCGGCGATGATCTCAAGGTCACTCTCGACGAGCCGAGCATTCGGAGCAAGGGCTCGTTCCTCGGCGCGGGCGGGATCATGGTGTTCGACGATCGTCGCGACATGATCGAGGTGGCGCGAGACGCAATGGCGTTTTTCGCGCACGAGTCGTGCGGCAAGTGCTTTCCGTGCCGCATCGGCACGCAGCGCATCACGGAGCGCCTGGCGGGCGAGGCCGGACCCAGCGAGCTGTCGGCCTGGATCGACGAGGTGGCCGACCTCGGCCAGACGATGAAGGCGATGAGTGCGTGCGGGCTTGGCCTCGCGGCGCCACTCATCACCGAGAGCCTGCTCAAGTACTTCCCGAAGGACGTGGCGCGGCACGTCGAACGCACCGGCCACGACGCACGAGGTGACCGATGATCGCCAACCCGACCGACGCCAAGCTCGAGTCGCTGACGCTCGACGGGAGGCAGGTCTCGTTCACTCCCGGCGAGACGATCTACGAGATCGCCACCCGGCATCGCAAGCGGATTCCTACCCTGTGCTACGACGAGCGCCTCGAGCCGTTCGGCGGCTGCCGCCTGTGCGCCGTCGAGGTGGAAGGCTCTCGGCTCCCCGTGGCGTCGTGTACCACGAAGGCCACGCCCGGCATGGTGATCCGCACCAGCACCACGACCGTAGAGAAGCACCGTCGGACGCTGCTCGAGATGGTGGCGTCAGAGAACCGCGAGATCGACGTGGATCCGTTGCGCGGCTACGCGGCGCAGGAGTTGGCGGACCTGCTCGACCGCTACGAGGCCCGCACCGGCCGGTTCGTCGGCGCGCAGTCCGGATCGAGTCGCCCCGACGACGACAATCCGTTCATCCTGCGGGACTACGATCTCTGCATCTCCTGCTACCGCTGCGTGCGTGTCTGCGCCGAACAGGAAGGCGACCACGCCATCAGCGTGATGAACCGCGGGTTCCACACGCAGATCACGACGGAGTTCGACGGATTGCTCAAACACTCCGCCTGCACGTTCTGCGGTCAGTGCGTGCAGACCTGTCCCACCGGCGCCCTGGCCGACCGGAAGGCGATGCGGTTCGCGCACGTCCCGGGTGAGACGACGCAGACGAGAACCATTTGTCCCTACTGCGGCGTGGGATGCTCAGTCGACATCCTCACCAAGGATGGGACCATGGTGGGCGTGCTGCCGGCCATGGACGGCCCGGCCAACTTCGGCGCACTGTGCGTCAAAGGGCAGTTCGCCTGGGACTTCGTGCAGCACCCCGACCGCCTGGCCACGCCGCTCGTGCGCGGCGAGGACGGGGAGCTGCAACCGACCGATTGGGACACCGCCCTCGACCGGGCCGCGGAGGGGTTCCGCAAGGTGGTTGCGGAACACGGACGCCACAGTGTGTACGCGGTCGCGTCGGGTCGCGCGCCGAACGAAGCCGCCTACCTCATGCAGAGATTCGTCAGGGCAGGACTCGGCACCAACAACGTCGACAACTGTAGCCGGGCCTGACACGCTCCCACGGTCGCCGGTCTGGCGGCCTCGATCGGACGCGGTGCCATGTCGAACCCACTGGCCGACATGGAAAAGCCCGACGTGATCTTCTGCATCGGCACCAATATGACCGAGTGCCACCCTGTGGCGGCGACGCGCATCAAGCGCGCCCTCAAGCGGGGGGCCAAGATGATCGTGGCGGATCCCCGCCACATTGGACTCGCCGACTTGGCAGACCTCTATTTGCCCATCAGGGTGGGGTCGGATTCGGCGCTTCTGCTTGCCATGGCCCACGTGATTGCGCGCGAAGGGCTGGTCAACGACCGGTTCATCGCCGATCGCACCGTGGAGGGCGAGCAGTTCCTCGAGCACGTGAAGCAATTCCCTCCCGAGTGGGCCGAGGCGATCACAGAAGTGCCGGCACGAGACATCGAACAAGCGGCCCTGTGGTACGGCAAGGCCGACCGTGGCGCCATCTATTACACACTCGGCGTCACGGAGCACATCTGCGGTGTCGAGAACGTGCAGAGCCTTTGTAACCTGGCGCTCATGACCGGCAACGTTGGCCGCGAGGGCACGGGCATCAACCCCATGCGGGGGCAGAACAACATCCAGGGCGCCGGTGACTCGGGCGCCATTCCCAACAACTACCCCGGCTTCCAGCCCGTCACCGACCCGAAGAACCAGGAGAAGTTCCGGCAGGCCTACGGCCGCATGGTGGATCTCGAGAAGGGCATCACGAAGGTCACCGCCCTCGAGATGGCGGGCGACCAGATCCGCGCCATGCTCATCGACGGCGAGAACACGGTCGTCTCTGATCCCGACCGCCATCACTGCGAGCGCGCGCTGAAGAGCCTCGATCATCTCGTGGTGATCGACATCTTCCTGACCGAGACCGCAGCGATGGCGGATGTGGTGTTGCCCGCCGCGGCATGGGGCGAGACCGATGGCTCGCAAACCAACACCGAGCGGCGGGTGCAACGGCTGCGTGCCGCCGTGCAGCCGCCTGGAGACGCCAAGCCGGACTGGTGGATCATCAGTCAACTGGCCAGGCGGCTCGGGTTTCAGGGCTTCGAGTTCACCGCGGCCAAGGACGTGTTCAACGAGCTGTGCAGCGTGTCCGCCACGTACGCCGGCCTCGACTGGGACCGCATCGAGCACGGCGAGTACCAGTGGCCGGTTCCCGAGCCGGGGCATCCGGGCACGCCGATCCTGCACCAGGGATCGTTCATCAACGGTCGCGGGATCTTCCGCCTGATCTCGTATAGAGACCCGGCCGAAACCATCGACGCTGAGTACCCGGTGTGGCTCACCACCGGCCGGCGGCTTCAGTCATACCACACCCGCACGCAGACCGGACGGTCGGCGGGCATCGACTATTTCCTGTCGGAGGAGAGCCTCGAGATTCATCCGGACGACGTCGCGGCATGGGGGCTCCGCGACGGTGGCTGGGCCAGGATGCACAGTCGCCGTGGCTGCGTGCTGATCAAGGTCAAGGAGACGCGCCGCTCGCCGAAGGGTACCGTGTTCGCGAGCTTCAGCTTCAACGACGTACCGGTCAACATCCTGACGGGCGGGGGGTACGATCCCGTCACCCAGACGGCGGAACTCAAGGTCTGCCCCGTGCGGGTGGAGCCCGCGGAGGCACCGTCGGAGCGGCGGGGCGCGGCGTGAACACCGCGAGCGCCGTGAACCACAGGACCGGCCTGCGCGACCGGGTACTGGGGCTCGACCACAAGGTTCCGCTGCTCGACGGCCGCCTCGCGCCGTACGTCAATCTCGACAACGCGGCAACCACACCGCCGCTCCGGGACGTGGCCGAAGCCGTCCAGCGGTTTCTGCCCTACTACTCCAGCGTGCACCGCGGCTCGGGATTCAAGTCGCGCCTGAGCACCATGGTGTACGATCAGGCGCACGAGATCCTCGCGCGCTTCGTGGGGGCGGACCCGACCACCAATACCGTCATCTTCGGGAAGAACACCACCGAAGCCATCAACAAGCTGTCGTACCGGACTCCGCTCCGCGACGATTCGGTGGTGCTCAGCACCATCATGGAGCATCACTCCAACGATCTCCCGTGGCGGAACCGCGCCACCGTGGTCCACGTCGGAGCCACGCCGGACGGGCGGCTCGACGAGGAGGATTTCGATCGGCAGCTGGCACGCTACGCCGGTCGGGTGGCGATGGTGACGGTCACCGCGGCGTCCAACGTGACTGGGCTCATCCAACCGGTCCACCGTCTGGCCCGGAAAGCGCACGCGGCCGGAACCATGATCATGGTGGACGCCGCGCAGTACGCGCCCCATCGAGCGGTCGATATGAAGCCGGATGACGATCCCGAGCACCTGGACTTCGTCGTGCTCGCGGGACACAAGATGTACGCGCCGTACGGCACCGGGGCGCTCGTTGGACCCAAGGAATTCTTCCTCCGTTCGGGGCCCGAGTACCCAGGTGGCGGGACCGTGGACGTCGTGACGCTCGACGAGGTGCACTGGGCCGGGATGCCGGACCGCGACGAGGCCGGCAGCCCGAACGTGATCGGCGCCGTCGCGATGGCCGCAGCGGCACAGGCGCTGCTGGAAATCGGGATGGACACGGTGGCGGCGCACGAGGCGGAGCTTACCGCCTATGCGCTCGAGGGCCTCCGGTCAGTTCCGAAGATCCGGCTCTACGGTGACGCGGACCCAAAGCGGGCCGCGCACCGGGTGGGCGTCATCCCGTTCAACATCGAGGGTGTCTCACACTACCTCGTGGCCGCGGTGCTCGGTTACGAGGGCGGGATCGGCGTGCGATCGGGATGCTTTTGTGCGCACCCGTACGTCGTGCACCTCCTGCAATTGCCTGCGGGAGAGCGTGACGCGTGGAAGGCCAGGGTGCTCGCCGGTGACAAGTCTGACATGCCGGGCCTGGTGCGCGCGAGCTTCGGCTGCTACAACACCATGGCGGACGTCGATCAGCTGATCGAGATGCTCGGTCCGGTGGCGCGGGGCGAGTCCCGGGCGACATACCGACTTCATGCATCGAGCGGCGAATATGTGCCGGCGGGGTATGTCGATCCGCTCCCCGACTACTTCACGCTCGAGTAGCGCAATCCCTCACACTCATCCGTGACGCAATCCCGTTCCGTGACCTACCGTTCCGCCGGCAGTCGCGCCGTGTCGCGCGCCATGATCGAATCCGGGACAGCGGAGTCTGCCGGTGCCATCACGTCCACGGTGGGAGCGGTGTCGAGCGGCTGGTCCGCGTCCTCCTGGCGATCGGCACACGAGACCGACATCACGACCACTACCACGCTGACGAGCAACCTCATACACCCACCTCCTGTTGGATCTGAGGGGGAGGCCGCGGGTCACGACTGCAAGTTAGCGCCAGCCAAGCCGAGTCGGGACATTCCGGCATGACGGATCGTCGCACCTTCGTGTCGATGGTGACGGGATCGCTGGCCGGCCTTGTGGCGCATCCGTCGCTGCTCGGCGCGCACATGAACGCGCCGACCGTGCGTGCCGAGTCGACCCCGTTCTACCGCCAGCCCGAGGGCCAAGCAAGTCTCGTCCGGTTCATGGCCACGGGGATCGACGCCCCGGCGGGCCGGCTCCGGGTGTACGATCGAAATCGCCGGCTCCTCGGCACCGCGGGCGTACTCCGTTCCGGCGACGGGCTGTTTGGTGAGCTGTGGCTGGCGGTGACCGACCAGTCCTACCTGGTCAGCGAGCTCGAGGCGCCCGGTATCCGCGGCATTCATCGCACCACGCACCGGCTCACGCCCGCGCCGCGGTGGACGCTGATCTGGCTCACCATCTCCGACGCGACGACGCTCGAGCGACAGCTGGATGGGCTCCCGATGCTCAACCAGGCGGTGCTCACCACGGTGTGGCGCGACGCCGGGGTGACCGTCAATCCGTTCCCGGCGGAAACGGATCTCGCGACGCTCGACCACCTCGAGTTCCTCCGCCTCGGCGACCGTGGTGGCGACCTCGAGTGGCGGTTCGGCATCGGCACGAGCCCGGTGGCCCTCGTGGAGGCGCCAGACCGCGTGCCGCCCACGGTTCCCATGGCGCTCACCGGGTCCGGCGTGCGCCACGTCATCAGGCGCGCACCGGCAGACGGCATGGCCAGGTGGTGGGACGGCCCGGACGGCACCCGGCTCCTCACGACCGGGTTCCCTGCCGGCGCCGATCCGAATGCGCTCGGGTTTGGCGGCGCATTCGACCTCATGGCTCGGCGGGTGGAGGAGTTCCTGTCGTGGTCGCCGTCGGCGGTCCCCACCGCTCAAGGTGGGACGGGCCTGCTGGCGTTCGTGCTCGGCACGGACGTCGACGATCAGCTCGGCAGGATGCTGCTCAACGTGCGCGAGTGGAACCGCCGCTACGCGTACCCGCGCATCGTGATCGGGGGAACAGACGGTCTGGCATCAGTGACGACCGGCGTGCCGGGCGACGTGCCGCCGCTCGACGCGGCACGCACCGGCGCCGAGACGCTCCCGTACCCCTCGGACCTCATCACGCTCGCTGAACGGCGGCGAGCATCGTTTGCGCACCGGGTCGAGTCCATACTGCTGCCACTGGCCACCATGGTGAGCGGCCGTCGGGTAGGCGATCCGGTCGGCACACTCGCCGCGGCGATCGACACGACGTTCCCCGGGCACCTCGTGGTGAATCCGTCACCCCATCGTCGGACGGATGTCGTCACGCTGGCCGGCGGCCGCCAGATGATCGCCACCGACGTCCCTCCCCTGGGCCATGCGTTCGTGCTCGAGCCGACCACCCCGCCGACAGACGACCCGGCCCCCCGCCGTCTGCCGCTCCCCGCCATACGGGGTGTTGCACTTCGTGTGGAGCTGGATGACCGTACCGGTGCCATCACGTCACTCCGGGACCAACGCAGCAGTCGGGAGTGGGCGCGCGTGGCGGGCATCAATGCAGTGGACGACTCGATCCTCGACGATCACCTGGTCGAGACCATTGCCGGGATCGGCACCCGGCTCACGGCGCAACGCCGCTCCCCGAGCCTGGGCGCGTTCTCCAGTGTGATTACCGCGTACGACGCCTTGCCGTGGATCGACATCGAGAACGTCACTGAGGACGCCGTCGCGCCGCCGGGGTATCGATTCGGGTTCGATCTCCCGTATCCGGTCACCCGCTGGGAGATCCCAGGAGGGCATCGCGAAACGGCCACGCCCGTCGAGCGAGCGGTGCACCTGCGGTGGGTCGCGGTGCAGTCGGGCGATCGCGTTGCGTTGTTTCGAGGCCTCGACGCACCGTACTTCGACGTGGGCGCAGACGGCACGATTGGGAGCCTCGCTCCCGCGGGTCGAGCGCGGTATCGCCTTGCCATCGCGAACGCGCCCTTCTCCATCGCGGACTGCGCCCGCTTCGGGTGGGACAGCGAGCCGCTCGTGACCGTGCCGGTCACCGGAAGCCCAACGGGCCGGCTGCCGCGCTTCGGCAGCTCGTTCGTGTTGGATCAGGATGACGCGGCGGTGGTGGGCATCGAACCGGACGACGACGGGCGTGGCATGATCGTCTACCTGCAGGACCTGTCCGGAACCGCCCGTTCGCTCACCCTTGGCTACGGGCTGATGGCCTTTGACGAGGCTCGGCGGGTGGACCTGCTCGGTCGCGACCTGGGCGAGCCGACATCATCCGTGCCGGGCGGGATCGCGGTGCCGATCCGCGGCTGGGGCGTGGCTGCAGTGCGTCTCATGGGACTCCGGGCGCGATGAGAGTCAACCGAGCGATGGGCCCGGTACCGAGGCAGTCGCGGCTGATCGAAGGCGGCGTGCGGGGCGTTATCATTACTGCATGACCAGACCAACCACGCTTTCCGACCTGAAACAGACCGAATGGGCCGATCCCCGCGTGCACGGGCAGTCGGTGAAGGACGAGATGCGCCACAACCTAGTCCGCACGCTCGAGGCAGGCCACGAGATCTTCCCCGGCATCGTGGGGTTCGAAGACTCCGTCGTGCCGCAGGTGGTGAACGCGGTGCTTGCCCGGCACAACTTCATCCTGCTGGGCCTTCGCGGTCAGGCCAAGAGCCGCATCCTGCGCCAACTCGTGGATCTGCTGGATGAGGAGATCCCGATCATCGCGGGGAGCGAAGTGAACGACAACCCGTTCGGCCCGATCTCGAAGTTCGGCCGCCAGCTCCTGGATGAGCGCGGTGACCGGACGCCGATCGAGTGGATCCCGCGGCACCGGCGCTACGTGGAGAAGCTCGCCACCCCTGACGTTACGATCGCCGACATCATCGGTGACGTCGACCCCATCAAGGCGGCGCGCGGCGGACACTTGCTGTCCGACGAGCTCACCATCCACTACGGCCTGCTCCCACGCAGCAACCGCGGCATCTTCGCGATCAACGAGCTGCCGGACCTGGCCGGAAAGATCCAAGTGGGCCTGTTCAACATCATGCAGGAAGGCGACGTCCAGATCAAAGGCTATCCCATTCGGCTCCCGCTGGACGTCCTACTCGTATTCTCTGCCAACCCCGAAGATTACACTGCTCGCGGCAAGATCATCACGCCGCTCAAAGACCGCATCGGCAGCGAGATCCTCACGCACTACCCCGCCACCATCGATCACGGGATGGAGATCACTGAGCAGGAGGCGTGGGTGGCGCGGGACGGCATCCCGGTGGAAGTCCCCGACTTCATGCGGGAGCTGGTAGAGCGCATCGCGTTCGAGGCCAGAGAAGACAAGCGCATCGATCGCCGATCGGGCGTGAGCCAGCGACTGCCCATCGCGGTGTTGGAGAACGTCGTGTCCAGCGCCGAACAGCGCGCGATCGTGAAGAAGGAAGATCGGATCGTCCCCCGCATCGCCGACATCTACCGCGCGCTTCCGGCCATCACGGGCAAGATCGAGCTGGAATATGAGGGCGAGCTGCAGGGGCCCGAGATCATCGCCCGCGACCTCGTGCGGCGCGCCGCGGGCAAGACGTTTGAGAGCCGCTGCGGCGGGTTGGATTGCGACGGCATTGTGGAGTGGTTCGATCAGGGCGGCGCTCTCAAGCTGTCGCAGCACGAAGCGTCCGCTCTGTGTCTCAAGGGGTTCGCTACCGTGCCGGGCTTGCTCGACGCCGTGACGCTCGTCGGGCTCGCACCCGGCAAGGGCCCGGGCTCGATGGTCGCGGCATGCGAGCTGATCCTCGAAGGGCTCGTGGCGCACAAGCGAATCTCCCGTTCCGATGAGTTGGGCTACGTTCGCAGTCGCGTGCGTGGCCCCAGCGGGCCCGCCGGACCCGGTGGCCAGCAACTCTTCGGCTGAGCCGCGACGGCGATGCCGGTCATCACGATCTCGCGACAATACGCCTCCGGCGGGTCGGACATCGCGCGGCGCGTCGCGGAGCGGTTGGGCTGGCCCCTCATCGACAACGAGTTCATCGACCGCGTGGCTCGCGAGGCCGGCGTGCCTCGGATGGAAGTGGAGGAACGCGAGGAACGCGTACCGTCGTTGGTGGAGCGGCTGGCCCGCGCCCTGGCCGTCTCGTCACCCGAGGTGTTCGTCACGGCTCCGGAGCCACCCACGGGCCGTCTCACCGACGAGGCTGAACTGGTGCGCGCCACCGAGGGGGTCATCCAGCAGGCGGTCCGAGAGGCCCCGCACCTCATCATGGTGGGACGGGGGGCGCAGGCCTGCCTCGCACAGCGGGAAGATGCGCTCCACGTGTTCATTGTCGCGCCGCGCGACGTGCGGGTGCGGGCGGCGATGGACCGACTCGGCTTGAGTGAAGACAAGGCCGAGGAGACGGTCGACCGCACCGACGCCGGGCGCCGTCGCTACGTCGAGACGTACTACGATCGCGACTGGGACACTGCCGACAACTACCACCTGGTGATCAACACGGGGGTGTTCGACTACGACGACGCCGCGAGTCTCGTGATCGAGGCGGCGCGGCTGCGAGGGTGGGCAGGCGGTTAGGCGGTTAGGCGGTTAGGCGGTTAGGCGGTTAGGCGGTTAGGCGGCCCAAGGAGTAGTGCATCACGATGCATCACACAACTCCGCCCGCCCAGCCCTCCTCGCTCCACAACCCTCCTTCCCTTCCAGACATTCGGGTCCGGCGCCGGCCGCCGCTGTTTCCCGCGCTCCAGCATCGGGATTTCCGGTTGTTCTATGCCGGATTCGTCGCGTCGCTCCTCGGCGTGTGGATGCAGCGCGTCGCCCAATCGTGGCTGGTCCTGGAGCTGACGGACTCGGCGTTCTGGGTCGGGCTCATCGATGCGCTCGGCTCGCTCCCGGTGTTGGTCTTCACATTGTATGCCGGCGTGTTGGCCGATCGCGTGCCACGCCGGCCCATGGTGATCGTGACCCAGACGTCGGCCATGGTGTTTGCCTTGATCCTGGCCGTCCTGGTGCTCACCGACGTGATTGCGCTGTGGCACCTCATAGTCCTCGCGACACTCCTGGGAACCGCGAACGCGTTCGACATCCCCGCGCGGCATGCGCTCATGGTGGACATGGTCGGGAAGCGAGACCTGACGAACGCCATTGCGCTCAACTCGTCGGCATTCAACGCCACCCGGGTGGTCGGGCCCGCAATTGCCGGAGCGGTGATCGCTGCCGTCGGCGTCGGGCTCTGCTTCCTTTTGAACGGTGTCTCCTACCTGGCGGTGATCGGCGCGCTCCTGCTGATCCGCGTGGCGGACCAGGGAAGCCGCACGGGTGGTGCCGAGTCGGCGTGGCTGCGCCTGCAGCGCGGCTTCCAGCACGTGGTCAATGAGCGACGGACCAGGATCCTCATCCTCAACATCGCAGTCATCAGCGTGTTCGGCCTTCCCGCACTCGTCCTCCTTCCGGTGGTAGCCCGTGACGTGCTGGGCCGAGGAGCGCAGGAGTACGGGTGGATGATGTCCGCGATGGGGGTGGGGGCGCTCGCCGGCGCGCTCACCATCGCGGTGTTCGGTCACCGGTTGCCGCGCGGACGCTTGCTGGGTTGGAGCACCACCGCCTTCGGAATGTCGGTGATCCTGTTTGGCCTGTCGCGCTCGCTCGCCTTCTCACTCGTGATCCTGGCATGCCTGGGCGGGTCGATGATCGTGACCACGGCGCTCACCAATACGCTGGTCCAGACCCTGGCACCCGACGAGCTGCGCTCGCGTGTCGTGGCGTTCTACGCCTGGGCCTTCGTGGGCCTGAGCCCGTTCGGCGCGCTCCAGGCTGGCTCGGTGGCCGAATGGCTCGGCGCCGGCAACGCGATCGCGATCGGCGGCACCGTGACGGCCGCCGTGGCCGTGGCCATGGTCCTTCGTTCCGCGGCACTGCGGGAAACCCGGTAGCGCGGACACGAAATACCAGCGCGAGGTTCCCTTTTCAGCATGGAGTCTTCAGGTTTCACTGGTCGACTCGCGCGCAACGCTTCCCGCTCCCCGCTGCACGCTGCACGTCTCATGCATCGGGAGCAGGAGAGATGAACCCCATGCGCTACACCACGTACTCCAAGTACATCCCCGGGCTCCTCGACGCCATCAACCTCGAGGACCTCCTCGACCAGTTGAGCGACTTCCTGTTGCAGTCGGGGTTCGCCGGAGGACCGACGTATCACCCGTTCTGGGGCGAGTTCGGCGAGCACGAGGACGGCGACCGATCACTCGAGGCTCTGAAGGCGGCGATCATCCAGGCCCTCATGGATTCAGGCAAGCTCACGCCCGAGATGCTCCAGGTGTTGCGCGGCGAGTCATCGGGCGACGAGGCGCGGGACGCTGAGATCCAGCAGCAACTCGCCGAGTTGATCGACCAGATCGTGCAGAAACTCATCGAGCAGGGCTACCTCAACGTGCAGGATGCCCCGCAGATGCCCAAAGGTCACCAGCCGATGTTTGGTCCGGGCGGACAGGCGCAATCGGCAGCCCAGCAGGTACAGTTCAGCCTCACCGGCAAGGGGCTCGACTTCCTCGGTTACCGCGCGTTGCGCCATTTGCTGGGCAGTATCGGCAAGTCGAGCTTCGGCGCGCACGACACCCCGCATCTCGCCACTGGGGTCGAGGCGGAGGCGGCGTCCAAGCCGTACGAGTTCGGCGACACGATGAACCTCGACGTGCCCGAGACGCTCAAACGGGCGGTTGGGCGGTCAGGCGGTCAGGCGGTCGGGAACAGCGAACCGCCTTTTCTCGACCTCGACTACCCCGACCTCATGGTGCACCAGAGCGAGTATCGCTCGAGTGCGGCGACCGTGCTCATGCTCGACTGCTCACACTCGATGATCCTCTACGGGGAGGACCGCTTCACCCCTGCCAAGAAGGTGGCCCTCGCCCTGTCGCACTTGATCCGCACGCAGTTCCCCGGTGACTCGATTCGCGTCGTGTTGTTTCACGACACCGCCGAAGAGATCCCGCTGGGCAGGCTCGCCGAGGCGCAGGTCGGCCCGTACCACACCAACACTGCGGAAGGGCTCAAGCTCGCCCGCCGCATTCTCCTGTCGCAGAAGAAGGACATGCGGCAGATCATCATGATCACCGACGGCAAGCCCTCGGCGCTCACTATGCCGGACGGCCGCGTGTACGTGAACTCCGTCGGCCTCGATCCGCGCATCCTCCGCGAGACGTTTCGAGAGGTCTCCATCTGTAAACGCGCAGGGATCATGATCAACACCTTCATGCTCGCGCGCGAGCGCATGCTGGTGGAGTTCGTGAAAGAGGTCTGCGAGATCAGCCGCGGGAAGGCCTACTTCACCAACACCATGACGCTCGGGCAATACATCCTGATGGATTTCATGAGACGAAAGACGCGGAGAGTAGGCGGTTGAGCGGTTGGGTGGTTAGGCGGTTAGGCGGTTGACTGTCGGCGCATCGAGGCGTAGAGGCCCAACGTTGCCTTGCTCGCTTCTGTATGGGCGGCGCTGATCAGGGCGAATTGCCCATCATCCAGGAGGCTCAGTTCATGCGCGAGCCGGATGGCGTATCCCAGCTCGGCGAGCGATCCCAGCGAAATATCGAGATAGCGGCGGAACTCTGCCGCGCCTCGCTTCACAGAGCCCTCCACGATGTTGGCGGCGGCCGAGAAAGCAGCGCGGCGAGCTTGTGAGGTCAGGCCGTGCTGCTCCGCCTTCGGAAAGAACGTGGTCTCGCGGTAGACGATGAGTGCGAGCTCGTGGCAGAGACGAAACGCCTCGAACCGTTCAAAGGGCGCCATGCGAGAATCATGGATGCCACGACCGATCGCGACGCAACCGAATCCTTGCCGTCCGTGCCATCTAACCGCCTAAGGGCTCGACCGCCTATCCGCCCAACCGCCTCATCTCCAGCAGCGCCTCCAGCTCCGGCAGCTGCTCGCGGTCTTTCTGACGGCGGGTCGCCCGAACACCGACCCCCCGAGACACCGTAACCGCAGGGCGCTATTACATTTCAGGCACCTCGCTGCAGCACCGGGTGGGGAGGAGGGGGGCATGGGACGTCAAACGGGGAAGGCCTCGCGTCCGACCGTCGCGTCGGCCGAGTTCGACACATGACCAAATCGTACAATTCCTTCGAAATCGCGCAGGCGCAGTTCGACGCCGTCGCGCAGCTGCTGAACCTCGACCAGTCGGCGCGTGACCTGCTGCGGTATCCGATGCGAGAGTTCTCGTTCGCCATCCCGGCGCGGATGGACGACGGGCACATCCGCATCTTCCGCGGCTTCCGCGTGCAGCACAACGACGCCAAGGGGCCGTGCAAGGGCGGGATCCGCTTTCATCCGCTCGAGACGCTCGACACGGTTCGTGCGCTCGCAATGTGGATGACCTGGAAATGCGCGGTGGTCGATATCCCACTGGGCGGCGCCAAGGGCGGAGTGGTCTGCGACCCGCACAACCTGAGCGCCCGGGAGCAGGAGACGATCTGCCGTGGCTACGTCCGCTGCATGGGCCGCAACATGGGGCCCCATCTGGACGTGCCCGCCCCGGACGTAATGACGTCGGCGCAACACATGCTCTGGATGCTGGACGAGTTCGAGGCCATTCACGGAGCCAAGCAGCCCGGCTTCATTACCGGGAAGCCCGTGGGGGTAGGCGGCTCACGCGGCCGCGCAGAGGCCACCGGCTACGGCCTGGTGTTTACCCTGCGCGAGGCGCTCAAGGAACTCGACGTCCGCCCCAGTGACACCACAGCCAGCGTGCAGGGGTTCGGCAACGTGGCCCAGCACGCGATTCGCCTGTACGGCCAGATCGGCGGGCGAACGCTCTCGGTCTCGTGCTGGGACCAGAACGAGCAGACCAGTCACACATTCCGCCGCAAGGGCGGGATCGATCTGGACCAGCTGCTCGGCATCACCGACCGTTTCGGCGGGATCGACAAGGGCAAGGCACGGGAGCTGGGATATGAAGTCCTGCCCGGCCATGCGTGGCTCGAGCAGGACGTAGATATCCTGATCCCGGCCGCGCTCGAGAATCAGATCTCCGAAGACAACGTGTCGTCCATCGGCAAGCGGGTCAGGATCGTCGCCGAAGGAGCCAATGGCCCGACAACCCCGGCCGCTGACGCGGCGCTAGAGCAGCGCGGGGTCTTCGTCATTCCCGACCTGCTTGCCAACGCCGGCGGGGTGACCTGCAGCTACTTCGAGCAGGTACAGAGCAACACCAACTACTACTGGGACCGAGACGAGGTGCTGGGTAAGCTCGACGTCAAGATGACAGGAGCCTTTGTGGCCGTGAGTGAACTTGCCCGTAGGCGGAAGCTCTTCACACGGACGGCCGCGTACGTGATCGCGGTCGATCGTGTCACCCGTGCGTGTCGGGATCGCGGGTGGATCTAGGAACACGCGCACCACGTCACCGCCGCCATGGACCAACGCGCCTGGAATAGACACGACCTCCCCCCGTTCGATCGGGAAGCCTTCCGGTCCGAGCGCACGCCTGGACGCATCGGACGCGGGGAGATTGGTGGGAAGGCTCGAGGGCTCGTCTTCGCTCGGCATGTGCTGCACGCGGAGTTTGGGCCGCGCGATGATGCTCCAATTGAGGTGGAGATCCCCGGGTTCGTCGTAGTGGCAACGGACGTTTTCGACGCGTTCCTGGAGCGGAATCGCCTCCACGACGTCGCAGGGTCCGACGCACCCGACGAGCGCATTGCCCACGCGTTTCAGCAGGGAGATCTCCCCACGGAGGTGCTCGGCGACGTACGAACGCTGGTCGACCTAATGCGCGCACCACTCGCGGTGCGCTCGTCCAGTCGCCTCGAAGACGCCCTGTTCCACCCGTTCGCCGGTGTCTACGAGACGAAGATGACACCGAACAACCAGCCTGACTCCGCAACCCGGTTCCAGCGGCTCGTGGAGGCGTTGAAGTTCGTCTACGCTTCGACCTTCTTCAGATCGGCCCGCGACTACCGCCGATCGTCGCGCACGTCGGACGGCGAGGAGAAGATGGCTGTGATCATCCAGGAGGTGGTGGGCCAGCAGCACGGCGAGCGGTTCTACCCCGACGTCTCCGGGGTCGCGCGCTCGTTCAATTTCTACCCAATGGGTGGGGCGGACCGCGAAGAGGGCGTCGTCGACCTAGCCCTGGGGCTCGGCAAAACCATCGTAGACGGCGGGCTCTGTTACTCCTACTCGCCAGTGCGACCCAAGTCACCGCCGCCCTACGCCTCAACGAGAGATCTCCTCGCCGTGACACAGAAGGACTTCTGGGCGGTCAATGTCGGCAAAGCCCCACCGTTCAATCCGATCGCCGAGACCGAGTATCTGATCCAAGGGGACCTGCCTGCGGCCGAGTACGACGGGACCCTGCGCTACTCGGCGTCGACCTACGTGGCTGCCTCCGACCGAGTGACACCGAGTATCGGCCCGGCTGGACCACGGATCCTCAACTTCGCCCCACTGCTCGTGCTCGAGCAGTACCCGCTCAACGCGGTCGTCCGCTCGCTGCTCCGGTCGTGCGAGCGGGCCGCGGGGCGTGATGTCGAGATCGAATTCGCGATAACCTTTCCCGCCGCCGCCGGGTCGAAGCCACACTTCGGGTTCCTCCAAATCCGCCCGATGGTCGTTTCGGACGAAGAGGTCCACGTCGACGAGGACGAGCTCGGCTCCCCCAACGTGTTGCTCTCGTCAGGTCACGTCATGGGCAATGGCGTCGTCGACACCATACAGGATGTGGTATACGTCCGGCCCGACGTGTTCGAGGCCCGTCACACCCGAGCCGTGGGCGAGCAGTTGGAGAGAATGAACGCCCGACTGCTGGATCAGGACCGGCCGTACCTGCTCATCGGTTTCGGTCGTTGGGGAAGCTCCGATCCCTGGCTCGGTACCCCAGTGAAGTGGGGACAGATCAGCGGGGCCAAAGCCATCGTCGAGGCCACGCGACCCGATATGGTGATCGAGGCCAGTCAGGGCTCGCATTTCTTCCACAACATCTCGAGCTTCAAGGTGAGCTACTTCTCGGTGCCCTACGATGCCGAGCCCGGGATCGACTGGCGGTGGCTCGCGGGGAACGAGGTTGTCGCCGAAACGGAGTTCGTCCGCCACGTCCGGACTGCCGCCCCCTTGCTGGTGAAGGTGGACGGCCGATCCGGCCGGGGCGGCGTCTGGTACAGCGCGTGAGCACGCAGCAACGAGGACGGTGCACGTGACCGATCCCAACCGTTCCGCCGAGCAGCTACTGGAAGACCTCCAGGAGCGAGCCAAGGAACTCAACTGCCTCTACAAGATTGACGAAATCCTGAGCGGGCAGAACGCTCACGATGAGACGGACGTCGTCCGTCAGATGATCTCTGTCATTCCGGCCGGCTGGAAATACCCGGACATTTGTCAGGCCACGATTACGATGGGTCGGAATACGCAGCAGCCGGACGACTACGTGGCGACCCCGTGGACCCTTGAGGCAGATATCCGGGTGCAGGGCGAGACGGTCGGGACCGTCACCGTATCGTATCGGGAGGAGCGTCCGACGCTCCACGAAGGCCCATTCCTGAGGGAGGAGCGGCGCCTCATCGAGGCTATCGCGGAGCGCATCGCTCTCTGGGCGATGCAGCGCAGACTCCGGCAGGATCGAGAAAGTTGGGAGCGGGTTGTCTCCAAGCTCACCAGTCGCGATCGCCGATCCTGGCGGGTGCTGGTCGAGTTCCTGATGCGAACCGACCAACAGCTCTCGAAGCGCATCACTCGCAGAATGGTGCATCACCTCTGCTGGAACGGTGTCCCTGAGGCGGGGGCCTTACTGCAGGAAGAACTACCGGATGTCCTGGGCGGCGAAGTCGGCTGGGACGAAAACCGACCACAACAGCGCCAAGCGCTACCGCCCACGGCCGGGCTGGTCGAGCGGACGTTCGAGCTGGCCAGCAGGCATCTAAGCGAGACCGAGATCGTCTCGGTCATTCAATCGTGGATCGCTGAGGACCGGTGTGTGTTCCTGCTCCAGGCCCTCGAGAACCAGGCGACCACGATGAACGACATTGCCGATGCCGTGCTTCGGTTCAGGAACGCGGCGCTCGATGAGTCACAGCTCTCCCTCGCCTTTCGTACCAGCGTCAAGGTGGGTCTGCTGCGGCGGGTGTTTCTCGATCAGCTCGACTTCATCAACGTGGCCAAGAAGCACGTCGAAGTCCGTGACTTTTACCATTTGGTGCCCAGGATCGTCTATCCACCGCGCAGCCAGGGCAAACTCGGCGGCAAGGCGGCTGGGCTGTTCCAGGCGGAGAAGGTCCTGACATCCGCCACCGAGTACGCCGACCTGTTCCGCAATCTCAAGTTCCCCCGCACTTGGTACGTGGCGTCGGACGGCATTCTGGACTTCATCCGGTCGAACGGGCTCAACGAGGTGTACGACCGCAAGTACATGCCGATCGATCGGGTGCGTCGCGACTATCGGTTCGTCATCCAGCTCTTCAAGAACTCCCGATTCACCCCGGAAGTCACCAAGGGTCTCTCCGCGGTGCTCGATGATTTCGACGACCGGCCACTCATCGTGCGCAGCTCCTCCATGTTGGAGGACCGAGCCGGGGCCTCGTTTTCGGGCAAGTACAAGAGCCTGTTCTTGGCCAACCAGGGCACCAAGCAACAGCGCCTCGAAGCACTCCAGGATGCGATCGCCGAGATCTGGGCCTCGGTGTTCGGACCCGATCCCATCGAGTATCGGGCCGAGCGGGGACTGCTGGACTTCCGCGAGGAGATGGGCGTCCTGATTCAGGAAGTCGTGGGTACACGGATCGGGAAGTACTTCCTCCCGGCGTTCTCTGGCGTCGCGTTTCGCAACGCCGAGTTGCGATGGTCACCGCGCATACGGCGTGAGGACGGGCTCGTGCGGATGGTAGCGGGGCTCGGCACCCGGGCCGTCGATCGGGTAAGCGATGACTACCCGATCCTCGTGTGCCCTGGCCAGCCCGGCCTCCGGGTCAATGTCACCACCGACGAAGCCATGCGGTACTCCCCGAAGCGTGCCGACGTCATCAACCTCGAGACGAACAGGTTCGAAACCATCGA
Organism: Gemmatimonadales bacterium; assembly: GCA_041602035.1. GTDB lineage: Bacteria > Gemmatimonadota > Gemmatimonadetes > Gemmatimonadales > GWC2-71-9 > JAOTVV01. The sequence continues at coordinate 123,177 of JBFIHA010000002.1, read as the reverse complement.
CCTGCACCAGCTACTTCGCGAGCACGGCGATGAGTATCCCCTCGCGCGACGGCTTATCTCCGTCGCTCAGGGCGACGAGCTGCATGAGCCGATGGGGCTGGAGCCCGACTGGGCCACGGATTCCTTCGTGGTCACCTTCGAGACCTTGATCGCCAAGACGCCGTTCCTCCGGCAGATCAAGACGGTGCTCACATTGCTGAGCGAGCGGTTGGGCGTGCCGGTGGACGTGGAGTTCGCCAGCGACGGATCGGATCTCTACATCCTGCAATGCCGAGCCCAGAGCCGCCCCGAGGAGGAGGCTCCCGACCCGATTCCCCGAGAGCTCCCCAAGAACAAGATCCTGTTCACGGCGCACCGCTTTGTCGCCAACGGCCGCGTCCCACCCATCACGCATGTCGTGTACGTCGATCCCGACGGGTATGCCCGCCTAACGAGCCACAAGGATCTGATGGACGTGGCCCGCGCCGTCGGCAAGCTCAACGTCGTGCTCCCGAAGCGGCAGTTCGTTCTCATCGGCCCGGGTCGCTGGGGGAGCCGCGGCGACATCAAGCTCGGCGTAAACGTCACGTACTCGGACATCAGCAACACGGCAATGCTGATCGAAGTCGCCCGCAAGAAGGGGAATTACGTGCCCGAGCTGTCGTTCGGCACCCACTTCTTTCAGGACCTCGTGGAGTCGGGGATCCGGTACCTCCCGCTGTACCCGGACGAGGCCGGCAGCGTGTTCCAGGAGCGGTTCTTCACCGGGGCCACCAACCTCTTACCGGAGCTGCTCCCCGAGTTCGCACGCCTCGGAGACACGGTGCGGGTGATCAACGTCTCGCATGAGAGCCACGGTGAGGTCCTGCGGATCCTCATGAACGCCGACCTCGAGCACGCGGTGGGGGTCCTGAGGGAGGTGGCGCCCGAGCCTTCCTGAAGCGGGGCGCACCAGCTCCGCGTAGCCAGAACACCTTCCAACGCTTTCGAGCACACCGCGTTCCCTCTATCTTCACACTCCCCTTAGGTTAGGCACACACGAGACCAACGGGTTCAGGTGTTCGAGAACATTTTCGAGACGGTCAATTCGGCGTTCGCGCAGGCCTTGTACGAGGACTACCTGCGGGATCCGGCATCGGTCCCGGAGGAATGGCGCCGGCTGTTCGACAACGGGATGAAGGGCGAAGAGCCAACGGCAGACACCCCTGACGAGGACGCGGAGACGGCGCCTCAGCACCGTGCCCCTTCGGTTGCAGCGGCGGCCCACGCGGAAACCACCCAACCGCCTGACCGCCAAGCCGCTCCCATTTCCGGGCCGGCCTTACGGCTCCTCAAGAACATGCAGGACTCGCTCGAGATCCCCACCGCGACGTCGTTCCGCGAGATCGACGTCTCGCGGCTCTGGACCGTTCGGGCGTCGTTCAACCGCCACCTGAAAGAGCGTGGTCTCAAGCTCTCGTTCACCCACTTCATCGGGTGGGCCATCGTGGCGGCTGCCCGTCACTACCCATCCCTGGTGCACGCGGTGGCATCGCACGGTGACCAGTACTTCCGGGTCGACCCGGAGGGCGTGCACTTGGGGCTCGCCGTCGACACGGTGGGCAAGCAGGGTGAGCGCAAGCTCATGGTTCCGGTCATCAAGCAGGCGGACGGATTGAGCTTTGCCGAGTTCCACGCGGAATACGAGCGTCTGGTCGCGGGAGCACGCGACGGCAAGCTGCTCCCGGACGCCTACATGGGCGCGACCATCACGCTCACGAACCCCGGCACCATCGGCACGGTGGCATCCGTGCCCCGTCTCATGAAGGGCCAGGGCTCCATTATCGCCACCGGGGCGATCCGCACCGTAGCCGGCGTTCGCCTGATGACCGTCACCAGCACCTACGACCACCGGATCATCCAGGGCGCCGAGTCGGGGATGTTCCTCCAGAAGCTCGACGAGCTCCTGCAAGGCGATGACGCCTTCTATCAGGTGATCGGCGAGGCGATGGCGCTGGAACAGATGGCGCTCGAATCCGCCATCCGCACCGCCATGACGGCCGGCGCGGCGGCGGCTCCTGGTCGCGCCGCACCGACGGCCCAGGCGGTGGCATCCAGCGCACTCCTCTACCACGTCGCCGCGGGCATGGCGCTGGTCCGTAACTTCCGGACCCACGGATACCTCGCGGCCCGGCTCGACCCCCTCGGCACCCCACCCAAGGGCGACCCTGCACTCGACCCGGACAATCTCGCTCTCACGCCGGAAATCATGCGGCAGATCCCGGCCGACGTTCTCCAGACGTACGTCGGCGGTGAGACGCTCGAGGACCAACTGCCGCGCCTCCGCGACACGTATTGCGGCACGATGGCGTACGAGATCGAGCACATTGCCGATCACGAGGAGCGTGGCTGGCTGCGGCGCGTAATCGAGTCGGGCGAGCATCGGTACCCGCTACGGGACGACGTCAAGCTCCGGCTGCTGGCGGAGCTCACCAACGTGGACGTGCTCGAGCGGTTTCTGCATCGGAACTACCTGGGCCACAAACGCTTCGGAATCGAAGGGCTCGACATGCTCGTGCCCATGGTGCACCAAGCCCTGGCGCTGGCCGTGGCACAGGGTGCACGCGAAGCCGTGATGGGGATGGCACACCGGGGGCGGCTCAACGTGCTGACCCACATTCTGGGCCTCCCTTACGAGACTCTGCTCGCCGAATTCGAGGGCGGCCGAGCGGTCGAAGAGACCCTCACGCCGATGGGCGGCACCGGCGACGTGAAGTACCATCACGGATTCACCGGCAGATTCGTCACGAATCGCGGGCTCGAGATCGACGTCACCCTGCTGCCCAATCCGAGCCACCTCGAGGCGATCGATCCGGTGGTCGTCGGAAACGCCCGGGCCCGACAGTCCGACCGCACCGGTCGCGAGTTGGGCCACGACTCAGCAGCCGTCCTTCCCTTGCTCATCCACGGCGATGCGGCGTTCGCGGGCCAGGGGGTCGTGGCGGAGACGCTCAACCTCGCACGGCTCAACGGCTACAGCACCGGCGGCACCCTGCATCTCATCGCGAACAACCAGATCGGTTTCACCACTCCGCAGCGCGAAGCCAGCTCCACGGACTACGCGAGTGATCTGGCAAAGGGATTCGACGTGCCAATCGTGCACGTCAACGCTGACGATCCGGAGGCGTGTCTGGCTGCGGTGCGGCTGGCCATGATGTACCGGGAGAAGTTCCACGGCGACGTCGTGATCAATCTCGTGGGATACCGACGGCACGGACACAACGAGGGCGACGAGCCGCGCTACACTCAGCCTGAGATGTATCGGCTCATTGATGCCCATGCCACCGTGCGCGAGTTGTACGCCAAGGCCCTCGTGGACCAGGAAATCCTCGACGACGACACGGCCACTACCATGGTCGAGACGGTGTACGCTGACCTCGCCGACACGCAGACCCGGCTGAGGAGCGACTTGGAGCAGCGCGCCGACGCAGGTGAAGAGCCCGTACGGATCTCGGGGATGTGGACCAGCCTCGACGAGCCCGGAACGGCGCTCGACCACGAGCGTCTGCTCCAGCTAAACGAAGAGCTGTTCCGCGTTCCCGAGGGATTCGCCATCAATCGCAAATTGAAGCGCGTCATCGACCGGCAGCGCGCCGCGGTGACTGACGGGACACCGATCGACTGGGCCCACGCGGAGACGCTGGCCTATGCGTCCCTGGTGACTGAGGGGGTCCCCGTTCGCCTCATCGGACAGGACACCGTCCGGGGAACGTTCAGTCAGCGCCACCTCACCTGGTTCGATTCCGAGTCCGGGGAGCCCTACACGCCGATTCAGCACCTCACTGGTGCGGCCGCGCCAATGGAGCTGCACAACTCCCCGCTGTCGGAGTTCGCGGCACTCGGCTTCGAGTACGGCTACAGCGTCGCGGCCACCGAAGCCCTGGTCTTGTGGGAAGCCCAGTTCGGAGATTTCGCCAACGGTGCAGAAGTCGTGATCGACCAGTTCGTCATCGCCGGTCTCGCCAAGTGGGGCCAGACCACGCGGTTGACGATGCTGCTCCCGCATGGGTACGAGGGTCAGGGACCGGAGCACTCCAGTGCGCGACTGGAGCGGTATCTGGCGCTGGGGGCCGAGGGGAACATCCGGGTCGCCAACTGCTCGACGCCGGCGCAGTTCTTCCACTTGCTGCGGCGCCAGGCCAAGCACTCGGAGATCCGACCACTCATCGTGATGACTCCCAAGAGCCTGCTGCGGCTTCCTCAGGCGACGTCGCTCCCCGAGGCGCTCGTGTCGGACACGTTCCACCCCGTACTCGACGACCCGGCGCTTCCGGGGGACCGGAACGACGTGACTCGGCTCGTCTTCTGCTCCGGTAAGGTGTACTACGACGTGATGACGTCGGACCGCCGCCCCCACGCCGCGCATGTTGCCGTGGCCCGGCTGGAGCTGATGTATCCGTTTCCGGCCGGACACGTCGGCGCGCTCATCGACTCGTATCCCCGGCTTCAGGAAGTGGTGTGGCTGCAGGAAGAGCCCATGAACATGGGCGCCCGGAAGTGGGTGATTCCCGCCCTCACGACCGCGATGCGCACGCCGCTCGAACTCCGCTACATCTCTCGGCCCGAGCGCTCGAGTCCGGCGGAAGGCTACCCGGCGGCCCACGCCGCCGAGCAACTGCGCCTGGTCACCGACGCGTTGGCGTGAGGTCAGGCACGCCTATCCCCCCAGCAGCCTGAACGAGAGACGGGACCGAGCCCGCTCGACCGCTTCACGGTACTCCGCGCCGGCCACGCGTGCCCGCAGCCGGTCGCTGACCGGCAGAACCATAGGTCGCGGTTCCCAGCGCACAACGTCGCCGGTCGCATCATCGACCACCACACCGGCGTTGAGCGCCTGATTTGCCTGCGCGAATCCCAGTGTCCGGAGTGCAGTGTGGAGCGCCTCGAACCACCCCTGATGGGCCGGATCGATGAACTTCAGGTGCCGGGCTCCCACGCCCGCCATGTAGTACTGCGACGGGACGAACGCGATGCCGTCGAGCCGCAGTCGCTCGCACACTACGATGAGCCAGCCGACCACTTCCCGAAGCAGACCCAGTCCCGGATGCTCCTGTCCCGGAAGCTGCGGACGGTGTGCGGTAAACGACACACGGGGATTCTGGAGCAGCAGCCAGCCGATGTCGATCACCTCGGCGTCCGGCACGATGCTGCGACTGCGAGAGGCCTTCAGCTCCATGAGCAGGGCGGTCCGGTCCGGCTCGCCATACAGCCGGAGCACCTGATCGAGCCCTCGGGGGATGTCGAGCACGAGCGTGGGCGAGTCGAAACCAAGGGTTCTGACCTTGTCCAGCATACCCAACTGCTCGAGTTGTAGCTCGACGGCGTGGCGGGAGAACGTGCCGAGAAACCGGGTTTCCTGTTGCGTTACGAGACCGAGGAGATCCTCTTCGGTGAGACCCCAATCGTCGTCGTCCTTGCTCGCGGACGTTTCGGGATCCCATCCGCGGGAAATGGCTCGAAACCGTTTGAGCACCAGCTCGGCGTCGTCCGGCGGCTCGATCACCTCACCCGCGGCGAGCCACCCGAAGAACCGGGCAGAGTACCGCCACGCCGACGAGCCATATCCACCGGCCAGCACGACCGCGAGCGGAATGGCCCGCGTCTCGTTCCGCAGCAGGTCGACCACGAACCGATCTCGCTCGAGCAATCCCTCAGCCGTGAGCCGCCAGTCACCGAGCGCGTCGTCGGCCGCGCCATCGACCCCGGCCACGTACACGACCAAGCCCGGACGGTGCCGCCCGACGATCGGGGGCAGGAGCTCGGTCAGCGCGGTGAGGAGGATCTCGTCGGTCACATCGCTTCCCAGTGCCACGCTCGTGGACGCGACGGCCTCACGGTCATCCCATGGAATGTTGTGGATCGAGAAGGTGTAGACGGTCGGATCGGCCGCAAACGCCGCCCGCGTGCCGTTGCCGTCGTGCAGATCGAGGTCGACGACCAAGATGGGTTCCTCGAACCCCCGGGCGCGGAGACGGGCAATGGCGATCGCAACGTCGTTGTAGACGCAGAAGCCCATGCCCTCGTCGGGCGTGGCGTGATGGAAGCCACCGCTCATGTGGACCGCCACCTTACCCGTGCGGAGTGCCAACCGCGTTGCCTGAATGGTTCCGCCGACGGCGAGGCGAAACAGGTCCAGCGCTTCGTGCACCTGCTTCTCACTGACCGGGACGCCGAGGATGGTCCCGACGACGGTCGAGTCAGACAGCGACTCGACGTACCCCGGGCTGTGGACGCGGAGGATGTTCTCGAGCGATGAGGGACGTGGCCAGCTGACATCCCGACGGCGCACTAAGTCACGATCGGTAAGGAAGGCCAGGATCTTGTCGGCCCGGGCCGAGTCGAACAGTCGCCCCAGTTTCAGCGACGAGTATCGGGGGTGATGGACGATGACCAACTCCGGCGGGGTGAGGCCGTACCGAATCCATCGTGCGATCTTGATCGGGAAATCGAATAGGCCCACCGTATCCCCTGTCGCGTGTCGTCACACGATGCTCACGTGAACTACAAGATGTATACGCCTCTCGGGGAAACCAACCATATCCTCGCGCCTCGCGCTCCCCGCCCTCCCTTGACGGGGGCCCCGGCATCGCGAGACCTTGCGGTGCGGCGCCGTCACGCGAGGCCGCCGCCGTCGGGCTCACGGCACACGCGGGTAGGCAAGACAGGACTGACCCAAATGGTGCTCGATCTCATCCGATACGTCGTCTTCGGTATGTTCGTGTTCAGCGGTGCGGTCGCCGCTGGGACGTGGGCAGTTCGCACCCGGCGGATCAATCCTCTCGGACGGACCGGCCAACTAGTTCGCAAGGTTTCCGATCCGGTGCTCCAGCCGGTGGAGACGTTGCTCCTGCGTCGGGGTGGCAACCCACAGAACGCCGGCTGGTGGCTACTTGGGATCAGCGTGGTCGGGGGGATCCTGATCATCACCGCCCTGGACTGGGTCGCGATGACGGCCCGACGCACCGCCCGCGCCGCGGAACAGGGTGTGAGCGGCCTGATCGGGCTCGTGGTCTACTACGGGTCGGGACTCGTGCTGATTGCCCTGATCGTCCGGGTCGTCGGCTCCTGGCTGGGACTCGGGCCGTTCCACCGGTGGATGCGTCCGTTCTACACGCTCACCGACTGGATCGTGCGACCGCTGCAGCGAGTGATTCCACCGCTGGGCACCATCGACATCACGCCGATCGTCGCCTGGTTTCTGATCCTCATACTCCGTGAGACGATCCTCGGGATCCTGTAGCAACGCGACAGGAGCGACCCTGGCTTGAAGGAATCCGATCCGGCCCCGCACCTGCGGGACCAGGTTACACTCTGCCTCCACGTGCAGCCTCGTGCTCGCCGGACGGAGGTGCGTGGCTGGCACGGTGACGCCATCAAGGTCAGGCTGTCGGCCCCGCCAGTGGACGGCGCGGCAAACCAGGCCCTGATCGAGTACTTGGCCCAGCGGCTCGGCGTGCCCCGCGACGCGATCCGGATCATGGCAGGCCACGGGGGCCGTCGGAAACGTGTTACCATCACCGGGCTTCGCCGGCGAGACGTGCTGGCCCGCCTTGGCGTCGCGTAGGGCACGAATCGCCGCTGGATGGCGCCCGCGACCAGGGCATGGTACATTGGGAGCACAACCGAAGACCGTGGTGATTTGCGGCGTATTGCGGCCACGTTAAACAAGTCGCTAAAAAGCCCGCCCCCCGGCGCGTTTTGGCGACGGGGGTTTTTCGTTGATGCAAAGGATACGACCATACGACAGGACGGAGGCGATCACTCGATGACGGATCGAGCGGATAGCCGACGGATTGGCGAGCTCACACGCGAGCGAATTCTCGTCCTCGACGGCGCCATGGGCACCATGATCCAAGCCCATCGCCTGAGGGAAGAGGACTTCCGCGGAGACGCGTTCCGCCTCCATCCGGTCCCGCTGTCCGGCAATAACGATCTCCTGAGTCTCACGCGACCCGACGTGATCGAGTCCATCCACCGCGCGTATCTCGACGCGGGGGCGGACATCGTCGAAACCAACACCTTCAACGCCAACGCGATCTCGCAGGCCGACTACCGGCTCGAGGACGCCGTGCGGGACGTCAACCTCGCCGCCGCCCGGCTGGCGCGGCGCGCGGCCGATGCCATCACCGAGCGCGATCCCTCGCGGCCACGCTTCGTGGCCGGCATCTTGGGCCCCACCAACCGCACCGCTTCCATCTCGCCGTCCGTTGCCGATCCGGGAGCTCGCGCGGTGACGTTCGACGATCTGGCGCGCGCCTACCGCGAGCAGGCCGCCGCGTTGTTGGACGGCGGCGTCGATCTCCTGATGGTCGAGACGGTGTTCGATACGCTGAACGCCAAAGCGGCGCTGTTCGCGATCCGAGCCCTCCTCGACGAGCGAGGGGAGGACGTTCCTCTCATGGTGTCCGGCACCATCACCGATCGGAGCGGTCGCACACTCTCCGGGCAGACTCCGGAGGCATTCTGGATATCGGTGAGCCACGCCGACCTGTTCAGCGTCGGACTCAACTGTGCGCTCGGCGCCGCCGAACTGCGGCCGCACCTGGCCGAGCTAGCGTCGGTGGCAGACACGTTGGTCACCTGTCACCCCAACGCCGGCCTGCCGAACGCGTTTGGCGAATACGACCAGTCGCCTGAGGAAATGGCGGGGATCGTGGCGGAGTTCGCCGCAAGCGGGTTGGTGAACATCGTGGGGGGATGTTGTGGCACGACGCCAGACCACATCGCCGCCATCGCCGAGGCCGCGCAGGCCTCCCGTCCACGCGTGATTCCGACACTCGATCCCTTCACGCGCCTCTCGGGGCTGGACCCGCTCGTCGTGCGCCCCGAGACGCTATTCGTCAACGTCGGGGAGCGGACCAATGTCACCGGATCCGCCCGTTTCGCTCGGTTGATTCGCGAAGGGGATTACACCACCGCGTTAGAAGTCGCACGCGAGCAAGTGGCGAGTGGCGCACAGATGATCGACGTGAACATGGACGAGGGATTGCTCGACTCCGCACGAGCCATGGTCACGTTTCTCAACCTGCTCGCGGCGGAACCCGACATCGCTCGGGTCCCCGTCGTCATCGACAGCTCCAAATGGGAGGTGATCGAAGCGGGATTGCAATGCCTCCAGGGCAAGGGGGTCGTGAACTCGATCAGCCTCAAGGAGGGAGAGGAAGCATTCCTCGACCAGGCGCGGGCCGTACACCGCTACGGTGCCGCCGTGATCGTGATGGCGTTCGATGAACAGGGACAGGCAGATACGGTAGATCGCAAGGTGGAGATCTGCAGCCGGGCGTATCGGATTCTCACCGAGAAGGTGGGCTTCCCGCCGCACGACATCATCTTCGATCCCAACATCTTCGCCGTCGCGACGGGGATCGCGGAGCACAACGACTATGCGCATGCCTACCTGCAGGCGTGCCGCAGGATCAAGGAAAGCCTGCCGGGTGTGCTCGTGAGCGGTGGGGTGAGCAACCTCTCGTTTGCCTTTCGCGGTAACAACGGTCTGCGGGAGACCATGCACGCCGTGTTCCTCTACCATGCGATCCGCGCCGGCATGGACATGGGGATTGTCAATGCCGGTGCGCTCCCCGTCTACGACGACGTGCCCGATGGCGTGCGGGTTGCCATCGAGGACGTGCTGTTCAATCGGCGAGCGGACGCGACGGATCGGCTCACGGCGCTTGCTGGCTCCGTTGCCGGAACCGTGGAGCGCAGGACCCAGGACCTGTCGTGGCGGGAGAAGGCGGTCGGCGAGCGCCTCACCCATGCACTCGTCGAAGGCATCCTCGACTACATCGAAGACGACACCGAAGAGGCCCGGCGCGCCGCGGATCACCCGCTGGACGTGATCGAAGGCCCGTTGATGGACGGCATGAGCGTTGTGGGCGACTTGTTCGGAAGCGGACGGATGTTCCTTCCGCAGGTCGTGAAGAGCGCTCGTGTCATGAAGAAGGCGGTCGCCTATCTCGTGCCGTTCATCGAGGAAGCGAATGCCGGCAGCGACAGAGTGCGTTCGGCGGCCGGCACGGTCGTACTAGCCACCGTCAAGGGCGACGTCCATGACATCGGCAAGAATATCGTCGGCGTGGTCCTTCAGTGTAACAACTACGAGGTGATCGACCTGGGCGTCATGGTGCCTGTTGCGAAGATCCTCGAAACGGCCCGCGAGGTCGCCGCCGACATCATCGGACTCAGCGGCCTCATCACCCCGTCACTGGACGAGATGGTGCATGTTGCCAAGGAGATGGATCGTCAGGGCTTCGACACGCCGCTCCTCATCGGCGGGGCAACCACGTCGAAGGTGCACACCGCGGTCAAGATTGCACCTGGCTATTCCGGTCCCACGATCCACGTACTCGACGCGTCGCGCAGCGTGACCGTAGTGAGTAGCCTCCTCAATCCGGATCGCCGAGACGTGTTTACGCGAGACATCGGAGCAGAATACGAACGGGCGAGGGCGGCTCATGCGCAGCGCTCGGCAGGTGCTCGGCTGCTGCCGCTCGCCGAGGCACGTCGGCGCAAAGTCGAGATCGAGTGGGACGCGTACCATCCGGTCGCTCCCCGCCGACCCGGCGTTACCGTGCTCGCTCCGTATCCCCTGCACGAGTTGACCGCCTATATCGATTGGTCGCCGTTCTTTGCGGCTTGGGAATTGAAGGGACGGTTCCCGGCGATTTTCGATGATCCGATCGTCGGCGAGCAGGCGCGATTGCTGCATGAAGACGCCGAGAAGCTCCTGGCCGATATCGTCGCGTACGGACTGCTGACAGCCCGGGCCGTCGTCGGCCTCTTTCCGGCCAACAGTCGCGGCGACGATGTCGAGATCTATGCCGACGCCGAGCGCTCGACGGTCCGATCGACCATCCACCACCTGCGGCAACAGATCCACAAGCCGGCCGGTCGATCCAATTATTGTCTGGCCGACTTCGTCGCGCCGAGAGACACCGGGCTCACCGATCACATCGGCGGGTTCGCCGTGAGCACGGGTTTCCAGAGCGCGGAGCTCGCCGCACGCTACGAGCGCGAGGCTGACGACTATCACGCAATCATGGCAAAGGCGTTGGCAGACCGTCTTGCCGAGGCCCTCGCGGAGCGGATGCACGAGCGCGTGCGGCGAGAGCTGTGGGGGTATGCATCAGATGAGGCCCTCGGCAACGACGATCTCATCCGGGAGCGATACGTGGGGATCCGCCCGGCACCGGGGTACCCCGCCTGCCCCGATCACAGTCAAAAGCAGGAGTTGTTCGACCTGCTCGACGCGACGAAAAACACGGGGATCACGCTGAGCGAGAACTTCGCGCTTCACCCCGCGGCCTCCGTCTGCGGGTGGTACATCGCGCACCCGGAGTCCTTCTACTTCGGGCTGGGGAATATCGGGCGTGACCAAGTGGAAGACTTCGCTGGCCGCAAGGGCGTGTCCGTCGAGACGGCCGAGCGATGGCTTGCGCCCAACCTCGGGTATGTGCCGGACGAGGGGGAGCGCCGCTCATGACGGCGACCTTGCGAGAGCGCATTGCCGACGACCGCGTCCACGTGATGGACGGCGCGATGGGAACGGCGCTCTACGCCAAGGGGATGTTCGTCAACGTGTGTTATGACGAGCTCACCCTCACCCACCCCGACGTGGTCCGGGCGGTACACGAAACGTACCTCCGAGCGGGGGCCGAGCTGATCGAGACCAACACGTTCGGCGCGAATCCGGTAAAGCTCTCGGGCTATGGGCTGGACGAGAAGACCGAGGAGATCAACCGAGCGGCGGGAGCACTGGCACGCGCCGCGGCCGGGAACCGTGCCAATGTTCTGGGGAGTGTCGGACCGTTGGGCATCCGCATCGAACCGTTCGGCCCGACGGCTCGCGACGAGGCTGTCGTGTTCTTCACCCGGCAGATGCGCGGCCTGCTCGACGGCGGCGTGGACGGCATCATCCTCGAAACGTTCAGCGACCTCGAGGAACTGCATGCGGCCCTCTCCGCCGCACGCTCACTCTCGGACGTTCCGGTCTTCGCCATGATGACGATCGACGAGAGCGGGAGCACCGCCTACGGAACATCAGCGGAGAAGTTCGCACGCGCCCTGACCGAGTGGGAGGCCGATGTCGTCGGCCTCAACTGCTCGGTCGGTCCGGCCGTCATGCTCGACGCAATCGAGCGCATGGCAGAACTGACCGACCGCCCGCTCGCAGCAATGCCCAACGCCGGCCTGCCCCGATTGGTGGGCGACCGCAAGATCTATCTCTCGAGCCCCGAGTACATGGCGAACTACGCGGCGCGTCTCATTGGGGCGGGGGCCAGGTTCGTAGGAGGTTGCTGCGGTACGACCGACGAGCACATCAGGAAGATCCGCGATCTCGTGGCCACGATGCAGCCGCGTCAGTCCACGGTGGTGATTGCACGCACAGACGTGGCCCCACCGCCAGGGATCGAAGCGGTTTCGCTGGCTGAACGGTCGCGCCTTGGAGCAAAGCTCACCCGCGGCCAGTTCCTCATCAATGTCGAACTGCCGCCGTCGAAAGGGTGGCGACCCGACGTCTTTGTCGAGCAGGCCCAGGCCCTCAAAGCGCTCGGGGTCGACTCGGTGAGCGTGCTCGACGGGGCGCGGGCCCGAAGCTCCGTTGCCGCCATTCCCGCCGCCACCGTGATCGAGCGCTCCGCCGGGATCGAAACGATCGTGCACTACACCTGCCGTGACCGGAACATGCTGGGCATGATCAGCGACATGTTGGGGGCGGCGGCGGCCGGTCTCCGCAACCTGCTACTCGTAACCGGAGACCCGCCGCGCCTGGGACCCTATCCGGACGCCACGGCGGTGTTCGACATCGACAGTATCGGACTCACGAACGTGGTGTATCGTCTCAACCACGGCCTCGACCCGGGCGGCAACCCACTCGGCGACCCGACGCGGTTCGTCATCGGGGTCGCGGCCAACCAGGGCGCGGTCGACATGGAGCGCGAGCTGAGGCGACTGTATTGGAAGGTCGACGCCGGTGCCGATTTCATCGTGACCCAGCCGGTGTTCGATCCGGCAGCGCTGGAGGAGTTCCTCCAACGCATCGAGGAGTTCCGGCTCCCGGTGATGGCTGGAATTTGGCCCCTGACCTCGCTCCGCAACGCCGAGTTCCTCGCCAACGAGGTCCCGGGACAGCACGTGCCGCCGGCCGTGATTGCGCGCATGCGCCGGGCACAGGAACGGGGCTCGGACGCCGCACTGGCCGAGGGAGTGAGCGTTGCGCGCGAGATGCTCCAGGCCATCCGTGACGCCGTGCAGGGTGTGCACCTGAGCCTGCCACGTGGCCACGCCGACGTGGCCAAGCAGGTGCTGGCCGATCGCTGATCGGGATGCCCGAGTGATCAGGCTGCCGGGAGCATCTCCATCAACGTGCGAAACCGCTGCTCCGGATGCTTGAACCCGAGGTTACTCACGTAGACCCGACCGATGCCGAGCCGGCGCAGCTCGAGGATGGTGCGCGCACAGATCTCCTCGGCCGAAAGCCCTGAGGCGAAGTCGCTCAAGACCCCCGCGACCGGGACCGGGAAGAACTGCGCCAGGCGTCGCAGGGTCGCTTCGTTGGCGGACCGATACAGGAACACGCCGAACACGCCCGGAATGGCGAGCCCACGGCGCTCGGCCTCGGCCAAGAAGCCCTCCACGGCATCGAGTTGATGGTGCGACACGATCTGGGAGAGGTAGAACTCCGCCGTGAAGTCCTCGTCCAGGAGGAAGCCTACTTGCTCGACCGGGTCGCGGTGCGGGTTGGCCCACCCCCCAAGCGCCAGCGTCGGATGCCGGTCGCGAAGCCGACGGCGCAGCTGATAGGCGTAGTCCACGCACCGTGGCGGGCCCACGGTACGGTCGCCCCCCAAGACCGTCAAAGCCGGAAAGCCATGCGACACGGCGCGGTCCGCATACATGAGGCAGTAGTCCAGCGTGTGCTTGCACGTGAGGAACGGAACGACCTTGGACGTGCTCACGTCCCCGGCGAGGTTGGTCACCAGATGACGGAGGTTCTCCTCTTCGGAGACCCCCACGGCGTTGTCCGTCAAAAAGATCAGGGTGTCGCGGCGCCCGAGCCGCCGGACCGCGTGATACATGTCGATCCAGGTATCCATACCCTCGGCTGAGGACAGCCCGGCTTTGGGCGGACGCAGTTCCACCGACACGAGCGGTCGCGGCTCGACGAGGCGCTCCAGAACGGGATTGGCCGGGAGGGGCGGTATGCTCGACATCGGGGAGGCTCAAGCTATCACCTTCCCGACCGGGAATCCATTCCACCTCTCCACCGCCAACCCAGCCTGCCCCTTGGAGCTGCCACCCTAAACACCACTCGAACTTGACTTTGTACTACAAAGTACTTTATGATTGTCCCTGGAGCCGTCCCCGGGAGGCCTCGTGAACGTCCTCGTATTGCTGGCGCTGCCCCTGCAACTCCTGACGGGACTCGTGGTGGCCATTGGGGCCACCTACCTGGTCTACTGCCTGTGTCGGAAACGCCGCGCGCGGGCAGTCGTCGTCGCGGCCGCGCTCGGTGGATGGCTCGTCGCCTATGGCGGCACCCTCGTGATCGTCTCGCTTTCCAGTACCGATCGGGTGCTCGGACTCGACGAGCCCAAGCGGTTCTGTGGCTTCTATCTCGATTGCCATGCGATGGTAAGCGTGCGGGCCGTGCATCGAACCCTGACCCTGGGCGAAGGCACGAGCCAAGCAACGGCCGCCGGGGAGTTTTACGTGGTCACCCTGGAACGGAGTTCGGACGCGGACAACGTTGCCATCGGGCTCGCCACGCCCGAGGCCGTCGTCGTCGATGCCGAGGGCCGACGATACCATCGCTCCACCTCGGGTGAAGTGGCGCTGGCGCACGTGAACGGGGAGCAACCCCCGCTCGACCGGGCCATCAAGACCGGCGAGGCGTACTCCACCCAACTCGTCTTCGACCTGCCCACAAATGTCCGCGACCCCAGGCTGCTCGTGACAGAACGAGATCCATTCAGCCGCCTCTCCGAGTTGTTCCTGATCGGTGATGAGGACAGCCTGTTTCATCGGCCTACCCTGTTCCGCCTGACCGTCTGACGTCCGTGAACGCGCGACGCGACCCGACGCCCGAACTGTTGCCATCGCTGCTCGCGACGGCCCTAGCCGTGGGCGTGCTGGGCGACGTGCTGCTACGTGGCGTTCCCTGGGGCGTCAACGTGCTGCTCTGGACCGTGACCGTTGCGGCAAGCACCGCCGTGGTCCTGATGCGAGTCAGATCGGAGGCCGTCCGCTTCACCATGCCGCTGCTCCTCACGGCCGTCGCGTTCACAGCATGCGTCGCGTGGCGGGACGCGGACGTGCTCACCGCCTGGAACGTGCTCGCCGCTGCGCTCGCCCTGGGGTTGGCTCTCCTTCGGGGGCGGCGGTTCGCGCTGGCACGATCCACGATCGGCGTGTTCTTCCGGGACGGCGTCGCCGCCGGCGTGCGGCTCCTCATCGCACCTCTCACCCTCATCGGCGGAAGCGCTGGCAGCAGACCACCTGTTCCCGTCCGGAGTCCGCTCGTCCGCAAGATCGCCATCGGCCTGCTCCTGACGGTGCCCATTCTGCTCGTGTTCGGCGCGCTGCTCGCCTCGGCCGACCCGATTTTCGAGCGCACGATTCGATGGCTGATCGACTGGGACTTCGAGCGGTTGGCCTCCCACTTGCTGCTCACCAGCGTCCTCACCTGGTGTGCCGCCGGGCTACTCATGACCATTGCGGCCACCGGGCCTCTGTGGCCGTTTGGCGATCGACCGTGGCGCACTCCCACGCTCGGATTTCTCGAGGTCGGGATACCGCTGACGGCGCTGGCACTGCTCTTCGCGCTCTTCGTTGGCGTCCAATTCCGCTATCTCTTCGGCGGTGAAGATCTCGTCCGCGCGACTGTCGGCCTCACGTATGCCGAGTATGCGCGGCGCGGCTTCTTCGAGCTGGTGACGGCAACGGCTCTCGTCGTACCCCTGTTGGTAGCGGGCAACGAGTTCCTGGATACGACCGAAGCCCTGACCCGGCGCCGATTTCGGTGGCTCGCCGCGTGGTTGCTCGCGCTCGTGGCGCTGATCATGGCATCCGCCCTGGAGCGCCTGCGGCTGTATGTCGGCGCCTACGGTCTCACCGACACGCGGGTGTATGCGGCGGCCGTCATGCTCTGGGTGGGCCTGGTGCTGGCCTGGTTCGGCGGGACGGTCCTGCGCGGACATCGGGAGCGGTTCGTGCTCGGTGCCCTGGTCGCCGGGTTCGTGGTGCTCGCGCTGCTCAACGTCGCGAACCCCGAGGCCGTGGTGGCGCGAACCAACCTGCGCCGAGCCGTAGCGGGAGCGGAACTCGACGTCGAGTACCTCGCCCGCCTCGGCGCCGATGCGGCGCCCACCCTGCGCAACGAGTCACCCACACTCCCTGCGGAGACGCGGTGCGCGATCGTCGCTGTCCTCTCAGAGAGATGGGGCGAGGCCAACGTTCTCGACTGGCGCACGTGGAACCTCGCCCGCCATCGTGCCAGGCGCATTGCCGGCGACCTCGGCAGCGACGAAGGATTGTGTCCCCCGCCGCGTCCGAGCGCATCCACCGAGGGAACTCCCTAACCCCTGCCCCTTCCCTCGCCCTGTTTCACGTGACCAGTCCGTCAGCCTCCAATCACCGGAATCGCCACCCGCGTGTGCTCCCACTCGAGAAGGAGGGTCGCGCCGGCACCCGTGGACTCAGTCCGGATGGTGAACATCTCTACGTGGTCGTCGAGTCGGGTACTCGCTGCCGTCCCGCGCCCGACCTCCTGCGCCTTCACCTCGTCCGTGTACCGGGATTCGTGCCCCCATTGCGAGATGGACCGGTTGAGGACCACCTCCCATTGCTGCTCACCCGGCACCGTGTAGAGCGAATAGGACCCGGGTTCGACACGAACACCAGCGACAGTGACCGGAACCGTAGTGTGGATCATCGTCGGCTCGTTGGCACCGGTGCGCCAGAGCGTGCCGAACGGAACGGCCGAGCCACCGATCATGGTCCGGCCGCGCGCGGAGGGACGGCTGTAGCAGACCTTCACGGCGCCGCCGTCGATGGCCACCGTCACCGAATCCAGCGGACTGGACCGGCGAGCGAGCGGCATCCGCTCAGTGTTCATGGTGATGCAGGACACATCTGCCTGCTGGTGTAGGCCCGAAGGTTGCGGGGTTGGGAGTGCGACGAACGCACCGCCGAGCATGAGCGCGAGTGTACCAGCCGAGGGGGTCATGGTGACTCCTGGGGTTGGGGGTAGTGGTACGGATGGGCCGTTTCTTCGTAAGTTAGAGGTGTATGGCCATTTACGGTGGCTGGCGCGACCATGGCCGCGTCCGGTTGGGCTCCGGACTCGTACCCCGCGGACGGGTCGGGGGGTTCAGTGTGATTGAGATGGCCGTGGTGCTGTCCGTCGCCGGAATCCTCCTGACGCTGGCCGTCTGGCGGTTTGGCCCCGCCCTCCACCAGGCCCGGACCCGGCAGGCAGTGGCCAGCGTGGCCGCCGACCTGCAATATGCCAAGATGCTGGCAGCCCGACAGCGTGAGCCGGTGGTCGTGATCGTCAACCCGTCGCTCCAGTTGCTGCTGGTGCGGAGTCGGGGAGGGACCATCTTCCGGCAGCGGTTCGTGGGCCCGGACACCGAGTTCGGCCTCGATGCGCTGACCGCCGCGCCGGTCACGTCGGTTGAGGTCTTCCCCAATGGGGTCGCCACGAGCCCGATCACGTTGACCGCGTCTCTCGATACCTATTCCAGGCAGGTTCGACTCTCACGTGCCGGTCAGATCCGCGTGCTCCCGTAGTCGGCTCCGGACCGAGGCGGGGCTGTCGCTGATCGAGGTGCTCATCGCCCTGGGGATCTTGAGCGGTGTCCTGATCGCCCTCGGCGGCCTCATGTTTCAGGTCGCGAGCAATACGCGGCTGTCCGCGGCGGCCGGCTACCGGAGCGCAGCCATCACGAGTGCCGAGGCATGGGCAGCCGGCCTCCCGTGGGACAGCATCGACGGACAGGTCGGCTGCGTCACCGACACCACCGGCCTGCTTCATTACACGCGGTGCACGTCCGTGCAGACCCCGGAGCCGACCCTCAAACAGCTCACTGTGGTGATCAGCCCGTTCGGCCAGCTGGTGGTGGCCCCGGAGACCGTCGTGGTGCGCCGTACACGACCCAAACGGGCCTCCCCGTTCATCACATGACAAGGCGCGGCTTCACCCTCATCGAATTGCTGGTCAGCATCGTGGTGGCTGGCATCCTCGGTGTCGCGCTCACCCGGTTGCTGGTGAATGACTCGCGCTTCGTGGAGCGTCAGGACGCCATGCTCAGCTCCCGCCGGACCGCTCGCACGGCGATGAACTGGGTCGTCACGGAGCTGCGCATGGTGTCCAACGGCGGGCTCGTGGCGGCTGCACCCGATTCGGTGACGGTGCGGGTACCGTTCGCATTCGTCATGACCTGCGGCCGGGTCAGCAACCTGCAGATCATGTCCCGTCTGCCCGTGGACTCGCTGAGCTACGCCTCCGTCTCGAACCCGGGGCTGGCGTGGCGCCTGTCGGACGGATCGTTCTCCTTCGTGCCGAACGTCGGGATCGCGTCGTCTACCGATTCGAGCACCTGTCAGGCGGACAGCATCAGAGTGCTTCCTGACGGCGCTCTCATCGCCGTCAGCGGCGTGTCCCCGGGCTTTCCCACCGAGCCGCCGCCGGCCCGCGTGGGCTACCTCTACCAGACCGTGACCTACCGGTTCGCAGCCTCGGTGGATCTGCCCGGGCGGGTCGCCCTGTGGCGCCGCGCCGGGAATGCCGCGGCGGAGGAGCTGGTGGCCCCGTTCGACGCCGGAGCGGGGTTCGGGTTCCTGGTGGGCCCGGGGTTCGCGGTGCAAGGCGCGCCACCGGGCAATCTCAACGACGTGCGAGGTCTCGAGGTCCGCTTCCTGGGAGCCAGCGAGCAGACCCCTCGCGGGGCTCCTGGAGCCCAAATCTTCGACCTCACCACCCAAGTGCGCTTCCGCAACCGCCCCAGATGACCATGCGACGAGACTCCAACGCCGGCTTCGCGCTCCCGCTCACGATCTTCGTGCTCACGCTGGTCACGATCATGCTCTCGGCCATCATGGTGCAGGTGCAGGCCGATCGCCGCATCGCCGAGAGCAGCAGCGACGTGGTGTCGGCCCTTTCCGTCGCACAGAGCGGGCTGGAGCGATACTTCACGCATTACGACTCGCTTACGGGCCGCCCGGCCGATGGGGACTCGCTGCGCATCAACGTGACCGGCGGCTACGCCGATGTGGTGGCCCGGGTGATCCGGAAGCCGGCCGACACGATGCCTGGGATCATGTACATGGTGCGATCCCGCGGCCGCGTGATTCGACCCACCCAAGGCGCGGATCCGCAAGCTATCCGTACCGTGGCGCAGTTCGCGGAATGGGAGTACGGCACGATGAAGGTGATCGGCGCCTACACGGCCATCAACCACTTCACCAAACCGTGTAACCCGCCCGGGTGCGACGGCACGTTCACCCTGATCGGCCACGACCAGTGCGGCATCCGGCCCTCGGTCCCGGGGCTGCGCGTCCCAAACGGCGGCACGCCTCCCCTCGGACCGCCGGACGTCGACCCGGCGGTGCTGGAATTGGACAACACCTGGGACGTCGCCAACGAAACAGGGATCAACTTCGCCGGCGTCATCGGCGGGCAGTTCGTCCCGGACTACACGTCGCTCGTCGACCTGTTTAGCTGGTCGTCATACTATCTGGCCGGCAATCGGAATCTGAACACCATCACGGGTACCGGCCTCCTGGTGGTGGAAGAGGACCTCACCCTATCGGGATCGTGGTTCAAGTGGGAGGGAGCCGTGCTCGTGGGCGGAGCCGTCAACTTCAACGCAGACTCCGTCCAGATTGAGGGGGTCTTCATTTCGGGATTGGAGGAACAGACCGACCCCTCTCCGGGGACGGGTAAGTGGGCGCTTGCCCCGCGCGATATCCGAGTGCTGTACAATTCGTGCCACGTACAGAAGGCGTTCACAGCGTACTCCGGCTTCTCGCCGGTCGAAAACGGGTGGATGGATCACTGGTCCGAGTATTAGGCGGTTGGGCGGTCGGGACCATGCGATAGATTTCCCTGTCATGAGTTCCAGAGCGTCCGTGTCGGCGCCAGGATATCTCACCTGGTTTCGGAGATCGTGGTTTCCCCTCGTAGCCTTGGTGCTCCTCGGCGGCGGAGCGTGCCGTCCGGGCGCAGGGGGTGGTCCGCTTCGCGGCACCCCTCTCGGCCTGGAGACCCCCAAGCCCGACATCGTTCTCACTTCCACCGACGGGAGCCCGTTCGACTTCCCACGCGCCACGGCGGGATATGTGACGCTGCTGTTCTTCGGCTACACGCATTGCCCGGACATCTGTCCCGTTCACATGGCCAATCTCGCGGCCGTGCTGCACAAGCTGCCCAGCCCGGTGGCCCGCCGGGTGAAGGTGATCATGGTGACGGTAGATCCCGAGCGCGACACCCCGGAACGGCTCCGAGCCTGGCTCGACAACTTCGACCGGGACTTCGTCGGGCTCACGGGATCGATCGACGATATCTCTGCCATGCAGCAGGCGGTTCGGCTCCCGCCGGCGGTCAAGGAGGGAGAAGGGGAGAGGTATCTCGTGGGACACGCGGCGTACGTCCTGGCCTTCACGACGGACAGCGAACCGCCGATCGCATATCCCTCGGGTATCCGGCAGTCGGACTGGGCGCATGACCTCCCGCTGCTGGTCGAGCGGATGGAGCGGGCACGATGAGACGTCACGCAGCGATGATCGCCGGCGTCGGGTTCGCGCTCGCCACATGCACCGCTGACGCCCCGTCACCGCCAGTCGCCGAACAGGATGGCATTGCCGTCCGCGACGCCTACGCCACGGTGTCCGCCGCGCCCGAGACGTCCGCCTTCTATTGCACGATCGGCAACACGGATGCTCTGCCCGACACACTCCTCGCCGTGGAGTCCTCAGCCGGTGTGGCGATGCTTCACACCGTGGTCACCGTCGAGGGACGCTCATCGATGCAGTCCGTGCCCCGACTCGTAATCCCCGGCCGAGCCGAGATTCAAATGCGCCCGGGCGGATACCACGTGATGCTGGCCGGGCTTCCCGCACCGCTGCAACGAGGGGACACGGTCGGGATGGCATTGACGCTCGCGCGGGCAGGCAGGCTCCGGTTTCGCGCCCCGGTCGTGACCTACACCGAGCTCGTTCAACAGCTCGAGCACGCAGATCGAGAGCACCGGTGACCTGGTGGTGCTCCGCGCAGGGAACTCCCTGGGATTGGTCGTGGCAGCCGTACCCCGGCGTGTGGATCTGCGTGGCGCTGCTCGTCTGGGGCTACGTCGCGTCGTTCCGTCATGCTCGCCGACGCGGAGCAGCGAGCGACGCGCATCCGTGGTCGTTTGCGGCGGGCGGGATGGCGTTTTGGATCGCCGCCGACTGGCCGGTGGGGCCGCTCGGCACCGGGTACCTCGCCAGCGTTCACACGGCGCAGTATCTCGTGTTCTCGTTGGTCGTGCCGCCGCTCCTTCTTTATGGCCTCCCAACGGCGCCGTTCCGCACTCTGGCGCGCAGCGCGCGGCTTGGGCCACTCGTACGCGCGCTGACCCGGCCGCTCCCGGCGTTCGTGATATTCAACGCGGTGCTCGTGGCTACTCACCTCCCCGTGGTCGTCGACGGATTCAAGGTGACACAGGTGGGAGCATTCGCCGTCGACATGGCGTGGCTCGGAGCCGGGCTCGTCTTCTGGTGGCAGGTCCTCGGTCGCGTCGCGGAGCTCAATCCTCTGCCCCTTCCCGGCCGCATCGTCTTCGTCCTACTCAATGTCTTCATCCCGACGGTGCCGGCCGCGTTTCTCACGTTCGCGGACTATCCGATTTACGCCGTCTACGAGCTGGCGCCCCGGATGAGCGGGCTATCGGCCGCAGAGGACCAGCAGCTCGCGGGACTCGTCATGAAGATCGTGGGGGGGTTCACCCTGTTCGGAACCGCGTCGGTGCTGTTCTTTCGGTGGTACGCGCAGGAGGAAGGCCAAATGGTCTGAAGGGAGGCTGAACCAACTGGCCGACGGCTGCTCAGTCCTGCTCGAGCTCCGGATAGGTGACCAACTCCTCGCGATGAAACACCTGGATCAGCTTTCCCACGCGTTCCTCGGCGGGCTCGACCACCTCACCGAACTGTTCGCGTAGCGCGGCAGCGATCTCAGCAACGGTTCGCTGCCCATCGACATGGCGCCAAACACAGCTCCCGTGCTCGTCGAGCCGGATCCGTCTGGCCGAAAGCTGATACAGCAGCCGATCGAGCAGCAGCCGGGCACCGCTGGTCGTTGGCTCGGGACGGATAACGACCACCCGTGGCCCTTGGTCCTCCCACTCGGCCCGCCGGGTGGGAGTCAGCTCCAACAGATTGACCCCGGCCAACGGATCGTGCGTTCTGCGCCGTTTCATCGTGCTCTCGATGGGGTCCTCACCCCGAAACACGGGAGCCGCCTCCCTTCCGGAAGGCGGCTCCTGCGCCCGTCTCCCTGCAACGCTACTCGCCGACCTTCATGGCCGGCAGCCCGCCTTCCCGCATCTTGCCGACCGTGAACCAGGCCAGCAGGAACAGCACGACGGGATAGGCGATCAGGCTCAGGAGGAATGACGGCGCCGCGCCACCCGTGAGTCGCTGGAAGTTCAACAACCACGGGACGAAATCGCCGCCGATCACTATGAGGGCCAGCACGACGGCCATCAGCGATTCGCCGGCAATGAAGCCGGACGAGAGCAGTACACCGATATTCTCGGCTCGCTGCCGCTCCTGGTCGGTGGCCTGCTGTCGCTTGAGGCGCAGTTCGAACACCAGCTTGATAAGGCCGCCTACGAAGATCGCCGCCGTCGCCTGGAATGGCAGGTACATCCCCACCGCGACCAGCATGGGCGCCGGGGCTTTGATCAGGATGAGGGCGAGCGCGAAGAACATGCCCACGATCACCAACGGCCACGCCATGTCGCCCGCGACGATTCCGTTGGCCATCAACGCCATGAGGCCGGCCTGCGGAGCGGGTAGCTCTGCCGACCCGATCTCGTACACGCGGTCGAGGGCCATCAGCGGCAAGGCGAGCACGAACGCCGCGAAGATGACCCCGATGATCTCACCGACCTGCATCTTCCACGGCGTACCGCCGAGAATGTGACCGACCTTGAGGTCCTGCATCATGTCGCCCGCAATGCCGGCCGCACAGCACACGACGCCGGCGACGCCAAGCACGCCCGCCACGCCGTGCACGTCGGTCACGCCCAAGAACACCATCAATACGGCCGCGATGAGGAGGGCCGTGAGCGTGAGCCCCGAGATCGGGTTGTTGGAGCTCCCGATGAGCGCGACGAGGTATCCGGCGACGGCTGCAAACAGGAACCCCAGAATCACCATCGAGACCGTCAACACCAGGGCGCCACCGACGACCTCGGCAAAGTGGAGATAGAGGAAGAACGTGGCGATGGCGACGAACCCGACCGCGACCAAGACTTTCTTCAGGTTCAGATCGACGTCCGTTCGATCGGCGTCGGCGCCGGCACCCGATAGGTTGAACTGCTTGAGCGCCTTGCCGATCCCCGCGATCAAGGAGCTGCGCAGGTTGTACAGGGTATAGAATGCCGCCACGATCATGGCTCCGACCGCCAATGGGCGGATCTGCCGTAGCCAGACCTGATTGGCCAGATCCGACATGCTCTGTCCGGACGCGAGGATCTCGGGCAGTGCCGGGTTGAGGAACAGGGCGAGCGGCACCAGGAGCAGCCACCCGGTCACGGCCCCGCTGAACAGGATCGCCGAGATGCGGGTGCCGACGATATATCCGACACCCATGAGCATTGGGGAGGCGTGCGGGGAGTTGAGCAGCATTCCACCGCTGTACTCCACCCGGCTCTGGAACAGTTCGACGGTCGACGCTTTGAACGCGTAGAACTTACTCGCAGCGTCCTCGACGAACTGGATGCCGTTGGGGTTCTTGAGCAGTTCCCAGAACGCGGCCAATCCGAGCGAGCCGAAGAGGTACCTCGCCCCCGTCTGCCCGCCCTGTCCTGCCTTGACGATCTCCGCAGCCGCCACCGCCTCGGGGAACGGCAGATCCGCCTCGACCACCAGGGTACGCCGGAGCACTATGACGAACAGCACCCCCAGCGTGCCACCGATCAGCATGATGAACGTGGACTGGAGATACCGGAGTTCGTCCCAGGCGCCGCTGATCACGAAGGCCGGGATCGTGAAGATGGCGCCGGCCACGAGCGCCTCACCCACCGAGGCCGTCGTGCGCGCCATGTTCTCCTCGAGGATCGTGCCCCGGAATCCCCGGAGCACCGCCATGGCCACGACGGCCGCCGGGAATGTGGCGGCCACCGTCAGGCCGGCACGCATGCCGACATAGGCGTTCGCCGCCCCGAGCGCTACCGCCATGAGCGCGCCAAGGAAGATGGCCTTGAACGTCATCTCCGGCATGGTGGTCGACGCCGGGACGAACGGTACGAACGGTTTCTTGTCCATGAATGCCCCTGAGGGTGGCCTGAAGGATGCGCGGATTCTAGCTGCGCAGGCGAAGGACTGTCAAACCGTCGTTACAGGCCTCGTGCATGCCCGTCCCCTTCGCTAGTTTGGGCGGCAAGGAGGACGTCCCAATGACGTTTGTCGCCACGCTCGAGCCGACCGCGCTCTGGAAGCACTTCGACCGGATCCTCAGCATTCCTCGAGGCTCCAAGGACGAGGACAGGGTTCGGGAGTTCGTGACTGGGATTGCGAAAGCGAAAGGCCTGCGGGTCGAAACGGACGCCACAGGCAACGTCGTGGTACGCAAGCCGGCCACTGCCGGCCGGGATTCGGCACCCATCACGATTCTCCAGAGCCATCTGGATATGGTGAACGAAAAGAATTCGGATGTCGTCCACGATTTCTCGACGGACCCGATCGCACCCCGACGGGACGGTGCTTACCTGACAGCCACGGGTACGACCCTTGGATCGGACAACGGGATCGGCGTGGCCGCCATGCTTGCCATCATGGAAGCAGGCGACATCGCCCATGGGCCACTGGAGCTGCTGTTCACCGTGGACGAGGAAACGGGGCTGACGGGGGCGTCGAACTTGGACGGGAGCCTGCTCCGAGGCCGTCAGCTACTCAACCTGGACTCCGAGGAAGAGGGCGCGCTCTACGTCGGGTGTGCGGGCGGAGCGGACAGCACGCTCCGCCTCCCGTTGACCGCCACCAAGCCTCCGAGTGAGAGCACGGCCGTCGACCTCAAGTTGCACGGCCTCAAGGGCGGACACTCGGGCATCGACATCATTCTCCAGCGCGGAAACGCCGTCCAGCTTCTCACCCGCGTATTGTATGCCGCTCGGCAGGACATTCCGTTCCACCTCGTACGGTTGGAGGGCGGGAACAAGCACAATGCGATTCCGCGTGAGGCGGTCGCGACCGTGATCCTCAACCCCGCCGATCGAGCCAGGTTCGACGACACCCTCAGGCGCGAGGTCACCGCCGTCCAGACGGAGTACCGCTCTGCAGACCCGGGCGTCGGTTTCGAGATCGGCGAGGCACAGCCACCGCGGTCTAGCTGGGACGACGCCACTACAGGCGGGGTGCTCAGGCTCCTCACGAGCCTTCCTCACGGAGTACTGGGGATGAGCCACGACATCGATGGACTCGTGGAGACCAGCACCAACCTGGCCACGGTCGTCCAGCGGAACGGCACCCTGGTGATCGGGATGAGCAGCCGCTCGTCGGTGAACTCCGCGCTTCGCGCCGTGCGGCAGCGGATCCGAGCGCTGGGAGAGCTTGCCGGGGCGAGCGTCGAGGAGGGGAATGGGTATCCCGGCTGGACGCCGAACCTCGACTCCCATCTCCTCGACGTTCTGAAGCGCGTCCACGCCGAGCAGGAGGGATCGGAACCCGACGTCAAGGCGATTCACGCCGGCCTCGAGTGCGGCATTATCGGCGAGAAGGTGCCGGGCATGGACATGATCTCCTTCGGGCCACAGATCGAGCACCCCCATTCCCCGGATGAGCGGGTCCACGTCGAGTCGGTCGGGCGATTCTATCGACTCCTGACAGCCACCCTTGACGCGTTATCCAAGCGATGAGAACGCAATCCCTCGAATTCCTCAAAGCGCTCCTGGATAGCCCCGGACCGTCCGGATTCGAAGCGGCGCCCGCCAGGGCGTGGCGACAAGAGGCCGAATCGTTCGCCGACCAGGTCACGACGGACATCTCGGGGAATTCGATCGCGGCGGTCAATCCGGACGGCAAGGTCCGCGTGATGTTTGCGGGTCACATCGACGAAATCGGGCTGATGATCGTCCATGTCGACGACGACGGCTACCTCTATTTCTCGACGATCGGAGGCTGGGATCCCCAGGTCCTGGTCGGTCAGCGAGTGCGGATTCTATCGCGGAAGGCGACGGTCGACGGCCTCATCGGGAAACGCGCGATCCACCTCATGAAGACCGAAGAGCGCGACAAGGTGAGCAAGCCCACCGATCTGTGGATCGACATCGGCGCCAAGAGCAAGACTGATGCGCTCAAGCGTGTTCGCATCGGCGATCCGGCGGTGCTCGCGGCGCCGGCCGTGGAGTTGCCGAACCGCCGACTGGCTTCACGTAGCATTGACAACCGCATTGGCGCCTTCGTCGTGCTCGAAGCGCTGCGCCTGTTGGCGCGCCGGCCGCCGCGGAGTTGCGTGTACGCCGTCGCGACCACGCAGGAGGAGATAGCGTTTGCCGGGGGCGGCGCGCGAACGAGTGCCACGGGCCTCGAGCCGCATGTCGCGATCGTGGTGGATGTGACCCACGCGACCGACCACCCGAGCGTGGAGAAGAAAGAGCACGGTGACATCACGCTTGGCGGGGGTCCCGTGCTCTCACGGGGGTCGGCGGTCAATCCGCTGGTGTTCGACCTCCTCGTCGAGACGGCCGAGGCGGAAGGCATTCCCTATGCCGTTACCGCGGCGCCCCGGGACACTGGGACCGATGCCGACGCGATCCACACCACGCTGCGTGGGATCCCGACCGGTCTGGTATCCGTGCCGAACCGTTACATGCACAGCCCCAACGAGATGATCGATCTCGGTGATCTCGATCGGGCCGCGAAGCTTCTTGCCGCCTTCGCACGACGGGTGACGGCCAAGAGCGACTTCACGCCGCGCTAGCGGGCCAGTGCCGCCTTCGCCGCCTCGCGGACTTCCCGGTCCCGATCGGTGGAGAGTTCCTGGAGCGCTGCCCGGGCGATGTCGCCACCGGCCAGGGCGAGACCTTCGGTGGCCGCGCGGCGGCGGGGGCCCTTGCGCGCGAGGAACCCCTTGCCCGACTGTGCCGCCTCGACCAGCGCCCCAATCGCCTCGGGAGTGCCGATCCGGCCGAGCGCACGGTAGTACTCGGCGAGGACTTCGGTATCTTCCTCCTCCTCGGCCGCACTCACCAGTAGCATCGACAGTGCGCCGAGGCCCTTGCCCGCGATGGCCCGAGCGACCGCCAGCCGCACTTTGGGGTCGGAGTCTCGAAGCGGTGCTCTGAGAAAGCGGACCGTCTCCGGCGTACCGATCTTCGCCAGCGCCAGCGCCACCGATAGGCGCACCCGCTCGTCTTCGTGTTCCACCACCCGACCCAGGAGCGGCACCGCCTCGACGATCTTCAGCTCGGCAACCAGATCGGCCGCGTTCCGCACGACGTACCATTCCCCGTGGCTCAGCATGCTCGCGACGATATCCGTCCCCTCTTCGATCGTGCTGAGTGCCGTGAGATACGCCTTCCGCTCGGCGAAGCTCTGCGCCTGGGCGAGGTGCTGTAGCATGGCGCGTGTGCCTTCCGCGCCGGCACGTCGGGTGATCTGGAGCACGTCTTCGGTATAGAGCTCGTCCAGCATGAATGGGACGAGGCGCCGTAACGCATCCGGGGTGAGAACGCGCCGCAGGGCGATGCCATACGGGCGCTTTGCCTCCTCCGAGGTCGCTGCGGCTTCACCCTTGATGAGGGCCAGAATGCCCTCGAACGCACGACTCAAGTTGTCAGCAGCAAACGCCTTCTCGATCTGCTTCTGCACCGCATCCAGTTGTGCCGTGAGTTGGGGGCCGCCGCCGGCCTCGTGCAGTCGACCTACGCTGTCGCTCAGCGAGACCGGGTCCGCCACCACCGGCGGGGGCCGCTTCACGATGTCGTCGAACGTAGTGCCGTCACGAGCGCCGGTCACCTGGCGCTCGCCGGATGCCGGGCGTCCACCGAGCGAGAGACCGCCACTAGCGATGGCATCGCTCACACGTACGGCTCGCCGCTCCTGGGCGGCTCGGGCACCGGCACCAGTGATGAGCGCGATCGACACCGCTTCCGACTCCCGGATGCGGGCCGCAGCATCCGCGTCGGCCCCATAGTCCGCCGGATCGGAGGCGATGGCGCGCACGAGGTGGAGCATCTCGATGGCCGGCGCGCCGTACGCCACCACGACCGCGGCAATCCCGTGCGCCGCGAGCTGCTCCGCTAACAGCGAGGCGAAGGGCGTGTCCGGGGGGATCGGGGTGCCCTCGACATACAGGTTCCCGTCGGCGAGCCGCAGGGTCAGGCTGCGATGCCCGGTGATCTCCGCGACGGTGCGCAGGGCGACTTTCTGATCGTCCGTGGCGTTGGGATTGGCTCGATACAGGTCGACCAGTCGGCCGAACAAGAGCGCGAAGCGGACTTCTTCACCCATAGATGTGCCAAAATACGGGCCGTCCCGGGAGACAGCAACAGCGCCGCGCTCCGAGGGTGTCAGGCGCGCGGAGCCTCGAGATGCTCGGCCAGGGCAGCCGCCACCGCCGCCACGCGGATCGGACGCTTGGGAAGGCCCAAGGCCGCCGACAGCTGCGCGGCGGAGGGCACATCGAGACCCAGGTCGGACGCTCGACCCTCATCACCCACCAGATCGGCTGACGGCCCGTCGAACGCGATCTCTCCCTCGGACAACACCAGGGCGCGCTCCAAGGCCTCGGCCATGAACGTGACATCGTGCGTGACGGCGAGCACCGCGACCCGTTCGTCTGTGAGTCGTCGCACCACATCCGCTACGCGACGGGCTCCCGCACGATCCAACCCCTGCGTGGGCTCGTCGAGCACCATCACGCGGGGTCGCTGGGCGATGGCCGCCGCGAGGGTCACGAGCTTCCGTTGGGCAGCAGGGAGATCGTACGGGTGTTCGTCGCGCATCGCTTCCAGCCCGACCCACTCGAGCGCCTCCCCGACCCTCCGGTCGGTCTCGGGTGCACCGCGATGGAGGAGCCTCGGTGCGTAGGCTACCTCGGCCTCCACCGTGCGGGCAAAAAGCTGCTGATCCGGATGCTGGAAGACGTACGCGACCTGGTGCGCCAGGTGCTCCGGCGCCCGCCCTTCCGTGGTCCGGTCCCCCACCCTGACAGACCCTCGCTCGGGATGCAGCAGCGCCACCACGAGTTTCGTCAGCGTCGTCTTTCCCGCTCCATTCCGGCCGAGCAGCGCCGCCGCCTCTCCCGCGCGGACATCGAACGAGACGTCTCGCAGGACGGGGGTCTCACCGTAGCCAAACCACACGCGCTCGAACCGGAGCGCGCTCACCTCGCGAACCTCCGTACCGCGTCGCGAACGGTCAGCGGGAACGGCGCCACACACCCCGCGACACGGGCAATGTGCGCGATCGTCGTACTACACCCCAGCGCGACCGCTCCGTCCGTTGCCAGCACTTCGTCGGGCGTGCCATCGGCCATCACCGACCCGCGGTCGAGGAGCACCACTCGGGCCGCCACGTCCACCGCCCGGTCCACGTCGGTCGTCGCGAGCACCACCGTCCGCTCTCGCGCCAGAACGGGAAGCAACCGATACACCATGCGGGCGCCCTCGGGATCCAATTCCAGGGTCGGCTCGTCCAACAACAACACCTCAGGGTCCATGGCCGTGACCCCGGCCAGCATGGCCCGCTGTAGCTCGCCGCCAGACAGGGTGCGAGGGTCCCGATCGGCCAAGGACTCGATGCCAACTAGTGCCATCGCGCCATGCACCGCTCGCGCGATCCGGTCGCGCGGCCATCCGAGGTTGGCCGGCCCGAACGCGACCTCTTCTCTGACCGTGTGGGACATGCCGGAGAGCTGGGTCCACGGCGTGGGCAGCAGGTAGCCGATGCGCCCCGCGACCTGTCGGCGACCCTCCGAGGACGCCGGGTCCACGCCCAGCGTCACGACCGATCCGCTTCGGACACCTCCGGTGACATGGGGTGCGAGGCCAGCCGCGACGAGCAGCAGCGTGCTGCAGCCCGCCCCGAGGCGCCCGGTGACGAGGGTGACCCCTCCCGGACCGAACGCCAGTGTTATCTCACGCAGAGCATCGGCGTCAGCGGCCGGGTACCGATAGCGCACCTTGTCAAGCGCGATGGTCATCCCACGATCCGCCACGTGATGGTCCCGAGCACGGCGACCAGCATGAGCCATCGCGTCACTCGCTCGGCCAATCGATCGGGAGGTGGGTCGAGCGGTGTGCGCCGCTGGCCGGACGACGTCCCACGGGCCTCCAACGCGAGCGCCCGCTCGTCCACTTCATTGAGCGCCCCCAATACGAGGGGGACGGCCAACGGCACGACCGATCGAACACGTCCCCACACCGTTCCTCGCACTCTGAGTCCACGACACCGCTGCGCGTCGAGGATGGCCGCAGCCCGTCGCTGCAATTCCGGCACCGATTGCAGTGTGGCGACCAGGAGATACGCCAGGTGGAACGGCACCGCCCGCTCCAGCCACGCGTCCACCAAGCGGCCAGGATGGACAGCTGCCAATGCCATGAGGAACACGACCAGCATGGCCGTGATCTGACTCCCCACCGTGATCGCCGTGTCGGGGCTGTCGCCGAAGACGATGTGGATCAAGATCAGGAACACCCAGAATGGTGCCGCAAACGCAAGTGCAGTCAGCAATGTCCGAGGCACCCCGGCGGCCATCGCGATCACAATCAAGCCCCCGGTCAGCAGCAGCGGTCCGATCGGGGCCGGGAGGGTGAATGCCAGCACGGCGACGGCACCGGCGAGCGAGAGAACAGTGAAGGGATGGGCGCGGTGGAGAACGCCGGACCCGGGCCGATAGCCGAGGCTCACGACCGTCCGCGGGCGCGGTCGGCGGCGGGAAAGCGGGCCGCCATCCGCTTGGGCAGCGAGATCAGGACCACGTGCACCAACAGGAAGGTCACGCACTTGTCCAGCAGGTCGTTGCTCAGGCTCGCAGCGTATACCGCCCACTTGAGCGGCACGCCCGCCGCGGTGAGCAGAGTCGTTACGACCGTCACGCCACCGGCCGTGACGCCGCCGAACACCAGCAGCGAAATCGGCCACGAAAGCGTTGCGGCGACAAGACCCAACACCACCCCGGCCGCGGCCGCCCGCCACGGTGACGCAAACGCGCCATGCCGGGCCGCATACCCGGCGTAGAGCGCCACACCCAGCTGCACGGGCAGAAACGCCATCCACATCAGCTTCCCGTCGAGGACCGTGAACGCCACCTGCGACACGGTGCCGGTAACGACCGCGGCCCAGGGACCCACGAGCGCGGCCACGAGCACCGTGCCCACCGTATCGAGGAATAACGGGAGCGACAGCGCGGCGGCGAATTTCCCCATCGCCAAATTGATGCCCACGGCGAGCGGGATCAGTGCGAGAAGCCGAGACGACAGCGGGATCATCCTGTTAGTATTGGGGTCGCAGAATAATACCGTCGCGGTGGGGTGCGAGGCGACGGATCGGTAGATCGGATCGGTGGATCGGTGACAATTCCCAGAAGGCGGACAGTGTCAATGACCAGATTTCGATTGATCGCGGCGGCGGCGGCGACACTCGGGGTTCCTCTGATGGCGTGCGGGACTGCGGCCCAGACCGCCGTCCTCCCTGAGCGCGATGCCGGAATACGAATCAGCGTCGACCTCCGGTTTCTCGCCGATGACGCCCGCGAGGGGCGTGGCGTCGGGACCGACGGTCTCGAGCAGGCAGCAGCCTACATCGCTGATGCCTTTCAGGAGATCGGTCTCGATCCCGGTGGAACCGACGGGTATTTCCAGCCGTTCGAGTTGGACCCGCGCTCACCTGCCCTCGCCCACACGCAGCTGGGTGGCGAGCGCGTCAAGAACGTGATTGGCGTCCTCCCGGGCCGCGGCGAGCTCGCGAGCCAGGTCGTCCTGATCGGCGCGCACTACGATCACCTCGGGTTAGGGACACGGGGATATATCGGCTTCAGCCGCGACACGACCGGTGTCAACGTCGTGCACAACGGCGCGGACGACAATGCGTCAGGCACGACAGCTCTGCTGGAGACGGCACGGAACCTCGCGCAGCGCCAAGGCACCGCACGGCGCACAATCGTGTTCATCGCGTTCACCGCAGAAGAGCTCGGGACGATCGGCGCGATGTATTTCGTCGAGCACCCGAACCTTCCCATCGATTCCGCCATCGGGATGGTGAACTTCGACATGGTGGGTCGGATGCATGGGGACAGCGTCATTGTGGGGGGCACGGGGTCGGCACCCGAGTTGGTGCCGCTCTTGGAATCGATCAATGCTCGCTACGGCCTCAACCTCGTGAAGCAGGACGACCCCTGGGGCAGCAGCGATCATGCCGTATTCTACGGTAAGGAGATGCCGGTCCTGCACTTCTACACGAATCTCCACGCCGACTATCACACCCCGGCCGATGATTGGGAGAAGATCAACGTCGACGGCATCGTTGACATCGTGACCCTCGCGTCCGATCTCGTTTGGGCGATGGCGACGCAGCCGGAGCGGATGACCTACGTCGCGGTCGCGCGGCCCGAGCGTACCGCCGGTCCGCGTGCGTCGCTCGGGACGGTGCCGGACATGGTCACCCCCGGCGAAGGCATGCGCGTTCAGGCCGTGCGGGCCGGCACGGCGGCCGACGAGGCGGGACTCAAGGCCGGCGACATCATCCTCCGTATCGGTGACATCGAGGTGAAGGACATCTATGGACTTCAGAAGGCTCTGACGACCTATCAGACCGGCGATACCGTGACGGTCGTGTTCCTGCGCGACGGTGAGCGTCGAGAGACGGTCGCCACTCTGAAGTAGCATGGCCGCGCCGGTCCTCAAGGCCGAGCCCATCGTTCGCGCGCTGCAGGGTGCCTTCTGTCGGGATGCGTCGCGTCAGGAATTGCTGCAGCTCGTGGCGACCAGAATGCAGGCCGCCGGCCCCCCGTACACGGGTGTCTACCTCTACATGCTGCATGGCAACCTGCTCAAGCTCGAGGCGTTCGAGGGTCGGCCCACCGAGCATACGGAGATCCCCGTCGGGGTCGGGATCTGCGGCCAGGCCGTGGCCGAGAGCCGTGATCTCAACGTGCCCGACGTGCGTCAGGCGGCCGGATATCTTGCCTGCAGCGTCGAAACCAAATCCGAACTGGTCGTGCTGATCCGTCGGCACGACGAGATTCTCGGGCAGATCGATGTGGATAGTGACGTGCCGCAGGGCTTTGCCGAAGCAGAGCAGGACGCGGTTCGGGAGGTGGCCGACGCGCTCGCGGTGTTGCTATGACAGAGCCGCTCCCGCAGCCTGTCGAAGAGCGCATCTCTGTCAACGGCGTCGACCTCTACGCGCGGACGGTCGGGAACGGTCCGGAAGTCGTCGTCCTGCACGGCGGACCTGGCGCACACCACGACTACCTACTCCCGCAGTTCGACGCCCTGGCGCGGGGGCGTTGCCTACACTACTACGATCAGCGGGGTGGAGGTCGGTCACCCGTCGGCCGGGACGTGTCCGTGGGGTGGCGCGAGCACGTGGAGGATCTAAACGCCCTCGTGGATCATTGGTCCCTCGACCCAGCCACGTTGCTCGGGTACTCCTGGGGCGGTGCGCTGGCGCTGCTCTACGCGGCAACCTACCCGGAGCGTGTCGGTCGCTTGGCGCTCGTCGCACCCGCGCCGCTCGACGCCGAGCAGCGGCGCGCATTCCAGCGCCGGTTCGCGGAACGGCAAGCCCAGCCAGAGATCATGCTCGGTCGCGAGGAGCTGCGACGATCCCAGCTGCGTCACCACGATCCGGACGCATATCAGAAACGTGCATTCGAGTTGGCGGTTGCCGGGTACTTCAAGGACCCGGGGCGGGCACGGGACCTGACGCCGTTTCGCGTGACCGGCAGGACCCAGGAGGCGGTGTGGGACAGTATCGCCAACAGCGATCTGCGCGCGGAACTCGACGAGCTTGCCGAGCTATGTATCCCCGCACTGATCATCCATGGGCGCCACGATCCCATTCCGCTCGAAGCCGCAGAGCATGTGGCGCACGCCTTATGCGACGCGCAAATCGAAGTGCTGGAAGATTCGGGACATGTGCCGCACGTCGAGGAGTTCGAGACCTTCTTTCGAACGCTCGACGATTTCCTGCCACGATCCCGGTGACGCGACTCGACGCCTTCACCCATGCGTTCGGAGTCCTCGCGTCCGACCGCTTTCCAGAAATCCGACGTGATGCCGAAGGCGAGGTGCGCGATACCAGTGACCGCTCCCAGTTCGCCGCGCTTCGCTCGGTCCAGCATCTGATCGGCGAGGTCGAGGACCCTGGCCTGGTGGAGCGCGATCCGGAGGCAGCAGCCGAGTATCTGAGCGCTCTCTACGTGGCCTATCGGTTCTGGGACGCTGGAAGCCACGTGATGCGGATCGGGCGCGACGAGCTGCTCGACGCCATCGACGGCCCGTCGCACGACGTGCCACGCATCCCCCACGGTGCATGCTACCTCCAGCTTCCCGAGCGCTGGTTCTGGGCACGGATCGGACCCGACGAGCCACATGAGCCGCTGGACGGGATCTTCGTGGCTGAAGGCAACACTGGGCAGGAGCTTTCGGTGCTCGCCGTGCTGGGCCTCCGTGCCGACCGGCCCGGCTTCAGTCAGGTGACCCTGACGGTGTCGGCCGCTGATGTCGCGACGGTCCATCGGGAGGTGACCACTCCGCCGTTTGCGCCGACCCTGGACGGTGGGGAGGCGGCCGGCCTCAAGTCCGTGTCCACGATGGGCGAGCTGCTCTACCTCACGCGACTGGCGCTCGGAGCCGTGTGAGACCCCGTCGACGCCCCCGGCGGAGCGACTGACCTTCCAGGTGCACAAGACCTATCTTCGATCAGTCACTATCGCTGCGCCGCCCATGACCACGCCTCGACCCCGCCGCCTCACGCTCGCGACCGCCAAGGATCGCATCCGGCCGATCATCCGGAAGCTGTCAACGCGGTATCCCGAGGCAGCCACAGCCCTGGAGCACACCAACCCATTGGAACTTCTCGTCGCCACCATCCTGAGCGCGCAGTGCACGGACGCGCGCGTGAACATGGTGACCAAACAGCTGTTCACGAAGTACCGGCGTGCCGAGGACTATGCGAACGCCAATCCGGCGGAGTTCGAGCAGGAGATCAAGTCCACGGGCTTCTTCCGCAACAAGACGAGGTCCATTCTGGGCATGGCCCAGGCGCTGGTCGAACGCCATGACGGTGCGGTTCCGACGTCGATGGACGCGCTCACGGCGCTTCCTGGGGTGGGGCGCAAG
The DNA here is from genome assembly GCA_041602035.1 of Gemmatimonadales bacterium. Taxonomy (GTDB): domain Bacteria; phylum Gemmatimonadota; class Gemmatimonadetes; order Gemmatimonadales; family GWC2-71-9; genus JAOTVV01. Next base: position 87,607 of record JBFIHA010000002.1, on the reverse strand, counting down.
ACGGCAAACGTCGTACTCGGAAACGCCTTCGGGATCGACGAAGGCGTGGTGGTCGACACCCACGTCAAGCGGATCTCTAACCGGCTCAAGCTCACTAACAAAGCCGATCCGGTGAAGATCGAACGGGACCTCATGAAGCTCGTTCCCAAGGAGCATTGGACGCTGTTCCCCCACCTCCTGATCCTTCACGGGCGGCAGATTTGCTCGGCGCGGAAGCCGAAGTGCGAGATCTGCCCCGTGAGCGACCTCTGCCCCTCGGGACGATGACCCTGTCCCAGTTGCCGCCTATCGATCTCGAGCGGCTGGTCGCCGATCGACGGCACTTCCACCAGTACCCGGAGCTGGGCTACCGGGAGGAAGGGACGGCCAGGTACATCGCTGACCGCCTCCAGCACCTGGGCTATGCGGTCACGACCGGCGTCGGACGCACGGGCGTTGTGGGGATTCGAGAGTGCGGACCCCGCGGGCGGTCGGTCCTCATCAGGGCCGACATGGACGCCTTACCCATCAACGAGGATACGGATCTCTCGTTCGCCTCCATGACGCCCGGGGTGATGCACGCGTGCGGACACGACGGACACATGGCCGTTGGACTCGCGGTGGCCGCACGGCTTGCTCACACATCGCTCCGGGGTACGGTCAAGTTGGTGTTTCAGCCGGCGGAAGAGGGTGGCGGCGGGGCAGCCGCGATGATCCGCGATGGTGTCCTGAAGAACCCGGTGGTCGACGCCGCGCTCGGGATTCACCTGTGGAGCGATCTGCCGACCGGAACGGTCGCCATCACGCCAGGTCCTGTGTTCGCGTCCGTCGACAACTTCACGATCGAGATCACGGGCCGCGGCGGGCATGCCGCGGCCCCGCACCAGACGGTCGACCCGATCGTCGTGGCCGCCGAGATCGTGACCGCCCTGCAGACCATCGTGTCACGCCGCCGTGATCCGGCTCAGCCGGCGGTCCTCAGCGTCACCGAAGTTCACGCTGGGACCACGCATAACGTGATCCCCGAGTCCGCCGAGCTGCGCGGCACGGTGCGCACCTACAGCGCCGAGTTCCGCGCCCGGATCCTGCAACTGATGGAGGACCTCGTGGCCGGCATTGCGGCTGCCGCCGGAGCATCGGCCGCGGTGCACTGCCAGCGTTTGTACCCGACCACCGTGAACGATCCGGCGGTCGCGTCACGAATGACCGAGGCGGCAGCGACGTTTCTCACCAAGCACCAGATCCGATCGGACTACCGCACGATGGCCGCCGAAGACATGGCCTTCTTCCTAGAACGCGTACCGGGATGTTATGCCTTCGTCGGGTGCGGGAATGCGAAGAAGGGGACCGATCGGCCGCACCACTCGCCACGCTTCGACCTGGACGAGGACGCGCTACCGGTGGCGGTCGAACTGCTGAGTCGTGCTACCGTGGCGCTGCTCGCGGGCGACTGACGGATCTTGAACCCACCTGGGACACCGATGCCCAATCGCTTGGCCAACCAGCAGTCCGCGTACCTCCGCTCCGCCAAGGACCAGCCGGTCGACTGGTACCCTTGGGGTGACGAGGCGTTTGGGCGCGCCAAGACGGAGGACAAGCCGATCCTCCTCGATATCGGGGCGGTGTGGTGCCACTGGTGTCACGTGATGGACCGTGAGTCGTATGAAGACCCGGCGGTGGCAGGTCTGCTGAATAGCGAGTGGGTCTGCATCAAGGTCGACCGAGACGAACGGCCGGACGTCGATGCACGGTACCAACGGGCGGTTCAGCTCCTGACCGGTCAGGGAGGGTGGCCGCTCACGGCGTTCCTGACGCCGGACGGTTCCGTCTTCTACGGCGGCACGTACTTCCCGCCCGACAATCGGTACGGACGCCCCGGCTTCCAGACGCTCTTGACCGGACTGGCGCGACTGTATCGAGAGCGTCCCGAGGACGCCCGGCAGCAGGCCGCAGAGATCGGCCGGCACCTGGCGGTGCACCGGGGGGACGCCCGACCCGGGACTCTCACCCCCGCGGTACTCGCGACGGCCGCCGACGGGATGACCCGGCTTGCCGACGCCCGGAACGGCGGCTTTGGCTCGCAGCCGAAGTTCCCTCATCCCGGGGCGTGCGACTTCCTCCTCACACGCTGGTTCGACACCCGCGAGTCGCCGCTGGCGACCATCGTGCTCGGCACGCTCGACGGCATGGCCCGCGGCGGCGTCCGCGACCATCTCGGTGGAGGCTTTCATCGCTACGCCGTGGATGCGCAATGGATCGTGCCGCATTTCGAGAAGATGTTGTACGACAACGCGGAACTGCTGAAGGCCTACGTCCATGCCGACATGGCGCACGATCTCGATACGACCCACCCGCCCGGCGAGCGGTACCGCGATGTGATCGAGGGCGTGGTGGCCTGGACTATGGACACCATGGCCGACCCGGCGGGAGGGTACTACGCCTCCCAGGACGCCGATGTGGGATTGGACGACGACGGCGATTACTTCACGTGGACGGTGGACGAGGCGCGGACCCACCTGGATGCCGATGAGCTCGAGGTGCTGCGGCGCCGGTTTGACATCGAGGAAACCGGCGAGATGCGCCACGATCCCCGACGCAACGTGCTCTGGGCCGCAAAGACGGTCGATGAGATCGCCGAAGACCTGAAGCGTCCGAACCAGGATGTGCAGCGGTTGCTGCACTCCGGCTGCGACAAGCTCCGGCGTGCGCGTGGTGAGCGACCGGCACCGTTCGTCGACTCGACGATGTACACCGCCTGGAATGCCATGATGGTCTCGGCCATGCTCGAGGCCTCCGGGCTGCTGCAGCGGCCCGAGCTCGAGCGGCACGCCTTGATGACCCTGGAGCGGATCTTCCGGGAGGTGCAGGGCGGGGCCGGGCCGGGACTGCTGCACGCGCTCGGGAGCGGAGTGGGCGGCCTGCTCGACGACCAGGTACAGACGGCGGCTGCGGCGATCGACGCGTTCGAGGTCACGGGAGACGATCGGTGGCTCACGCGCGCCACGGCCCTCATGACGCATGTCTGGGAGGCGTTTCGCTCGGAATCGGGGGGGCTGAGGGATACGGCACGCGAGGGGTCCGGTACGGGATTCCTGACCCAGGAGATCGTTCCGATTCAAGACACACCGACGCCTTCGCCCAACGGGGTTGCCGGCATCGTGCTCGCACGACTCCACGCTCACACTGACGCGGAGGTCTGGCAAGCGCGCCTTCACGAGTTGCTCGGCAGCGTTGCCGGAGCAGCGGGCGATCTGTCGATCTTTGGTGCCACGTTACTGCGCGCCATCGACTGGGCGGTCATGCCGGGAACACACGTGGTGGTGGTCGGACCCGATGATCCCGCGACGCGTGAGTTACTGCGCGTGGCACGCAGGACTTATCGGCCGCGTAGGATTCTGCGTTGGCTCGCACCCGGTGGGCGTACCGCCAGCCTCCCCGCCCCACTGCGTGCGATGCTCGACGGGTCATTCCCCCGTGCCTACGTTTGTTCCGGGACCCAATGCGCGGCGCCGGCCGCAACGCCGGAGGAGTTGACCACGAGGCTCCGGACATTCGCCGTGGGTTGAGTGCGACGGCCCGTACGTCAGGGAGGAGGACGGGGATGCAGATCGATCTCGCAACGGTGTGCGACTACGCCATCATCGACCAGTACGGCAAGCTCTCCATCCTAGGCATCTTCTCCCACATCTGGGTCGGTCAGTTTCCCGCGGTCCACCCGCGGCTGCATTTGGTGCTGCATCTGAAGGGACGCCGCACCGAAATCGGGGAGCACACCGTGCGCATTCGCCTGGTGGACGACGCGGGCACCGAGATTCTCAACGGGGATGGCACGGTGACGTTCAACGAGCCTCCGGCAGGCGTCGTGGAGATCGCCGCAGGCACGGTGTTGGTGTTCGACGTCCCGTTTCCCCGCGCTGGGAAGTACCACTTCGACATCCTGGTCGATACCGACGTGCGAACGGAGATCCCGATCACCGTGGCGCAGAGCCCCAACGCCCAGGCCACGACGCCACCTCCATCCTCTTGACCGTGCCACCGCCCCGCCGGTTAGGAGGTGCTTGGATTCTCGCCTCCTGCGCGGTCGTGCTCGCCGGCTTCGTGTTTCACCTCGACGGTTACGCGCTTCTCGATCCCGACGAGGGTCGCAACGCCGAAGTCGCCCGGGAGATGACGGTCACCAACGACTGGGCACTTCCCCGATTGAACGGCGTCCCGTATCTCGACAAGCCACCACTGTTCTTCGTCGTCGGCGCCGTGACGATGGAGGCGTTCGGGGCAAGCCCGCTCGCGGCACGGGTTCCGCCGCTCCTGTTCACCCTTGCGACATTGGTGGTCGTCGCACTGTTCGCGAACCACCTCTACGACCGCGAGAGCGCGTGGATCGCCGCGATTGCCGCGGCTGCCATGCCGCTCACGCTCGCTTATGCGCGGACCGTCATCTTCGATAGCGCACTCACGCTCTGGGTGGTGTTGGCGTTGGCGGCCTTCTATCGTGCGATCGAAGCCACGCCCTCCGGACCCACCGACGACGGCCAACGACGGCGCGCATCCACCTGGTGGCCGGCGCTCGCGTGGGGAGCCATTGGTCTCGGCATTCTCACCAAGGGACCCGTCGCGCTCGCCCTTCCGCTCATGGTGGCCCTGCCATTCGCGGTGTGGCGCGGCGCCGTCCGAGCGATTGTCGAACCAGTCGCGCTCTTGCTCGGCGTCGCGATTGTGCTGCCGTGGGTGTTCGTTGTCTCTCGTGAAGTGCCCGGCTTCCTCCACTACGCGCTGGTGACGGAGACCGCCCGACGACTCGCTACGCCGGAACTCGGCCGAACGGGACCGCTCTGGTATTTTCTCGCGATCCTGCCGGTGGCGGCCCTTCCCTGGACCGCGACCGCGATCGGGGGATTGCGAGGACGGATTCGGACAAGCGACGGCGCGCCCGATCCGCGTGTCGTGTACCTCGGCCTGTGGATTCTGGTTCCGCTCTTGTTCTTCACGTTGTCACAGTCCAAGCGACCGCAATACATCTTGCCGCTCCTCCCAGCTATCGGCATCCTGGTGAGCGCGGGGTGGCACCGTTCCGCGGGACGGCTACCCGGAGTGCGGCCCACGGCGTTGCTGCTCGCGGCGATCGGGGGGCTCTTCCTTGCGATCCACAGCAGGATCGCTGCCTGGATCCCGGCGGCCTCGACCGCGGTCGCTGCCCATATCCCGCAGACGGCCGTGGGCCTTGGACTGGTATGCGGTGGCGCGGCCGTGCTCGCCTGGATAGCCGCCTCCCACCGGGGCGCGGTTCTCCTGGCGTTGAGTCTCCCAGTCGCCGCAATCCCGTTTGCCAGCACGGGACTGATGGAGGCCATCGGCAAGGATCGTTCGGCTCAGGGATTGGCAGCCGCCATCGCACGTAGTGCCAGCGAGCAAACGGAGGTCGTCGGTGTCGAGGTGTTTCCACCCTCGTTGGCGTTCTATCTCGGCCGTACCATCACACTCGCCACACGCGACGGATCGGAGCTCACCAGTAACTACGTGATCCGTCACGTCGAGTCGCTGCGACTATTGCCCGGTACCACGTTGCGACAGCAGGACTGGTGGAGAGCGGCACTCAGTACCTGCACTCGTCCTCGGATCTTCGTCGTAAGGGTTGTCGCCGCACCGAGGACCGCTTTGGCGGAACAGCTGCCGTTGATCGCTGAAACGCGCAAGTACGCCGCCTACGGGCCATGTGGTGCGGAGCGGTTCGCGAGCGAGCGCCACAGCGATCGGACCGAACACGTCCTCTCCTCGCGACTGGGAACTCGCTAGGCTTCTCCTCATATGTGTGGCATCTACGGTATGGTGGCGCTGAGTGGCTCACCGCTCGTCGTGCCCGGAGCCATGGAGTCCCTGGGCCGCCTGCTCCGCCATCGCGGTCCCCACGACCACGGTATCCGGCACTCCACGTGTGCTGCCCTCGGTGCCGAGCGCCTGCGCATCACCGATCTGCGACCGGAGGCCGCACAACCGTTCACGAACCCCGAACAGACACTGTGGGTCACCTGTAACGGGGCGATCTACAACGCCGCAGAGTTGCGCGCTCGGTTCCCGGACTATCCGTATCGCTCCCGCTCCGATGTCGAGCCCCTGGTGCCGCTCGTGCTCGACCATGGTGTCCACGCCATCAACGACCTTAACGGCATGTTCGCGATCGCCATCTGGGACGCCCGGCGTGGTCAACTCCTGCTGGCCCGGGATCGCTCCGGCGAAAAGCCGCTTTTCTACACTCGCGTGGGACAGGAACTCTGGTTTGCGTCGGAGTTGCGGCCGCTGTTGGCTGCGCGCCCGGCGCGACCGGCCCTCGATTATGACGCCCTCGGGGACTTCATGCGTCTGGGATATGTGTGCGCGCCGCGGACACTGATCAACGGCATCGCCTCTGTCGAGCCGGGTACCGTGGTGACCGTCGACGGGGACGGAGCCGTCGTGCGACGCTACTGGGATCCCGCGACGGTGGTGACGGTGCAGATGCCCGTCGAGGAGGCCGAACATCGACTCCAGGGCCTACTGGAGTCCGCCGTGGGTCGCCAGATGTCTGCCGATGTTCCGATCGGTGTGTTCACCAGCGGCGGCGTCGACTCGGCTCTGCTCGCGACGCTCGCGGCACGCGCCCGTCCCACAGACGAGTTGCACACGTATACGGTCGGCTTCGCCGACACATCATTCGACGAGCGCATCCCGGCGCATGACGTCGCCGCCGTAATTGGGAGTCGCCATCACGCGATTGTCGTGGACGAGCCGGCCCTGGCCGGCGCCTTCGATGCCGTGACCGAAGCGTTCGCGGAGCCGATTGCCGACCCGGCGGTACTCCCGACCTATCTTCTGGCCCGCATCGCCCGGAAACACGTCGGCGTCGTGCTGAGCGGTGAGGGAGCGGACGAGCTTTTCGGTGGATACCCTACCTACGTGGGTCATCGGTTGGCGGATCGATACGCAGCGTTGCCGGCACCTCTCCGCCGACTGGTCGCGTTCACCGCCGAGGCGCTCCCCAGCTCGCCTCGCAAGGTGACCTTCGAGTTCCTGCTCAAGCGATTCGTGCGCCACGCCGCAGCTACGCCCTACGAACGCCACCGGGCATGGTTCGGGACCGGCCTCCCTCCCGGCATCACTGCCGGGGCTGCGCCTGCCGACGCGTCACCGGCCCGGCGATCAAACGCCGACCTGCTCCGCGGAATCATGCTCGACGACTACCGGACGTATCTTCCGAACGATTTGCTGACCAAGGTCGATCGGGCGACCATGCAGTGGGGGTTGGAGGCCCGGTCACCTTATTTGGATCGGGACCTGGTACGGTTTGCCCTCGAGCTTCCTTCCGAGCTCAAGATCCGTGGTCTTGAGACGAAGTGGCTCTTGAAGCGGGTGGCCGATCGGTACCTCCCGACGGCGCTGGTGCGACGGCGGAAGCGAGGGCTCAGCGTCCCGGTCGCCCGCTGGATCAACCGGGGGCTCCGCGCCGAGACCGACCGCGTGCTTGCGCGCGATCGCCTCGAGGCCGCAGGACTCGTCGACGACACAATCGTCGCCCATCTGTTGGCCGAGCATCGCGCCGGTCGGGCCGATCACGGACGAGCGTTGTGGCCTCTGATCGTGTTTGAACGCTGGCGAGAACGCTGGCTGGGAGCGACATGATGAATCGCGACGAAGCACTGGCGCTGATGCACGAATTCACTGCGTCCGACGCGCTGCGGAAGCACATGTATGCTGTCGAGGCGGCGATGCGCGCCTACGCGAGGAAGTTCGGAGAGGACGAAGACACCTGGGGGACGGTAGGCATTCTCCACGACTTCGACTACGAACGGTATCCCAATGCGGACCACTCCCCAACGGAGGAGCATCCCTCGTTCGGTGTGGCGCTCCTCAGGGATCGGGGAGTACCTGAGCCCATGCTCGAGGCCATTCTGGGTCATGCGTCGTACACTGGCGTGCCACGGACCTCGCGGCTCGCCAAGACCCTCTTCGCGGTAGACGAGTTGTGCGGGTTTCTCACCGCGTGCGCCCTCGTCCGGCCGTCGAAGAGTCTCGCTGATCTCGAAGTGAAAAGCGTGAAGAAGAAGCTCAAGGACAAGGCGTTTGCCCGCGGGGTGAATCGCGACGAGGTGCGACAGGGCGCCGAGGAGCTGGGGGTGCCGTTCGAGGAGCACGTGCAGTTCGTGATCGCGGCGCTGCGGCCGGTCGAGAATCGGCTCGGCCTCGGCGGCGGCTGAAACCCGCGGGGTGGGGACCCTCAACGAGCCGTCTGGGCCGCGCGTATGGATCATATGAAGGATGCCGAGCTGGCGGCGCTCGCCCATGCGGGTGATCGACGGGCGTTCGGGGAGTTGGTGAGCCGCTACGCGCCCCAAGCCCGACGCCTGGCTCGGACGATCTTGGGGGACCCGGACGATGCCGACGACGCTGCCCATGACGGCTTCCTCGCGGCGCTGCGCCACTTGGGTCGGTACGATCCGGCGCGGCCCTTTGGCCCCTGGCTGCTGCGGATCGTGGCCAACGCGGCGAGCGACCGGAGGCGGAGGCGGCGAGTACGGCAGACCGACCCGCTCCCGCCAGGCGTGGCGACCGGGGCAGTCGGGCCGGATGAGGCGACCGATCTGGCGCGGCTCAACCAGGCCCTTCGGGAGGCGCTGTCGCAGTTGCCCGAGCGTCAACGGGCAGCGGTGGTGTTGTTCGACGTCGAAGGATACTCGCATCGCGAGATCGGCGAGGTCCTCAACATCCCCGAGGGAACGGTTCGGTCAGACGTGTTTCACGGTCGGCGCACGCTTCGCGAGCTGCTGAAGACGTGGAAGGATTGGAGCAAGGAGAGCTGATGCCCAACACGTCCCCATTCGATCACCGTCCCGATGTGGAGCTCGGTCGCGCCCTTGGCGACGCGCTGTCGGCCGAGGATGTGACGGCGTTCACGCAGCGCGTGTTGGCCGCCGCCGAGGCCGTGTACGGGGAGCGCAGCCCGGACCAGTGGTGGACGGTGCTGACCGCTTGGGCGCGCCCCGGTCTCGTGGCCGCCATGCTGATCATTGCGGCGGTGGCGTTCTGGGCTGGGATCTGGGTCGGTCGGACGGCCGGGACCCAGAGCGCCGCGGCGTTCGATCCGCTACAGTCGGATAGCGAGCAACTCGCAGTGCCCTCGCTGTTGGCTGAGCGTCAGGCACCGGACGTCGATGTCGTGCTGGCCGCGGCTATGGGTCGCTGACCGGACGACTGGACTGACCAAGACGGAAGGATCGGGCAATCGACCTATGCTGAACCGTTCCAAGAGCCTCGCCGCGAGCCTGCTGGTTGCCACGTTCGTGATGGGAGTGGCGGTTGGCGGCGTCGCGCTGGCTGCGTGGGGCGACCGGGGTGAGGACCGGGGACGCCCACCGCGGGAGCGCTCGAGCTACGCAGACATCCTCGAGCGCGAGTTGTCGTTGACGGCGGCCCAGCGGGAGTCGGTGGACGTGATTCTCGCGCGGCAACAGCAGACGATGACCGACCTGTGGGCCGAGATTGGCCCGCGGTTCGATTCGCTGCGCGTCCAGATCCGCGATGAGATCTCGCAACTGCTGAGTGAGGACCAACAGACCACGTACCAGGAGATGATCACCCGGAGCGAACGCCGCCGGGGTGGGAGAGATCGAGGGAATCATGGTAGGTAAGACGTTGAGCATCATTGCAACGGTCGTGCTCGTGACGTGGCCCGCCGCACCGCTTCGGGCACAGGTGCCGTCGGTCACGCTGAGTGAGGCAATGGAGTTAGCGCTTCGGGTGCACCCGAATGTCGTCCAAGCACGGGGCCAGGTCTCGATCGCCGACGCTGGCAAGCTCCAGGCGCTCGGCAATTGGCTCCCATCCGTCTCGGCGAGCTCTGGGTACAGCGCTCAGCCCGGGAGGGAGATCCTCGACCCCACGACCAACACGCTGATCACGCCGACCAGCACTTCGTATTCCGGTGGGGTGAGTGCGTCGCTCCAGTTGTTCAACGGGTTTCGCCGGCTCGCAGAGAACCGGTCCGCCAATGCCACCAAGGCGAGCGCCGAGGCCGCATTGGTGAATCAGGAATTCCAGATCGTCCTTCAAACGAAGCAAGCGTTCTTCAACGCGCTGGCGGCGGACGAGTTGGTGAGAGTTTCCGAGCGGCGCATCGAGCGAGCGAGCGAGCAGCTCCGTATTTCACGCGACAAGTTGGCGGCCGGCAGCGCGATCCGGTCCGACACCCTTCAGGGTGTGGTCGAACTCGGAAACGCGCGCCTACAGCTCTTGCAGGCCCAGACGCAACGGGCCACAGCGGAGGCAACGCTGGCCCGGCTCATCGGGATCGACGGGAGCGTGCGGGCGCAATCCGATTCCACCTTGTTCCAACCCGTCGTGCTCGATACGGCCCAACTGCGGCTCGAGGCCGTGGCTCAGGCGCCGTCCGTGCTGCAGGCGGATGCCGCCGTTCGCGTGGCCCACGCGAACGTCGCTGTGGCTCGCGCGGCCTACTTCCCGTCGGTGAACGCGTCGTACTCGCAGCGCATGACCGGATCCGAGCTGGGATCGCTGGAAAGTTCCTGGTCCGTGGGCCTCAGTCTGAACTGGCCATTGTTCAACGGGTTCACTCGTGAGGCGAACGTCACGCGCAATGCCGTTGGCCGGGAGACGGCAATGGCCGAAGCGGACGACGCCAGGCGCGCCGTTCAGGCACAGCTGACGCAGTACCTCGCTGCGCTCGCCTCGGCGGAGCAGAGCCTCGCCATCGCCGATGCGAGTTTGGCCGCCGCCGACGAGGGACTGCGGGTGCAGCGGGAGCGGTACCGGCTCGGGATGGCCACCATTCTGGATGTGTTGACCTCGCAGATCAGCCTCGATCAGGCGGAGGTCGACATCGTGAACGCGCGGTTCGACTTCCTCGTCGCCAAGGCCCAGATCGAGGCCCTCATCGGGAGAGCACTATGACCGGCAGTATCCGACACATGGATTTTGCGACCGGCGACATCCCACAGCCGGACATCATCATCTTGACCCACAAGCTCAAGCGGGATTACGAGATGGGCTTGGAGGTGGTGCGCGCGCTCCAAGGCGTGGACCTCCAGGTACGGCGCAACGAATTCACGGCCATCATGGGCCCGTCGGGATCGGGCAAATCGACACTCATGAACCTGATCGGCTGTCTCGACACGCCTACGTCCGGCGAATACTGGCTCAACCACCAGAAGGTGAGCGAGTTGGACGACGACGAATTGGCACGGATCCGCAACAAGGAAATTGGGTTCGTCTTCCAGACGTTCAACCTGTTGCCGCGTGCCACGGCGCTGCACAACGTCGAGCTCCCACTGATCTACGCAGGGTTGTCAGCAAAGAAGCGGCGTGAGCAGGCGGAGTATGCGCTGGAGCGGGTCGGCCTGGCCGATCGCATGGAGCACCGGCCCAACGAGCTGTCCGGCGGGCAGCGCCAGCGGGTGGCGATCGCCCGTGCGCTCGTCAACACCCCCAGCATCTTGCTGGCCGACGAGCCAACGGGAAACCTCGACAGTCACACGAGCTCCGAGATCATGGAGGTGCTGGAGGAGCTGCACGGCGAGGGGCAGACCATTCTCCTCATCACGCACGAGCGGGACATCGCAGCGCATGCCAGCCGTCAGGTGCACTTGCTGGACGGCTTGATCGAGCGTGACGAGATCACCCAGAAGACAGCATAAACGAGAACGGAACGATGCGAACACATGTACTGACGATTCTTGCCGCGGGGCTGCTCTTCGTCGGCTGTAGCGAGGAAGAGCAGGCCCCCGTGTATCAGCTCGTCCCCGTGAGCACCCGTAACATCGTGGTGTCGGCGAGCGCCGCCGGGGTCGTCGAACCGATCCTCACCGTCGACATCAAATCGAAGGCCTCGGGCGAGCTGCTCGAAATGCGGGTCGACGTCGGTGACGTCGTCGCACCGGGGCAGCTCCTCGTCAAGGTCGATCCTAGGGTCCCGAGCAACGCGCTGAGGCAGGCGCAGGCTGACCTCGACGTGGCCAAGGCCTCACTCACGAATGCCGAGGCGCAGCTGCGACGCGCGGATGAGCTGTTCAAGACCCAGTCGATCACCGAGACCGAGTACGAGCAGGCCAACCTGACGGCCGCGAACGCGCGGGCGCAGTTGATTCGCGCCGAGCGCAATCTCGAAGATGCCCAGATCTCCTTCGAGGACACCGACGTCAGGGCGCCGAGCCGCGGCGTGATCATTCAGAAGAACGTCGAGGTCGGCACCGTGATCTCATCGGCGGTATCCAATGTCGGCGGTGGCGCGGTCCTGCTCCAGATGGCAAACCTCGACACCGTGCAGGTGCGGGCGCTCGTCGACGAAACCGACATCGGCAAGATCCAGCCCGGCATGGACGTGACCATCACGGTCGAGGCGTATCCGAATCGGCCGTTCGAGGGCCGGGTGCTGAAGATCGAGCCCCAGGCACTCGTGCAGCAGAACGTCACCATGTTCCCGGTCTTGGTACGCATCGCCAACGAGAACGACATGCTGAAGCCCGGTATGAACGCCGAGGTGGAAGTCCACATCGGCGAGCGGCAGAACGTGCTCGCCGTTCCCGCTGCGGCGCTTCGCACCGAACGAGACGTTGCCTCGGCGGCGGCGGTGCTCGGCTTGGAGCCCCAGCGGGTGCAGGAGCAGATCGCGGAGGCTCGACAGCTGGCCGCCCAGCCGCGTCACGAGGGCACGCCTGCGAGCGACCAACCGACCGGCACCAACGGCCCCAAGGCCGAGACCGTGAGCTTCATGGGACGTGAGGTTCCCGTTCCGGAAGGCTACACCGCGGAACAGGTGCGGGCAGTGTTTACGAAGATGCAGCAGGGTGGAGGGCCGCAGGCCTTGAGCGCGGCCGACCGGGCCATCCTCCAGAAGATGCGCGGCAGCGGCGGCGGCCAGGGACGGCGCCAGCAGCAGTCCGACGTCTCCGCCCTGTTTGGGGGGAACTACATCGTGTTTGCCATGCGCAACGGTGAGCCGACGCCGGTGCCGATTCGCACCGGCCTGACCGACCTCGACTATTCCGAAGTGGTCCGCGGGCTCGTCGCCGCCGACACCGTGTTGATCATGCCGAGTGCCAGCCTCATCGCGCAGCAACAGCAATTCCAAGAGCGGGTCCAGCAGCGGGCCGGCGGTCTCCCCGGCGTGTCCCGCAACTAGCCTCGCGACTCGAACTCAGGAAACGGAGCCACCATGCTCTTCGGTGAAACCATTCAGGTCGCGCTCAGCGCCATTCGAGCAAACAAGCTGCGCTCGTTTCTCACGGCCCTCGGCATCGTGATCGGCGTTGGTGCAGTGATTACGATGGTCGCCCTCGGGAGTGGCGCGCAGAAGTCGGTACAGGATCGGATCCAGGCGCTCGGCACCAACCTGCTGACGGTCTACGCCGGTCAGTCGATGCACCGTGGCGTGGCGAGCGCGGACCGTGTGAGCTTGACCACGCTCGATGCCAGGGCGCTGAAGCGGGACGCTAGGTCGCTGAAGGCGGTCGTGCCCGAGATCCGGCGCGGCCAGCAGGTCGAGTACGGAAATCAGAACATCAACGTCAACGTGAACGGCACGACTCCCGATTACTTGCCTGTCAACAATTACCAGATCGAGCACGGTCGGATGTTCACCACGGGTGACGACGTCTCGCGCAAGCGGGTCGCGGTACTGGCGAATGCCGTACCTGAAATGCTCGGCGCCAATGGCGCAGCAATGCTCGGGCAGCAAATCCGCATCCGCGGGATCCAGTTCGAGATCATCGGAATCCTGGTCAAAAAGGGGGCCAGCAGCGGTTGGAACAACCCGGATGAGCAAATCCTGATTCCCATCTCGACCGCACAGTACCGGATCTTCGGAAGCGACCGGGTGAACTCCATCACCGTGCAGTTCGCGCATCCCGACTCGATGACCCTGGCGATGATCGAGATCGAGCAGGTGTTGCGTCGCGAGCACGCCATCCCGCCCGGTCGAGACAACGACTTCCAGATCCGTGACTTCACGATGTTCCTCACCACATTCGAGGAGACGACGAAGACATTCACCTTCTTGTTGGGGGGGATTGCCGCGGTGAGCCTCTTGGTCGGTGGCATCGGCATCATGAACATCATGCTGGTCTCGGTCACCGAGCGAACCCGAGAGATCGGCATCCGCAAGGCCCTCGGTGCGACTCGAGCCAACATCATGCTCCAGTTCCTCGTGGAAGCACTGGTGCTCTGCTTCATGGGCGGTGTCGTGGGAATCGCGTTCGGGACGGGCGGTGCGGTGGCGCTCTCCAAGCTGGCGAACTGGAATACGTTCGTATCGCTCCCCGCCGTCGGGCTCGCGCTCGTATTCAGCGCCGGAGTGGGAATCTTTTTCGGGATCTGGCCGGCGCGACGGGCGGCATCGTTGGATCCGATCGAGGCGCTACGTTACGAATAGGCGGATCGCTACTTAGCGTGAACCTCGGCAGCCCCCCATGGGGGGCTGCCGATTTCTTGTCGCTATTCGCCACCGGGCATGGTCGACGCACCCCTTACACCTCGGAGATCATCGGATATCTTGGGAGCAACGCTCCGGAGAGATCTCATGATTGGCGTGCGGGTACCTGCTTCGACATCCAACCTCGGCGCGGGATTCGATTGCCTCGGCCTGGCGCTCGAGCTGTGGCTGGAGGTGCGAATTACGGAGGGATCCGGTGACCCGGTCTATGAAGGAACGCTCGCCGAGCTCGACATCCAGGCCGACATTCTCAACGCCATTATCGGGTCGTCGATTCCCGACCGCCACCGACTGCAGGTCCGGTCCGAGATCCCGCTCGCTCGCGGCTTGGGATCATCAGCGGCGGCGGCCGTGGCAGGGTTCGCCCTCCGGCAGGTGCTCCAAGACAACAGTGTCAATCGAGACGTGGTCTACAAGTCCGCCGTGGAGCTCGAAGGCCATCCCGACAACGCCGGTGCGGCGACGTTTGGGGGGTTCGTGCTGGCGGCGCCGCGCCCGGCTCGGCTCGCGTTCAGCCGTGGTCTTGCGGTAGCGCTCGCCGTGCCCGAGACACCGATCGACACGAAGGCGGCACGCGCGATCCTCCCAACCGACTTGCCCCGCAGCGCGACGATCCGTCAGGCGTCTCGGGCAGCCGCGCTCGTCCTCGGTCTCATGAATGCCGAGGGCGATCTCATCGAGTACGGGATGGATGACCAGATTGCCGTGCCCTTGCGGAAGAAGCTCATCCCCGGATTCGATCAAGGCGTAGCGGCGGGTAAGGGCGCTGGGGCGTACGGCGTGACCATCTCCGGCTCCGGGTCGGCACTCGTGGCGGTGACGACGCCCGAACGGGTTTCGGAAGTCGCAACGGCCATGGCGGAGGCGCTGACCGCCGCAGGCAACACGGCCGAACCGCTCACACCGGCCGTCAGCGAGCGTGGCGTCACCGTGCTGGAATAGCGCTCAGCGGGAGAGCCAGCGAAGGCGTCGCCCGATCTCCTGGGCGTGATGCCGGCAGTGCAGGTAGTGGAAGCGCACCCACTCGGGCACGTTCAAATCACCGAGCACCACGTGTGTGACATAGCGGGCCACCTGTCGCTCCGCCGGCCACGTCGTGGTCAAGTTCCTCAGCTGCTCCACCCCCATGCGAAACTGCGCGACGACGAGATCAGGATCCGGACGGGTGTCCGGTTTCGCGTCCGGCATTGCCCGCAGCGCGCCGGGATACTGCCCGATTCCGAGGACCAGGTGCCGAAGCATGCGCTGATGGGGCTTGCAGCTGCGCGGTGATTCCGACGCGTCGGTGAGCTCGACGAAGCCGCGCCCGACAGCATCGATGCCGATGGCGAGGTGCTGAACGATCTGCGCGATAGTCCACTTGCGCGCCGGCGCTCGATGCCAACTCCCGTCATCGATACCGTGCAGCGGCTGCAGAACCATTGGTTCGAGTCGAGCGAGGTGATGGGCGACTTTCATGGCGCGGGAAGAAAGATAACCAGAGTCCGACGGCGAGCGGCTGTCCGGTCCCCCGGCGTGGGAATCCTAGTCAACGAGGGCCATGCACTCGACCTCCACTCGCGCCCCTAACGCGAGCCCGGTGGCCGCCAAGGCCGACCTCGCTGGCGGATCTTGCGGAAAGAATTGCCGGTAGACCTCGTTCATTTCCTGGTAGTCCGCCATGTCCAGCAGGAATACCGTGCACTTCACCACGCGGTCCATTGAGCTGCCGGCGTGCTCCAGCACCGCGCGGATGTTTTCCATGGTCTGACGCGTCTCGGCTCCCGTGCCTCCCGGTGCCAGGTCTCGAGTGCCGGGCATCACGCCGATCTGTCCCGATAGGTACAGCATTGGGCCCACCCGAACCGCAGACGAGAAGGGCAGCCCCTCGAGCGAACCGGGCAGTTGAATCGTTTGCTTCTCGGGGGCACAGGCCGCCCCGAGCACAGCCAGCATCAAGGCGCTGGCGAATGTGGCATGCATGGCAGTCTCCCATTGTAGCGGCACCGGACTGCACGTCATCGCTGCATGGTTCCCGTCACGGCGATCTTCCATCCCTCGGGCGTCTTGACGACCAAGCGCTCGGACCACCCACGAGCGGTGTCGATCCCGACGACTGCCGTGAACTCGAACGCTCCCCAGACCACTCCTGGCGCAATCCACACTAGCGTGGGCTCACCGGCGACGAGGACATCCGGCCACTCGGCGCTGGCTCGTCGGGCCTCGGCAAATAGAAAGTATCCCCGGCGGAGTGAGTCCGCGCCGGCGATGATGAGATCCGGAGAATCCAGGTAGCCAGCGAGGTACGCCTCGACATCGCCGCGCTGGATGGCCGCGATGTTGAGGGCAATGGCATCAGCGGCTTGGGATAGCTCGGACGACCGGAGTTGGCGTACACGCTCGTCCACGCAGGAGGCCAGACAGCAGGCCAACACGAGCCAGGCCGCCGAGCGATGCATGCCGTCACCGCCCAGGCAGGTCCTCGATGCGAGCGACCGATGCTGGACGCGACCTCTGGAGTCGGGCGGCGGTGCGCTCCGCATCTCGCATGAGCCGAAGCACGTTGAGCCCGATGACCTTGCGGATCTCCTCATCGCTCCATCCGCGACGGATCAACGCCGCAATGAGATTCGGGAACGTCGCGACGTCCTCGAGCCCGCTCGGGGGCGTGCTGATCCCGTCGAAATCCGACCCGATGCCGATGTGGTCCGCTCCGGCAACGGCACGCAAGTGATCCATGTGATCGGCCACCACCCCCACGTCGGGCACCGGCATCGGGTTCACCTCCCGCCACGACCGCAGGGAATCCCGCACCGCGACCGGGGGAATTCCCGAACGCCGCAGCCGCTCGGCCACCGAATCTCGCCGCTCGTAGTATTCGTACGCCGGCTGCGAGATGAACGGCAGCACGAAGTTCACCATGATCACTCCCCCATTTTCGGCCACCGCTCGCGCGAGATCGTCCGGGATGTTCCGCGGGTGGGGGGTGAAGTGCCGTGACGACGTATGCGAAAACACCACCGGCGCCTCGGTCACGTGCAGCACATCCCACATGGTGGAGTCGGACGCGTGCGAGAGATCCACCAGCATGCCGAGCCGGTTCATCTCCCGCACGACCTCTTCACCGAACGCGGTGAGGCCTCCATGGACCAACGTGTCGGTAGCCGCATCCGCCCAGTCCGTGTTCAGGGAGTGCGTGAGCGTCATATATCGGACCCCCTCGCGATAGAACGCTCGCAAGAGTCCCAGCGAGTTCTCGATCATGTGGCCGCCCTCGAGACCGGCCATCGAGGCAATCTTACCGGCTCGATGGATGCGGACGATGTCGTCGGCCGTGCTCGCCCACTCGAAGACGTCCGGATACCGCTCCACCATGCGATGGACGACGTCCACCTGTTCCATCCCAGCGCGAGCGGGTCGATCGATGTTGCTCGGCGTATATGTCGACCAGAATTGCGCGCCTACTCGTCCCTGACGCAGCCGTGGAATATCCGTCATGACCGCAGACTGTGGTCGCGCGATGTCGAGCGAGTCAAAGGACGAGTGGAAATTCGTGCGGAGTTCCCACGGGAGGTCATTGTGACCGTCGATCAGGGGGACCTCGCTCAGGAGCCGGAGGGCATGGGCCTGCGCGTCGCTGGGCATCACATCGGCCACACAGGCCGTCATGCTCCAGGCCGCGGCGATACCCCCCACCACGGCCACCGCTCGCTTCCAACGGCTCATCGATCACCTCCGCAATCGGCCTCTCGTGACGAAGCCCGGTACCCGTGACAGTCGCGGACCGGCAGACGAGGATACTTGGGCAGTCGAGGATCGGAGTCCGCGGCCCGGCACCGCCAGAACATCGAGCCCCGCCGGGCCGTGACGACATGGGCGTGGCGGCACGTGGCACACAACCCGACCTGCTGTGGTGCATCCTGCATGAGTGCGCGAAAGGTGCGGTCGCGCCCCCTACCGTGCAAGGTTACATTCCCACCATGAGTGACGTGACCTGCGGTCGCTGCGGGCAGACTCGACAGCGGATCGCCGCCCCACCCTTCCGCAACGCGCTGGGCGACCGAATCTACGACTCCATTTGCCAGACCTGCTGGACGGAATGGCTGCAACATCAGACCGCTGTGATCAACCACTACGCCCTCGACCTCCGAGATCCGCGCGCGCGGGACTTCCTCACCACGCAAACGGAGACGTTCCTCTTTGGCGAGCCGCCGGCCTGACCCACTCGCGACGGCGCAGATTCGCTTCGACCTGAACGGCGAGTCCACCACCGTCGCGTTTGCCCCGCACAAGACACTGCTCGAGGTCCTCCGCGAAGATCTCGGGCTGACCGGCACCAAGCATGGTTGCGAGCTGGGCGAGTGCGGCACGTGTACCGTGCTCCTGGACAGGCAGCCGGTGCTGTCGTGCCTCGTCCTCGGCGTCGCCTGCGACGGCGTCGAGGTCAGGACCGTGGAGGGCATGACGGACGGACCCCGCCTGCACCCCCTCCAAGACATGTTCGCGGATCTCGGTGCGGCCCAATGTGGATACTGCACCCCCGGGTTTCTCCTGGTGGCGGAAGCGTTGCTCGCAAGCAACGCTCGACCGTCGCGCGAAGAGATCAAACACGCCCTAGCCGGCAACCTCTGCCGGTGTACCGGTTATCTCAAGATCTATGAAGCTGTGGAGTTGGCCGCGGCGAAGATGCGAGGTGACGATTTCAATCCCGAGGAGGAAACACTGTATGGGCGGCCGTGAGCGGCGGTATCGGGTCGTGGGATCTCCCCGTCGCAAGGTCGACGCCGTCGCGAAGGTCACGGGCCGCACCCTCTTCGCCGACGACATCGCCCTCCCGCGCATGCTCTTCGGCAAGCTCCTCCGCAGTACCGTGCCTCACGCCCGCATTGTCCGCGTCGATACCGCCAAGGCCCGGGCGCTCGACGGCGTGCGGGCCGTGCTTACCGGAGGGGACGTGCCGATCCCGTTCGGCATTCTCCCCGTGAGCCAGGACGAGCACGCGTTGTGCCCCGACCGCGTCCGATTCATTGGGGACTCGGTCGCTGCCGTCGCCGCCGTGAGTGAGGACATCGCGACGGCGGCCCTAGACCTGATCGAGGTGACGTACGAGCCACTCGAGACCATCGGTACACCCGAGGCGGCACTCGAGACAACGCAGCCGCGCATCCACGACTACGGCCCGGCCGGTAACATCCACAAACTGATCGATCTCGAGTTCGGTGACGTCGATGCCGCCCTGGCGGGAGCGGATCACGTGCGCGAAGACCTCTTCCTCTACGGCGGCAACACGCACCTCGCCATGGAGCAGCACGCCGCCGTGGCCGATTGGTCGGCCGACGGAAAGCTCACGCTGTGGAGCTCGACCCAGACACCGCACTACGTTCACCGTGCCCTGGCTCGGGTCCTCGAGTTGGCGCCCTCTCGAATTCGTGTGATTGCGACCCCCAATGGCGGTGGATTCGGCGGCAAGAGCGATCCGTTCAACCACGAGATCGTTGCGGCCAAGCTGGCGATGCTCACCGGACGACCGGTCAAGATCACGCTTACGCGTGAGGAAGTGTTCTATTGTCACCGCGGCCGCCACCCCACGCTCATGTGGGTCAAGTCGGGGGTCGACCGCACCGGCCGCTTCAAAGGCATGCATTTCCGCACCCTGCTCGACGGCGGAGCATACGGCTCGTACGGCGTGGCCAGTGCATACTACACGGGCGCGCTCCAGACCGTCACGTATCACGTCGACCGCTACCGCTTTCAAGGGGCGCGTGTCTTCACGAACAAGCCACCGTGTGGTCCGAAACGGGGGCACGGCACCCCGCAGCCACGGTTCGCGCTCGAAGTGCACATCGACAAGCTCGCCGAAGACCTCGGGATGGACCCGGCGGAGTTGCGACTCGCCCATCTTCAGCCACCCGATTCGCTGACCGCGAACCACCTGCGCATCGGGTCGATGGGCCTGGGCGCCTGTATTCGCAAGGTCGTGGATGGCGCCGCTTGGAAGGAACGGTTTCGCAAGCTCCCCGACGGTCGAGGCATCGGTATCGCGTGTTCCAGCTACCTGAGTGGCGCCGGGCTGCCGATATACTGGAACCACATGCCCCACTCGGGTGTGCAGCTGAAGCTCGATCGAGGCGGCGGCGTTACCGTGTTCTGCGGCTCGACGGACATCGGTCAAGGCTCCGACTCGGTCCTCGCCTATATCGTGGCCGAAGTCCTGGGCGTGGCGGTGGAGGACATCGCCGTCGTCACGGCAGATACCGATCTCACCCCGGTCGATCTTGGCAGCTACTCGAGTCGCGTGACCCTCATGAGCGGCAACGCTGCGCTGCAAGCGGCCGAGCGCGCTCGGGACATCCTCGTGCGGCACGCGTCGGCGAAGCTGGACGTACCGGCCGAGCGTGTCGGCTTGGCAGACAGCCGGCTGTTCGATGTCGAGAACCCCGAACTCGGGATGACGTTCGCCGAGGCGGTCCAGACCGCGGAGGCCGGCGAAGGAACGATCGGCACGGTCGGGTCGTACATGCCGCCGCGCAGTCCCGGGCGGTACCGCGGTGCAGGCGTGGGCCCGTCTCCGGCCTACTCCTATAGCGCCGCGATCGCCGAAGTCGAGGTGGACCGGACGAGCGGCATCGTCGTCGTGCCGCGAATCTGGATCGCGCACGACGTGGGTCGGAGCATCAATCCGGTGAACGTTTTGGGTCAGGTCGAGGGAAGCGTGTACATGGGGTTGGGTGAGGCGCTCATGGAGGAGATGGTGTACCGCGAGAATCGGAACCTAGTACACAAGATCCCCAGCATGCTGGACTACAAGAGCCCGACGACGCTCGACATGTGCGAGGTCGTGACGTACCTGATCGAGGACCCGGATCGCGAGGGACCGTTTGGCGCGAAGGAGGTTGGTCAGGGCCCACTTCTTCCCGTTCCCCCGGCTGTCGCCAACGCGGTGTACGACGCGGTCGGCGTGCGGATCGACGAAGTCCCGATCACGCCTGAGAAGGTCCTGAAGGCGATCAAGGATCGTGACAAGGGAGGGTATGGGCGGTTTGGGCCAACACGCTTCCCCGCTATACCGTGGCCCGAGCCGATCCGAGTGCCGCCCCCGTGGGAGGGCGGCGACGGGCGTGCCGCGGAGGGTGATACCGTCGGGGCCGGTGGTGTGCGTCCGTCATCGGTCTCCACCGCGTCGCTGCCGGTTGCCGAGGAGCGACAGCACTGATGCTCCGGTTACCGCCGTTCACCTACCTCCGGCCCAAGTCGCTCCGGCAGGCCCTGCGTATGAAGGCAGATGCCGGGCCGGACGGAATGTACGTTGCGGGCGGGACGGACCTGCTCCCGAACATGAAACGACGGCATCAGGAGCCACGAGTCTTGGTGGCGCTGTCGGGCATTCGCGCCCTGCGACGGATCACTGGTGGCTCGGGAGGATCCGCGCTCTCCGTTGGGGCGGGTGTGACACTCACGCAACTTCATACCCACAAGCGAACAGGCAAGCACTACGCCGCCCTCGCGAAGGCCGCGGAGCTGGTCAGCTCGCCACTGCTTCGGAACATGGGGACATTCGGCGGCAACCTCTGCCTCGACACCCGCTGCAATTACTACAACCAAACGTACGAGTGGCGAAAGGCGATCGACTTTTGCATGAAGAAGGACGGGGCCATCTGTTGGGTTGCGCCGTCGAGTCCGCGCTGCTGGGCGGTGAACTCGAGTGACACGGCGCCGGTGACGGTCGCGCTCGGTGCCGAGTTCGTGCTCGTCGGGCCCGACACGGAACGTGTGCTTCCGGCAGCGGAGTTCTTCAACGACGACGGCATCCGCTATTTGACGAAGCACCCGGATGAAATCCTGACCGAAGTTCGCCTCCCGCCCGCCGATGGGTGGGATGCGACGTACTGGAAGCTCCGGCGTCGAGGTACCATTGACTTCCCTGTGTTGGGGGTCGCGGTGTGGGTGCGATGGGACGATGCGCTCGTCGCCGATGCCCGTATCGTCCTGGGGGGCGTGGCCAGCTATCCGAAGCCGGTTCCCGAGGCGGCCGGCGCTATCATCGGGACCGAGCTCGAGGAGACTGCTGTCGCCGACGCGGCCGACGCGGCGTTTCGTCCGGCAAAGCCGATGGACAACACCGACTTCGGCTTGGCGTGGCGCAAGGAGATGGTCCGGAACTACGTGAGGGGCGCGCTCGAGGAGCTCAGAGCGAGACGGGAAGTGGGAAGCGGAAGGCGGGAAGCGGGAAACGGGAAGCGGGAAGCGTAGCAGCAACCGTCGGCGTGACGCTTGCGGAGTCCCTCCCTACCCTGGAGTTGGCCCCTCGATAGGAACTCCCGGGCACACTTCATCGTTTGGCGCAGTGCACGCCACCTGCTCAGCGGCCCAAGGAGTATCTGATGGCAGCCACGGATCCCACCTCTCTCACCTGGCATCGGGTGTTGGGACTCGACGAGCTCCCCGAAGACCGCGTCAAGTCCGTCGTGGCGGGACACCAGCAACTGGCGCTGGCGCACTTCGACGGTCGGTACTGTGCGCTTGACAACCGGTGTCCACACCAGGGTGGACCGCTTGGTGAAGGGTCGATCGAGAACGGGTGGCTGCGGTGTCCGTGGCACGGGTGGGACTACCATCCGTGCACGGGGGAGCCACCGGGGGGCTTTTCGGATGGCGTCGACACGTTCCCGGTGGAAGTGCGGGAGGATGGGATCTACGTGGGAATGGGGGCGGCACGCCCTCACGTGCGGACCGTCGCGGACGTCATGGTCGAGACGATGGTCAACTGGGGCATCACCCATGTCTTCGGGATGGTCGGCCACTCCAATCTCGGATTGGCGGACGCGTTTCGCCGCCAGGAACGGCAGGGGAACCTCACGTACATCGGCATCCGCCACGAGGGGGCGGCATCGTTCGCAGCGTCAGCCTATGCCAAGCTGACGGGGAAACCAGCGGCCTGTTTCTCGATCGCCGGACCCGGAGCAACGAACCTCCTCACGGGACTCTGGGATGCCAAGGTCGATCGCGCGCCGATCCTCGCCTTGACCGGCCAGGTCGATACCCAAGTGCTCGGCCCGGGTGCATTTCAGGAGGTCGATCTCTCCGCCGCCTTCAGCGCCGTAGCCGCGTGGAGCCAGACCGTGCTGCACGACAGCCGGCACGCCGAACTGATGACGCTCGCGCTCAAGCATGCCACGCTGCGGCGCGACGTCGCGCACCTGATCTTCCCCAACGAGGTGCAGACGCTCCCCGGGACGGAGGGGGCAAGCCCCTCCGGCCCGGAGGGACGCGTACCGGCACTCGAGATATCTCCACCGGATGCCGCTTTCGCAGAAGCGATGCAGCTGCTGCGCAATGCCACACGGCCCGTCATCATCGTCGGGCACGGTGCACGCTTCCACATGCCGGCGGTCACCACCTTGGCCGAGTCGCTGAACGCTCCGGTGATCACGACGTTCAAGGGGAAGGGACTGATCTCCGATCTCCACCCGCTCGGGTGCGGCGTGCTCGGGCGGAGCGGTACTCCGATCGCCAGCTGGTTCATGAACGAGGCGGATCTCTTGGTGGTCTTCGGCGCCTCGTTCTCCAACCATACCGGCATCACACCCAAGATTCCGACCATACAGGTGGACTTTGATCCGATGGCGCTCGGGAAGTTTCATTCCGTCGCAGTACCGGTACTCGGAGAGATTGGGGTCACCGCCGAACGGATGTGCGAGGAGCTCGGGAGGACAGCCGCCACCGACCAACGGCCGGAGATCGCCGAGCGCTGGCGGATCTGGCGTGCAGAAAAGGCGCGCCGGCTCACAGACGATCTCGGAAACGGCGTGAACTCCGCAGCCATCTTTGCCACCATGACTGATCTAGTGCCTGAGGACGCCGTGATCGCCGTCGACGTCGGCAACAACACGTACTCGTTCGGGCGCTACTTCGAGTGCAGGCATCAGTCCATTCTGATGTCTGGGTATCTCGGCTCGATCGGGTTTGGATATCCGGCGGCGATGGGAGCGTGGGCGGCGGCACCGAACCGCCCCATCGTGTGCGTTTCGGGAGACGGCGGATTCGGTCAGTACATGGCCGAGCTGACCACGGCCGTGAAGTACGGAATGAACATTACGCACGTGTTGCTCAACAACAACGAACTGGACAAGATCTCGAAGGAGCAACGGGCCGACGAGATGGAAGTCTGGCAGACCTCACTCGTCAATCCCAACTTCGCCGAGTACGCGAATCTCTGCGGCGCTCTCGGGATCAGAGTCACAGCCGCCGGAGCCCTTCGGGACGCGATCGGCCACGGCCTCGCCCACGACGGGCCAGCGCTGGTCGAGGTGATCGCCGACCCCGAGTTGATCTGACGCCAGCGCAATCACGGACCAGACGGAGCACGTATGCACAAGGTCAGAGTCGCCGAATGGAGTGAGCTCGAGGACCGCAAGCCGGCTCACGCCTTGGTGGGCAATGTCGATCTCGTCTTGGTCCGGCACGATGACGGGGTCGCTGTCTTGTATGGACGCTGCCTGCACCGCGGGGCGCTGCTCGCGGACGGGTTCATCCGCGGCGACAATCTGATCTGCGGCGTTCACCAGTGGGACTTCCGATTTCGAACGGGTGTCAGCGCCTACAACAACGAGGAGCGTCTCCAGAAGTTCTCGGCGTGGATCGAGGGCGGCGGGGTGTGGGTGGATGCTGCCGAGATCACGGCGTGGGAGCGCGAGCATCCCCAGGCCTTCGACCGGGACGCCTACCAGGGGACGTATCAGGATCCGCACGGCACGTCCGAGGAGCCGCACACCAAGGCGATCCAGCAGCTCGCGGCGACGGGTCTCGACGGGGCGCACGGTCCGGTGGCCGCAATGGGCGTCCCTGGTCCTCAGCTCCCCGCGTGGAGTCAGATCCAGTTCGTCACCGCGCAGCTCGCCACCCCCCCGCAGCTCGACGACGTCACGGTCGGAACCGAGCTCGTGATCGGCCCGGCAGCCACGCGACCGCTCACACTCGCGATTCCGGTCTTCGTCTCCGACATGAGCTTCGGGGCACTGTCAGAAGAGGCGAAGGTCGCCCTGGGACGAGGAGCGGAGATGGCGGGCACGGCGATCGCCTCCGGCGAGGGTGGGATGCTCCCCGAGGAACAGGCCGAAAACAGTCGTTACCTCTATGAACTGGCGTCGGCGCGGTTTGGATTCTCCTTGGACAAGCTCGACAAGGTGCAGGCCATGCATTTCAAGGGAGGGCAAGCCGCCAAGACCGGAACCGGCGGCCATCTCCCGGGCGAGAAAGTGAAGGGCAAGATCGCCCAAGTGCGCGGGCTCGAAGAAGGGAAGCCTGCGGTGTCCCCTGCTCGATTCCCCGACTGGACCTCGCCGGCGCACTTCCGTGGCTTTGCCGATGAGGTCCGAGACCGCACCGGAGGAATCCCGATCGGGTTCAAACTGTCGGCGCAGCATATCGAGCGCGATATCGACGCTGCACTCGAGATCGGCGTGGACTACATCATTCTGGATGGTCGCGGGGGTGGCACCGGTGCCGCCCCGCTCATCTTTCGCGACAACATCTCGGTCCCCACGATTCCCGCACTCGCGCGGGCACGCCGGCATCTCGACTCCCGGGAGGCTCGTGACGTCACGCTGATCATCACCGGCGGGCTGCGCACGCCGGGCGACTTCGCGAAAGCACTCGCCCTCGGCGCCGACGGCGTGGCCATCTCCAACGCCGCGATGCAGGCGATCGGCTGCATCGCCATGCGGGCCTGCCACACGAACAACTGCCCCGTGGGCATCGCCACGCAAAAGGAGCATCTGCGCGCGCGGCTCCCCGTGCAAGCCGCGGCCGAACGCCTCGCCAGATTCCTCGATGCGGCCGTTCACCTCATGTGCGTCCTCGCCCGAGCCTGCGGCCACACCCATCTGAACCAGTTCATGCCGAGTGATCTCACGACCTGGGACCGCGAGATGGTGCATCTGGCCGGCATTCCGTATGGAGGGGTCGGCCTGTCGTAGTCCCTCGGGGCCGGTGACATCGTCGACCGTGCCGCTTCTCTTTTGACCAGCGCCCCATACCTTTCCACTTCGAACCTCGCGCTGGAGTCGAGCTACGTCTTCGATTGCCGAATCGCTCGACCGCCTCCCCAGGGCTGTCCTCGTCGTGCTGGCAGTTATCCTCACGGGCGCGGTCGGAGTGCTCGATCTCCTGACGGGGTTCGAGATCTCGTTCGCGTTCTTCTACCTCATTCCCGTGGCCTTCACGGCCTGGTTCGTCGGCCAGGGGTGGGGGATCGGCATATCAGCGCTGAGTGCCGCGACGTGGATCGAAGCGTTTCGTCTTTCCGGTGGCATCCTGTCCTCTCCTGCCATCCTGTTCTGGAACGCCTCCACCCGACTCGGCTTCTTCATTGTCGTCACGATCCTCCTCGCCCTGCTGCGACAGACGCTCGATCAGGCACGGTCGTTGTCCCGCGTCGACGGCCTGACGGGGGTCTTGAACAGCCGAGCGTTTCGGGAGCTTTCCAGCGCCGAAATCCTCCGCGCCCGTCGCTACAGTCGACCGTTCACGGTGGCCTACGTCGATCTCGACAACTTCAAGGCGGTCAACGACCGTTTCGGTCACAGTCGCGGGGACGAGCTCCTTCGGACGGTGGCCGCAATCATGCGGGCGACGTTGCGATCCAGTGATCTCGTTGCTCGCATGGGTGGTGACGAGTTCGCGTTGCTCTTTCCGGAGACGGAGGGCGAAGCGGCCCAGGCCGGCATCGAGAAGCTGCGTTCGTCGCTGCTCACCGAGATGGCCGAGCGTGGGTGGCCGGTGACCTTTAGTATTGGCGTCCTGACGTGTGAGTCCACTCCCTCGACCGCTGACGAACTGATCGCTGCGGTCGATGCCCTGATGTACGAGGTGAAGCGCGGGACGAAGGACGACGTCGCCTACTCGGTACGGTAGGCGGTGCGATGATGGCCCTGGAGCGCTTCAGTCTGCCGTTTACCATCGATGCGTCGACCGACGACCTGATGGAGGGCGTGTTCGAGATCACCGGCCTGCTGCGGGTCGAAGACGACGGATTCATCCTCGAGTTTCGACGGTCTGGATTCGACATCTCGGGGCTGGGCCATGTCGGCAAGAACCGACCGGGAGACCTGCACCTCTCCAGTCGCCCAGCAGTCGAGAGCGTGGCCTTCACCCTCGATGACCTACGAGACATCCAACTCAAGTGGGGCGTGCTTTCGGCTAAGATCGTCTTGCACGCCCGCAGCCTCACCGTGTTCGCCGACGTGCCAGGGGCTGAAGGGGACCGGCTCGTGCTGGATCTCCCCAAAGCCTCACGCGGACAGGCAGCCACGCTCGTCCCTCTGCTCCGGATCGCGCTCGAGGAGCGGCAGTAAGGAATCGGCCTGGTGCTTGTCGTGACACTGTTGCCCCGCTGATATTGCGGCGGCGCACTACCTACGGAGCCGTGTGATGTTTCCCCGAATCCACCTTCCCCGATTGCTGACGGCGGCGTTCGCGCTGGTAGGCGTGACGATGTCCGGCGTGTCGACGCTAGGTGCGCAGGAGTTCCCGGTCATCGGGCTCGACGGCCAGGTGCGGCTGCGTTCCGAGTGGGATGGACGGAGTGTGGGCGTGGACCCGGACGCCGCCACCCTGTCCCGCATTCGCGTTGGCGTGCGAGCTCAGCTCGAGTCCTGGATCCGCGCGTACGTTCAGTTGCAGGACGCTCGCGCCTGGGGGAGCGAAGCGAACACGTTGACCGATGCGAGCGCCGACCAGTTCGACCTGCACCAGGGCTTCGTCGAGATCGGACGGCCCGACGGGATCGTGGGACGTCTGGGTCGCCAGGAGATGATGCTCGGTGACGAACGCCTGGTGGGTGCAGTTGGCTGGACCAACACGGCTCGGTCGTTCGACGGGGCTCGCGTGACGGGCCGCGCCGGCCGTTTCGACTGGACGGTGTTCTGGATGAACGTCGCCGAGCGTGATGCGCTCGTGGCCACGGGCCTCGACCCGCAGGCCAATCAAGGCGAAAGCGACGACGGATGGCTGCTCGGCGGATTCGCCTCGCGGACCATTCCCGGCGGAGCCATCGAACTCACCGCCTTGGCCGATCGTGATGCCGTGACCGACGAGTCATACACGGTGAATATCAGGGCCCACGGCGCCGCCGGCCTCGTCCGGTACGAAGCCGCAGGTGCCGTGCAGGTGGGACCCGACCGTGAGGCCTACTTTGCCAGCGGCAAGCTCGGGGTGGCGCATGGGCGTGGCTCACTGGCACTTCAGGTGGATTACCTCTCCGGAGACGACGACCTGACCGACGCCAAGCGCACGGCGTTCAACACGCTGTACGCGACGAACCACAAGTTCTACGGGTACATGGACTACGTGGTCGCGTTCCCGGGACAGACCGCAGAAGCCGGACTGGTCGATGCCATGGCCCGCGCCGCGCTCCGGCTCTCACCGCGGTGGACGATGAATCTCGACCTGCACCGATTCGGTACGGCGGCGGAGCGGGCGGGGCAACATGCCCTCGGAACCGAGCTGGACGCGATCGCGACCTGGGACATGGCGCGCCTCGCCTCGCTTCAGTTGGGGCTGGGGGTGTTCCTACCGGAAGACCTTGCGGTCACACTCCTCCCGGCGTTCGCCGGGGGCGACGACCCCACCTACTGGGGGTACGTCCAGCTGAGCCTGCGGTGGCCATGACGGCACCCGTTCCGTCTATCGGAGGGTCAGGTAGATGAGCCTGGACGCGAGGTCGTTCTGGGTCACGTCCGCGAGATCGGTCGATATGGATTCGAGGAGGGTTTGCAGCCGCTTGGTGCCGAATGAGAAGCCGGCTCGGCGTTCGGCGACCGAGCGCAGAGAGGCCTCCGTGCGACGTCGCCTCACCCGTGTGCCCACGAGGCGCCGGTCGACCCGAGCCCGCGCGAAGCGCCGCTCGCACATCTCCGCGAAGTCGGTCATGGTCGTTGGCTTGTGCGGCTCCGCAGGACGGAGAGCGCTGAAATCGACCAGGCCGTCGATGACCGCGTACCGTCGAACGGCGCCAGCCTCCAGGAAGTAGAAATCCACAAACGGAGCCATTTCGGGATCGACGTCCTCACCGGAGCTCCGTACCCGGAACTCGGATCCGGACGGAGTGCAGACCACCGCCACCATGTCGGTGCCAGGGCGTAACAGGTGCTGGGACGAGTCATGCTCCAGCAGCAGGCCTCGCTCGTCGAACGTCACCCGCGCGACCGGCGTCGGCTCGGGCACCGCGGCGAGCTCCTCCTCGCGTACCCAGAGCGCCCTGAGCCCGACGGCTTCCAGCACCTTCGAGATCTCCGCAAGCACACCACGATCCGAGTCGGCAAACCAGATCTCGGGGACCTGATACGCCGCCTTCGCCGTCACTTCCAGCGGCGAGATATCGAAGCACCAGACCGCCGCCGACCTGTCGCCGGGCCGGTGCGGTGGGTTCGAGACGATCAGCATGGTGTCGCTCACGGTGGCGGAAACTAATGGAACGCCCCCCCCACCAACACTGCGGCCCGGCCGTCGTCTCCGGCTCCGGCGGTGACCCGCGAGCCGTACCAGGGGTATGAGTTGCAGACACGATGGGAGTATGTGCTATGCGCCATTGCGATGGACCCGCCGTCAGCCGGCCACAGCGAAGGCCACTGGGCCCCGGAGCCATGTTGGCCCTCGTCGCGAGCGTGGGGGTCGCCTGCAGCGACGCGGCGCCGGACAACTTCCCACGAATCGACTCGACCACCGTGGCCTCGGCAGACGTGGCACCGAGGGTCGATCCGGCACGGACGTACGAGTACGACTTCAGCACGGTGCGGGTCGACTCGGTGCTCCCCGCGTTGTGGATCGCCGGGCTTCCCGTCGTGGAGGCGTGGCTGCCGCTCGATTACATGTGCGAAGACCTTCGCGGTGCTCGGCTGACGGTTGCCCTCGCACAGCCGGATGCCCGCATGACCGACCACGATTTCCGTCTGGGCACCGGCCGCCTCATGTGTGCCACAACATTGCGGCAGTACCTGATGGGGGCCCCGCCCGGGAGCTTTCGCGTGGACGGCACCGTGCGGTTCATCCCGGTCGAAGGTGGGTGTTGGGCGCTTCGGGTGAACGACGTCGTACAATACGAGCCGCTGGGCTTACCTGCTGCGTTCCGGGAAGACGGACTCGAAGTACGAGCCCTGCTCAAGCTCCGAGATGATTTGGCCAGCATCTGCATGGTGGGTCGCATCGCCGAGGTGCTGGACATCAAGCGGCGATAGGCTCCGCGGGGACACCCGTGCGGCCCGTCGAGATGCTGGCCACCCCGCCACACACCGAGCGGGCCGGCGGCGGCGCCGGCCCGCTCAATCACTCCTGATCGGGAACGTCCTAGCGGACTGGACCCTGCATCCGTTGGGCGGCTTTCAGCTCCCCAAGCGTGGCCTGCTGTTCGATCGAGAGCGTGTTCTTGATGCGGATCAGCAGCGCCAGGTGTGACTTCTTCACGGTGCGCTCGATCTCGAGCATCCGATCCACCTGCTGAAGGGCCGCCGCCGCGTCGACCCTCGAGGATTGCAGCAGCTCCGCCAGCCGCGCGTTGGCGTCGTGCAGTTGCCACTGCAGCTGTACCACGTCGGCCTGGAGCTTGGTGATGGCCTCGGTCAGCACTGCGCGCTGCTGGTCAGTGAGGCCAATCTGTCGCTGATGCTGCATGACGAGTTCCGGTGGGAACAGGTGCCGCTCAAACCCTTGGTCGGCCGGCATGCGCTCCTGGGCCAACGCGGCGACGGGAAGGCTCAAGCCGAATGCGAGGGTGACGATCGTTGTACGGATCATGATCTGGTCCTTTCAGTGCGTTCTGCGGTGTCGGTCACGAGAGGTACCGGGTCCTCGGGTGCGCTCACCTCTACGCCAATGCTCGGCACGGAGCGTAGCAGATCTGCTCCGGGTGTCGTCAGCAGGAAATCGGTGGGCGCGACCCACCACGTGGCGTCCAATGCCACCAAGCTCTGTGTTGACGGCGAGTCGCTTCGTACGGCAACCCACACCGCAACGATCACCAGTGTCGCGAGCACCGCCGCGGCCGCCCACGTCGGTGCCTTCCTCAGGCGAGACGGTCGGTGGGCTGGACGTTGGAACGACGGCGCCGCTCGCTCGACGTGGTCCCGCAGGATTCGAAACCGCTCTCGTAGGTCGCCGTCATCGAGATCATGCGTCACGGCTCTCTACCTCCTAGCAGTTCGCGCAGCCGCCTCTTGCCGCGCTCGTAGTGGGTTCGGGCGGTCCCCACCGCGATGTTGAGGACCTCGGCCGCCTGGCTGATGCTCATGTCTTCGTAGAACACCAGGTGAAGCAGCTCGCGCTGGCGCCTGGGCAGCCCCGCCAAGGCAGCCGTGAGCTCTCGCGTGGTCTCTCTCCGTTCCAGTGCGGTGGCTGGGTCGACCTCGAGGGCCCTCGGCTCGGCATGGCCGGTCAGCACATGCAGGGGTACCAGCCGTCGGAGCGTGCTGCGTCGGCGGTGCTCCAGTGCCGTGCGTCGAATGACACCGAACAGCCACGTTCGGAACGTGGAGCGACCGGCAAAGGTCGCGCGGCCGTCCAGCACCTTGAGGTAGCTCGTCTGAAGCACGTCCTCCGCCATACGCCGATCCCATCGGCAGCAGGTCAACGCCCAGCCAAACGCCCCACGATGATGGCGCTCGAGTTGTACCTCTACGTCGTGTGCGCGCATGCGGCTCCGTCGTTCGCTGGGCGGGGTCGCTATGGGGTGAGTGCGGCGAACACACGGATCATATGACCGCGAGCGACCTTGCACCGTCGGGCATTCAGGTGCAGCTTAGCGGCCACCGAGCCGAACCCATGCGATATCGGGGCTCGCATGCGACGACGGAAGACCTTCCGCGAGAAACTGGCAGATCAAAAGGATCTCCCTCGTGTGGAGCGGATCCCTGCGGGTATGACCAGGCAGTGGGGCCGAGGAACGATGGTCATTCCGGCGCCTCGGGAGGTCGACGAGATCATGCGAAAAGTCCCCAAGGGCAAGCTCGTCACGATCAACCAGATCCGTGAAGTCCTCGCCCGGCGGCACGGCGCGACGCTGGGCTGCCCCATCACGACGGGCATCCTCGCTCGGATTGCGGCCGGGGCAGCCGGTGAGGACGAGGTGGAGGGCAAGAAGCGCATCACGCCCTACTGGCGGACACTCAAGGCCGGCGGCGAGGTGAATCCCAAGTACCCCGGCGGGCTCCGAGCTCAGAAACGCCGTCTCGAAGCCGAGGGCCACCGTATCGAAACGCGGGGCCGTCGCATGGTGGTCCACGACTACGAGCGCTCTCTCGTGAGCTTCGGTAACGACTAGGCTTCTTCCGGCTCGCGTCAGCTCGCGAGCGGTTTCGACACCTGGCACCCGTTCGAGGAGGTTGCAATGGAATCCCAGATGTCGCTCGTTTCGCTCTGGCTTCCGATCGTGCTGTCGGCCGTGCTCGTATTCGTGGCGAGCTCAATCATCCACATGGTGCTGACCTACCACCGGTCGGACTTCACCAAGCTCCCCAACGAGGACCAGGCGATGGACGCGCTGCGTCCCCTGAGCATTCCGCCCGGCGAGTACGTCTTTCCCTACACCGGCAGCTCCGCCGAGATGAAGGACCCGGCGTTCATCGACAAAGTGAACAAGGGCCCGGTCGCGTTCATGACGGTGATGCCGAACGGCATGCCCAAGATGGGTGGGCAGCTGGTACAGTGGTTCGTCTACTGTGTCATTGTGGGCATCTTCGCCGCCTACATCGCCAGTCGGGCCGTCGGACCCGGCGCGCCGTACCTCTCGGTGTTCCGGTTCGTCGGCGCGACGGCCTTCATCGGCTACAGCGTAGCGCTGTGGCAGAACTCCATCTGGTACAAGCGTGCGTGGAGCTCCACGTTCAAATCGACGTTCGACGGTCTCGTCTACGCGCTGCTGACGGCCGGCACCTTCGGCTGGCTCTGGCCGGCCTAGCGCCTCTATCGTCGCGGTCTTCCAGGCCGGGAGCCCCGGGGTGTGTCCCTCGCCTCACTCCCGGCCACGTCTCCCCGCACCAGCCGGGGAGCGCGCGCGACCCGTCGACCAGGTCGCTGTCCAAGGGGTAGACAACGAGCCATGTATATGTATATTGCAATACTTGTATTGACGGATGGGACGACGTGCCGACGTACGACTATATCTGCCAGGATTGCGGCCACCGGTTTGGCATCCGCCTTTCTATCTCGGCGTATTCGGAGGGCGTGACCCCCACCTGTGCCCGCTGCGGTTCGCGCCATGCCGAGCGGAGCTTTGGCGCGGTCAACGTGCTCACGGGATCACGCCACGGCAGCCAGGCAGCCAGCAGTTCACCCGGCTGCGGCCCGAGCGGCTTCGGCTGAGGCATCTGACCTGCCGCCCAGGTCTGGGCGTGAGCACCGGCCGCACCGAGCGACGACGGGCCAGCCCCTGAAGCTGGCCCGTCGCACGTCCGTCACCACGGTGCCTTCGTCTCCAAACAGCATCACGCTCAGGGGAGTTCTCGGTCACGACGTCTCGTGCCTGGACACCGTGCCACCGCTCCGCATCTTTCGTCGACACGCTCCACTGAATTCCTCCCGCAGTTCGGGCGAGAGGGCGTCGGGTGAGCGGAGCGCCATTCCCATCGCCAACGCTCTCGTGGAAGCCAATGCGAACGGTATCGCGCACCGCGCAGCTCATCATTCTCGCGATCCTGTTATCGACAGGCGCATACCTGTACCTCACCGGGACAACGGGTGGTGGAGTTCTTCCCACCGCCGACCGGCTGCCCGGTGGGACCGCCGGCCAGGTTGCCGACGCGTTCCGAGACAGGCAGTCCGGCATAGTCGTCGAGACGGCTGGACGCGTCGAACGGCTGCTCTCGGATGACCGTGACGGGAGCCGCCATCAACGCTTCATCGTCCGGGTCGACGGACAGATGACCGTCCTGGTCGCCCACAATATCGATCTCGCGCCTCGCGTCCCGCTGACGGTTGGGGATTCCGTCGAGCTCCGCGGCGAGTATGAGTGGAACGCCCAGGGCGGAGTGATCCATTGGACCCATCACGACCCCGATGGCCGCCGACCAGGAGGTTGGGTCCGGTTTGGGGAACGCCTGTACCAATAGTGGAAACGGCGGGGAGCAGATGAGATCGATCGAGGCCCAGAGACTGCGCGACCTCCTCGAGAGCACTCGGGTACTCGCCCTCGCGGTGCTCGTGGACGGCGAGCCGTACGTGGGCTTACTGCCGTATGTCATGTCCCCCGAGTTCTCGGGCGCTATCGTCCACGCTTCGGCACTGGCCCGTCACACGAAGGGGCTGGTGAACGGAGGGATGTTCAGCGCGTTGATTCACCGACCGGACCGGCCTGACGCCGATCCCCTGCAGGTGGAACGCATCACGCTCCAGGGCACCGTCGAGACGATAGAGCGGGAGAGCAACGCCTACACGGCTGGACAGCGCCGCTACGTGGAGCGGTTCCCGACCAGTGCCCCCACATTCGCCCTTGGCGACTTCAACCTCTATCACCTGCGATTTGCGAGAGGGCGCTACGTGGGCGGCTTTGCCCGAGCACGAACCGTCACGGCCGACGACTTCCAGCAGCTGGCCTGATCCACACCGTCGCGTCCGGAGAACCCACGGCGGTGGACAACCTCACAGTCCGCGAGGCTCGACACCTCGCACTGGCGCGGACGGACTGCTCACGCCGTCATGGCACTCGTGCGGTATGCCAATGCGCTCGGTCTCGAGCCGGTCGGGTGGCCTCGACGTGCGCAACGTGTGAGATAGGTCCTTGCCCACGGCAGTGCACCCCCTCATCGTGGCGGCCACGTATTGGCACCGTCGTCACCTTGGGAGGATCCGATGCGCATGGTGATTGTGGCCGCACTCCTGTTTCTCGCCTACGGATGCGCTTCACCCGACACACCGAGTCGGGATCAGGACCCAGAGGCGGCGCGCAGGCGCGACAGCGTCCTCGGGGCCTCCAAGCTGCCGGGTGCCAAGGGCGTGCAGCGAGCGCTCGATATCTCCGATTCCGCCGCCGCCCGTCGGGCACTGCTCGACTCGCTGGCAGGCCAACCCTGACTCGCCCATCGGGTGGCCCTAGCGCTTCGGGACGAGCCCCGTTACCTTGGCCACTGCGACATGGAGCGCGGAACAAGGCGCGCCGACTGACCAGCGAACACGACGTGGGGACCTGGGCGAAGCGCGCGGGTCCCCGCTTCTGTTGGCAAACAGGATAGCGCCGTCGAGGGTCTGGTTCGAACCTGCCCCTGGGACGGCAGCCCCACGCGGGGGCACAATGACCGCGGACAGTGATGAGCGATCGGTTTGTACGGCAGCGCCGCACTCCGACGAACATCAACACACCAGAAGGAGTACGGCACATGCGTACGACCGGAACCGTGAAGTGGTTCAACGACAGCAAGGGCTTCGGCTTCCTGACCCGGGACGACGGCGAGAAGGACTGCTTCGTCCATTACAGCGCGATCCAGGGAAACGGCTTCAAGTCCCTGCGCGAGGGTGACAAGGTCGAGTTCGATGTCGTGCAGGGCCAGAAGGGCCCCGCGGCGGAGAACGTTACTGTCGTTCAGTAACGACTGACGCCCTCACGGGCACCGTAACCGACAGGGCTGCCCCGATCCGGGGCAGCCCTTTTGCATCCGCACGCCGAGTGACCCGCACCCGCTGCCTTGCGAGCATGGCCTCTTCCCGGCAGCTTGAAGCGATTCAGCACAGCACGACATCAACGAGGAGTGCGTCATATCTCGCCATGGGTATCTCGCCTGTGTGCCGCTGAGCTTGGCGCTCCTCGCGCTGGCCTGCGACGATGGAAACCGTCCCGCCACCGATCGCCCCCCAGCCCCAGATTCGGCCAGCATCGCCCAGGCCCGACGTGCGGCCGCTGCGCTCGGCACGGACCTCATGCCGCTGCTGCTCGGCGCACTCGAACGTGGCGGTGTGGCCGAAGCGGTCGCGTTCTGCGCCGATTCGGCGCAGGCTCGAACCGCTCGCCACAGAGAGGCAGGCATCGACGTGCGGCGGGTCGGCACCCGCGTGCGGAATCCGGCCAATGCGCCGGACTCCGTCGAGCAGGCGCTGCTCGCCCAGTTGGCGACGGGGCTCGAACGGGGGGCCATGGCGCAGGAGATCGTGACCGTGATTCCCGGACCTGACGGGTCGTTCCGACTTCAATACATCCGGCCGATCGTAGTGACCCAACCATGCCTGGCCTGCCACGGCGATCCGCAGACCTTCGACCCGGCAGTCACGCAAGTACTCACAACGCGCTACCCGCAGGACAAGGCCACGGGCTATCGTGTCGGCGACCTCCGCGGTGGACTCACTGTTCGCATCCCGCTCGCCACCCGCGAGCGCTAACATCGTGACGTGAACGTCGCCTAAAACGCGCTCTCGAGGTGAAGGAATGAAACTGCCATCGCTCGACGCACTCGTTTCGGCCATGCGCACCACGCTCACACGATTCCCCTTGGTGCTGGCCGCCGCCGTCGTTGCAACCGCTGCGGGGATCATCGCCACCTATGAGACCGTCGACCAAGAGGTGTGGGGACGAGTCGTCGGCACCGCTGCATTGGGCTTGCCCCTCTTCTTCGCAACGGACCTGTTGGTGGAGCGCCGTCGGTGGTCCACGGGAGTGCGAAGCGGGCTCTGGGCACTCGGTATCGCGGGACTCGTGGCGTTCTATCTCGGTTGGCGCGACTGGTCCGAGCCCGTCGCGGTCGGCCGGTATATCCAGCTTAGCACCGGGCTGCACCTTCTCGTCGCCGTGGCACCGTTCATCGGCGTCCGCGAGCTCCAGGGGTTCTGGGAATACAACAAGTCGCTGTTCCTCCGATTCCTGCTAGCCGTTCTCTATTCCGGCGTGCTCTACGCCGGACTAGCGATCGCGCTCGCCGCGGTGGACAATCTGTTTGCGCTCGAGGTTGCCGAGGAGACCTATCTCCGTCTCTGGATCGTGATCGCCTTTCTCTTCAACACGTGGTTCTTCCTCGGTGGTGTCCCCACGGACCTCCCCGCTCTGGAGCAACGTTCGGATTATCCGATGGGGCTCAAGGTATTTGCACAGTACGTCCTGATTCCCATCGTCGTGGTCTACCTCGTCATTCTGACCACCTACCTGGGTAAGATCATCGTGACCACCGTGTGGCCGAGCGGGTGGATTGGATGGCTGGTGTCGAGTGTGGCCGCGGTGGGGATCTTCTCCCTCCTCCTCGTCCACCCCGTGGCAGAACGGGCCGAGAACCGCTGGATCCGCACGTACTCGCGTGCCTTCTACATCACCCTCCTGCCGTCGGTCGTGATGCTGTGGCTGGCCATCTGGCAGCGCATCGACCAGTACGGGATCACCGAACGGCGCTACTTCCTCACCGTGCTGTCGGTGTGGCTGGCGGGCGTGGCGGTGTACTACGCCATCCGACGCTCTCGCGACATCCGGATCATCCCCGCGTCGCTGTGTGTGGTGGCCTTCGTGACGTTCGCCGGCCCCTGGGGTGCGTATCGGATGTCGGAATCGAGCCAAGTTCGCCGACTGGAACGTGTCCTGACCGCTAACGAGATTCTGCGGGACGGCACGATCCGGGAAGCGGCCGTCGTGCCCTCGGTTGACGACCGTCGGGAGATCAGCGCGATCCTCCGCTACTTGGTCGGCACCCACGGCACGGGGGCGGTCGCCGACTGGTTCGGAGGTTCCCTGACCACCATCGACACCATCGGGGACGGCACCTCACCTTCTCCGTGGTCGGAAGCGGACGAGCGAGCCGAGCTGCTGGCAACGCACTTCGGCGTCGGGTACGTCGAGGAATACGAAGCGCGACGTCCCGGAACATTCTCGTATGCCGTCAAGTGGGAGGGAATACCCATTCCGATTGCCGGCTACGACTATGCGTGGACCGGGGACGGGCTGCTACGAGACTCGACGGTCGTCGATACCAGACTGGTTGTTCGCTACGACTCAGCAGCCGTCGCGCTACGGCTGTTCGACGGTGGAACGTCCGTTGCCGATATCGCCCTGCGACCGATCATCGACAGCGCCGAGGCGTACCGCGCCCAACCGGGCGCGGAGTCGCGGATGCCTCCGCACGTCATGCGGGTAGCAATCGAGAAC
The DNA here is from genome assembly GCA_041602035.1 of Gemmatimonadales bacterium. Taxonomy (GTDB): domain Bacteria; phylum Gemmatimonadota; class Gemmatimonadetes; order Gemmatimonadales; family GWC2-71-9; genus JAOTVV01. The sequence continues at coordinate 49,079 of JBFIHA010000002.1, read as the reverse complement.
CAGCGAATCCGCCTCGCCGCGCACGTGACCACCCTGCGGGGTCGCGATGTCGATGGGGAACCGGTCGTGACCTCGCTCGAGGTGACGCTGCTCTATTCGATGAGATAACGCACGCGTGGTGTCACCCGGCTCACACGGTCCGATGGGCCCTCGGCCGTCATGCTCCATGTGACCAACGGCGACCACGCTGCCGGCCGCATCCGCGACGCGGGCGTCCCGGGTGAGGTCATCGCCTGGCGGGACGTCCTGCACGAGGGACCGGTCCCGGCTCACCTTTCGCTCGCCGACCTCCGACCCGTGCGGGCCCGGTTCATTGCTGACCGGGGTTGGGAGAGCTTCCACACGGCACTGCGCGAGTTCGACCGGCGCGACGCCACGCTGGAAGCGTGTTCGGGAGACGACGAGATCGTGCTGTGGTTCGAGCACGATCTCTACGATCAACTGCAGTTGATCCAGCTACTAGATCACTTCGCGTCCCGACGGGGCTGCACCGCGGCGCTCACCCTGATCTGTGATGCCGAATACCTCGGCGAATCCACTGCCCTGTCGGCTCGTTTTGAGGAACGGCGACCGGTCACCGAGCCGGAGCTCATGTTGGGCCGGCAGGCGTGGGCCGCCTTTCGATCCCCCGATCCCACCGGCATCGGCGACCTGCTGAAGGGGGATACCAGTGCGCTCCCGTTTCTTCACGGCGCCCTGGTGCGTCTCCTCGAGCAGTATCCCTCCACCACCAACGGGTTGTCGCGATCCGAACAGCAGGGCCTCGAGGCGCTGGCATCCGGTGCCGCCACGCTGCGTGAGGCGTTCGCCGCCAGCCAGGCGCGCGAGGAGCGAGAGTTTCTGGGTGATTCGGTGTTCGCCCACCACATGACGGAGCTGAGCCGCGGCATCCACGCATTGGTGGCGTTCGCCGACGGGACCCCGGTCGTCGCGGAGGGCGGGGTGCAGCCGGAGGAGTTCTGGAGCCGACCAGTCAGAGTGACGGAGACCGGCACGGCGGTGCTGCGAGGGCGGGGCGACTGGGTCGACCTTCAGGGGATCGACCGGTGGTTGGGTGGGGTGCACCTGGCCGGCGACGACGCCACCTGGCGGTGGGACCGCGCGACCGGCCGATTGCAGCGAGCACGCTAGCGCGATCCGCATCGGCTTTGCGACCGTCGATAGGACCGACGTACGTTTCGTGGTCCCGCAACATGTCCCGCTGCGCGGAGAACGATGCATGCCTCACACGATCTGGACTTGCTGTCGCCGCGCGACGCTGAGCGCGGCGCTGATCACGCTCGCCACTGTCGCCTTTCCCTCGAGTGCCGGCGCTCAAGAGCCCGCGCCACGCGATTCCGCTGGACAGTTCGGCGGGGAGTTCGCCGACTCCCTCGCGCTCGTCATGGAGCAGATGCAGTACATGAACCCGTTCTTCACGCAAATGATGCAGAGCATGATGACGGGCCTGCTCGAGGTACTGAGCGAACCGGAGAGTGCCGAGCGTCTCGCGACGTTCACCCGCAACTACTACGAGGCCCTCGTGCGGCGGGGCTTCACGGCCGAGGAGGCACTGCGCCTCACGGCCGCCGTGGGCTTTCCCACCCTGGGTGGCGGCGGCGGGGGCTGATGACCTTGACTGCCGACCGTCCGCGCGCCGCCGGTCCTCACTGACGTTGGCCGGGCCACGCACCGAAGCGGAACTCGACGAGCGTCTGTCCCGGCCCACCGCACGCGACGTCCGGGTCATGGAGGAGTTGACAGGCGACCTCCTCGTGCTTGGCGCGGGCGGGAAGATGGGTCCGAGTCTGGTGCGGCTCGCCCATCGGGCCTCTCAGCAGGCGGGTTCACAGCGACGGGTCATCGCCGTCTCTCGCTTTCGCACTCCCGGGCTCGCAGTGGCCCTCGCGGCGGACGGCATCGAGACGGTGTCATGCGACCTTCTCGAGCCCGGCGTGGTGCGCGACCTTCCCGAGGCACCACACGTCGTCTTCATGGCAGGTCAGAAGTTCGGCACGAGCCAAGACCCCACAGCCACGTGGGCACTCAATGCATTCCTGCCCGGTCTCGTGGCGCGTCGTTACCGAACCTCAAACCTGATCGTGTTCTCCACCGGGAACGTCTACCCGCTCACCCCCGTGGACGGGTCTGGTTCGGTGGAGAGTGACACCTTCGAGCCGATCGGCGAGTACGCGCAGTCGGCCGTGGCACGGGAGCGCATCGTGACGTGGTGCTCGACACACTACGGCACGCCAACGGCGATGCTGCGGCTCAACTATGCCGTGGAATTGCGATACGGCGTGCTGCGCGACTTGGCCGACCAAGTGTCGCGAGGGCAACCGGTCAACCTCACTACGGGACACGTGAACGTGATCTGGCAGCGGGATGCCAATGCCGTCGCGCTCGAAGCACTGCTGCAGTGCGCGGTACCACCCGCCGTGTTCAACGTGACCGGGCCGACGGTGCTGTCCGTCCGCGATCTCGCTCGGCGCTTGGCCGAGCGTCTCGGCGTCGAGGCGCGGTTTGTCGGCCAGGAAGCGCCGTCGTCCCTGCTGAGCGATGCTGCTCGGAGTGCGCAGGTCTTCGGGTCGCCAACACTGGAGCTGGATACGCTCCTCGACTGGGTGGCGGAGTGGGTGCGCCTGGGCGGTCGATCGTTCGACGCACCCACCCACTTCGAGGAACGGGGAGGTCGCTTCTGACGGTCGACGAGGTTCGTGGCCGGCTGCAGCGCGGCCTGGTCATTCCGGCCCATCCATTGGCGGTGACGCCGGACCGGCGCCTTGACGAGCGCCGACAACGGGCCCTCACACGGTATTACCTCGCGGCGGGCGCCGGGGGGCTCGCCGTCGGGGTGCACACGACGCAGTTCGCCATCCACGATCCGGGGGTGGGCCTGTACGGGCCCGTGCTCGCACTCGCTGCCGCAACGATCGCTGAGCACGAGTCGACGAGCCGTGACCCCGTCGTCAGGATCGCCGGAATCGTCGGCGACATCCCTCAGGCAACGACCGAAGCAACCCTCGCCGTGGACCTCGGCTATCACGTTGGGCTGGTGGACCTGCGGCATGCAGCCGGCGCCTCGGACGATCACATGATCGAGCACATCCGTGCCGTGGCGGAGATCATCCCGGTCATGGGTTTCTATCTGCAGCCAGCCGTCGGCGGGCACGATCTGCCGTATCGGTTCTGGCGACGTCTGGCGGAGCTGGATCGGCTGGTGGCACTCAAGATCGCCCCGTTCGATCGCTATCGAACGCTGGACGTCGCCCGGGCCGTGGCCGATGCCGGCCGTGGCGATGACGTTGCCCTCTATACGGGGAACGACGACCACATCGTGCTCGATCTGCTCACTCCGCTCCAACTCGGAGGCGGAGCAGCACTCCACGTCGTTGGCGGTGTGCTCGGCCAATGGGCCGTGTGGACCAAGCATGCCACCGACCTCCTGGCGGAGTGCCGACGGATCGTCACCCACCGGTTGCCCATCCCACCCAGGCTCCTCACGATCGCTGCCCAACTCACCGATGCCAATGGAGCGATCTTCGACACCGCCCACGGATACGCCGGATGCATCCCTGGAATACAGGAGATCTTATGCCGCCAGGGCCTGCTTGCCGGCTCCTGGACCCTGCACCCCGACGAGACCCTTTCTCCCGGTCAGTCTGACGAGATCGATCGAGTGGTCTTAGCATACCCGCACCTGACGGACGACGCGTTCGTGGCAGAGCATCGCGACGACTGGTTGGCCTGAGTCCTGGGAGGTTCAACCCGGTGCGATCATTGCGGCAGAGGCAACAGCCTCACAGCTTTAGGCGCTGAGAACTGGCGATGACTCTCCGGACCCCTTCCTGGGCGTGACCGATGCAGAAGCTGGAAATACAGAACGGTATCGACGAGCTCAAGAGCGCACTCGGTATCGTGGACATCCAGATCTCCAAGGGCTCAAGCTCGCTCGAGGGGGTGCGAGACCTCGGGATGGCCGTGGACAACCTCCGCACGAGCATCTGGATCATGCTCAAGGCCGAGAATCAGGATGACTACGAAGGGCTCCTCGGCCGGACACGAGTCCGTCGGGCAGTGGAGACGTGCGAGGATATTCTGTCGGACCTCTACGCGGGATCTCTCTCCGCGAGCACACCGGGCCTCGAGGTCATGCACGCCACCTTGCTGGAGCTGTGGGAGGTGTCTAAGGGGCAGCGACGATGAAGGAGCTGAACGAGGTTCGCGCCGAGCTCCGTCAGGCCCTGGAGGCCATGGACTCGACCATCACCGAACCCGCCCAGGCCGCCACCATGCTGGAGGACTTCAAGGCGACTCTCGATGGGGTGCGCACGACGCTCATGGCTATTCTCACGGCTGAGAGTCCCACCGATTACCAGGCATTTGTGCGTCGGTTCCGGCTCCGCCGCGCCGCACAGGTGTGCCAAAACGTCCTATTTGGCGTGCTGGACGGGTCCATCACGCCCCAGACGCCGGGGTTTGAGCGCCTGCAATCGACCGTCGGTGAGACCTTGAAGGAACTCGACCGAATCAGGAAAAGTGGGAAGGGCGGGGCGGCGAAGGCCTGAGACTTGCTACAGTATCCCCGGGGGCGCATACTGTTGAGTTAGCGCGTTTTGGACGCGCCCTGTTCCTCGCGGGAGCCGGTCAGCATGCCCGAGACTGAGACGGCATTGCCAACCCAGCGTCACGCCGCGTTCCTCGAGCGCGCCAACCGGCACGGGGCTCCCGACCGGACCCCACTGGGCGGGTTCCTCGCCTTGCGACTGGCTGACCGGTTCCAAGGCCACGCAGCGGTGGCAGACCCGGGCGGACTCCGCTACCAACTCCGTGGCACTCGGGAATTCGTCGAGACACTTCCGGCCAGCCATGAGCGCACGCTGCTGGAGGCGGTGCTCAGTGGCGCGGAGCGGGCTCTCACGTCGGACCCCGCAGACTCGCTGTGGCCCGCACTCCGACAGTACGGTGAGTGGCTCGAAGGCGAACTCCGCTTCGCCGAGGCAGAGGACGTCATCAGCACGGGACTACACCTGCTGGGCGATGCGCCGCTCCCGGCAGCCGCGGAGGCCTATCTCGAGCTTGCACGCGTGCTGCGGCAGCGCGGCGAGTTCGAACGCTCCCTGCGCTCGTACAGCCAGGCCGGAACGATTGCCCGTACCTTGGGCGACGATCGTTTGGAGCGGCTCAGCAGGATCGGTCACGCCTACACCCTGCAAAAAACTGGCAACTTGCCAGCCTCCGAGCTGATGCTGCGAGATGTGCTGGCGGAGGCGGCGGGTGCGAACGACCGGGATAGCGAGGCGCGAGCGTCACACGATTTGGCAGGATGTCTGTTCCACATGGGGCGGGCCGCGGAGGCGGCGCCGCATGCCTACCGCGCGTTTTGCCTCTACACCCGCTCCCTACAGCGCACCAGAGCGCTCAGCGATACCGGCCAGATTCTGAAGGCGCTCGGACACCTGGACGCCGCCCGCAAGGCGTTGCTTGCTGTGCTGGAGCGGCAACCGCCACTCGAAACCCGGCTACGCGCGACGGTCGAGTTGCTCGACTTGAGTGCGTTGGCGGGAGACCGGGTCTCGTTCGAACGCCGACGGCGGGAGCTGGATTCTGAGTACGCTCGGCTCCCCATTGACGAGCAGGCGGACTTCCAGCTCAAACTGGCCCTGGGGCTTGGGCGATTCGGGCACCGCCAGGCCGCCCGCGAACGGCTACGGATCCTCGTTGCTTTTGCGGACGAACATCACCTCCCGGAATGGCTGTTCCGGGCGGAGCGGGCGATCGACGAGTTGGAGCACTGGCGCGGAGACCACGAGGTCGCAGCTCCGACGTGGGCGTCGGGAGTGGCGGACGATCTCCGGGCGACCGTCGCGGATCTCGACGGCGTCACCATCGAGAGTCTCGCGACGGATCGCTCGGAAGTAGTAGCGACCTAGGTGCCGGATCCCTGCGTCCCGGTCTCCGAGGTCTGCGGGCTGTCGACCTGGTCCAGATCGAGCTGGGGTCCGACCGGGTTCGCACAGGCCACCGCGGTCAACGCAATAGCGGCGACGGCGGTGAGGGCAAGGCGACGCAGGGTTCGCGACATGACGGCCTCCTTAACGGGGGATACGGGGAATGGTTCCAGGATTCCAAAGTCCACCCATTTGCGGCCCGTGAATAGGCCCCATTTGGGGCATCAGGTGCCGGAATTGGGACATTTATGCACGTTCTAGCGGCGGTTCACCCCGAATTGGCAGGTCGATTGCAGAAATCGGCCAGCCACCGCTTTGCGGTCGTGCCTGCCGAAACCTGGTCAAGCGCGGTGGCGATCATTCGGCGGCAGCCGATCGAGATCGCCGTGGTCGACCCCGCACTCGAGGGGGCACCGCGCGCCCAAGAGATCGAACGACTGCATGTGCTCTTTCCCTCGCTGCCTCTCGTGTTGTACGCGCGGCTCACACCGGACCTCCCTGCCGTGTTACTCCAGCTCGGCCGGTCCGGCGTACGCACGGTGGTGCTCGCCGGCCACGACGACCATCCAACGCAGATTCGGGATGTGCTGACGGAGGAGGGTGCGCGATCCCTGTCCCGCCGGCTGCTCGATGAGGTGAGCGACCTGCTCGACGGATTGCCCGCCGAGCTGCGATGGGCCATCGAGACCATCGTCCGTGCTCCGGCGCAATTCCACACCGTGCAGGAGCTTGCCGACCGGGCCCGCATGGACCGGCGAACGTGCGCTCGATGGTTTGCCAGGGTCGCACTCCCGCCACCCAGTGTCATGCTGACGCTCTTGCGCGTGGTGTACGCCCACCGTCTCCTGCAGGACCCCGGGTACACGGTGGAGGACGTCGCGGCCAGGCTTGGCTATGCGCGAGCGCGATCCTTCACGCAAAACGTGAAAGAGGTGTTCGGAATGACGCCGGCCGAACTGCGCATGTCCCTGGCATCGGAGGAGGCGCTTGCACTGGTGCGAGAGCGGTTCTTCGAGGGGCATCCGGAGCGAGCGCGTCGGGTGGGAAGCGGTCGGGTGAGCGTGGACCGGCGAGACGAGGTGGCGTAGGAGGTGGCGTAGATGGACTGTCAGATCGACATCCAGCAGCGGCCTGACCACCTCTACGTGCGGGTGTCCGGTGAGCGCACGCTCGATACCGGCCGGGTCGTTGTCGATGCCGTCGCCACGGCGTGCCGCGAGCACGGGCGCTCCCGCGTTCTCATCGACGCCACGTTATGGGGCCAGCCGCTCAGCACGTTCGACCTCTACGAGTTGGTGTCGTTTCACTACATGCGTGTCTTTCCAGGCACGGTGAGCCGTGCGGCCATCGTCGAAGCGTCCGACAACTTCGATCCCACCAGATTCCACGAAACGGTGGCGCGCAACTGGGGCCTCGACGTTCGGGAGTTTCAGGACGTGGAGCATGCCGTCCAGTGGCTCGCCGAGGAGTACCGCCGGCCGGGGATTGCGTAGCGACCCGAGTACTGCACCCGCCATATCGACCCGCATGAGATCTCGGGCAGTTTTCACCCATGAGTGACTTATCACTACCGGCCTCGGTCTGCCGGCTCGGATGCTGAACGCTACCGAGTTGACCGATCGGCTCCACGCCCGAGGGATCGTCCCGCTGCCCGCGGAAGTGTGGAACGCCCTCGCCTCGGAATTCCAAGAGATCGAGCGACACGCCACGGGTATCGCGGGGGACCTTCTCATCATCCGGACCACGGCGGGACCTGCCGCCGTAGAGCAGCCCAGCGTGACGGAGCGGGTCGTGCGAGTGCTGAAGGACGACGGCGAGGTCAGACGGTTCGTGCGGGAGCGGATGGCACAATACGAACGGATGTGGGACGGGTGCGGCTGCAAGGTCGATTACCACACCTAGCCCGGCAGGCAGGTCGACCACAGCCGGCTGGCGTTGGTGGGCCCTTCGACCCATCTTAGCGCGACCCGTCGCCGAGCGGCTCGACGCCGCCTCTCATTTGCACTCGCCTCACCCCGAGGAGGCTCCATGAGCGACGTGCAGGACCACCCCGCCGATCCACGATTCCCTCCCCCGACCGATCACGCGGTGAACCGCGCGCTGATCGGTGGTCTTGTCGCCGCGCTGATCGGAGGCGCCCTGTGGGCCGTCATTGTGGTGGCGACCAAGTACGAGGTGGGTTTCGTCGCGTGGGCCGTCGGTGGACTCGTCGGCTTCGTGATGTCGCGCGTGACGCCGAGCCGAGGACAGGCCCTCGGGACGCTGGCCGCGTTGCTTGCCGTCGTTGGCCTCGTGGTCGGCAAGGTGCTGATCGTGACGGTCGGCACCCAGCGCCAGGCCGTGCTCGAGGTCGAGGCGGACCCGGAACTGCTGGCTCAGGCCGGTCTGCACGATTTGCGTCTCATCGACGCCATTCCCGACCAGTTGCAGGAGCAGCTCGATGCGCTGGGCTTCGACGACACGATCCCGGATGCGCTGTGGGGTGACATGATGGCCGCCGGGACGGCGCACGCCACGCGCGCTGGATCGGAGGAGCAGCGCCGAATCGCCGCACAGTACGCCGAGGCGTTGCTGGCCAACGTGGGCGTGCTCGAGCGCCTTCGTTCCCAGCTCTCGCCGTGGGACCTGCTCTGGTTCGGTCTCGCCGTGACCACCGCATGGCGGTTCATGCGTGGCGGAAGCGCAGAAGCGGTTCCCGAGGCGGACGCGTGAGCTCCGCCAACACGACGCCGACAGGGTTCCCCGGCTGACCAGGACGTCCCGTGGGACGGAAAGGAGCGCGACGGCGCGTGCGCCTCATCCATCCGAAGGCCGCCGAAGCGGAGCCGCGGATTGCTGCCCTACAGGACGCCGGGTACGCCGTGGAGTACGGAGCGTTAGAGAGTATGCCCGCACTGCGTGCCCTAAGCACCCGCCCGCCGGCCGCGTTCGTTATCGACCTTTCGCGGCTTCCGTCCCACGGTCGGGAGATCGGGATCGCGTTGCGCCACACGAAGGCCACCCGCCACGTGCCGTTGGTGTTCGTCGGCGGTGATCCGAGCAAGGTCCAACGAGTACGGGCCCAGCTCCCCGATGCTACCTACACATCGTGGACGGCCGTTGCCGGCGCGCTGCGTCGCGCCATCACGCGTCCTCCGGCCGACCCGGTAGTGCCCGCATCCATCCTCGCCGCATACTCGGGCACGCCGCTCCCCAAGAAGCTGGGGATCTCGCCCGGAAGCACCATCGTGCTCATCGGCGCACCGGACGATTTCGAGCGCACGCTCGGCAGCGTGCCGGACGGGACCACGATCCGGCGCCAGGATCGGGGGGCACGGGATCTCACGATCTGGTTCGTGACGTCTCGAGGTGCGCTCGATCGCGGCATCGCTCGCCGGGCACACACGATCGCCGACGGAGGCCTCTGGATTGCGTGGCCCAAGCAGGCATCCGGGCGCCCGACCGATGTGACCCAGCAGGACGTCCGACGCGTCGGACTCGGCGCCGGCCTCGTGGACTACAAGATCTGCGCGATTGACGCGACGTGGTCCGGTCTCAAGTTCTCCCGCCGGAAGACCTGACCGCGTCGCCTCAACGAGAAGCGGCCAAAACCGTCCCCAATAGAGGACAACTCCCGAACCACGTGTCGCGGCCCGGCCTTGCCACAATGCGTTGTCAGATAACGATTTACTGCTGGTCGACAGGCCTTTGGCATGTGCCGTGCTCCTACGGGTGCCGAGGGGCTCGAAGCGCGTTCGAGTCCCGACACCAAGGCAACACGGAGGTTGACCCATGCGAACCTGGTTTGTCGGTGCACTTCTGCTCGGCGTGTTTGCGGCATCGACCGCCGAGGCGCAGCGGGTAGAGATCGGGATCCGACTGGGGAGCGGCGCCGTCGACGTGGCAGGGTACTACTCGACGGACCATTACCGGACGGGCCACTACGGACCGGCCGTACGGCGCGCCCATCCGGCTCGGGCGGTGCGGCAGTACTGCGAGGCCGAGGGTCGCGTCCTGTACTGTTGGGATGCAGCCCCGTACTGGGATGAGCGCCCCATGCTCGTGCGGGTGTACGGTGTGCACCCGGCGCACGTGGAGCGACATCACAAACGGGCGATGAAGGCGCACCGCAAGTGGCTCAAGCACCAACGCAAGCGAGCGCGCCGAGACTGGGACGATCGGTACGGGAACGTGATCGTGGTGTTTGGCCGCTAGCCCATAGAGAGCCCAGATTGTCCGGGCTCGGGGCCCCGGGGTGCTGCGACGCTCCGGGGCCTCGCGTCTGCCCGGACCACCGCCTTACCTTCGCCTAGCCCCAATCGACCTCGAACGCACCGGCGCATGCGCTCTTGATCGCGACGCGCCGACCCCAGTCGCCTTCACACGAGGGCTCATTAATGGCCGCCTACGTGATCGTCGACATCGAAGTGACCGACCCGGCGCAGTATGAGACGTACAAGCGCATGGCCGCGGCCACGGTTTCCGCGCATGGCGGCCGCTACGTGGTGCGTGGCGGCCACGCCGAGCGACTGGAGGGGACGTGGGTCCCCCGGCGTGTTGTGGTCTTAGAGTTTCCGTCGATGGAGCAGGCACGAACCTGGTGGTCCTCCGAGAGCTACCGGCCGGCTCGAGCGCTGCGGGAGGCGTCCGCGACCACCCAGATGATCCTCGTCGAGGGCGTATGACGGACCTGGCGACGTTGGGCGGTGGATGCTTCTGGTGTCTCGAGGCAGTGTTCGAGCAGTTACGCGGCGTCGAGCATGTGCAGTCGGGATACGCCGGCGGTCACGTGCCCAAGCCTTCGTACGAGCTGGTCTGCACGGGCACCACGGGCCACGCCGAGGTGGTGCAGGTCACCTTCGATCCGACGGTGATCTCGTTCCGCGATCTGCTCGACGTGTTCTTCACGATTCACGATCCGACCACCCTCAACCGACAAGGGGCCGATGTCGGGACGCAGTATCGTTCGGCCGTGTTCTACCACAATGATGAGCAGCGCCGGATGGCCGAGCAGGCAATCGCCGAGCTGGGGCACTCGGGCATCTGGGATGGGCCCGTTGTCACCGAGGTGGTTCCGCTGGAGACCTTCTACCCGGCCGACGCGTATCACGATCGGTACTTCCAGCGAAACGCCGGACAGCCCTATTGTCAGGCGGTCATCGCGCCAAAGGTCGCCAAAGTCCGGGCCACGTATTTCGAGAAGCTCAAGCGATAGCTCGAAGCGCCCTGCAGGCGACACCCTTTCCGCCTCCCTCATCCGCATCGCATGACCGGGTGGTATCTTTGAAATGGAGCCATTCGGATCGCCCTCATCCGCCCTGGAGAACGCATGGGACACACCATCCGCCGAGTGGACTACTTCTACACCACCGTACGGGACGAGCCTGGCCACGGCTACAAGCTACTGTCACAGCTCGCCGAGCTGGGCGTGAACCTCATGGCGCTCGTGTCTGTCCCGGTCGGGCCACTGCGGACACAATTGACGATCTTCCCCGAGGATTCGCGCCGGCTCCAACAGGCGGCGGACAAGGCCGGCTTCTCCCTCGACGGTCCGCACCCCGCCCTGCTCGTACACGGTGACGACGAGTTGGGGGCCCTGGCGGGCATTCACGAGAAGCTGTTTCACGCCAAAGTGAACGTCTATGCGTCGAGCGGCGTGTCCGATGGCAAGGGACGCTACGGCTACGTGCTGTACGTGCGGCCCAACGAGTACGATCGAGCCGCCAAGGCGCTCGGCGTGTGACCTCGACGCGCGAGCGTCAGGGTTCGCTCGACGGCACGACGTCCCACACCGGGCAGCGACCATGTCCAACGCCGGAAGAATCGTGATGTACTGCCCGTACGCTCCTCGAGCAGCGTACGCACCCGCGTAGAGACCGTCGGCATCCGGCCTGTCCCACACCCACCACATATATCCATTCCCGTGGCTGGTACACTCCGGACGCGCCCTACATGTTTCGTCATGACCGGAGGGAGGTCGCCGTGGGCACGGCAGAGCATTGGGAGCAGGTCTACGCCAAATCTGCACCGAATCGGGTGAGCTGGTTTCAACGGTCCCCGGAGCACTCTCTTTCCCTCGTCGCCGCCTGTGAACCCATGAACACCACGCGCATTCTCGATGTCGGAGGCGGCACCTCCACGCTCGTCGACGAGCTTCTTGCGCGGGGATTCAGTGGCCTCGGGTTGCTCGACATCTCCGCCACCGCGCTGCGCCTCGCTCGGCAGCGGCTGGGTGCCGACGCCGACCGGGTGGAGTGGTTTGCCGCGGACGTCCGCCAGTTCACCTCACCGCATCCGTGGGACATCTGGCACGACCGGGCGGTGTTTCACTTCCTCGTGGACGGTGGTGATCGCGCCGCCTACTGTCAGACCATGCGGCGTTCCCTTGCCTCGGGGGGGTACGCGATCATCTCGACCTTCGGCCTCGACGGTCCGTCCCGATGCAGCGGCCTCGACGTCGTGCGCTACAGTCCGGAGTCGCTGCTTGCTGAGCTGGGTCCGACGTTCCATCTCGTCGAGTCGCGGGAGGAAATACATCGAACGCCGAGCGGGAAGGAACAGCAGTTCGTGTACTGCCGGCTCCGCCAATCGTGAGCGCGAAATCGAGCTCGCGACGTGAGATCGAGGGCCGTTTCATCATTCCGAGCGCCGTCGATGACTGAGCCCGGCTACCGCGAAATCGACCCGCGCGACAAGCGGTTATGGTTCCTTGCATTCGGCGTGCTCGCCGTAGGGTTGGCGCTGCTCTGGGGACTCAACGAGGTTGTGCAGAGCCACGCCGCGGAACTGCAGAACCTGGCCGAATCCGATCCCGACGGGGCGCGACGGCAGGCGGCGGCCTCGCTCAGAACCGTGCTCAGCGTCATCACGCTGCTGAACGTCCTCGTTGCGGCGTTTCTCGCGTGGCAGGGTGTGCGGTCATTGACCACCGGACGATCGCCACCACCAGGGTCTTGGGTCATTCGCGGCCGGCCGGTCTACGCGGGTCGTACCGCCTTGCGGGTGGGGCGCATCCTCATCGCCGCCGCGGTGCTACTCGCCGCGGCAACCGTCGTGATGCTGTGGCTGGGATGGCGGCTTACCGCGCTCTAGCGTTTCGGCGATCACCGAGTGGGAGCCCATGCTCAGACGCCACGAGCAATGGGCCTGATGCACGCGTAGCGAATCGATAACAGGAGGGATCGTGCCAAAGCTTGCTTCCGAGAAGTACCGCGACATTGGCCTGTTGATCGTCCGCTTGGGGTTTGGCCTCGGGTTCCTCTATTTCCACGGTTGGAGCAAACTCATCGGTGGACCGGAACGCTGGAGCCGAGTCGGTGGGGCGGTGTCGCACTTGGGAATTGACTTCGGCCACACGTTCTTCGGCTTTCTGGCGGCGTTCTCGGAGTCCGCCGGTGGCCTTCTGTTCGCGGCCGGGTTCCTGTTCCGACCGGCGGCGATCCTCATCGGGTGCACTATGATCATGGCGGCCACCCAGCACATCGTGACGGGTAACGGCACGCCAGCGCACGCCGTGAAGAATGCGTTCGTCGCGCTCGGATTCACGCTCGTTGGCCCCGGCAAGTACAGCGTCGACGGCTGGTTGGCGAGCCGCCGCTTTCGCCCGTCACAGCAGACGGTGTGACGCGACACCAGTGCGCGTAGCGGGTCCGCGAGGGGGTCCGTCGAACCGATGTCACTGTCGCTCCAGGAATTCTGGGCATCCTATTCCGCCGCACGACTTGCCGAGGTGGTTCGCACGTTGAATACGGCACGCGCGACAGCAGCACCGTCGGATCGGACACGGATCGACGCGAGCGCCGACGCGTTGTTCCGGGCCTCTCGCCACCTCGTGGCATACGGCAGTCTCGTCCCAGGCGGCGCCAATGCCCGTGAACTCGCAAGCCTGACGGGATCGTGGCACGAGGGGTGGGTAACGGGGGAACTCGAGCCGAGGGGATGGGGGGCGGCGCAAGGCTATCCCGCGCTGCAGTGGGATCCGGCGTCGACCAATCGGGTTCCTGCCTGGCTTTTCGTGTCGCCAGATCTCCCAAAGCACTGGCACGATCTCGATCGATTCGAAGGTGACGAATACCGTCGCATCCTGGCCCCCATGTACGACAGCACCGGCCTTCTGGCCGTTGGATACCTGTACGAAATCGCGACCCGTCCTATCTCCTAAGCGTGTAGGGACCGTGCTATGCGATCTGGCCCCGGGCCATGCCAGAAGGCTACCGTTGGAAGGACCCGCAGCTGTGCTGGGTGCACCGATTGGCACCGTGATCGCCGGAGGTACGTATGAACGCGGACCGACATAGTGGGGCTGCTCTGCTGCTCGGTGTCGGGCTGGCACTCGGGGGCTGGTTCATCGGTCACGGATTCGTGAAGGCGCGCAGCTCCGATCGCTTCGTCACGGTGAAAGGGGTTTCGGAACGAGAAGTGAAGGCCGATCTCGCCCTGTGGCCGTTGCACTTGAACGTCGGGGACAACGATCTCGCCCGAGCCCACGCCCGAGTCGCCAGGAACACCGCTCAGGTCTTCGACTTCCTCGCGCGAAACGGCATCGACGCGGCGAACGCGGAACTCCAGGGTGTTCGGGTCGTCGACGTGCACGCCCGTCCTTATGGTGGCCTATCGGATACGCCGAATCGTTTCATCATCACGCAAACGGTCATGGTGCGTTCCGACGATCCCGACGGCATTCTCGCCGCCAGCCAGCGCGTCGGGGAGCTCGTCAACGCCGGCGTGGTGCTCTCTTCCGGTGAGGAATGGGGACCCGGCGGACCCACGTTCTTGTTTACCAGACTCAACGACCTCAAGCCCGCGATGATCGCCGAAGCCACTGCCAGTGCCCGTGAGGCGGCCGAACAGTTCGCCACCGACTCCCGAAGCGACGTCGCGGGCATCCGGCGCGCCAATCAAGGAGTCTTCGTGATCCTGCCACGCGACCAGGCGCCCGGCGTTTCTGAACCGAACCAGCTGTTCAAGACAGTGCGCGTCGTCTCGACTATCGAGTACTTCCTCAAGGATTGATGCACCGATGCACGCACGTGCCATCGCCCTGCTCTATGCGATAACCACCGGCACGCCGGCCTGGCTCCAGGCCCAGGAGCTCGGCGGACAGCCCGACGGCCTCGCCGCAGTGCGTACCCACCGGGAGGCCCACGGCGCCCAGGCACTGTCCGATTTTGCCGAGTTGCTGTCCCTGCCAAACGTGGCGTCCGACTCGGCGGGGATCCGACGCAATGCCGACTACTTGGTGGCGCAGCTCCGTGGCCTCGGGATTCCCGCCGAGTTGCTCTCGATGACGGCTGCCCCACCGATCGTGTTTGCGGAGATGCGCGTCCCGGGAGCAACGCGCACGCTTGCGCTCTACGCGCACTACGACGGCCAGCCAGCCGACCCGACACGATGGCGACACGGCCCGTGGGAGCCGACGCTCTACACTCGCGCCCAAGAGCACGGTGGCCAACCGCGACCGCTGCCGGCACCGGGGGAGCCGATCGATCCGGACTGGCGGATCTACGCCCGGTCTGCCGGGGACGACAAGACGCCCATTGCCGCATTGCTTCAGGTGTTCCGCGCCTTCCGTGACGCTGGGATCACACCGACCTCCAACCTCATTCTCTTCTTCGAGGGTGAAGAGGAGGCCGGCTCCCCGCATCTCCGACAGTATCTCGAGACCCATCGCGCCAAGCTCGCCAGTGTCGATGCGTGGCTGTTTCTGGATGGCCCGGTACATCAGTCTGGTCAACCGCAGATCGCGTTCGGCGCCCGCGGGGTGACAGGACTCGAGCTGACGGTGTACGGTGCCACGCGATCGCTGCACAGTGGGCATTACGGCAACTGGGCACCCGTCCCCGGCCAGATGCTGGCCGGTCTGCTGGCGTCCATGAAGGACGATCACGGCACCGTGCTCATCGAAGGGTTCTACGACTCCGTCGAGCCAATCGGCCACGCCGAACGCGAGGCATTAGCTCGGCTGCCCGACTACGACGAGGAGCTGAAGCGAGAGCTCGGACTGTCGTGGACCGAGGGGGAACCCGCGACGCTGCCCGATCGGCTGATGCTCCCCGCTCTCACGATACGGGGGCTGCAAAGTGGAAACGTCGGGGCACTGACGCGCAACGTCATTCCGTCGACGGCTACGGCTGCCGTTGGCGTGCGCCTGGTGAAGGGGAACGATCCGGACGCCATGCTGGATCTCATCGAGGCGCACGTTCGACGGCAGGGATTCCACATCGTGCGAGAGGAGCCGGATCTGGCAACCCGCTTGGCGCATCCGAAGCTCGCCAAGGTGACGCGGGAAGGCGGCTATCCTGCGGCACGGACGCCGATGGACTTACCCATCGTGCAGCGTCTGGTTGCCGCCGCCCGGCGGGCGACAGGTCGGGAGATCCTGCTCATCCCGGGCCTAGGTGGTTCGCTGCCGCTCTATCTGTTCACCGATCTACTCGGTGCTGCGGCGGTCATCATTCCGGTGGCCAATCACGACAACAACCAGCACGCCCCGGACGAGAACCTGCGCGTGGGCAACCTCTGGTACGCCATCGATCTGTTCGGTGCCGTGTTGACGATGCCGCACTGAACTGCGGCCTCACCTGCGGAGATGACTCAGAATGACACAGGCCAAGCCAAAGTGGGCAACCGTCGCCACCTACGGCGCCACGTTCGAAGCCGAGATGGCGGCGGGCCGGTTGGAAAGCGTCGGTATCCCCTCGCGCATCGACCAGCGCGGAGCCGTTGGGCTGTTCGGGCCCGGCCACCAGGGTCGAACGGTCCGGGGGGTGGCGCTGATGGTGCCGGCCAACAAGCTGGACGACGCCAAGGCTGCGCTCGACCTCGCGTGAATCACCCCTGGTCGACCGACCCATGCAGGTCGTGATCCGGCCGGCCGAGCATCGGGACCTGCCCGACCTCGTCCGTATTTACAACCACTACGTGCTGACTTCACACGTGACCTTCGACGTCGAGCCGGTCACATTCGGCGAGCGCGAGCTCTGGCTGACGGGGTTCGGGACACGAGGGCGCCAACGCCTCTTCGTGGCCGACGACGAGGGCCGTGCCGTGGGCTACGCGTCCAGCACGCCGATCCGACCGAAACCCGCGTACGCGCCCTCGGTCGAGACCACCGTGTACGTCTCGCCAGAACGCGTCGGCCGGAGCATTGGCCGGCTCCTCTACGAGCGGCTGTTGAGCACCCTCGAAGAGGAAGACGTCCACCGGGCGTACGCGGGGATTGCTCTCCCCAATCCGTCGTCTGTGTCGCTCCACGAAGCGCTCGGGTACCGACACGTCGGAACGTTTTCGGAGGCGGGGCGAAAGTTCGGACGCTATTGGAGCATCGGATGGTGGGAGCGACGGTTCGAGTAGCGGCCGCCGTGTCACCGCAACCAATGGAAGTATCTCATGGATGTAATCGACCTGCAGAGGGCGCTCGCGAGCTTCGATGAGCACTGGAGCCCGCGCATCGTCGGTGAACTGAACGGACAATACGTCAAGCTCGCGAAGCTCAAAGGCACGTTCGTCTGGCATCAACACGCGTCGGAAGACGAGCTGTTCATGGTGCTCAAAGGACGGCTCACCATGGAGTTTCGCGATCGAACGGTGACCCTCAAGGAAGGCGAATGCCTGATCGTCCCGCGTGGAGTCGAGCACTGCCCATCCGCCGAGGAGGAAGTCCACGTGCTACTCTTCGAGCCCATCACCACCGTCAACACTGGGAACGTGCGGAACGCGCGGACGATCGACCACCTGAAGCGTGTCTGAAGCAGCGACGCCGACCGAAGCGGGACCGTCCACCACTCGATCAGGAGCCCACATCGATGACCACCTCCCAGGGAACTTGCCTAGCCTGCCAGCGAGAAGACCATTTGACACCGCTCATCCCCCTGCACTACCGTGGCACGTCGCTGTGGATTTGTCCGCAGCATCTGCCAGTCTTGATTCACGATCCCGCCCAACTCATCGGCCGACTTCCCGGAGCGGAAAACCTCCGGCCGGCCGATCACCACGACTGACGTGTTGGCGTACGTCTTCTGGCACACCGCCATCCTGGAGGCGCAGGCGGAGGAGTACGAGCGGTGGCTCCGAGCATTTCACGAGGCGCTCCATGCAGGCAGCCCGCCCGGGTACCTTGGCTCCACGAGCTTTCGGATCGACCGGGCACCGTGGCTCCCGTCCACCCAACCCGTGTACGAGGACTGGTACTTGGTGGAGGGATCGGAAGCGCTGGACCCCCTCAACGACGCAGCCGTGTCGGGTCGGCGCCAGGTGGCACACGACCGGACCGCGGCACTCGCAGGGAACGGAATCGCTGGATTGTACCGCTTGCGCAAGGGTCGATCAGACCTCGAGGCAACTCGGGCAGCGTTATGGCTTTCCAAACCGCGCGGGCAGCCCTATGCGGATTTCTACACCACGCTCGATCCACGCTTCGAGGGGGGCGCCACGACGCTGTGGGGTCGGCAAATGGTACTTGGGCCGACGCCAGAGTTCTGTCTTCACGCTGGACACGGCGCCGACCTGCCAGCCGATCTCGGCATCCTCATCACACTCGAGCCGGTGTGGACCGGCCTCCTGGGCTAGACCGTCCACCCCGATCGACGGATACCCGTGAAGTCGCCAGGTCATGGCGCCGTGAAGCGCCCGGCCACCATGCTCGGGTTGCTCGCGATCGCCGAGCTCTTAGGCATGAGCCTGTGGTTCTCGGCGAGTGCTGTCTCCGACGAGTTCCGGGCGATGTGGTCGTTGAGTCAGTCGCAGGCCGGATGGCTCACCGCGGTGGTGCAGCTGGGCTTCGTGGTCGGCACCGCGACCGCTGCCGTGCTCAACCTCGCCGATGTGGTGCCAGCACGCACGTATTTCGCGACGGCAGCCGCACTCGGCGCGATCGCCAATGCCACACTCGTCGTGACACCCGACTACCGTTCGGCGCTCGTGCTGCGATTTGCCACGGGGTTCTTCCTCGCGGGCGTGTATCCGCCGGGCATGAAGATGGCCGCGACGTGGTTTCGACGCGGCCGAGGCCTGGCTATCGGGACCGTGGTCGGGGCACTGACGGTCGGCAAGGCAGCGCCGTACCTGATGCGGGCGTGGGTACCGGGCGGCATCACCCCTGTGGTGCTGTCGGTCTCGGCCGGAGCGCTCCTTGCCTCGGTGCTCGTACTCAGCACATATCGCGACGGACCGTATGCGTTCAGCCGTCGGCCGTTCTCGTGGGGGCTGGTGGGACGCGTGCTCCGACAACGCGAGATGCGGCTGGCCACCGGCGGATACCTTGGTCACATGTGGGAGCTGTATGCCTTCTGGACGTGGATTCCGGCGTTTCTCGCCGCAAGCACCGTGGCCAGTGGGCAAGGCACTTCTGATGCAGTCGTGAGTCTCATTGCGTTTGCGGCCATCGCCGTGGGTGGAGCCGGATGTCTCTGGGGCGGATGGGTCGCTGACCGTGTCGGGTACGATCGATTGGTGATTCGCGCCATGGCGGTGAGCGGGGCCTGTGCGCTCCTCGCGGGCGTGGTCTTTGGGTCCACGCTGTGGCTCGTCGTGCCGTTGACGCTCATCTGGGGCTTCTTCGTCATCGCCGACTCCGCGCAGTTCAGTGCCCTCATCACCGAGGTCGTGCCGACGCACGCGGTCGGGACGGCGCTGACGATTCAGACCTCGCTCGGCTTCCTGCTCACGATGCTCACCATCCAGCTCGTGCCCACCATCGCCGAGGCGGGTAGCTGGCGCTGGGCCTTCGCGATCCTCACGTTTGGACCGATGATGGGGATCTGGTCGATTGCCCGCCTGGCACCCTCGCTACGTCGAGGAAGGGAGCATCATGACCCCTCGCCTCACGGAGACGCCCGCGAGGGCGTCGGCGGTGCGTGAGCACCACGGGACCGTGAGCGGTGCGATGAATCCCAAACTGCGACCCCATCTGGCGGTCTTTGAGTTGAATACCAGTCTCCTGCTGGCGGTGCTCCAAGACGTGAGCGCCGACCGCGGGTGGGTGCAGCCGGTGGGGATGGCCGGCATGCCGGGGATTGCGGTCCACGTCCTCGACGCCCGGAATTTCCTGGCGCAGCTGCTCTCCGTGGAGATGGCCGACCCGCTGCTTCGGACCATTCGGGATGCGAAGCGTGTCGAGGATCTCGGCACAGTGCCTTCTCCCGCGTCGATAGCGAGCCTGTGGCTTTCAGTCTCGCGGCGCGTTCGCCCCGTCTTGCAGGGGTTGCCAGACGAGGCCCTAGATGCTCCCGCGCCGCAGAAGTTTCCGGTCAGCGATTCGAGTTTCCTCGGAGCCATCGCCTTTCTGCTGCAACACGAGGCGTACCATATCGGCCAACTGACGATTCTCCGCAAGGCCGCCGGACATCCACCTATCCCCTACACCTCCCGCACCGATCTCTGGTGACCCGGGGGTGGATTGCGGTGCTTGCGGACCAGTGGGTACCCTTCCATCGACCGGCCATCGATCTGTCTGGCTGATGAGATCTCATCTGCCCAACGGTGACCAATCGAAGGATCTGCGCATGCATCTGCTGACGTTCCCCAATTGCGCGCGCGCTGCACTTGCGGCAATGGGACTCCTCGCCATCGCGTGCATCGGAACGCCCAGCTCACACCGGCCGATGGCACAGCAAGAGCTAGCATCGCGCCTCGGTCGTCCCGACGCGCCGCTCGTGCTCGACGTCCGGAGTGTCGAGGAGTTCCGATCGGGCCACGTCGCAGGTGCCGTCAACATCCCGTACCAGCAACTTGGTGCCCGTCTCGCCGAGCTGGGCAGCTCCCGAGATCGTGACATCGTGGTGTATTGCGAAAGTGGCCCGAGGGCGGAGAACGCCGAGGTTCGGCTCAGACAGGCCGGCTTCGAGCGGGTATATCACCTTGACGGCGACATGGCCGGGTGGCGACGCAGCCGCTTGCCAATGGAAGCCCCATAGGCCCGACCCGTTACACCCGGATCTACCGGATCGTTTGTCGAATCCCACACGGGAGAGTCGCCACCTACGGGCAGGTTGCCAGTCTCGCCGGCCTACCCGGTCACGCCCGCCAGGTGGGCTATGCGCTCCACGCGCTCCCCGACGGTGAGGACATTCCGTGGCATCGAGTGGTCAATGCTCAAGGACAGATCAGTGCCCGCTCACAGCGGGGAGACGACCAGCTGCAGCGATACCTCCTCGAATCGGAGGGGGTCGTCTTCGACCGCAACGGCAGACTCTCACTGGACCGATTCCGGTGGCGGCCTCGCGGCGAGCCGAGTCGACGCCGGACACGCTAGTATCTTGAGTCGACATGCGCTCATGTCGGAAGCGGGTGCAGGTGGGAAGATTTCTGACGTTCTGAGATACGGACAACAGTCACCATGACCTCTCACGGCCACGATCTACCGCCGTCCGCTGCGCCGCGTATCGTTTTCGAGCCGCTGCACGATGGGATCACCGTTCCCACCCGGCAGACGGAGGGCGCGGCTGGCTACGACGTGCGCGCCGACCTTCGGGATCGCACGGTGACCGTGATCGCGGCATCATCGGGCGAGCGGCTGGAGACCAAGATCGCCGATGGGCGGCTGGTCCTGGATCCTGGGGACGTCGCGCTCGTGCCGACAGGGTTCAAGGCACGCGTGCCGGACGGATTCGAGGCACAGATCCGCATTCGGTCATCCGTGGCGTTCGGTCGAGGCTTCATCCTTCCCAACGCACCCGGGACAATCGACGCCGATTATCCCGACGAGTGGCTAATCATGGTGAAGAACGACTCGCCACGCTCAAGCGAGATCGCTCACGGCGAGCGGATCGCCCAGGCGATTCTGACCCGGTTTGCGGTGCTGCCGTGGGAGCGGGGCTCAGTGGCCCAGTCGACGGACCGGAATGGAGGGCTGGGCAGCACGGGCATACACTAGACACGCTCGTAGGAGAGGAGGAGCCGGCATGGCGGGGAGAATCAAGGCCTATGAGAACGCTTCCATCAGAGTCGCGTACGACGTCGAGCGATGCATCCATGCCGCCGAGTGCGTGCATCGGCTGCCCACCGTGTTCGATCCCGACCGCCGTCCGTGGATCGATCCCGACGGCGCCACAGCGGACGCGATTGCAGCGATGATCGTGCACTGCCCGACGGGCGCACTGCACTACGACCGCTTGGACCGCGACAGCGGAGAGCAGGCCGATCCGGAGAATACCGTTGCCGTTGCGGCGAGTGGCCCCCTGTACCTCCGCGGGCGGATCCAGGTAACCAGCACGCGCGGAGACGTACAGCTGCACGACTCCCGGGTGGCGCTCTGCCGCTGCGGTGCGTCGGCGCGCAAGCCCCTGTGTGACGGGACGCATCACACGATCGGATTCTCGGATACGGGTGAGATTCGGGAAACCGTGGAGTCGAGTGATGATGTCGCCGGTGGTGTACTGACCATAAGCCCGCAGCCCAACGGTCCGATCATCGCTCGGGGTGCGTTTCACCTCGTCGATGGTGGTGGGAGTCGGTGCTCCCGCTATGAGAAAGCCGCGTTCTGTCGGTGCGGTCAATCCCGCAACAAGCCGTTCTGTGACGGTTCGCACGCGGCAGCGGGGTTTCGTGCCGACTGACGACCATCGCGGAACGGTGCGCCGCGGGAGCCGCGGCGGCACCCACGGAGCGGGGAGGTCTCTCTCCGAGGTCGCCACTGTGTGGGACGCCCGGTATGCCAAAGAGGGATATGCGTATGGCACGGCCCCCAACACCTTCCTGACATCGGTTGCGCACCACCTTCCACCCGGCCGAATACTGAGCCTCGGGGAAGGCGAGGGTCGTAATGCCACGTTTCTCGCCACGCGCGGCTGGATGGTGCACTGTGTCGACGCCTCCGCGGTGGGACTCGAAAAGGCCCGGCGTCTCGCCGCTCGGGTGCATGCCACGATCAGCACCGAAGTCGCCGACCTCGCAGAGTATGCCATCGCCGGAGGGGCCTGGGACGGCATCGTATCGATCTTCTGCCACTTGCCACGCGCGCCCCGCCGTCGCCTGCACCGGCAGATTGCCGCCGGTCTCCGCCCCGAAGGTGTGCTCATTCTCGAAGGCTACACGCCGCGGCAGCTTGCCCATGGGACAGGCGGTCCACCCATCGCCGACCTGCTCGTGTCGCTCGACGAGTTGCGCGTGGAACTCGGCGGACTCGACTTCGTGATTGCTCAGGAAGTGGAGCGCGACGTGCTCGAGGGACGGCTCCATGTCGGTCGGAGCGCAGTGGTCCAGCTCGTCGCCCGCAAGCCCAGCCAGACCGCGAGCGCATGACACGGCTCTGGATTCCTCTCACCATCGCCCTCACCGCATGTCAGAGTGGCTCGGGTGGCGAGGCGATACGACTCACCTGGCGGCCAATTGACTCGATCAACGTGGACCTGCCGGCGGGCGTCCGTGTGTTTGCCGGCCACAGCAGCATCCCGCCGGTACGGGCGTGGGCGGTGCGCATTGACGAGCCCCACCCGCAGGTGGTCACGCGCGTGAGGCTTTCGGACGATCCGCAGGACGGCCGCGAGACGCTGACGAGCTTCGCCGCGTCCGACGACGTGTGCGTTGCCGTCAACGGCGGCTACTTCGCGATGGACCGCACACCATCGGTCCACGCGGGGTTACTGCTCGTTGACGATCAGCTGATCGCACCGGCAACGCGATCGGTCGAGCGGGACGCGCAACGCTACGAGGCTGCCCGCGCGGCGGTAGGCTTCACCGAGGGTGGAGAGGTCCAGATCACCTGGGCGACAACCCGAGGAGACACGGTGCTCGCCTGGCCGGCCCCGCCGTCCCACGTGCCGGGGGCACCGGCCGAGATCGACTCGTCGCTGGCACGTCTGTGGAGCGTGCGCGACGCCGTGGGCGCCGGTCCGATGCTCGTGGTCGACGGAGCCGTCCGGGTGACGTCGGACGAGGAGATCTTCTTCGGGAGCGCGATCCCAAGGACCCATCCCCGTACTGCGGTGGGCCGCACGTTCGATGGACAGCTCATCGTCGTCGTGGTCGATGGCCGCCAGCCAGCGAGTCGTGGTGTGGATCTGGTGGAGCTGGCCACCATCATGCGGGATCTCGGCGCGGAGCGCGCCTTGAATCTCGATGGAGGAGGCTCATCGGCGCTCGTCGTGCGCGGGCGGCTCATCAACCGCCCACTCGGCGACACCCTGCAGCGCGAAGTGATGTCCGCACTCGTGACGTATTGTCCGGGCCGGGTAGACCGCCAGACCACGCCATGACCGGAGAGCGACCGCCCCGCCACATGACGCCGGACGAGTTCCGCGCGGCCGGCCACGCGGTCATCGATTGGGTCGCACGCTATCTCGAGGCCCTCGAGCAGTACCCGGTGCAGTCGCAGGTCGAGCCCGGGGCGATTCGCAGCCGCCTCCCAGACGCGCCACCGCACGACGGGGAGCCTCTCGACGCGATCCTCGCCGACCTCGACCGGATCATCCTTCCCGGCATCACGCACTGGCAGTCCCCGCAGTTCTACGGCTACTTCCCCGCGAACGCGTCGCCGCCCGCGATTCTCGGTGACGTGGTGTCGTCTGGGCTCGGCGTGCAGGGTATGCTGTGGTCGACCAGCCCCGCGTGCACGGAGCTGGAGACGCACATCCTGGACTGGTTCGTCGAACTCCTGGGGTTGCCGCGCACCTTCGCGTCGTCCGCTGGTGGCGGCGGAGTGATTCAGGATACCGCGTCGTCCGCCACGCTGTGCGCCGTGCTCGCGGCCCGAGAACGCGCGACCGGCTTTGTCACCAACCACACTGGGATGGACCGCCCACTGACGGCGTATACGTCGTCGCAGGCGCACTCGTCCGTCGAGAAGGCCATCGGCATCGCCGGTATCGGGAAGGATCGGTTGCGGCTGATCGACGTCGACGAACGGTTCGCCATGCGCCCCGACATGCTCGAGCGCGCGATCCGCGCCGACCTCGATGCGGGGTGTACACCCTGTTTCGTGTGCGCCACCGTTGGCTCCACGTCGGTCACCGCCATCGACCTCGTATCGGCCATCGGGAAGATCTGCCAACAATACGGACTCTGGCTCCATGTGGACGCCGCCCTCGCCGGGAGCGCGGCGATCTGTCCGGAGTTCCGCTGGGTCCACGATGGACTGGAGTTCGCGGACAGCTACTGCTTCAACCCACACAAGTGGCTGCTCACGAATTTCGATTGCGACTGCTTCTACGTTGCAGACCGCGATGCGCTCAACCGAACACTGACCGTCGCTCCCGAATACCTCCGCAACGTGGCCACGGACTCCGGGACCGTGTTTGATTATCGCGATTGGCACGTGCCGTTGGGGCGGCGGTTCCGCGCGCTCAAGCTGTGGTTCGTGCTTCGGCACTACGGGGTCCGTGGACTCCAGCAGCACATCCGACATCATGTGCAGCTGACCCGCACAGTCGCCGAGTGGGTGCGTCTCGATCCGGACTTCGAGCTTGCCGCTCCAGTCACGCTCAACCTCGTGTGCTTCCGCCACCGCCGCGATGACGCGTTCAATGAGCACTTGCTGCGTCGGCTCAATTCGTCCGGCAAGCTGTTTCTGACGCACACAAAGATCAACGGACGCATGGTCCTGCGATTGGCAATCGGCGGGACCTACACCGAGCGGCGACACGTCGAGGCGGCCTGGCATAGGATTCGGGTCACCGCCCAGTCGCTGTCCGCCACACAGCCATGAGCGCCGCGACGGTGCGTGCGCGGCCGGCCCTATGAGGGCGCGACGTCCGGGCTTCATGCCGCGACTGCACCGCTGGCTCGTGCTGATCGGCCTGCTCATGATCGTCAGCCCGTTCCTGCTCACCGTGCTCTCGACGAACTCACTCCGCTCCAACAGGGATTGGGCCGCCCGTCTGGAACAGCGCGTCGACTCGCTCCGTGACGCTGCTCAAGGGGGGACATCACCCGACTCGGCCGTCATCACGATGCAGCTGTCCGCAGCCGAGCGCGGGATCGAGCGCGCACGATATCACGTGGCGCAGGCGGAAGGCCGGCTCGAGCAGCTGTGGCGCTGGAATGGACAGGGGCCACTGCTCCTCGTCGCAGGATCCATTCTCGTGTTCCTGGGTTATCGCATCTTTAGGTTCCAACAGTTCGGCGACTGAGGCAGCGGTCCGGCCACCTCACGGAAAGGAGCGGTCTCATGCAGTTCGAGCTAGATGCCGCCGTGGCCGTCCTCGGCCGTACCCCAGGGACGCTCGACGCGCTGCTGACCGGCTTGCCGCCCGAGTGGCTCAACGCGACCGAAGGCGCCGACACTTGGAGCCCCTTCGACGTCGTCGGTCACTTGATCCATGGCGAGGAGACCGACTGGATCCCGCGTGCCCGCATCATCCTCACCGAGGGGGAGCGTCGTCCGTTCGACCCGTTCGACCGCTTCGCGCAACTGGAGAAGTCCACGGGGAAGACGCTGGAGCAACTCCTGGACGAGTTTCGCGGGCTGCGGCGCGACAATCTCGAGACCCTCGCGACCTGGAATCTTGGTGCAACCGATCTCGAGCGGCGCGGCCGCCACCCTGACTTGGGTATCGTCACGCTGCGCCAACTGCTGGCGACATGGGTGGCTCACGACCTGGCGCACATCGGACAGATCGTCCGCGTGATGGCGAAGCAGTACCGCGAGGCGGTTGGCCCGTGGAAGACCTATATGTCCGTCTATCGGACCTAGGCCGGTGTCCCCGGCAGGGGACATCGGCCGGCGGTCTCCGGTCCACACCAGACCCCCAAGCCGTTGATTTGAAACAGCTTAGTCACGCATAGCCAGCGGGCATACCCTTTGCCTCCATCGTTCGTGGGGACCTACTGGAGGGGGTCATGTCTCGCAGTCGTTCGATCGTGGGGTTGGCAGTGGCCGTTGGGCTCGCCGGTCTGCCCGGCTGGGCCACCGCGCAGCAGCTGCGCGTGCTCCCTCCCCGTCACATGCTGGGTATCACCGGCACGCTCGTCCGACCGGTCGGAGAGTTCCAGCAGTTCGTGGATTGGGGAGGCGGACTCGGCATGTACGGTGTCATCAACCTATCGCCCGACGGGCTCCTCGGGCTTCGCTTCGACGGATCGTTCGTGATCTACGGCCATGAGCGCTACGCGACGCCGCTCAGCCCCTGGGTACCTCGAGTGTGGGTCGATGTCAGCACCGACAACATGATTCTGAGTCTGGCCCTTGGCCCGCAGCTCACGCTTGGGAACGGTCCCGTTCGGCCCTATGTGTTCGGCACAGCCGGCTTGGCGTACTTCACGACCGTGTCGTCGGTCAAGGGCGCGGATGACTGGGACGCGTTTGCCCAGAGCACCAACTTCGACGATGTCACGGTGGCCCTGACGGGAGGCGGCGGCATGCTCTTCCGACTCACGCGCGGCCGTCACCCCATATCACTCGATCTGTCGCTTCAGTCGACCTATCACGGGGAAACGGAGTACCTGCGGCGCGGTGGTATCGTGGAAAACCCCGATGGCTCGCTGACGTTGTACCCCATCCGCAGCCAGACCAACGTGGTCTCGTTCCGCGCGGGGATCGCGATCGGCCTCTGACCTGAGGAATCCATGACGCAGCGACGGCGTCCCCGTCGACCCGAGGGCCGACGGGGACGTTTGACGTCGAATGGGTCTGGCCTACCCCAGGTCGGTGCGGCAACCCCGCCTTGACACGAAGCTAGCAATATGCTATCATATTGATAGTCCCTTTCGGAGGCCCAGCGATGATTCGCGAGAAAGAGCGGCAGGTCGCATCGGGGTACATCGGCCTGACTGGTCTGCTGGTGGCCACGGCGGTGGTCGGCTACTGGTTCTATGTCGGCGTCCGCGCCGAGAGCCCCGGGCAGATCGTGGCAGCCGTCATCGTGTTCACCATCCTGATGTTCCTGTTTGCCGGGCTCTTCATCGTGAACCCGAACGAAGCCCGAGTACTCCAACTCTTCGGGAAATACGTCGGATCGGTGAAGACCGCAGGGTTGCGCTACGCGAACCCGTTCTACACGAAGCGCAAGATCTCGCTTCGGGTGCGCAACTTCGAGACCGGCAAGCTCAAGGTCAACGACTGCAACAGCAACCCGATCGAGATCGCGTCGGTGGTCGTGTGGCGCGTGATCGACTCCGCCGAGGCACTCTTCGAGGTGGACGATTACGAGGAGTACGTCCACGTTCAGAGCGAGTCGGCGCTCCGCGGACTGGCGACCCGGTATCCGTACGACGCGCACGAGAGTGAGGAAACCGCGCTCACGAGCCACACCGCGCAGATCGCCGAGCAGCTCCAGGTCGAGATCCAGGAGCGACTCCAGAAAGCAGGCGTCGAGGTCATCGAAGCTCGGATCAGCCACCTAGCCTACGCACCCGAGATCGCCCACGCGATGCTGCAACGACAACAGGCCAGCGCCATCATCGCGGCACGCCGGAAGATCGTCGACGGTGCCGTCGGCATGGTGGAGATGGCCTTGGAGCAGTTGGCCGACAAGTCGATCATCGACCTGGATGAGGAACGACGGGCGGCGATGGTGAGCAACCTGCTGGTCGTGCTTTGTTCCGATCGCGGTACCCAGCCCGTCGTGAATACGGGGTCGCTGTACCAGTAGGGCTCCCGTGCCGAAGCGGAAAGCGTTTCTGTTACGGCTCGACCCGAAGACCTATGCGGCGTTGGAGCGCTGGGCCAAGGACGACCTGCGGAGCGTGAACGGGCAGTTGGAGTTCCTGCTGCGACGCGCGCTGCAGCAGGCCGGACGGGCCAAAGAGACCAAGGAACCGTGACCGACGCTCGGGGGCGGCCTCGTACCGACGAGACCGCCCCCCTCGTTCTACCGCAGGTGCGCTGACCTACGCCACCAAATCCTCCATGTCCTTCACGGCGCGCTCGAGCACGGCAGCGATGCTCCCGCGCTTGGCCTCGTCGTCCCGGAGTTTCCAGGCCGCGCGGTACGACAGCGTGGCAAGCCGGCCAATGAGGCGAGTCACCTCAGGCATCGGATCAGAAAACAGGCCGTCCAGCGTCTCCTCGACGCGGTCGAAGATGTCCTCGACCGTCGACTTGTTCTCGTCGAGGAACGCCAACCCCGCTTCGGTGATCGAGTAGACCTTCTTTCCCTCCTGCTCCTCGCACCGCACGAGGCCTTCGTCCTCGAGCCACTGCAGCGTCGGGTACACCGTGCCGGGCGAGGGCTTGTAGCAGCCGTGGGTCTGTTGCTCCAGTTCCTTCATGACCTCATAGCCGTGCATCGGCCGCTCTTTGAGCAGCTTGAGAATCACGTACTTCATGTCGCCGGACTCGAACCAGACCCGGCGACGTCGTCCGCCCTTCTGCCCCCCCCGGCCCCACCAAAACTCGGGACCGAAGCCGAAGACTCCTCCTGCGCCACGCATACCTCACCTCGTTGCGATATGTCTCGATATATCTTAATCGCCTCCACACGTAGTATCGTGCGATATATCTTAGTTGTCAAGGCCGCACGCGGATACGACACCGTGGGCAGGAGGCCCTGGTCTCGCACCGCCCTCGAATCGTCCCTGCTCGCCACCCTCGCGCATGTCTCCCGGGGGGCGTAGGTTTGGCCCCCGAAACCTCTCCAAAGGCCAGCGATCATGACGTTCCGTCTCGCGCTCGTCCTCGCCGCGGTGGGTGGTCTCATGACCGCCCCATCGGGGCATGCTCAAGAGACGTTCGATTTCTACGACCGGGGCCCGTACCGCCCGGCCGTCCCTCGGCCGGATTCCCTCCTGGGATACGACGCCGGGGCGCGGCACACCCAGTACACCGAGCAGCAGGCCGTCCTCGAGGCGCTGATGGCCGCTGCTCCGGACCGCGTTCGGGCTGAACGGATCGGCATCACGGAGGAGCGGCGACCGATGCGCCTGCTGCTCATCTCCGCCCCGGAGAATCTTGCCCGGATCGACGAGATCCGGAGCGATCTGGCACGGCTTGCCGACCCACGGTCAACCAGCCCCGAGGAGGCAGCCGCCATCGCGGCGCGCACGCCGGTTGCCGTCATGCTCTCGTTTTCCATCCACGGGAACGAACCTGGTGGCTTCGAGGCAGCTATGTGGGTCGCCTATCATCTCCTTGCCTCGGAGGAGCCCGCCACCGTCGAGATGCTGCGGAACACCCTCGTCATTCTGAATCCGTCGGCCAATCCCGACGGTCACGAGCGATTCGCGGTGTGGTACAACTCGCTCGCCGTCGGCACCGACGAGCCGTTCGCGTACGAGTGGAACGAGCCCTGGGGCATCTGGGGCCGGTACGGGCACTACCGGTTCGATATGAATCGTGACCTGATCGCGTTAGCGCAGGCGCCCACGCGAGCCATGCTGGGTGCCATCGTTCGGTGGCACCCGCAGGTGTTCGTCGATCTCCACAGCACCACGGAGCAGTACTTCTTTCCGCCGCCGGCCGCCCCCGTGAACCGCAACCTTCCCCCACAAACGGTCCGCTGGCTCGAGACGTTCGGACAGGGCAATGCGGCGGCGTTTGACCGATACGGCTGGCAGTACTACACGCGTGACGTCTTCGACCTGTTCTATGCGGGCTATTTCGATGCGGGGCCGTCGCTGCATGGCGCGACGGGCATGACGTACGAGACCGACGGTGGGAAGGCGCTCAAGCGGCGCCGCGATGACGGGACGGTCATCACGTTCCGGGAAGGTATCGCCCACCACTACGTGGCGTCGTTGGCGACCGTCCAAACCGCCGCGGCGAACCGGCAGGCACGACTCCGAGACTACTACGACTTCCACCGCACCGCCATCGACGAGGCACGGGCTGGACGTATGAAGCGGGTCGCCATCACGCCCGACACCGATCCGACCAACGTGGCACGCCTGGCCTCCTTGCTCCTGCATCACGGGGTTCAGGTCCGGCGCCTCACTGCACCTTACACCGCATCCGCCGCGCACGCCTACGGTGCCGGACCGGCAGCGCGCGGCGCGCGGCGCACGTTCCCCGCCGGGACGGTGGTCATCGATCTCGATCAGCCCAAGGGTCGGGTCGCCCGAGCCCTGCTCGAGCCGGCCGCGGAGCTCGACCGCGAGTTCTACGAGCGCCAAGTCGCGAAGTTCGAGCGCAATCGGCGTCGCGGACCCGGGGCGACGAGCGAGCGGTACGAGTTCTACGACCTCACCGCATGGTCGCTCCCGCTCACGCTTGGATTGGATGCACACTGGACGGAAGATCTCCAACCGATCACCGCTGACCTGCTGACTCTTCCGGGTGTCGGCAACGCCGTGCGTGCGCTGGCCCCGGCGGGTGCGGTCTCCGGGCGAGCTGGTTCCGCGTACGTCTTCCGCAACGACCGTCAGGCCGCTGCCGAGCTCGCCATGGCGCTGCTGCGCGAGGGCTTCGTACTGAACGTCAGCTCGGAGCCGCTGCGGGCCGATGGGCAGAGCTATCCCCGAGGCACGTTCGTGGTCCGCGTAACGCGAAACCCCGACTCCGTTCACACGCGCGTTGCGGCCCTCGCCCTCGAGATCGGTGTTCCCGTCGCCGCCGTGCAGTCGGCCTTTCCCGACTCGGGCCAGGTGGGGGTGGGATCACAGAGCGTCGATCCGGTGTTCGCACCGCGGATCGCCGTGGCCGCTGGAGACGGCATCTCCATCACCAGCTACGGATCCCTCTGGCACTTCTTGGAACAGGAGCTGCGACAGCCGTTCGCGCCGGTGGCGCTGGGCTCGGTGGGACGCATGCACACGCTGTCGGACTACAATGTGTTCATCGTTCCCAGCGGCAGCGCCGGAGCGATCCGACGAGAGCTTGGGTCCTCGGGTATTGCCCGCCTGAAGCAGTGGGTCAACGACGGCGGTGTCCTCATCGCCTACGACGACGCGGCACTGTTCGCAAGCCACGAAGATGTCGGGCTCAGCAGTGTCAAGGCACTCGGCTCCGAGGAGGACGAGCCAAAGAAGGAGAAACGTGACAGCCTGCCGAGTGGAGCCGAGTTGGAGCCTCCGCTCCCCTCTCCCAGCGCCGACCCGGATCGCCCCGAATACGTGCCGGGATCGATCTTCCGGGCCACGCTGGATCTGTCACACTGGCTCACCATGGGGTATCGGGAAAAGAGCCTTCCCGTGCTCCTGCGCGGCAGGACGATGCTCGCGCCATCAGAGCGAGGCGACAACCCGGTGGTGTTTGTGGGAGACTCGCTGCTCCTGGCCGGATTCAGCTGGCCGACGCACACGGAGCGACTCCTGAACAAGACCGTGTGGGCAGCCGTCGAGCGTCAGGGACGAGGACACGTGGTGCTGTTTGCCGATGATCCGCTGTACCGGGCCTTCTGGCGCGGGACGGCCCGGCTGTTGACGAACGCGATGCTGTTCGGGAGCAGGAGATAGGCGGTTGAGCGGGTAGGCGGGCAGGCCGTCGGTCCCTCGAGCATCCGCCGCCTACCCGCCCATCCGTCTAACCATCTAGTCTTCCATTGGCTCCCGCTCTTCCCAGAACAAGCCGCGCTCGCGCTGCGGGATCGTGACTGTAACCGTCTGGCGGCGCTTGTCCCGCATGAGCTCCACCTTCATGCTCTCACCACCGGTGTACGACCTGATGATTCGGAGGGCGTGCGACGGGCTGGTCGGCTTCCGGCCGTCGATCGTGAGGATGACGTCGCCGCTCTCGAGGCCGGTGATACCCTCCCTGGGTGCGCGCACGACCAAGAGCCCTTCAGTCGTCCCGAAGTAGCGCCCGAGTTCCTCGTTCAGGCTCACCAACTCCAAATCGAACAGCCCGAAGGGCAGCATGCCACCAAGAACCGTCGGCGAACCCGACCGGATGCGAACCCGCTCGGGGCCTTCCAGCTCTTGGAGGAACGGCATCGCCAGGCGGACGTCGAAGGCGTTCGAATCCGGCCGAACGAACGAAAAGGCGAACGCCTCTGGCTCCAGCTCACGAAGCACCACGTTGGCAGACTTCCGCGCCCCATCGCGTTGGTATTCTACGCGGAGGGTCTGGCCCTCATCCAGCTCGCGGATGATGTCGCGGAGTTTGGCGCCGGGGGACGGGTCGCGCCGGTTGGCGCGTCCCAGGGCTCTCCCATTCGCGGTCACGATCACGTCACCCGCCTTGAGACCAGCTTCTTCGGCGGGACCCCCTGGCGTCACACCGCTCAAACGCACCCCAATAGAGTCCGATCCGGACCGAAACGTCGACTCTTCCAGCAACACGCCCATCTTGGGGCGGTTCTCGGAAACGTACACGCTCACCGCACCCGGCCAGTCCCGTTCGACTCGAATCAGGTCCCGGATCTCACCGGTCGCTCTCAGTTGCCGCTGCGCCGAGCGAAGCTCCTCAATCGCCTCACGCAGGGCGCGATTGGCCGCGTCGCCCTGGGCAGCCTGGAGCTCTTGCATGGCCTGCTCCAGTCGGCGCTGCGCTTCGCGAACCCGCTGCTGCGCCTCCGCCATCTCCTGCTCGGTCTTCCGTTCGCCCTGCTGCGCGACCGCGCCAGTCGGAACAGCGAGTCCGGCGAGAAGGAGCAGGTGGATCATTCGACGGGTCTTCATGCTTCAACTCCTCGTTCCTCGGTCTGACGTCTTCACCCTCGTCCCGTCAGGATGGATTCGCGAGCGGGGGCGATGGTCGCACGCGGCGGACTAGGCCGTTGCGCACGACAGCCGATCAGTATCCGACGTACGTCACTGGTTGGATGTGCGTGTTGACCAGGCGATCCATCAGCGTGACACGGCGACGCCACAGGTCCGCCACGGTTTCGTACGAGGCTGCTTGGACCTGGGCACGGTCGATGCCCACGTCGATCATCGCGATACGATCTTCGAGTTCGGCGATGGCGGCAGCCGTCACGCCGTTGACCACGCGTCCCGGTTGGCTGTAGCTCTGAAGCACCTGCTCGAGCTGCTGTGACTCCTGCACCAATGAGGCGATTTCATCCGGCGCCGACGCCGTGACCGCGGAGCGCGGCGGCGTATTGATGCCGACGAACAGCACGAGCCCTGCCGCCGCGGCCAAACCGGCCCAACTCGCATAGCTCCAGCGGCGTCGGCGCCGGGCGGTCAGTACGGCCTCGCGTACGACCGGCCACCGGTCCCGGGGTGGCGCCTGCGGCGGAAGTGCCCGCATGGCCGCAACTCGCTGGTGCAGGCGATCCACCTCCGCCCGGCACGCGTCGCACCGCTCGACGTGGTCCCGCGCTACGGCGGACCCCGCTCCATCCCGTACCTCCAAGAGCTCACCCAGCGTGCAATGTCTCAGCATCCGGCCTCCTCACCGAGCAACATTCGCAGCCGCGCATGCGCGCGGGACAGTTGCGACTTCGAGAAACTCACGGTCTTTCCCATCTGCTCGGCAATCTCCTCGTGCGTATACCCTTCGACATCGTGCAGCCACACCACGGCCCGCGACGTGTCCGACAGTTGGCTCAGCGCCGTTTCCAGATCCATGCGCAGCCCCACGTCGGCTTCCCGCCGCGCCGCCCATCCACTGTCCTCCTCCAGGACCTCCGTATCGCGATACTTCTCGCGCCGGATCCGAATCAACGCCTTGCTCGACGCCACCCGCTTGATCCAGGCCGTGAGGCTTCCTGGGGCCGACCCTCGAAACCGCGTGATGCTGCGGCAGACCTCGAGGAACGTCTCTTGGAGCACCTCCTCCGCTTCCTCCGGCGTGCGGCACATCCGACGGGCCAGCCCATACACAGTCCCCTCGTAGGCGCGATACACCCGTTCGAGGGCTGCGAGATCGCCCGTCTTGGCCCGTTGGATCGCGAGCTCGTCCAATGTCGCAACTGTGATCGGTCCCATGCCCGGAAGTATAGATGCGTCCGGGGAGCGGAGGGTCGCGACAGTGAGGGAACGCCGGGGAGCGGAGCGCCGGATGCGGTCCCGGGCGGCGCTCTAGATCACGAGATTGACGAGCTTGTCAGGAACGTAAACCGTTTTCTTGATTGGCTTTGCATCGACAAACCGGCGCACGCCGTCCTCGGCGAGTGCCCGCTCGACCGCCGATTGCTCCTCGATCCCGGCCGGCACGGTCACCCGACCCCGCACCTTGCCGTTGACTTGGATCACCAACTCGACCTGGTCCTCGCGCGCCAACTCCTCGTCGTACGCGGGCCACCGAGCGTCAAACACGCTCGTCTCGTGCCCCAACTGCTCCCAACACTCCTCGGCAAAATGCGGCGCCAAGGGGGCGAGCATGATCACCAGTGGCTCGAGCAGTTCCGCCCCGACCTCCGGTCCGACGTCCTCGTCGCTTCCCTTCCCGCGGAGCACGTTCACGTACGTCATCAGCTTGGCGATGGCCGTGTTGTATCCGAGGTGCTCCAAATCCTCGGTCACGCCGCGGATGGTTTGGTGGAGTGTGCGCGTCGCGTCTGGCGATTCCTTCTCCACATCGCGGCGCGCGGTGCTCGCCAGACCCCAGACCTTGTCGAGGAACCGCCGGATGCCCGAGATGCCCTCGTCCCGGAAGTCCCCTCCTTCCTGATAGGGCCCCAGGAACATGAGGTACATGCGGAACGTGTCGGCACCCCATTTCGCGATGTACTCGTCGGGGATCACGACGTTGCCGCGGGACTTCGACATCTTCGCGCCGTCCTTCACGATCATACCGTGCGCACGGAAGCGCGTGAACGGTTCTTCGAACTCGAGGTGGCCGAGGTCGTGCAGGGCCATCGTGATGAAGCGCGAATACATCAAATGCAGCACGGCGTGCTCGTTGCCGCCGATGTAGGAGTCCACCGGCAACCATTTGCTGGTCAAGGCCGGGTCGAACGGACGGTCGGCGAACTCGGTCGACGGATACCGCAGGAAGTACCACGCCGAATCCAGGAACGTGTCGGAAACGTCGGTCTCGCGCCGGGCGGTGGACCCGCACACCGGGCAGGGCACCCGGTACCAGTCTTCGGCCCGGGCCAGCGGTGACACGCCGCTCTCGTCGGGTCGGAAGTCCTCCAAGGGCGGGAGTACGACCGGCAGGTCGG
Organism: Gemmatimonadales bacterium; assembly: GCA_041602035.1. Classification (GTDB taxonomy): domain Bacteria; phylum Gemmatimonadota; class Gemmatimonadetes; order Gemmatimonadales; family GWC2-71-9; genus JAOTVV01. Next base: position 13,309 of record JBFIHA010000002.1, on the reverse strand, counting down.
CCTCGGGTACCGGCACGATGCCGCACGCATCACAGTAGATGATCGGAATCGGCGGTCCCCAATACCGCTGTCGAGAAATGCACCAGTCGTGGAGCCGGTACTGGGTCTGGCGCATGCCGGCGCCCTTGGTCGCGAGCCAGTCGGTGATCGCGCCGACCGCGTCGGCGCATGTCATCCCGTCGAACTCCCCGGAGTTCACCATGGTGCCGTCCCACCCCGTGAAGAGGGGAGGGAGGTCCGGGCTCGGCGCTGGCGCATCGACCTCGACACCCGCCGCAGGCTTCACGACCTGCCGGATCTCCAAGCCGAACTTCCGCGCGAACTCGTAATCGCGCGCATCGTGTGCCGGCACCGCCATGATGGCGCCGGTGCCGTATTCCATGAGCACGTAGTCGGCGATCCACAGCGGAATGCGCTCACTGGTGGCCGGGTTGACGCAGAAGGCCCCGGTGAAGACCCCCGTCTTCTCCTTTTCGCCCACGCGACGCGACACCAAATCCATGGCCGACGTCCTGCGCCGATACTCCTCCACCAGTGGACGCTGCTCCGGTGTGGTCAGTTGGTCCACTACCGGGTGCTCTGGCGCCGCCACCATGTAGGTCGCGCCGAACACCGTATCAGGTCGCGTCGTGAAGACGCGGATGTCGGACCCGGATTCGGTCGGGAAGGCGAGCTCCGCGCCCTCGGACTCGCCGATCCAGTTGGTCTGCATCAGCCGAGTCGAGTCCGACCAATCGATGATTCGGAGGTTCTCGAGCAGGCGTTCGGCGAATTCCGTGATCCGGAAGAACCACTGAGCGAGAAAGCGCTGCGAGACCGCCGTATCCGGATGCCGCTCGCACATCCCGTCGATCACCTGCTCGTTGGCGAGTACCGTCTTGCACTCGGGGCACCAGTTGACGGGAGCTTCCTTCCGTACGGCCAACCCCGCCTTGTAGAGCTGCAGGAAGATCCACTGGGTCCAGGCGTAGTACTCTGGGTCGATGGTCCGGAGCTCGTGGCCCCAGTCGAGCATGAGGCCGATGCGTTGCAGTTGCTCACGGAAGCGGTCGATGTTCTTGGGGATCAGCTCGGCCGGGTGGGTATCCACCTTCAACGCGTAGTTCTCCGAGTGGATCCCGAACGCATCGAACCCGATGGGCTCGAAGACCTTCCAACCTTGGAGTCGACGAAACCGCCCGTGCACATCACTGCCGACGAACGCAAACACGTTCCCAACGTGGAGGCCCTCCGCCGAGGGGTACGGGAACATCATGAGGTTGTAGTAGGGGCGATCGGCCGTGCGGAGGTCGGTGCGATTGGTGCGCCGCTCCTCCCAGCGCTGGCGCCACTTCCCCTCGACCGCCTCGGGATCGTACCGTCGGCCCGTTGAGCTCTCAGATCGCATAGGACGGGAAATCTACATGGCGAATGCGGTCGAGGGTCACCCCAGCCGGGCAACCGTCACCGCCAACACATCGGGAATCTCGCTCAGCGTGGCCAGGACGTTGCCGTTGGGTTCCTCGTCCACGACGATCGCCGCCAGGGCTTCCGAGCCGGGATGGTCCCGGCGTGATTGGTGATAGGAACTCACGTTGATTCCGGCGGTCCCGAGAATGGTGCCGACACGACCGATGACCCCGGGAACGTCACGATTCCGCAGCACGATCATCGTCCCGTGGGCGGGGACGTCAACGTCGAACCCGTCGATGCGAATGACGCGGGGGGAGACCTCACCCAACATCGCCCCGTCCACGGTCGTGGCGCTGACGGCCGTCGCCACCGACACACCGACGGTGGTCTCGAAACCCGCCAGCGGCGCGCCCACGCTGCGGGATGTCGCGATCCCCCGCTGACGCGCCCGCTCGGCGGCATTGACCAGGGTCACCGGGATGATGCCGGCTGCCGACAACACGCCCTCCACGGCCGCGAGCATGACCGGACGAGGCGCCGCTTCGTCACTCCCCCCGTACACGACCTCCACCGACCGGACGGCCCCACCGGCAATGCCGGCCGCCAGCCGGCCCAGGCCCCGAGCGAGATCGAGGACGCCACTCAAGCGGACCATCGCGTCACTCGGAATGCCTGGGAGGTTGACCGCCCCCCTGAGGGCACCACTCAGCAGGGCGTCCCGCACATAGCGGCAGATCTCGGTCGCGACCCGATCCTGCGCCTCGGAGGTCGACGCTGCAAGATGTGGCGTGAGGAGCAAGCGACCCGCCGATCGCAGCCGCGACTCCGCCGGCAGCGGCTCCGGGTCGAACACGTCGAGGGCGGCCCCGGCGAGGTGACCGCTGTCCAGCACCTCCAGCAGCGCCTCGTCATCCACCAACCCCCCCCGGGCCGTGTTGACCAAGAAAGCTCCCGGCTTCATCTGCTGCAGGCGCTGGCGGTCCATGAGATGCCGCGTGTCCTGGGTGAGCGGCAGGTGGAGCGTGACCATATCGACGGTCGTCACCAGCGTATCGAGGTCCACCAACTCGATACCGAGCCCGGCCGCTCGGTCTTCCGGGAGGAACGGGTCGTGCGCGAGCACTCTCATCCCGAACGCCTTGGCGATGGTCGCGACGCGGAGACCCACCCGTCCGAGCCCCACCACGCCGAGGTGCTTACCGGATAGCTCACTTCCGGCGAAGCGTTTCCGGTCCCACCCACCCTCGCGCATGTTGGCCGCAGCCCACGGAATCCGGCGCACGAGGGCGAGCAGCAGAGCCACCGCGTGCTCGGCCGCGCTCACCGTGTTTGCCCCGGCGGCGTTCAGGACGGCGATGCCCCGACGGGTGGCGGCGTCCACGTCGATGTTGTCCACTCCGGTGCCGGCACGCCCAATCACCATCAGGTGTGGCGCGTGGGCGATCCGCTCTTCGGTCACCTGGGTATCCGACCGCACCAGGAGCGCGTGAGCCCTGGCCAGCTCTTGCTCAAGCCGCTTCGTATCGCCCACGACCGAGACGACTTCCAGATCCGACTGCTTGTGCAGGAGCTCCAGTCCCGGCTTGGCGATCCGGTCAGCAACGACCACGACATAGGTCATAGGGCAACCGACTCCAGCGTATGCAGCAACGCTTCCAACCGCTCCGGGCGGTGATCTCCCATGTGTCCGATCCGGATGGTCGACTGCTTGAGCGGACCGTATCCCGAGCCGATGACCCATCCTCTGGTCTTCATGACGCCAGCAAGGGCGCGGCCGCTCTTCTCGTCCGGCACCTTCAGGCAGGACACCGTCCAGGAGCGGCGATGCGTCGGCGGCAGGAACCGATACCCCAACTCGCCTCCTCGCGCGCCGACCCAGCTCTCCACCATTTGCTGCATTCGTCGATGACGGCTCCACCGCGCCTCGATGCCGCCCGCCGCATCGATTCGACGGAGCTGAGCCTCGAGCGCGTACAGCAACGAAATGGCGGGCGTGTTGGTGGGTTGATAGTCCATCCCGGCGCGGTCATACGCCAACAGATCGAAGTACGCCCCGCGCTCAGGCACCTGTTTGGCACGCTCGATCATCCGCTCAGACGCCACCCCCAACGCGAGGCCCGGTGGAAGTGCCAGCGCCTTCTGGGAGCCCGTGAGCACGAAATCCAGCTCCCAAGCATCGGTCTCGACGGGCGAGCCGGCAAACGATGTCACGGCGTCGACGAGCAGCATCACGCCGTCGAACTCCCGGACGACGGGGGCCAGCTCCTCCAGCGGCGCCAGCGCGCCGGTGGACGTCTCCGAGTGGACCAGCGTGACGGCGTCGACCTCCGTGCGCTTGAGCGCGTCCCGCAACATGTCCGGCTCGACCGTTTCCCCCGGCGGCACGTCGACCCGAACCACGTCCCGGCCCGTTGCCGCCACGATCCCGGCGAATCGCTCGCCAAACGCACCACCCACCAACGACAGCGCTCGGCGCCGCACGCCGCTGCGGACGGCCATCTCCATGAAGCCAGTGGCGGAACAGGTCCCGATGTACACTCGCCGCCTCGTGCGCCACATCCGCTGCAACGGTGCCTCCACGGACGTAAGCAGCTCCACCATGTCGCCGCCCCGGTGGGGAATCATGGCTCGCTGCATGGCGGCAAGGACGTCGGGGTGCACCTCGGTGGGGCCGGGCAGGAAGAACTGCCCGAAGGCCTGCTCGGGAGTCCGGCTCTCGTTCGACATTGGCGGTCCGGCTGCGGGTATCGATGTGGGTCGAGGCGGTGTCGTCATGCGGTGCCCACCCTTTCCAGCCCCGGCCACTGTGCGATCGGTTGATCCGCGTGCACGACATGCATTCCCGCGTCAGCGAATCGGCGGAATGCGTCGTCCGCCTGGTCGGTGAAATCGACGACGCCAGGCACGACGACCGCCGACGTGCAGTCCTCGAGCAGATAGACCCGCTGGGCCAGGTGTCGATCCCGCGACTCGATCTCAGTCAGGAGATCGTGGACCGTCCACGCCACGCAATGGCTCTTGGCTTGGCCGGCAACGATGACAGCGTCGAAGTCGAGCAGGTGGCCAATGAAGGTGTTGTTCTTCTGCGCAATGGCCGTGCCGTCCGGCCCACGGGTCACCTCGGGACTCAGCACGGAGTAGTTCTCGGTGAGTGGGTTGTCGCCCTTCATCTCGAAGCGCGTGGCGTTCCGCCGGGCAATGGCATGAAAAAACAGCGCCTCCTCAACGGCAGGGACCAGGGCGTGTCCAATGCCGCCCAGCATGGCGTGATAGGGCCACACCATGAGTGGCAGCCGTCCCTGTGCCAACTCGTGGACATAGTGGTCCACATAGGCACGGAGTTCGCCCGCGGCACCCCCAGTGGCCACTCCAGCCATGTCCGGGTTCACACGCCAGGTCCCTCGTTCGACATCCTCGGCGGTGATGACTGTTTCGGCCCCGCGTGGGTGGTTGCCCCGCTCGTCCACCCAGAAGATAGGATGGAAGATCTGGAGCGCCGTGTGCGTGTCCAACGTCGGGGCGATCTCGCTGAGCAGATCCAGATTGCGGTAAATGAATTCGCATAGCCGGACGTTGTCCTCGACTGCGCCCGTGCCCGACCGGCCGCCGACGAACAACTCGTGGCCCGGGATGCAAAACGTGTTTTGGCAATCGACGATCAAGAGGCAGATACGAAACCGATCGTCGGCCGACGCCCGAATGCCGTGTCGTGCCGCCCACGACTCCGCCTCGACTGCTCGACGACCGTAATCGACACGCCAGATCTCGCCGACCTTCCCTGGGTCGAAGTGTGGTGGGATGGGAAGCTGTGGCACCCGTGCGCCTTCGTGTGATCCCGTCTATCCGCTGTCGGGGAGGTAAGCTAATCGCATGTCCGCGGGGGGTCGCCCCCCCCAAAAAATGGAAACTACTCCACGCGCTCGAGCCGGGGGTTGGGTCGATGCCGTCTGCCGACCTTGGCGCAGCCTTTGCCGTCGACCAAGACGACATCGGCGGTGAAGTCGTAGCGTCCCTGACCGCGGAACAAGGACGAACCCACGCCGTAGGCATCCACCGGAACGTCCGCCTCTTCGAACGCTCGGATCTTCTCCACCGTGAACCCGCCCGAGACCACGATCTTCACGTGAGAGAATCCCTCGGCGTCGAGTGCATGGCGGACGTTCCACACGAGCTGGGGATTCACACCGCGTGGATCGAAATCTCCCATCTGCGGGATCACGGACTGGTCGATGATGGTGCCGGATGTATCCAGGCGCACGCCGTACAGGTGCGAGTCGAGCGCCTTCGCCACCTCGACGGCCGTGCGGACGCTGTCGTTCTCGAAATCCACCAGACAGACGAGCTTCACATCCGACGGCATGTACTGGGCGAATTTCTTCGCGGCCAGCACCGTGTCACCGCCGTACGCGGCAATCATCGCGTGTGGCACGGTGCCGATGCCCTCACTGCCCCACCACGACGCCTGCGCGTCCGTGGACACCCCGATGGCCCCGGCGATGTGGGCTGCGTAGCCATCCCCGGTCTGGACCAGCCAATGATCGTGACGGGCGGGGAAGAACATGATCTCCTTGGGTTTGGCGGCCTCGACCACGAGTCTGGTGTTGGTTCCCACACGCGTCCGCCGCGCCAGCACCCCAACGTAGAGCGTCTCGAGATGGGCAAAGGCATCGTATGGCCCCTCGATGGTCATCACCGTCTCCCACGGCGAGATCTCGTCTCCATCATAGAGGGCATGCACGGTGAGATCCTCCCACACATGGGAGCACAACTTGAGGATCGCGATGGCCTCGTCCACACCGCCGAGATACGCATGGGCCTTGGTGAACACCTGCATCAAGACCCGGGGCCGGTGATGGTCGGCGAGCACGATTTCCCGCGACCGCACGAAGTACTTGTCCGAGTAGTACCCGGCCTTCATTCGCTCGACCGGCAACTGGAAGATCGATGGGTCGAGTCGCTTGCGACGCGGCATGTCAGCCGGTGTCCTCCTTGATGACATAGCGCAATGCGCGGCGTCGGTACCAGTGGACGGCGAGCGCGTCAATCAGTCCCCGCAGCGCGCGGTCCCACATCCCGTACTTGCTCCGTCCGGCGCGGCGCGGCCGATGGGCGACCGGCACCTGCTCGACGCACCCCCCCTGGGCCTGCAGGAGCGCCGGGATGAATCGGTGCAGCCCGTCGAAGCGCGGAATCCCGACCAGCGCTGAGCGTCGTACCGCTTTGAGGCCGCATGCCGTGTCCCGCATCCCGTCATGCGTGATCCGGTTCCGTACGGCATTGGCCACCCGACTCAGGAACCGCCTCCACCGGGAATCGGCGCGATGCACCCGGTACCCGACCGCGGCAACGACCGACGGTTCGTCGTGCAGCACACGGACCAGCTCCATGATATCGGCCGGATCGTTCTGCCCGTCGGCGTCGAGCGTGACCACGATGTCCCCCCGTGCCGCATCGAAGCCGGCCGCAATGGCGGCGCTCTGACCGCGGCGACGGTCCAACGTCACCACGCGGAGCGCGGGAAACCGATCGTGCATCCGGGCGAGCTCCGCATCGGACCCGTCCGTCGACCCGTCATCCACCACGATGACCTCGTGGGGAACACCCGTGAGCGCCAACGCAACTTCCTGGAAGAGCGGCTCGAGATTCGGCTGCTCGTTGTGCACCGGCAGCACCACGGATAGCACGGCCTGACACTCACCTCACGGAGCGTGAACCCGGGCTCCCAGACCACCCTGACGCGCGACGGCGACCACCCGGCCGGAACGTATGACGGCCGTGGATGGCAGGCAAGTTGACAGCCCGACAGCGGTCGGGGTTATTTCGCGAGGTTCGCAATGCGGTTTCTGCTCGGGAGGAGGTCAGATCGTGTCCGACTCGTACTCGCGCCGGGAATTCCTAGGAGCCGCCTCGGGACTCGCGGCTGGGGTCGCTGTGGCACCCGGCATGTTGTCCAGTCGATCGGGTCCCGCGGTTCACGTGAAGCCCGTCGCGATGAATGCTGTCGTGGCCTCCGCCAACGGGCTCCGAGGCGTCCGGCGGGCTGGCGAGTTGCTCGCGCAGGGCATGGATACCCTCGATGCGGCCATCGAGGGCGTCAAGATCCAGGAATTGGACCCCGATGATACGTCCGTAGGCTACGGTGGGTTGCCGAACGAAGAGGGGGTGGTGCAGCTCGATGCCTCGTGCATGCACGGACCGACTCGGCGAGCGGGAGCGGTAGCGTCGCTCGAGGGCATCAAGACGCCGAGCGTGGTGGCCAAGTACGTGCTGCTCTACACCGACCATGTCCTGCTGGTCGGGCCTGGCGCCAAGCGCTTCGCGCTCTCCTACGGCTTCACGGATGAAGAGCTCCTGACCGACCGTGCGCGGGAGGCCTGGCTACGATGGCGGGCACGCCGCGGCCCAAACGACAATTGGCTCGAGGTCCCGGATGCCGAGCAGCTGTCGCGAGAAGAACACGGCACCATCAACATGAACGCCGTGAATGCACGCGGCGATGTCTCATCGGTCACCACCACGAGCGGGCTCTCGTGGAAGATCCCGGGGCGTGTCGGCGACTCGCCCATCATCGGGGCCGGACAGTACACGGACAATGATGTCGGCGCAGCCGGATCCACCGGTCGCGGCGAAGCCTGCATCAAGGCGTGCGGCGCGTTTCTTACGGTCGAGTTCATGCGGCGCGGCATGGCACCGTCCGATGCCGCGCTGGAGACCCTGCGCCGCGTGGTTGCCACGACCGAGTCTCGGCTGCTCGACGAACGCGGTCGACCGCGCTTTGGCCTCAACTTCTACGCGGTAAACAAGAAGGGTGAGTTCGGCGGGGCGTCCATGTTCGCCGGCGCTCGGTACGCCGCGTGGGACGGCAAAGACGCCATGCATCACGACGCCGCCTATCTGTTCGAGCGAGAGCGGTGAGACGACCCGCCGCCATCGCGCTCTTCTCGGCGCTTGCGGCGAGTCCGGGTGTGGCGCAGCTACCGGACGTGCCGACATTGGGACGGGATTGGACAAACCTCTCGTTTCCTTGGGCCTACTGGGGCTCGACCGAAGGCCTCTCGGTCGGACTGTTTCACGCCCAGGTCAACCAGCTCGGCTATGCCGACTGGGATGCGCCACAGCCCTATCGGGCGATGGTGTCGCTCGACGGCCACGTTTCGACCTCCGGATCGAAACGACTCGAGCTCGCGTTCCGCGCTCCCAAGTGGGCCGATGGATGGCGCTACATCGTGACGCTGGAGGGACGGCGGGATGCCCGCGAACGCTATTTCGGGATCGGCAACGGCAGCGTGTACGATGAGGCCAACGAGACCGACGGCGCCCCGCATTTCTATCGCTCCGACAACACCCGGTGGATCGCGCGGGGCGAGGTGCAGCGGCGCCTCATTGGTCCACTCCGGCTGTTGGCCGGGCTCCACCTCGAGCGGTGGCGGATCGACACCCTCACCGGTCCCAGCCAACTCGCGCGGGATCTCGCTGCAGGGGTGGATCAGTCCATCGGACAGGGGACCGCCGACGCGTCGGCACGGATCGGGCTCGTCTTCGATACCCGCAACGACGAGCCGGCACCGACACGCGGGCTGGTGATCGAGGCGATCGTCGGCATTGCCGACTCCGGCCTCGTCTCGGAGGCCAGCTACACCCGGACCACCGTGTCAGCCAGGGGCTATCTGCCGTTGTTGCCGCGGCTCACGATTGCCGGACGGGTCCTGGGTCAGACGATGAGCGGCGCCCCACAGATCGGTTCTTATGCCTTGATCGAGGCAAGCGACCGGCCGTTCAGAGGGATCGGCAGCGCGGAATCCCACCGCGCCATCCCGGCCCGGCGGCTGCTGGACGCGGACAAGCTCCTCGCGAACCTGGACGTGCGGTACGACCTTGCGACCCTCCCGACGCTGTTTCGCGTGACGGCCGTTGGCTTTCTCGATGCCGCGCGGGTCTTTCCGGTGGGCGAGTTTGCCGTGACGACCGACGATGTGATGGTCGGCGGAGGCGTAGGCCTCATCGCCCAGTTCTTCCGGACCGGCATTCTGGGAACAACCGCTGGGATCGGCCCGGATGGCGTGGTGTGGTTCTTCCACACCCGCTGGCCCTTCTGACGTGAAAGCCGACCGGTCGAGCCGAGATTCGCGAGCGCCTGGGCGACCCTTCGTCCCTGGCCTGTTACATTTCGGTATGGTCGCCCGGTCCGAGTTCCTGCGCCTCCTTCCCGAAAACGCCCGCCCAGGCATCTTCGCACCCCCAAACCGTCGCTAGGCGTGCCTGGCGACGCCGCCGAGTTGGCGTCGGCGTCTCCCTGAACCACGTCGCATCTCAAATGTCATCGTCGTCGGCAGCTCATGCTGTCGGCCCACTGATTGTTCAGGAGCAGACTCATGGCTCAGGTTACCGTTGCCGCGGATCAGGTGTTCGGAGTCCTTCGCGAGAACATCCTGGTCGACGGATTCCACATCGTGATCGACCTTCGGAAGTCACATGGCTCGAAGATGGTCGACGCGCTGACCGGCAAGGAATACCTCGACTGCTACACCTACTTCGCGACCCTGCCGATCGGGCACAATCACCCGAAGCTCGAGGATGCCGGCTTCCGGGAGGCGCTGTACCAGGCCGCGCTGGCCAACCCCGCCAATAGCGACGTGTATTCGCGCGAATACGCCGGGTTCGTGAAGACCTTTCGGGACATCGCCGTGCCGAAGGAGTTCCGATATCTGTTCTTCATCGCCGGGGGCACGCTGGCCGTCGAGAATGCCATGAAGGCCGCGTTCGACTGGAAGGCGCAGAAGAACCGTGAGCGCGGGGTCGAGGGGGGAGCCGACAAGATCCTCCACTTCCGCGATGCGTTCCACGGTCGCAGCGGCTACACGCTCTCAGTCACCAACACGGACCCACGCAAGACGGCCGATTTCCCGAAATTCGCCTGGCCCCGGATTACGAATCCGAAGATCCACTTCCCGATCGACGTGGCGCAGGTCGCCGCGGCGGAGCAAGCCGCCGTGTGGGAAATGGAAGCGGCGTTCGACAAGGACCCGCACGGCATCGCTGCGATTCTCATCGAGCCGATTCAGTGCGAGGGCGGGGACCACCATCTTCGGCCCGAGTTCTTCCGGCAGCTGCGTACGCTCGCCGACGAGCGCGACGCGCTCTTGATTTTCGACGAGGTGCAGACCGGGATGGGCATCACCGGGTCCATGTGGGCGTTCGAGGATCTCGGGGTGACCCCCGATCTCGTCGCGTTCGGCAAGAAGACGCAGGTGTGCGGCGTGATGTCGACCACCCGCATCGACGACGTGGACCGCAACGTGTTTCACGTCTCGTCACGCATCAATTCCACCTGGGGTGGCAACCTCGTGGACATGGTGCGCTGTGCCCGATATCTGCAGATCATCGACGAGGACGATCTCGTGGCGAACGCCAGGCGTGTCGGTGCCCGCTTCAAGAGCGAGCTGGAACGCCTCGAGGCCCGCTTTCCCGCCGTCACCAACGCGCGGGGGAAGGGGTTGCTCCTGGCCTTCGATCTGCCCGACGGCGATACCCGCAATCACGTGCGACAGACCTGCTGGGACGCCGGGTTCGCGACGTTGGCCTGCGGACCACGATCGCTCCGGTTTCGGCCAGCGCTGATTTTCAGTGAGGCCGACGTCGAGCGCGCGATGGGGATACTGCAGACGGTGCTGCAAGCGGTGTGATCCGCGGCTGTCAGTCGAGGAGCGCCAACACCTCCCGGAGGACGGCTTGGCCGCGGTCTTGCACGTGCCACCGCCGCATCTCTGCGTAGAAGCGGTCCTTCGGCACGGTCGTCCGGTGCTCCAACGCCCACCGCTGAAGCGCCGCCGGCCGTGGCCCCCAGTAACCGACTTCCAGGAATGCTCGATCGAGCGCGATCACAATGGGGATGGATCGCGTGCCGCCCGTCAGATAGCGATCCATGATGTCGGGGTTGTCGTCGCGCGCGATCAGGCGGAGCGGCAGGAGGCCTGTCTCATCGCCGAGTTTCGCGAGGACCGGAAGGACGTTAGCCGCGTCCCAGCACCAGTCTTCCGAGATGGCCAGGAGCGAGATCCCGCTCCCGCGGGCTCGCGCACGCTCGGCCGCCCACGACGGGATCCGCGTCTGGCGGTAGACTCCCTCCCACAGCGCACGAAGGGTGCCGACCGTCGTCCGGAAGTCGGCATACGGCACCGCGTCCTCCCAGACCTGTGCCAGTTCACGTTCGCTTGAGACCGTCACCCCACACGCTCCTTTCCGGCGCACCGCCCCCCAGAGCGCCGGACGAGCCCCCCGAGTTCCCAACCTACCGTATCGAGTGACCACGCGGCAGACTCACGCCGCTTGGCAGCCGCATATCCCGATGCTACCCTACGGCGATGACGACCCCTCGGCCTGATCAGCCACCGGCGCGCCGGCGCAGCGCGCAATCCACCCGCGACCGCATCGTCCGCGCCGCCATCGACCTCTTCACCACACAGGGCTACCACGGCACCACCACCCCGCAGATTGCGGCAGTCGCGGGCGTCGCCGAGGGATCCATCTATCGACACTTCGAGAGCAAGCAAGGGCTGTTGAACGAGCTCTACCGAGCGGCGCTGCGGCTCCTGCTCGCTCCGACAACCGCCGCCGTCGGATCATGCCGTGATCGACTCGAGCATGTTGCGCGGACGTGGTGTGAGGCAGCTGGGCACGATCCCGCCCCCGTGCGGCTCGTGTTCTTCGCCCGATTTCCAGGTCTGCTCGACCCGAAGAGCCGAGACCTTGCAACGGAGCTGCGGGCCGCCGTGGGTCGGATCCTGATCGAGGGGAAGTCGTCGGGCGAGATCCGACCCGGATCGGTGGACCTCTGGACCGACCTCTGGATCACGATCGTCGGCCTTCCGCTGGAACGCATCTGTGACAAGACGTGGACCGTCCGCGATCCGCAGACCCAGCTGGCACTGCGGGCGGCGTGGCGCGCCATTCATGCCGACGGGGACGCATGAGGTAGCAAGACCACACCGCACTCTGGACATCCCGACTCCGACACGTATCCTTTCACGACCTCTCGACGCAGGAGATCCTGATGCCCGACGCCCCCGCCTCTCCCACCCGCGGCGCATGGGGCTCCCGGGTCGGCTTCGTGCTCGCCGCCGCCGGGTCGGCGATCGGGCTCGGCAACATTTGGCGTTTCCCGTACGTGGTCGGCGAGAACGGTGGTGCCGTCTTCGTCCTCATCTACCTGGGATTCGTGTTCCTGATCGGCGCTCCCGTCATGCTCGGGGAACTCGCGCTGGGGCGGCGAGCGCAGCGGAATCCCGTCGGAGCGTTCGCGAAGGTGGCCCCCGGAACGCTGTGGCGCTTTGTCGGCCTGCTCGGGGTGATCACCGGGGTCGGCATCCTGTCGTTCTACGGGGTGATCGCCGGCTGGACGTTCGGCTATTTCCTCCGGGCGGTGAGCGGTGAGTTCGCCACCATCAGCGCCCAGGAGTCGCCCACGGTGTTCGGCGAGTTCGTCGCGAACTGGATGGTGAGTTGCGGTCTCCTCCTCGCCTTCCTCGCCCTGACAGCGCTGATCGTATGGCGTGGCGTGTCTCGCGGCATCGAGTTGATGTCCAAGATCCTGATGCCGATGCTGTTCTTCCTGCTCGTCGTGCTAGCGTTCCGTTCCGTGACGCTCTCGGGCGCCCTCGAAGGGCTGGAGTTCTATCTCGCACCAGACTTTTCCAAGCTCCGTCCGCAGACGTTCCCCACCGCACTCGGCCAGGCGTTCTTCTCACTGAGCCTCGGCATGGGCGCGATGATCACGTACGGCAGCTATATCCGGAAGCGAGAGGACCTCGTTGCGTCGGCGGGGATCGTGTGTCTGTTCGACACGATGATCGCCTTGCTCGCGGGACTCATCATCTTCCCGGCGCTGTTCCATGCCGGCCTCGATCCCGCATCGGGCGTG
>JBFIHA010000001.1:0-279605 GCA_041602035.1 Gemmatimonadales bacterium | reverse complement strand
CTCTGCAGCTGTACCGAGCCGGGGCCCGCGTCACTGTGGTGCATCGCCGCTCGGCATTCTCGACGAGCGTGAAGTATTGGCTCCGACCGGACATCGAGAACCGCATTGCGGGCGGAGAAATCGGCGCCCGGCTCGGCGCGAGGGTCGCGCGGATCGACGCGGATGCCGTCGTGATCCGGAGCGCCGACGGCGGTGAGGAATCGCTCCCGGCCGACCGCGTCTACGTGTTGATCGGCTTCCAGCCCGATTTCGCGCTGCTCGAGCGGATCGGGATCCGGTGCGATCCGACGTCGGGCCGACCGGCCATCGATCCCGACACCCTCGAAACGAATGTGCCGGGGGTCTATTTGGCCGGTAGCGTGACTGCTGGCCGTGCGATCTCCGAGATCTTCATCGAGAACGGCAGGTTCGACGGCGAGAAGATCTTCGGTACCGCTACCGACCGCGTCCGGGTAGACCGCCAGTACACCTCCATCCACCGCCCGCGAGGCGAGTAGCGCCACGCCCGGAGGCTCTAAGCAGGGCTTTAAAGAGCCTTCATGCTCGTGTAACCGCGTCCCCACCACGTTGGATGGGATTGCCAGGTGGCGTGCTACCGCCACTGCATCGTCGCGAGCGCTGAGGACGGTAGGTGGACGAACCAGCCGATCACCGAGCAACGGACGTTGTTGCACGCGCACGAGCCGAGGGCCGCTCGGCGCTGCTCGAGACCGAAGCGTACACGTTGGTCGACGCACTCGGCATCCGCGTGCCCGCGTTCGTGTTCGTGCCGGCCGGCGCGTCCGCCACGGCGCGACAGCTTGCGGCCGTCGGGACAGCCGAGGTCGTGGTCAAGGTCGTGTCTCCGGGCATCAGACATAAGACCGAGGTCGACGGCGTGCGCCTCGTTCCGGGAACGGTCGATGCGGTGAACCAAGCCATCACGGCGATGCGCCGGACGCTGTCGGCCCACGACGTCACCGGCTTTCTCGTTGCAGCGAAGGTGCGCTACGCCGAAGGCCTGGGCGCTGAGCTGCTCCTGGGACTCCGGTGGACCGACGACTTCGGCCCGGTCGTTACGATGGGATTGGGTGGCGTCCACGTCGAGGAGTTCGCTCGTGAGCTCGGCAGCTCCGGAATCGCGGTATTCGCGCCACCAGTCGCGGGCCGGATCGAGCAGCGTCTGGCGGCCAAAGCGTTCTCGATTCTGGTGACGGGCGCGGCCCGTGATGGGATCGCCCAGGCGTCGATCGGCGACCTCGCCGCGCTCGTTCGAAAGCTCCTGCACTTCGGAAGCACCGCCGTCGGAGCGACGCTCGCGGAGTTCGAGATCAATCCGCTCGTCTTCACCGACCTCGGTCCCACGGCGTTGGACGTACTCGCGACGGTGCGCACCCCGGAGGCAGGAGCGCGGCTCGCCCGGCCGACCCACAAGCTGCGTGCGCTCCTCGAGCCACGGTCCGCGGCGGTGATCGGCGTCTCCGAAGGCACGAATCCCGGACGCACCATCCTCCGCAACATGCTTCGGGCCGGGTTTCCGGCCAATCGACTCGCGGTGATCAAGGCGGGTGGCGGACACATCGACGGCGTGCCCTGCGTTCCGGAGCTCGCGGCACTTCCCGGCCCTGTCGATCTCTTGGTGGTGAGTGTCGCCGCCCTGCAGGTTCCCCAGATCGTGGAAGAGGTCGTGGCTCGGCGTGCCGCGGAGAGCCTGATCGTGATTCCCGGCGGCCTGGGCGAGCGACCCGGGACAGAGGCCCTGGAACGGCGACTGGTCGACGCGCTTGCCACCTCCCGCTCCACGACCTGGGAAGGGCCGGTGCTGAACGGAGGCAACTGTTTGGGTGTGCGCTCCGTGCCGGGCCACTACGACACGCTGTTTATCCCCGATCACAAGCTGCCGCCGCGCGGGCAGGCTCCGGCGCCGCTCGCGGTGATCGCCCAAAGCGGTGCGTTTGCCGTGTCGCGCGCCAGCAAGCTCGTGGGTCTGGACCCGCGCTACCTGATCACGGTCGGCAACCAGTCCGACCTGACCGTCGGCGACTACCTCGCGCACCTGAAGAACGATCTCGACGTCGCGGTCTTCGCCTGCTACGTGGAAGGCTTCCGCCCGATGGACGCCCGGCAGTGGCTGGACGCCGCGGCGGAGATCACGGCGTCCGGCCGTCACGTGATTCTATACCGCGGAGGGCGAACGCCCGCGGGAATTCGGGCGTCGGCATCCCACACCGCCAGCATCGCCAGGGACTATGCCGTCACCCGCGAGCTGGCTGAAGCGGCAGGCGTGCTGGTAGCCGAACACCTCGACGACTTCGACGACCTTGTCCGGCTCTTCGGGTATCTGCACGGCAAACAGGTCGGCGGGTGGCGGCTTGGAGGCATCTCCAACGCGGGGTTCGAGTGCGTCGGGATCGCGGACAGCCTCGGGAGCTTCCAGCTAGGCCCGTTGGCCCCCGCCACCGTCGAGCGCCTTGTGGCGATCTTCCGCTCGCATCGCCTGGATGGCGTCGTCGCGCCGGACAACCCCGTCGATCTCACGCCGATCCTGAGAGATGCGGAATATGCCGACGCCGTTCGCCTCGTGCTCGAGGACCCCGGAGTGGACGTAGGAATCGTGGGATGCGTCCCCCTGACGCCAGCGTTGGCCACGTTGCCGGCCGATGCCGCCCATCGTGAGGATCACCGCGCCGAGCACTCGGTGACGACCCTGTTGGGCCGACTCAAGGCCGAGACGTCGAAGGCCTGGGTTGCGGTCGTCGATGCCGGACCGATGTATGATTCGATGGCTGCCCACCTGCTCGAGCTGGGCGTCCCGACGTTCCGCACCGTAGATCGGGCGTTGCGCGCGTTCGAAGTGTTTTGCCGACGGCAGCTGGCGGTTGGGCACGGCTCCCAGGTCGCCGAACCAGCTGGCAACGTCGTGGTCAGTACGGGACCTTGAACCGGAATTCGCTCATGGTGACGTCGAACGTCAAAAAGGTGAAACCGAAACCGTTTCTGTTCCCGCATCTCTGCAAGGCCTGTGGGCGGTGTATCGACGCATGCCCCAAGCATTGCATTGCGTTCGGGACGGAGATCGACCCGGCGACCGGGTTCACACCGGTCACCGTGGATCTCGAGGTGTGCAACGGGTGCGGTCTCTGTATCACGGCGTGTCCCGAACCCCACGGTCTCGTGGCCACGCCGCCAGAGCTCGAGGGGACCGACATGGTCGTCTCGGACCCGTTCACCTACTTCGGTGACCGAGCACGAAGGCGTCCGGCACCGGCACCGATTCCCGATGGACGGGTGTCGCTCCCGTCACTCCAGCCGATGGTGCTCAAGGGCAATCATGCAGCGGCCGTCGGCGCTCTGCTGGCAGGGTGCCGTCACTTCTTTGGCTACCCGATCACGCCGTCCACCGAGGGCGCCGAACTGATGGCGCGTCTCCTCCCCTCCCTCGACGGCGTCTTCGTGCAGGCGGTGAGTGAGGTGGCGACGGTGAACATGATGTACGGGTGCGGCGGCGCTGGCCTCCGATGCATGACCTTCACCTCGTCGCCGGGATTCAGCCTGATGCTCGAAGGCATCTCCTACATGGTGGGGTCGCACATCCCCGGGGTGTTCGTCAACGTCATGCGAGGCGGGCCGGGGCTCGGCAATATCGCGCCGGAGCAGAGTGACATCAAGTTGGTGTGCCGCGGTCTCGGCCACGGGAACACCCATGCCATCGTGCTCGCGCCGTCGACACCTCAGGAAATGCTCGACCTCTCCATGACGGCGTTCGATCTGGCATTCCGCTACCGCAACCCGGTGATCATCGTGGGTGACGGATACCTCGGACAGATGACCGGACGGGTGACGCTGCCCGACTACATCGTCAAACCGGGGCTGCCTGACTGGGCGGTCTATGGCGACGCCGCGCACCGGGGCAACGTGATCACGTCGATCGATCTCAATGAGCCCGATCTCGAGGCGCGCAACGAGCACCTCAACGCGAAGTACGATCGCATGACGCAGAACGAGCAGCGGGCCGATCTCTTCCATTGTGATGACGCGGAGTGGATCATCGTTGCCTGCAACACCCCTGCCCGCATGGCACAAGGCGCGATTCGAGTGCTGCGCGAGCGCGGAATCAAGGCCGGGCTGTTCCGTCCCGTCACCCTCTGGCCGTTTCCGATCGACCTCCTGGCACCGATCATCACCCGGGCTAGGGGGACGATTGTCGTTGAGGCGGGACCCGGACAACTCGAGGACGAGCTACGGCTGGCGCTGAGCCACGCCGAGGTACTGCCCGGGGGTCCGCTGGCCAAGGTTCGGCGCCTGGGGGGCATCCTCCCATCGCTCCAGCACATCGTGGATACCGTTCAAGGCCTCGCGGAGGCGCACCATGAGTAGCGTGTTCTATCAGAAGTTCGAACGCCACGCGCACGGGGAAGGCCTCAAGGGACTCTCTACGCACTACTGCCCGGGATGTGGCCATGGCTTGGTGCACAAGTTCCTCGCCGAGGCGATCGAAGCGCTGGGTGTGGAGGACCGGACCGTCGCCATTTCGCCGGTGGGGTGCGCCGTCTTCATGTACTACTACCTCGACGTGGGCAATACCCAGGCTGCCCACGGGCGCGCGCCGGCCGTCGCGCTGGGGCACAAGATGGCCAATCCCCGGTCCATCGTGATCAGCTACCAGGGGGATGGCGACCTGGCCGCCATCGGCCTCGCGGAGATCATCCAGGCGGCCCAGATGGGGCTGCCCATGACCTTCGTGTTCATCAACAACGCCATCTACGGCATGACCGGTGGCCAAATGGCACCGACGACTCTGATGGCCCAACGCACGACGACCACGCCTGATGGCCGCGGCCGCCTCACGGGGCACCCGCTCCGCATGGCCGAAACCATCGGCCAGATGGACGGACCGATGTACGTCGAACGCGTGGCGCTGTTCGACAACAAGCAGCGCACCCGTGCGAAGAAGGCCATACTCAAAGCGCTGCGGCTCCAAGTGGAGAACCGTGGGCTGGGGTTCGTCGAGGTGCTCTCGGAGTGTCCAGTTCATCTTCATATGACGCCGGTCGAGGCCGAGCGGTGGGTGCGGGACGAGATGGTCCCGATGTTTCCGTTGGGCGTGAAGAAAGACTTGGACGTCGAACCGTGGTTCGATCTCGGCACGCCCAGTTTCGAGCCGGACCGTGTTCTCGCGGTGATCGGTGGTGGTACCGACGCCCCGGAGCGGTTCGGGCAGCAGTTCCCCACACATCTCCACCCCCACGACATCGCCATCAAGTTCGCCGGTGCCGGCGGGGACGGCGCACAGACCATCGCCCTGCTGACGACGCGTACGGCGATCAACGAGGGCCACGATTCGACCTACATCCCGAGTTACGGCCCGGAATCACGGGGAGGGACATCCTATGCCGACGTGCACCTCGCGGCCGGCGAGGTCCTCTCACCAGCGTGTCCCGAACCGCACATTTTGGTGGCATTCAACGCCCCGAGCGTCGACAAGTTCGCTCCGACGGTCCAGGCGGGTGGGATCGTTCTCTACGACAGCACTGTTGTGAGTACGCCGCTCTCACTCGATCCCAGCATTCGAGTCTACGGCGTGCCGTTTACGCAAATCGCGGTGGACCTTGGAAAGAAGATGGTCAAGAACGTGGTCGCCCTGGGCGCACTGTGTGCCGCGTCCCAGGTGTTTCCGCGTGAGAGTTTTCTCACCGCGATCCGAGAGACGCTGCAGAAGGACTGCGCGATGCTCGAGCTCAACGAGGAGGCTTTCACCTGGGGCGAGCGGTCGCTGGAGGACCCGTCGAATCCCGTGAGCGGGTGAGCGGGTCCGTTGCACCTTGCGGGGTGGCCGTCATGCATGGGGGAGCTTGTTACCAGCCGGGCCCACGCGCACTATGTCGTGACCGAGTACGGAGCCGCGAACCCGTTCAGCACGAACCTCGGCGAGTGGGCCGCGAAGGACCGAAAGCTCCTCTTGTGACGACCACTCACGGGCGACGACTTGCGGAGGAACCGTGCAGCGAATCCTCGTGACTGGGGCGCTGGGCCAGATCGGATCCGAATTGGTGCCGGCGCTCCGCGCCCGGTACGGACCCGACAACGTGGTCGCGTCGGACATTCGCGTTGCGCCGCGAGACACGGGAGACGACGGACCCTTCCAGTTGGTCGACTGCACGTCGCAGCGACAGATTCATGACGCGGTGCGTCGTTACCAGATCGACACCATCTACCACCTCGCCGCGCTCCTCTCGGCGGTGGCGGAAGAGAAGCCCCAGGTCGCCTGGGACATCAACATGGGCGGTCTCTATCGAACGCTCGAGGTGGCACGGGAGCACCGGTGCGCCGTGTTCGTGCCCAGCTCCATCGGTGCATTCGGTCCCAGCACGCCACCCAACGGGACCCCCCAAGACACTATCCAACGACCGACCAGCATGTACGGCATCACCAAGGTCGCCGGGGAGCTGTTGTGCGACTACTACCACGTGCGCTTCGGCGTCGATGCGCGCGGCGTTCGCTTCCCCGGAATCATCTCCCACCTGACGCCACCCGGCGGGGGGACGACCGACTACGCCGTCGAGATCTTCTACGACGCCATCCGCCACGGCCGCTACACGTGCTTCTTGAAACCCGACACGCGTCTCGACATGATGTACATGCCCGACGCCGTGAAGGCGGCGACGGCGCTCATGGAGGCCGATCCCGCACGGCTCCGTCACCGCAACGCATTCAATGTCACCGCCATGAACTTCACGCCCGAGGAACTGGCGGCCGCCATCCGCGAACACGTACCCACCTTCACCATCGACTACGACCCGGACCCCGTGCGTCAGGCGATCGCCGATTCCTGGCCCGATTCGATCGACGACAGTGCCGCACGGGAGGAGTGGGGATGGGACCCGACCTACGACTTGTCGTCGATGACGGCGGACATGTTGGCGAACGTCCCGGGCAAGACGGCACCGAGGGCGTGACGCGCGCGTCGAGCTTCTAGAGCCCCGAACTCCCCGACAGCCCGTTCCCCCCCCACGACAGTGGCTCCGCGCCGGGTCTGCCGATCATGCCCCGGTTGTTCTTGCCGTTCATGGTGATCGTGAGCGGTCGGTCGAACCGGAGATGCCGGACGTGGCGGGCCTCCCGGATCGCGGGCTGCTGGGCGAGCCACTCCCAGTCGACGAATCCCTCGCCGATGTCCTGATTGACCGTGAAGTAGCCGACGTTGCTCGATACCAAGTTTTGGAAAAAATGCGTCCCCTGCGACGGGGTCACCCGCAGGTCTTTGAACCCAGCCTCCACGATCACGCGCACCCCGGCGATTTGGTCCCACGTGACGGGAATGCCAAGCCACGGATCGGTGGAGCCCCACCGGCCGACACCGATCAAGAGATACGGGATACGCCTGGCGCGCAGTTCCGCGTTGAGCTGGGCGACTACGCCAGCCGCTTCCTTGCTGGCCGAACGGTCGAAACGGTGGTAATCGATGACCACGACGTCGCGCACGTCGTCGACGCGCCCGTGACCGAGCACGCTCGGGCTCTGGACGACGAGATCCTCGTCCCTGACGGCCCCGATGTTCAGCTCCTCGAACTCCCGCGACAGCGCGAGCGGGCGCATTTGGAGAAACCCGAACTCTTTAGGCATCCCAGGCGGCGTGGAGAGGTTGACGGCAAACTCGATCTCGACGGGAGCGCTCGTGCCCTGCTCGCCAATCTCGAGCAGGAACCCCAGGATCTCGGCGAGTGGGAAGATTTCGTGCTTGAGAACGGGGGCGAAGCTCACGAGCCGCACGCCGTGGCGGGAAAGCCCGTCATACACAGCATCGTTCTCGCGTGAGAACGTGGACCCCACGGTCTGCAGCGTTCCATGCTGTTCAGCGAGCGCAAGGCCGAGGTGCAGCATCCGGGAATCTGCCGGGGCGTCGATCACACCCGTATCGAGCCCGAGGTCGAGTGCCCAGAACTCCCGTTGAGAGTAATGCACGAAATCCTGCACGGACGAGAACTGCAGCACGTGCCGTGGATAGCGGGGGCAAAACCGCAGACAACGCTCACCATCCATGACCGTCCGTCCAAGCCCGAGCGCCACCGCGGCGATGCCATCTCCGGAATTGCATGGCGGGGCCGGGTAGAAATTGTGCGATCGGGCGACGCCGGCGAAGTCGGGATAGAACACCCCCCCATGCTGAGCACCCACGATCTGCTGCACCACCACCGCCATCTTCTCCTCTTCCAGGCGGTAGGGCGTGCCGTCCAGGTACGACTTCGATCGGCGGGAGAACGTCGATGCATAGACCCGCCGAATAGCCGACACGAGCTGCGCCAGACGTACCGACAGGTCGGCATGGTTATTGGGCAGCATGAAGGTGTCGTAGATCCCAGCGAAGGGCTGGTATTGGCTGTCTTCAAGCAAGCTCGATGATCGCACGGCCAAAGGGCGTCGAGCATACTGCAGAAAGACCGCAAGGTCCTTCTCCACCGCCGTAGAGAGGGTCGCCGACAGGAATCGGTCTACAATTTGTTGGCTGTCCCCGCAGCCGATGGCAAAGTCTCGCAGATCGTTGAAGTCGAGGAAGTCGTCGAACACATCCGTGCCCAGGACCGTCGACGGGGGGACCGCGATCCGGACACCGGGAAACCGGTCACTCGCGTGATGCTGCTTGAGCAGGAAGTTCACGAACGCCAGTCCGCGCGCCTTGCCACCCATGGACCCCGTGCCGACCCGGCTGAACGGGACCGCGCCGTCGAAGCGATCGCGCTCGAAATCGACGACCACCCCGAGGTTCTGCTCGCCCCGATACTCCCGGATCGCATCGATGAGATGCGTGCGCAGGGCCTCGACGCCGTCGAAGTCGGTGAGCTTGCGCGGCCTGAGGCGCTCCGCAAGCGTGAACTCCGTCCGCGTCTTGAGCCACCGGGAGAAATGATTGCCCGAAGCGTGGTAGGCGATGCTCTCCGCTGGGACCGTCTCCAACTTCTCCATCAGGCTGTGAAGATCGGTCGCCCGGTCCACCTCACTGCCGTCGGGTCGACGAAACACGAAGTCGCCGAATCCGAATCCGTCGGCCATGAAGGCCCGAAGCTGGTGCAGGAGCATCGGGGAGCCCTTGAGCAGGAACGACGCCCCCGCCTGTCGAGCCAGTTCGGCGTTGTCAGGCCAACTCGACTGCAGCATGATCGGGATATCGTGTCGCAGGGCCCGAACCTGGCGGGCGAGTTCGACGCCGGCATGGCGGTCGAGGTTGCCGCCGCGCGGGAACTGGATGTCGGAGATGATGCCGAGGATCTCGTCCGGATACTCGGTGATGAACTCCCAGGCTTCCTCATACGTTTGGCATAGCAAGATCTTCGGGCGCGCCCGAATCCGCATCAATTTGTGCGCCAGGTTGAGTCCCTCCGGCATCAAGTTGTGCGCGTGCTGCATGAGCTCACTGTAGATGACGGGAAGGAAGGCGGAGTAGTACCGCACATTGTCCTCCACGAGGACGATGGCCGGCACGCCAACCTCACCAGTGTCGTGAGCCAGATTGCGGCGGTCTTCGATGTACTTGACGATGGCCAGGAGGATCTTGGCGTTTCCCTGCCAGAGAAACACACGCTCGAGAAGGTCCACGTCGCGGCTGGACTGGAACGTGGCGAGGTCGCGCGCATCGTAGGCCAGTGCGACAACCGGGGCATTCAGCCCGGCCTCCGCGGCCCGGACGGCTAACTCCGGCGCGGTCATGTCGCCGAGCGTCAGACTCGAGATGATGAGGTCGTACCGGTGCTCCTGGGTGGCGAGGGCGAGCGCCTCAACGCCAGTCGAGACCCGCGTCAGCTCAGGGGTGTGACGGAGATTGAGGTCGAGGAACTCGCCCAGGATGAGCTCGCCGAGCTGGCCATCTTCGGCCAGAATGAACGAATCGTAGAGGCTCGTGACCAACAGGATGTCCCGCACGCGGTGGGACATGAGGTACTGGAACCCGGCATGTCTGGCGACGCGGTCGTCGTGATCTCCCGCCTCGCGACTCGATGCGCTCATTCGGGGCTCCCAGGCCTGACTGGCGGCGCAGCTTCGCTTCCCCGCTCCCTCCCTACAGGGAAATCCCGGCTCGTCCCGCCGTCAAGCCCGGTCCGACCCGCTCTGACCGGTCAGACGATCCCCTGGTCGATCATGGAATCCGCGACCTTGAGGAAGCCCGCGATATTGGCACCGATGACGTAGTTGCCCGGCACCCCGAACCGTTCGGCGGTGCCGACGCAGACCTCGTGGATCGACTTCATGATCAGCCGCAGGCGACTGTCGACTTCCTTCCGGGTCCACGAATAGCGCATACTGTTTTGAGCCATTTCGAGGCCAGACACCGCGACGCCGCCGGCGTTGGCCGCCTTCCCCGGACCGTACAAGATGTTCTCGTCGACGAACAGGTCCACGCCCTCGGGCACGGTGGGCATGTTGGCCCCCTCCGAGACGACGTACACGCCGTTCGCGAGCAGGTTGCGGGCGTCCGCCGCACTGATCTCGTTCTGTGTCGCCGAGGGAAACGCACACTCTGCCTTGTGGTCCCAGAGTGGACGGTGATCCATCTTGGCGTTCACGGGCGTGTAGGTCGCGCTCGTGAACTCGTCGGCATACTCGCGGATCCGACCGCGACGGACGTTCTTCAAGTCCATGACGAACGCAAGCTTCTTCTCGGTGATCCCTTCCGGGTCGTGGATATAGCCGCCGGAATCGGACAGGGTCACCGGCGTCGCCCCGAGCTCAATTAGCTTCTGGCACGTGTACTGGGCCACGTTGCCGCTGCCGGACACGAGGCACGTCTTCCCCTCCAGGGTCTCGTTCCGCGTTGCGAGCATCTCGGCGGCGAAGTACACGGCTCCGTACCCGGTCGCTTGCGGTCGAATGAGGGAGCCGCCCCAATTCAGTCCCTTCCCGGTGAGCACGCCGGTGAACTCGTTCCGGATCCGCTTGTACTGGCCAAACAGGAACCCGATCTCGCGGCCACCGACGCCGATGTCGCCGGCCGGGACATCGGTGTTCGGTCCGATGTGCCGATACAGCTCGGTCATGAAGCTTTGACAGAACCGCATCACCTCGGCGTCGCTCTTGCCCTTGGGATCGAAGTCGGATCCTCCCTTGCCGCCACCCATGGGGAGCGTGGTCAGCGCGTTCTTGAACACCTGCTCAAAGGCGAGGAACTTGAGGATGCCCAGCGTGACGGAGGGATGAAAGCGCAGCCCGCCCGTGTAAGGACCGAGCGCGCTGTTCATCTCGATGCGGAAACCTCGATTGACCTGGACGTCTCCCCGGTCGTCAACCCACGGCACACGAAATAGGATCACACGCTCGGGTTCGATGATCCGCTCGAGGACCTTGGTCGTCCGGTACTCGGGATGCCGATCGAGCACCAGGTGCACCGATTCGGCGACTTCGTGCACGGCTTGGTGGAATTCGGGCTCCGCCGGGTTCTTTGCCTTCACGCTCGCCAGCAACTGCGCGACGTAGTCGCTCATGACATCCGCCTCCACACTCCCAAGGTTCCGATCACCACGTCTCGTTGGATGGTTGCACGCCTTCGCCCCAGGCATGTCCGGACTCCGGAGCGACGGGCTGGCGGCAGCGTCGCTCGCACGATGCTCAGGAGTCCGGTGGCGCCGTTCGCACGTATCGCCCGTCGAACCACACGTACCAGGTGGCGCCGTCGTCCTTCGACTGCTCGATGAACTGACGAACCGAGCCATCGTCTTGAGGAGTGAACTGCATCCGGAACGCCTCCCGTGTTCCGTCAGGGTAGACATGCTCGCCCAGGAGTCGCATGGCACCGTCTGTGAACGTTCCGGCCGCCTGAATGACTCCACCCTGCCCGTCCACCCACACCTGCATCCACTGGCGCTTGGCGGGATGGTAGTAGTTGAGGCTCTTCCCGGTTCCCCCGGTGGCACTGGTCCAATGCTCCACGAGCAAGCAGCCCGCCGCCACCTTCTCGATCCGGTTCGTTCCGGCCCGCTGGCCGTTGGGGGTGAACACGTCCCACTCCCCAACCCAGAAATCGAACTCCTCGTATGCCTCGCCTTCGAGGCACGGCGTGGGCGCTTCCTGGGCTCGCGCGCCGGCCAGTAGCCCACTCAATGCAACGAATAGGGGTACCGCTGAGAGCGTGAGCCGATGATGAAGTGACATTGAAGAATCCTTCCGCTCAGGAAGTGCGTTCGATGCCGGGGATCCGACCCTCGCCGATGCCTCACCCGTCCGCCGCGGGCCGGTCGGACGCCACGAGCTCATCGGCCTCCGCTGGTCCCTCCAATCCAGGGGCGCGCGCTCCCCTCGGCTCCGCGTCGAAACCGGTTGCCGTGTCGAGGCGCTCCTGCACCCGGAACCACTGCCGCTCGGACTCCTGATACTGCTTGAGCGCGTTGTCCAGGTGGCGCCCTACGAGCGTGAACGCGCGCTCGAACCGGTCGAGCTGGTGCTGCAGGGCTCCCAGGGCTGCCTCGATCTCCCTGGCACGTTCTTCCACCTCGAGTCCGCGCAGCCCGTGCAGTACGGCCGAGACGTACGCGTAGAAGGTGTGGGGCGACACCGGGATCACGTGACGTTGCAAGGCATACCCGACGACGCTGGTTTGCTCCTGCAGCGGTTCGTCTCGCACCACCGCCTCGTAATAGACAGCCTCGGCCGGGATGTACATCAGCGCGAAATCGAGCGTGCCCTCCTCGGGCCGGATGTACTTCTCCGCGATCTCGTCGATGCGCTCCTTCAGCGATCGCCGAAACGCCCGACGCTCCCGAACCGCTATCTCTCCCTCTGCCGCCAACATCCGCTGGCAGGCCTCGAGGGGAAACTTGGAGTCGATGGGCACGAGCCGGTGGCCGACCCGAAGCACGGCGTCGACCCGTTCGCCGGTGCGAAACGCGTACTGCGTCTCATACAGTCGAGCCGGAAACACCTGCCGGAGTAGCTCTTCGAGCCACACTTCCCCCAGGGTCCCACGCAGCCGAGGCACCTTCAGCAGCTCCTGCACGTCTGCCACCGACTGACCCAAGGCTTCCAGACGGACCGTGGCCTCCGACAGTCGGCCGAGGCGCTCGCGCACGTCCGCCAAGGAACGCGCCTGCGCGGCGGCCCCTTCGGCCATGGCCCTGGGCAGCTCGCTCTGCGCCACCACCAGCTGATCGAGCCGGGCCCGCACCTCACCCAGCTGCCGCTGTGTCCCGGCGTCTCGGGCGCCGCTGCCTCGCCCCATCAACCAGATCAGCACCACCAGGGCCCCGCCGAGGAGAACGGCCAAGACCACTGTCAGCGGGTTCACCAAGCCCCCCCACAGAAGAGACACACCAACCTAGTCCCGCCACCGCCATTCGCAACCGGACGTATGCGTCCAGTATCTGTCTAACAATGAAAACTAGACAAACACTTGACACATGGTCGAAATAGCACTACGGTTCTTGAACGAAAACTGGACAACAACCAGGTGAGAACGAAGTCGAACGACTCAAGTCATTGTTTAACAACCTTTTACACCACACGGAGGACAGTATGTTCAGCACGGTTACTCGGAAGGCACTTGTTGGGGGTCTGGTAGTCGCCACGCTTGGCGTCGCGGGCTGCGACGAGGCGGTGGAGCCCCAGCTCGAGAACATCGTGGCCACGGCGGTCAACGCCGGCTCATTCACCACGCTGGTCACCGCCGTTCAGGCAGCCAGCCTGGATCCGACGCTCGCCAACGACGGGCCCTTCACAGTATTTGCCCCGACGGACGAGGCGTTCGCCGCGCTACCCGCGGGCACCATCGACGCCTTGCTGCAGGACATTCCGACGCTCACCGACATCCTGCTGTACCACGTCGTCGCCGGGCGGGTCTTAGCCGCTGATGTCGCGACCCTCTCGTCGGCTACCACGCTGCAGGGCGCCACGGTCGCTATCGACGCGTCCATGGGTGTGAAGGTGAATGACGCGAACGTGATCCAGACTGACGTGTTGGCCACGAACGGTGTGATTCACGTGATCGACAAGGTGCTGTTGCCGCCGCAATAATCCGATCTCGTTCCAGCGCGGCAACCGAGGGCCAGGTGGAGTATCCATCTGGCCCTCATTGCCTGTCTCCCGGCCACAGTCGCCCCAAGAGCTGCCGGTAGCCTAGGGAGCGCGGCGCTGGGCCGCGGCAGGGCGGCGCGGCGGGGCCGGGTCCCCGAGGGGGACGCTCACGCCCGCCACCACCGCGAACTGAAGATCGAAGCCACTCACCTGCGTCCACCGGGCCTCGGCGAACGGGCGCACCGGCAGCCGGACTACCGGCGGCAGCGTTGCCCCGACAAAGAGGCTTAGCCCGAGCTTGGTCCGCTTGGGGAACGTGTGGGTATCAGCGATGAGAAACGCGCGCCGAGCCAGCGCTGCCCCCGCCCCAGCGTAGACGCCTGGCAGCATCGCCCCCGTCGCCAGATCGAGGTTGAGCTGCCATGCCGAGGTATCACCTGCCAGGTAGTAGTCCCCGCTGAGCAGCACCTCCGCGAGGGGCGCCAGAGGCATGCGCACCTGTCCCCCGACCGCGTACTGCTCCGCGTCGAAATCGAATCCGCCGCGGATCCCGAGCGACGGCGGGGGCCGCCACGACGGCGATCGCGGCACCATGCGCCCTCGCTGACCGTACAACGGCACGGGCGCGAGAAGGAGGGCAAGTGCAACGAACCCAGCCACACCTGTCTGCATACGACCGGTTCCTCGAGAGTCGACAGCGAATGTAGCCGGGTTCCCCTCCGGCCGACCAGGCGGCAAGTTTGCCGAGCTATCCCACTCTACGTCGCCGTCGTTGGAGGGTTCGATGCGTCGCTTCTTTGCCGCGTGCGTCGCGGCTGCCGTCTGGCTCGGAACGCCCGTCGAGGCGCAGCAGTCGATCAGGCAACACACCGCGGGGTTCGACAAGCGGGACGGATACTTCCCGCTGTACTGGGATCCGGCCGCGGGACGCCTGTTGATCGAGATCCCGCATCTCGACCAAGAGTTTCTGTATCTGACCTCGCTTGCGACGGGCATGGGGAGCACCCAACTCGGTCTCGATCGGGGAATGATCGGCGACGAAGCCATCGCCAAGTTCGAGCGCGTCGGTCCGACGGTGTACTTGGTGCTCACGAACCCGCGGTTCCGGGCGGTGGCGACGGACAACCCCGCGTTGACTCGCTCCGTCGAGGAGTCATTCCCCCTCTCGACCGTCGCCGCCTTCGACGTCCTCGCCGAGGAGGGCGGACGGGTCCTGGTCGACGCCACGGCGCACTTCCTGGCCGATCACATGGATGTGAGCGGCACGCTGCAGCGGCGGGGTCAGGGCACCTTCACGTTGCATCGCGACCGAAGCCGAGTGCATCTCCCACGCACGAGAGGGTTTCCGACGAACACGGAAATCGAGGTGGCCCTGACCTTCACCTCCACCAGTCCCGGTGCCCTGGTGCGATCGCATGCACCTGACGGAGGCAGCGTGACGGTCCGCCAGCATCATTCGCTGGTGCGCTTGCCGGAGCCGGGGTTCGCGCCGCGGGTGGCCGATCCGCGGATCGGTAACTCGGGTGTGACCTTCTTCGATTTTTCCCGTTCGCTCGATGAGCGATACGAGGCCCGCTACGTCGCCCGCCATCGACTGCAGAAACGGAATCCAACCGCGGAACGCTCGGAGCCGGTAACCCCGATCGTGTACTACCTGGACCGCGGGGTCCCGGAACCCTACCGCTCGGCTTTTCGGGAGGGCGCCGAGTGGTGGAATCGGGTCTTCGAAGCCGCCGGCTTCATCGACGCCTTTCGAGTGGAAGACATGCCGGCGGACATGGATCCCATGGATGCCCGCTATCACGTGATTCAATGGGTCCACCGCAGCGATCCAGGGTTCTCGATCGGCCCGAGCTTCGTCGATCCGCGGACCGGGGAGATCATCAAGGCGGCGGTGCGCATGGACTCGTACCGTTCCTTGACCGACTACAACATCTACGCCGGCACGCTGCCCGCCGTTGGGGGGAGTGGCGCCGGCAACCTGACCGACTGGTTGGCGTCGCTCGACTCGACCGTAACGGCAGAACAGTTCGCCATGGCTCGCCGCCGACAACATGCGGCTCACGAGGTCGGCCACACGCTGGGACTCGCCCACAACTTCATTGCCGCAGGTGACGGTCGCGCGTCCGTCATGGATTACCCTGGCCCATTGATCACGCTCGTGGACGGCCAGATCAGCCTCCGTGACGCCTACCGCGACGGGCCCGGCGCCTATGACTCCATCGCGATCCGCTACGGGTACACGCAGTTCGACGCCGATGAGGCGGTTGGCCTTCGGGCGATTGTCGACGAGGCGATGCGCCGTGGCATTCGGTTCAACACTGACGGAGACAACGCCACCTGGGGCTCGTTTCCCGAGGTGACGCAGTGGCTCAACGGGCCCGAGGCCGTCGACGAGCTGGCGCGAACACGGGACGTCCGACGGGTGCTCATCGATCGTTTCGATGCCACCGTGCTGAAGACCGGCGAGCCGCTGGCATGGCTCAACTACCGGTTCGTCCCGGTCTACCTCCACCACCGCTACGCCCTGGAAGGAGCGATCAAGGCGGTGGGCGGCATGGAGTACCGGTATGCGGTCCGAGGGGATTCGCTCCCGCCAACCACCATCATCCCGGAAGCGCGCCAACGTCGAGCATTGGAGTTGGTGCTCGACGCGCTCGAGCCGGACGCCTTAGCGATCCCGGAGCGCATCCTGCGTTTGATGGCGCCGCGCGCGTACGGTGTACCGGCGACCGAGTGGGATTTCGGTTCCGCCGCCTCGCCGGCCTTCGATCAACTCGGCGCGGCACGAACGCTGGCCACGATGGTTATCGAGAACCTCCTAGATCGGCGGCGTCTGGCTCGGCTCGCGGCCTTCCGCGCCCGGGACACCACGCTCCCCAGCCCTGAGGAGGTGATCGCGAGGGTCATCGATCGATCGTGGGATACGTATACTGCTCCGGAGCACGCGGCGTTGCGGCGGGTGGTGCAGCGGGTCGTGGTCGATGCACTGCTCGACCTGGCCGGTGCGGCGGCGGCGTCCGTCGAAGCCCGCGCTACCGCCGAGTGGGGCCTGCGGCGAGTCCTGGAACGCGTCCAGGGCCGGGAGCCCAGGCTCCCGGAGGACGCCGCCCACCAGATGCTCGTGTGGGCCGACGTGGAACGGTTTCTCAGCCGGCGGGCGGACGCCACGCCGCGCAGCGAGCCAATGGCATCCCCGCCGGGGACGCCCATCGGGGGCCGAGACTAGGGCAGCGAACTGGAATCCGCGAGACGTTCGACCACAGCCGCCAGGCCGACGACGACTCTGGCCATGCGGTCGAAGTCGATCTTCTCCGGCGTGTCACCCGAGGTATGGTAGTACGCGGACCGAAACAGCGCCGTATCGGTCACCATCGCGGCGGGATACCCCTCCCGCCAGAAGGCCCAGTGGTCGGACCAGAAGATGCCCGGCAGGTAGCCGGGGGCGGCGACGCCCTCTGACGGGAACCGGGTCGCCGTTCGAAACGCGCGTACGCAGCTCCGCACCAGCGTTCGCGAGCGCAGGTTGCCGACGAAGCCGACGAAGTTGCCCGTTCTCGGGTACAGCAGGCCGAACGGAAACGGATAGCTTTGGCTCCCCGACCGATCGGAGTAGCATCCCAGCGTTTCGAGCGACAGCATGGCCACGACCCGGTCACCGCGCGTTCGGCAGCGTCGAGCATAGCGACGGCTCCCCATGTCGGCGGTCAGGAAGAAGGGCGGTTCTTCGTTGGCGAAGCCGACGAAGCGTATGGTTCGTGCCAGGCGTGAGCCGGCGAAGAGGCGGGCAAGCTCGAGCATCGCCGCCACACCCGACGCGTTGTCATTGGCACCCACGGTGCCGACGACTGAATCGTAGTGGGCCCCGACCACGATCACCTCTTCAGACGCCGACGACCCCGACAGCTCGGCCTCGACGTTCGCCACTTCCACGCCGCGGGTCACGAACCGCTGACGCTCGGGGACGTAGCCGAGGTCCTGCAGCACCCCGTCCAGATACGTCGCCGAATCGGCGAGCGATGTCCCGCGCCAGAGGTGCCGTTCACCGATGTGGACGGCAAGCTCCCTGACATGGCGTCGGAGGCGGTCTCGGACGTGGCATTCGGTCGGCGTGAGCGGGGTAAGCGAACCGCGGTGCGGGCGATCGGGCATAGCGGTCACCCACCGTACCGCCAGACCGATCAAGAGCGCGAGGGCGAGTCCTGTGGCGATCCAGAACACGCCCAGAACCTAGCGCGCGAGGCGCCGGGCGACACCCGCGCCATTCGCCGGGACCGCTATTCGGTGCCGCGGGTGACCTGACCCTCGAGGCGGGCGCGCAGCGCGCGGGTCAGCTCTCTGAGATTGCGCGGATTCTGCCCCAAGTCCCCTGTCCCGAGACGCGAGGCGGACCGCGCGTTCACTTCGCGATGATCCCCGTGATCGGTCACCGTTACCGTGACATCGTCGCGGAAGCGGAAGATCCGTGTGGTTCGGACGAACTGGAGCTCGATCATCGAGTCGGTCACCGAACGGCGGACGAACGCCCAGCGGGGCAAGGCGTCGCCCACGGAGGCAATGAGCGCGGCGGTCGCCGCCGGGGAAAGCTCTACCGCTACGGGCCGAAGATCGGGATCGGTAGCAGTCCACGCGGTCGCCGCCACGTTCGTCACGAGATCCCTCCCCCAGTCGTCCACCTGGATCGCCACGATTGTCGCGACCGCGAGGGCAACCACTACCGTGCCCACGGAGAGCCACCCGAGATACCGCAAACCAATGTAATAGAACACGTTAGAGCTGATCCCGGCCCAGCGAACACTGCTCTGAGTGACGACTGAGTGTCATAGTAATGTCCATATGAATATTTGACAAGATCTGTACAGCACGCTACTTTTTCAAGTATGAGTTCTCGAACCGCATCCTCGTCCTCCGACCTCCGCGCCGGCGTGACCGGTCCCGTCCGCCATCTGGCCATGATCCTGGGGGACCAGCTGGATCCCCAACGGCCAGCCCTGGCCAGCCTGGACCCGGGACGCGACGCGGTCCTGATGGTCGAAGTCGAGGACGAGGCCACGCACGTCACAAGCCACCGCCAGCGGACGGCGCTCTTCCTGACGGCTATGCGGCACCATGCGTTAGAACTCATGCAACGCGGGTGGCGGGTGCGCTACGTGCGACTCGACGATCGGTCGAACACCGGAACATTCACGGGCGAGGCGGAGCGGGCGGTGCGCCTGTTGCGAGCGGACACGCTCCGCCTCGTCATGCCGAGTGAACACCGGGTGTTGCGCAGGGTCGCCGAATGGCCGTCCCGCTGCGGGGTTCCGGTCGACATCCTTCCCGATCCGCATTTCCTCACCCCAATCGATGCCTTCTGGGAGTGGGCGACCGCGCGCTCGCAGCTCGTGATGGAGCATTTCTATCGGTGGCAGCGAACACGGCTCGACATCCTGATCGGGAAGGACGGTAAGCCCCACGGGGGGCGGTGGAACTTCGATACCCAGAACCGCAAGGCGTTCCGAACGTCGCCTCCGCCAGTCGAGTGCCGGAGGTTCAGACCCGATCAGGTGACCAACGACGTGCTCCGGCTGGTGGGCCGCACGTTCCCCAATGCCCCTGGACACCTCGACGACTTCGGCTGGCCCGTGACCCGACGACAGTCCCGGGCCGCCCTCCGCGATTTCATCACCCACCGGCTGCCGACGTTCGGCCCGTACCAAGACGCCATGTGGAGGGGCGAGCCGTTCCTGTTCCATTCGCTGCTATCCCCGGCGATGAACCTCAAGCTGCTCCGCCCTCGCGAGGTCGTGGACGCCGCCCTGCATGCGCTCGCCTCGGGCCACGCTGAGCTCCCCTCGGTGGAGGGGTTCGTGCGCCAGATCGTGGGGTGGCGGGAATTCATCCGCGGTGTGTATTGGACCCGCGGTGTGGGCTACGGCGAGCACAACGCACTCGACGAGCACGGGAAGCTGCCGGCGTTCTACTGGACAGGCGAGACCGACATGGCGTGCCTGTCCGAGTCCATCGGGCAGGTCCTGCGGTACGGGTATGGGCATCACATTCAGCGCCTCATGGTCACCGGCAACTTCGCCCTCACCGCCGGGATCCATCCCCGGGCGATCTCGGACTGGTACCTCGGCATGTACGTCGACGCCGTCGATTGGGTCACGCTGCCCAACACCCTGGGCATGGTGATGCACGCCGACGGCGGCATCGTCGGGACCAAGCCGTATGCGGCCACGGGGAAGTACATCCAGCGGATGAGCAACTACTGCGACGGCTGCCGCTACGATCCTGCCAAGCGACACGGTGCGGAAGCCTGCCCCTTTACCACATTCTACTGGGACTTCCTGGTGCGCCACCGCAGCCGATTCGCGAAGAATCCGCGCATGGCGCTCGCGCTCACGCACGTGGAGCGTATGCGTCCGTCCCAGCGAAGAACGATTCGATCGCAGGCCGACGCGCGCCGAAGAGAGTTCGGCATCTCGTGATGGGCGGTGTCGAGGGAGGGAGACCGCCGCGCCAGCGGCCCGGCCCCGGTCAGGAGTCTGTGTGGGACTACCCGCGGCCGCCACGCGTGGAGCCGTGTGAAGGCCGCATCGAGGTGGTGCTGAACAGTCGTACCGTTGCCGACACTCGACGGGCATTGCGAGTGCTCGAAACCAGTCACCCACCGGTCTACTACATCCCGCGGAGCGACGTGATGACCGAATGCCTGGTACCGGTGGCCGGGGAGTCGTGGTGCGAGTGGAAAGGCGCAGCGAGCTGGTACGACGTGGTGGTCGGTGCCCGTCGAGTCGAGCGCGGCGCATGGTCGTACGAGCAGCCTAGTGCCGGCTTCGAACCGATTCGTGGACACGTCGCCTTCTATGCCGGACCGATGGACGCCTGTCTGGTAGACGGCGAGCGGGTTCGCCCACAACCGGGCGGCTTCTACGGTGGCTGGATCACCAACAGCGTCTGCGGGCCGTTCAAGGGAGGAGCCGGTTCGCGCTTCTGGTAGATGGTGAACCGCTGCTGGTGTGAGCGGCGGTGGACACCCCACGCTTACGGGGTCATGAAGAGCCCAGCGATCTTGCTTGCAAGGTCTCCGAATCGCACGCCAGCCAGGTTGGCCGCAATTGCCACGACCACGCGCTCATCTGGATACACGAGCAGCATTGCCCGGCCGCCTACCGAACTCCCGGTATGGCTCACCACGCGATGTTCCTCCGCGTCACGCCCCACGGCCCACCCGATGCCGTAGCCGGTCTCGACGCCGTCCTGCGTCTTGAGGGACGTCCACAGCCGCTGAGTGATCATCGGGTCGAGGCGGTCCGCTCGGAGCATCGCCAAGCCGAATCGAGCCAGATCCTCCGGCGACGCGACAAGGCCACCGCCAGCCCATTTGTAGCTGTTATCCACGGCCGGGGCAACGCGAATCGTGCCGTCGTCGGCTCGTTCGTAGAACTGCGCCCGGTGCGGCATGACGCTGTCGAGTCGGTCGGGGCCCGTGTACCGCATTCCTAGCGGCTCGAACACCTCCCGACGCATCAAGTCCAGGAACTCGGTGTCCGAGATCGACTCCAGGACTGCGCTCACCAGCGTCCAGCCGTAGGTCGAGAACGCGTAACGGGTTCCGGGCTCGAAGAGCAGTGTGTCCCGCGCGAAGATCCCGACGCCATCCCGGATCGTGGCGTACCGCTTCGTGCTCCGAAACTCGTCACCCCGGTAGTGGCGGATCCCGGCCACGTGACCGGCAAGTTGCTCCACCGTGAACGGATATCGTTTCTGGGGAAACCACGGCACGTATGACCGCACGTCGGCGGACAGATTCAGGCGCCCCCGATGCACCAGGAGTCCCACCACCATCGAGGTGAGCGGCATGGACACGCTGCCAATGCGGAACATGGTCTGCGTCGTGGCCGCTACACTGTCCTCGAGCTTCGCGTAGCCAAATGCTTCCGACCACACAATGCGGTGATCGACCGCGACGGCGACCGCGAGACCTGGAATCTGCTCCCGCAACATCAGCGTGCGAATCAGGGCCCGAGAGGAATTGACGGCGCCGGACTGGGCCACGGACGTCGTCGGGCTCAGCGTCGCGACGGCGGCGAGCGCAGCACCGGCCACCAATCGGTAGGCCGCTCGTACGCGGCGTCGGTGGCCTCTCATCTGCGCAGATCCTCCGAACCGCTGGGGATCGCCGCCACAAACAGTTCGGCGATCCGCTGCGGTACGCGCGCGTACCCTGCGTTCGAGACGTTCGCCGTGACGGCAAGTGCCACCCCGGCGTTGGGGTAGATCAGGAGCAGACAGTTCCCGCCGACCGAGCCTCCACTGTGGGAGATAACCCGGTGTCCACGAATGTCCGCCGCGCGCCACCCGATCCCGTAGCCCGTCTCGGTGCCGTCACTGGTCCGCTGCGACGTCCACAGCAGGGCAACGGTCTCGGGTCGAAGGATCGTTCCGTCCAAGTGTGCGTTGGCAAACAGCAGCAAATCCTCCGGCGTCGACAAGAATCCACCGCCCGCCCACTTGTAGCTGTTGTCCACCACTGGGGCATTGACCACGGCACCGTCCCGCGCCCGCGCATAGAACCGAGTCCGACCCGACACGATGCTGTCCACGTGATCCGCCACCGTGTGCCGCATGCGGAGGGAACGGAAGACCTGCTCGTGCATGTAGCCGAGGAACTCGCGTCCGGATGCCTGCTCGACCACGGCGCTCAGCAGATTCCACCCGAAGGTGGAGTAGAGATACCGCGTCCCAGGCTCGAACATGAGGGTGTCGTCCTGGAACAACGCCAGGCCATCCTGCACGGTCCGAAAGCGGCGGTTGAGCAAGAATTCGTCGTCGGATGCGTAGTGACGGATCCCCGCGAGATGTCCTGCCACGTGACGCACCGTGACGGGCCAGCGCTTCTCGGGAAAGGTCGGCACGTACCGTTGCACGGTGGCGTCGAAGTCCAGCGCTCCCCGCTCGTACAGTTGCGCCAAGGCCGTGGCGGTCAGCGACTTCGAGATCGAGCCGATGCGGAACCGCGTCGTGGTGGTGACAGGGCTCTCGAGCTCGAGATCGGCATAGCCTAACCCTTCAGACCACGCCACCGCACCGTGCACCGAGACCGCAATCGATAGCCCAGGGATCTGGTTGGCCCGCATCAACGAGTCGAGGATCATACGGGCACTGTCGACCGCGCTCGCGTACCGGCCCGAGCCGGGGGCTTCGGCGAGCTTGAGATGCGTCTGCGCCCCTGCAGTCACAGGCAGCACGACGCACAACAGCAGGCCGCGGAGCGCGGTCGACGGTGTGGCCCTGATCATTCGTGACATCGTGGTCCTCCCCGTGGGGCGAACACTCTGCATCGGCTCAGGATCCCCGGCGCTGGTCGCCGCGCGTGAGCACCCGGCCGATCAGTGCGCCGGTGGGACGGCCGCCGTCCACAGCAAACCGCCCCCCGATCAGCACGTACTCGATGCCGCTCGGATAGCGGTGTGGCTCGAAGAATGTGGCGTTGTCCGCAAGCGATTCGAGATCGAGCACGACCAGGTCGGCCACGGATCCCTCGCGGATGGCGCCCCTATCCTGAAATCCCATGACGGCCGCCGGGAGCGACGTGGCAGACCGCACCGCCGCGGCGACTGTGAGCACGCCCCGTTCTCGCGCGTAGTAGCCGATCTTGCGGGGAAAGCTGCCATACACGCGGGTGTGGGTGAGCCCGTCCTCCGGCAGCGCGATCCACCCGTCGGTCGCCGTGACGGTCCACTCCTGCGCGGCATACGGTTCGATGTCGTACTCCGAGAGCGAGAAGCCGCGCAACGCACCCCCGCCCCGCACGGTGGAGTCGCCCTCGAGTTGGAGCGCGATCGCGACATCGACCGATCCCACACCGCGCTCGGCCGCGAGTTGGGCCACGGAGCGACCTACCACATCGGTGTTCGGATACTCCATCACCATGACGTTGGCGGCGCCGCCGCGACGCTGGATCTCGTGAGCGATGTCGGTCCGGAGCAGCGCGGCCAAGGAATCGCTCGCGAGCACGCGCCGCAGCGCGCCGGAGAAGTCTCGCTGGCGCGGCCGCTCCGATTCCCAGACCCAGTCGGGAATCAGCACCGTGCGCCCGTCACTCCCGGTGGTACTGTAGGGGTATTGGTCCGCGTAGACCGCGACACCGCGTGCCCGTGCGTCGTTGATGAGCCGGATGACGACCGCGCTCGCGCCCCAGTAATTGGCACCTTTGGCTTTGATGTGGGAGGCTACCACCGTCGCGCCCGTACGCTCACCGATCTCGATCGTTTCTCGCACCGCGTCGATGAGCGACGGTGGGCGGCCTTCGTGTTGGCTCGGCCAATACCACATGGGGTCCGCCCCTTCGCTTCGCTCGTGCGCGATGTACACGCCCGTGAAGGGCACGATTTCGTTGACCAGTGCCACGACTTCATCCGTCGTGCTCCACCGACCCGGCACGTACTCCAGGCCGGCGGACAGGCCCCAGGCCCCCTGCTCCATGCCGCGTCGCACGAGGTCCCGCATGCGAGCCACCTCGGCCGCGGTCGCCGCACGGCGCACGTCGTCACCGAGCACCTCGCCGCGGACGCTGCCGTGCCCCACCATCAACGCCGCATTCACTCCGATGCCAAGTCGATCCAGCTCGGCTTTCTGGCCACCGATGGCCACCGGGGAACGGCCGTCCTGGTTCACTACGACCGTGGTGATGCCCTGCATCACGAGGTTGGGCGCGGCCCGGCGTTGCGGGTCCGACGAGCGAAGCCCACGGGGTCCGTAGTTGGGATCGTCGGCGTGCGAGTGAATGTCGATGAACCCGGGAGTCACGACCTTGCCCCTGGCGTCGATCAGGCGCCCGGCGGTGGCGCCCTGCAGGCGTCCCACCGCCACGATGCGTCCATCCCGAATCCCCACGTCCGCGTATCGCCACGGGTTCCCGGTTCCATCCAGCACCCGACCACCCCGGATCAGCACGTCGTAGGTCGGCGCCTGTCCGTGCGCCGAGGGCGTCACCGCCAGCGCAGCAAACAGAACCAGCGCCCCGACCAGGGCATGTCGCGCGTCTCGTCTCCCCATCCCACGACGCTCGGTCATCGCGAGTCCTCGTCTGTCGGCCTGACGAGCGTCGGATACGTGATCCCCAGCTGTTCGAGGTACGTCGCGTAGCGACTCGGATCGTACCGCAGCTGCTCGAGGTGTGGTCGGTGTTGGGCCATCTTGTCGACGTTCAGGTGTGCCGGGGCCGCCGTGCCGGCTGGAATGAGCGATGTCCACTGGAACTCCTTGGTCTGCACCTCGCGGTGATACCGCTTCGCGTCGTCCAGGAGGTGTCGATCCGTCAACAGATCGATCGCCGTCATGGCCACGATCCGACTGGCGTGGTTGGCGCCCTTGTGCGCGATGGGCGTCGCCATGGCGATAGCGGATGACCAGTGATGCCCAATGGTACCCGGGATGTTGGCGGCATAGCGGAGACGTACCGTCGGCACCTTCCACGACACCTCGGCGATGTCGTCGCTGCCACCACCCATCCCTTGGTCCGCCTCACGGAGGGAATCCACGGCGGTCGGCAGCCCTACGGTGTCGCGACCCAGCTCACGCTGGACGGCCTTGGCGAGCGCGATGTCGGCCTCGGACCAGCGGGGCATCCCGACGGCGTCGATGTTGCGCTGCATCCGTTCTGCCATGGGCTTGTTGTAGGTTTGCGGCCACGCCGACCCGAGGACGCGCTCCTCCACCGTCGTCTCGGTCATCAGGCTCGCGGCATGGGCCATGGTCTGCCCCAGCTCGTGGAGCGCCTTGATGCGTGGATAGTCGAGTTCGCGGAAGTAGTACCACACGGCCGCCTCACCCGGCACGACGTTGGGCTGGTTGCCGCCGTTGACGATCACGTAATGCGATCGCTGCTGCAGGCGCAGGTGCTCGCGGCGGAAATTCCACGCGACGTTCATCAACTCCACCGCATCCAGCGCCGAGCGACCAGCCCACGGCGAGCCAGCTCCGTGTGCCGTCCGGCCGCGGAACGTGAAGACCGTCGAGACCAGACCCGAACCGCTGACCCCATACGTGGTCGACGTGCGACTGCTCACGTGTGTGGAGAGCATCGCGTCCAGATCGTCGAACATTCCGGCCATCACCATGTAGGTTCTGCTCGCCACGAGCTCTTCCGCCACCCCGGGGATGACGCGGATTTCGCCGGGGAGTCGGTGGCGTTCCATTACGCGTTTGACGGCGATGGCGGCGACCAGGTCAACCGCGGGTGCGCTGTTGTGTCCCTCACCGTGTCCCGGTCCCCCCGAGATCAGCGGATCGTGATAGGCGACGCCGGGCTTCTGCGACGTTTCAGGCAGCCCGTCGATGTCGCCCATCACCCCAATCACCGGCGTGCCACTGCCCCAGCTCGCCACGTAACAGGTCGGCATATCCGCGCAGCCAGTCTCGACCCGGAAGCCCTCGCGGCGCAGGATATCAGTCAGATACTCCACGGTCCAGCGCTCCTGGAACCCGAGTTCCGAGAAGCTGAAGACCATGTCCACGATCTCCTGCGACAGCTTCTGCATCGAGGTCACTTCCTGCACGACCTCGCGCTTGAGTGCCGCGGTGGACGGTGGTCCCTGCGCTGTTGCGGCGGCGAGTGGGGCTGCGAGCGCGACCGCAAGCACACCCGCGGACAGGAGATGGCGTCGCCTCATGCGTACTCACCTCGACAGAGAAAGGGCCACGCGGCGCACGCCGTCACAGCCCGAACCAATAGGCCACCTTGACCGCAACGACGTGACTGCCGGACGCGCGGACCGCATCGAACAGCGCTGAACCGGCATCCAGCGTACCCGTCTCGTCCCGCTCGCGGCGGTTCTGCTGCCACACCACGAAGAGTGTCGATCCGGGACGGAACTCCCAACGGAGCACCGCGTTCGTTCGCAGCGACACGACGCGAAAGTCCGGCTCGGAAAACGTGAAGTCCGTGGTGCCGTCCCGATCCACGTCGACCGCGACGTCCTCTTCACCCCCGGGTCGCGTCAGCCGATCCGGCTCCAGCACATCGAAGCGATCGGCGTACACCTCCGCCCGCGGATCAGCGGCGAGCTTGATAACGTCGTAGCGACCGGCGGACACGAACGGTTCCGCGTAGACCTCGAACGAGAGACGCGGCGTCAGGGCGACGTCGGCACGGAGCTCCAGCGAGACCTCGCGGCGGTCCAGCTCGCCGAGCAGGTAGAACGTCGAGTCGATGGCGGTCCGCTGCGTAAGGTATTGCCGGTCGGTCGTGGTCCAGTTGACCCGCCCTTCGAGACTCATCGAAAAGCTGCCCGGCGGCCGCCATCGCAGATTGGCGTTGACCCCCCAACGGTGTGCGCCGGTCTCGTCTTCGGTGCTGTAGCTCATGCCCAGGCTCGCCCAAATGCTGCGGCGGAAATCGGTCCGGCCCCCGCCCCGGAACTCCCACTGCCCCGGTTCGGCAAACGCCGGCCCACCGCGGAGCAGGCGCGTGTTGAGGCTCGGGAACGAACGCTCCGCGTTGACATTGAGGTTCCAGTAGTTGAGAAACGACGCCGAAACGCGGCTCTCGACCGATGTCCGGGTCCGCTCGCCACCCCACGTGAAGGAGGCCTGCTCCTCAACCCGCCAGCGAAATTCGCGGAACACCGGCCCCGGCTCCAGCCAACGCAACTCCGCCTCCAGGCTCTGTTCGTGTTGGTCGGCCGCCCGCAGAAATCCCAGGTCATTGACCTCGAACCCCGGGCTCCGAGTTCCATAGCGAGCATCCCACGTGAGGAACCCGGTCACCTTGGCGACGCGTGCGTAGCCCGCCAGACCGGTGAGGGCCGTCCGCGTCGAGTCGAGCGTGACATGGCCCTGATCGGGACGCTGATAGTACCGGGCCGAGCTTGTTTGGGTCTCGAGCAGTGCCGCCTGGGACCCCTCCACGCGCGAGCCCGCGAGTGCCGCAGCGAACTCGTACTGATCGCGGCCGAATCGGCCGCCCACGTCGACGCCGCCCGTGTACGCCCGCCCGTGGAGTTCGTCGAACGCCGCCTCGTCGAGCCGGCGCTCGGTGAGCGTCGCCGCCGCGCCGTAGGCCAGCTGTCCGCTACGCACGACGCGCTCGGCACGTGCCACGGAGTAGCTGGTGAGCGGCTCGACCGGCGAGGTGCCTTCGAGCCCCGCCGCGTCCACGACGGCGGCTCGTTCCTTCGACGTCACCGCCTGTGCCAATCCAAACGACCATCCCCGGCCAAGCTGCCCACTCAGCTTCGCCGCGCCGAGAATGGTCGTCTGCGACACCTGTTCCGCATACCCACCGCCATCATCCGCCGACACCTGCGGCGACCGCCCAATGCGGCGGGTGTAGACCAGACCCTCCTGGCCGCCGCCACCACCGCCCCCGAACTCGCGACGCTCCGACGGCTGCAGACCGAACTCGAACAGATTGGTCCCTTCCACGAAGAACGGTCGCCGCTCCTGGAAGAAAGTCTCGAACGCCGTGAGGTTCACCTCCGCCGGATCGGCCTCCACCTGTCCGAAATCGGGATTCACCGTGAGATCCATCGTCACGCTGCTCGTGATGCCGAGCTTGGCGTCGAGCCCGGTGCGCGCCGAGGAGCTCCGCCCGGTGGCGAACGGATTGCCGGCTTCAGACGCCTCGAAAGCCGTGCTTCCCGCGACGTACGGGAGGAACTCGAGCCGACGTGGTGCCGGGACGGCGGAGAAGCCCATGAGCTGCCCATACTGCGAGACCTCGCCGGCGAGGTCGCGCGGGAAGAAGGGCCAATTCACCTCCTCGTTTCGGCGGTTGATATCTCGGCGCACGCGGAGGCCGAAGATCATGGAATCCCGCGCCGCGAACCGCAGCTGTGAAAACGGTATGCGCAGCTCGACGGTCCACCCCAGCGAATCGGTCCGGCTACCCCAATCGAAGACGGGATCCCACGAGTCGTCGCGGCCGGTCCCGTCTCCGTAGATGAACACGTCGCGCCGAGCACCGGAGGGGTTGATCGAGATCTCGAACGCTGTCCGCTTGTCGTGGTACGTGTCGAGGTACAGGCTGAAGTTGTCGGCCGCGATGCGCTGGTCACGCCGCACCAAGCGACCGATGATCCGCCCCGGCTCACGATCGAACGCTCGAAAGCCGACGAACAACGCGTGATCGGTGTACACGAAGCGCACTTCCGTCGACTCACTCGGGGCGGCACCCTCGAGCGGGTTTCGCTGCAGGAATCCCGTGAGTGGCG
The DNA here is from genome assembly GCA_041602035.1 of Gemmatimonadales bacterium. Lineage (GTDB taxonomy): Bacteria > Gemmatimonadota > Gemmatimonadetes > Gemmatimonadales > GWC2-71-9 > JAOTVV01. Next base: position 250,434 of record JBFIHA010000001.1, on the reverse strand, counting down.
GCGCGTGATCCCACGCCACATCGTCGAGCCGACCATCAATGACTGGGTCGGACCCGTTCGAGCGGACGGCACGTGCCGTCTCCTGGCCACCCACCTTGGAGAGGGGAAGGACGAGTGCGAGAAGCACCAGAGACGTAATTGGACGCAATCGAATCATGTGGGTGCGAGGGTGCCGCGAGTCCCGGCCCGGCCTCATGCGGCCGGACCGAACCAGCGATCGTCAAAGATAGCGCCCAGGCCACCGAGGGGCGACGATCACCTCCCATCCTCCCCGTACGGCGGCGACCTGAGGGATTATATTGCGCGCCATGCCCCGCCAGCCGATCACCGCGATGCTGTTCGATCTCGACGGCACGCTCATCGATTCCGTGGAGCTCATCCTGAGCTCGTACCGGCACACTCTCAAGGTCCATCGTGGGACCGTGCCGCCGGACGAGACGTGGCTGCAGGGTCTGGGGACACCGCTCGTAGCGCAATTCCGCACCTTCACCGACGACGCGGGCGAGATCGACGCCATGGTGGCGACGTATCGGGAATACAACCTCGCGCATCACGACGATGCCGTTCGCGCGTTCCCCGGCGTGCGCGACGCCATCGAGAGCCTCAGCCGCCGGAGGATTCGGCTCGGCGTGGTAACCTCCAAGGTCCGAGAAGGCGCCTACCGCGGGCTCCGACGATGTGGCTACGACGGTCTGTTCGAGGTCGTCGTGGGGGCGGACGACGTCGAGCGGCCCAAGCCCGATCCCGAGCCTGTTCATCGAGCACTCGAGCTGCTCGCGGTTCCCGGCGATCACACCATCTTCGTGGGAGATTCCCCTCACGACCTCGTGGCCGGACGCGCTGCCGGCGTGCAGACCGCGGCCGTGTCGTGGGGTCCGTTCCCGCGGTCCGACCTCGAGCTCCATGCACCGGACCACTGGATCGCAACACCGAACGATCTAACCCGGCTCGTCTCAGCGTGACACATCTGGCCATCGACGAGCGGCGTTCCGCCGAGTTTACTTCCGGAGACCCTGCCTAGGTAGCCGATTGGATATGAACGCTGTCACCGATTGGATTCAGAGCACGTTCGGGCTCTCGGCGGGTGCCGTGGACCGGGTCGTCGCGTCGCTCGCGGCCATCCTCGTGCTATGGGTGGTGCGTCGAATCGTGCTGGCGGTCGTGTCGCACCGCACCACCGACGTGCGGATCCGCTACCGCTGGCGCAAAACGGCGACGTACATCGTCGTCCCGATCGGTATCCTCATCGTCGGCCGGATCTGGTTCGAGGGAATGGGCTCGCTCGCCACGTTCCTCGGCCTCCTGTCAGCCGGTCTTGCGATCGCGCTGAAGGACCTGGTCGTGAACCTGGCCGGTTGGGGATTCATCCTGTGGCGGCGTCCGTTCGAAGTCGGCGATCGCGTCGAGATCGACGGCCATGCCGGTGACGTCATCGACCTACGGATCTTTCAGTTCACACTGCTCGAGATCGGCAATTGGGTGGACGCCGATCAGAGTACGGGGCGTATCATCCACATCCCCAACGGGAAGGTCTTATCCGAGCCCCTCGCGAATTCCACCAAGGGGTTCAACTACATCTGGAACGAGCTGCCGGTGCTCGTCACCTTCGAAAGCAACTGGAAGAAGGCCAAGGCGATCCTCGAGGAGATTGCGGGAAGACATGCCGCCCACCTCACGGACGCGGCAAAGCGCGAGATCAGCGAGGTGGCCCGACGTTTCATGATCTTCTACACGACCCTCACGCCGACCGTCTACGCCAGGGTGGCCGACAGCGGCGTGCTACTCACCATCCGCTACCTCTGCGAGCCCCGGAAGCGGCGGGGCACCTCCCAGGCCATTTGGGAGGAAGTGCTCGAGGCCTTCGCCCGCGAAGCGGACATCGACTTCGCCTACCCCACCTATCGGTATTACGACAACCGGTTGGAAGGCAAACCCGATACCCGCCCTCCAGAGTCGCGACCTCCGCTCCCCGCCCCTTGACTCCGGGGCTCGGCACCCGCCGTGACACCTCAGGGACCCGAGGCCCGTAGGGGGCGTATCACGAGTTTCGAGCCTCAACGAGGAGAACGATCGATGAACGCAGCACTCCTGCGGGTGGTCGCCATTGGAATCACCGGGCTCCTGGCAGACGACGCGGTGGCCCAGGAGCCTCGGTACGAACTCGCGGGCGACCGGGTGGCCGTGTACAACCTGGCGGGCGACGTCGTGGTGGAGCGCGGATCCGGCTCCGCGGTCGTCGTCGAGGTCACGCGCACCGGGGCCGATGCGCGTCGCCTCGATGTCCAGCAGGGGCGACTGGACGGCCGCCAGACCCTCCGCGTGGTGTACCCCGGTGACCGCATCGTGTACCGCGGCGCGGGCGGCGGGTCGTCCGATGTCCGCGTGCGCAGCGACGGGACATTCGGCGACGGCGGCCGACGAGTGCGCATCGCCCGCAGCGGAGATGGTCTGGAAGCAGGGGCAAACCTGCGCATTCACGTCCCTGACGGAAAGCGCGTTGAAGTGTACCTCGCCGTCGGACAGGTGTCCGCCGCGAACGTCCAGGGCAGCCTGGTGCTCGACACCCACGCGGCCTCGGTGAAGGCCACCGGCACTCGAGGTTCACTACGCGTCGATGTCGGCTCGGGCAGTGTCGAGGTTACGGACGCTGAGGGCGATCTGACCATCGACACCGGCTCCGGATCGGTCCGCCTCACCGACGTGCGCGCCGACGAGCTCAGAGTGGATACGGGCTCCGGCGGCGTCTCGGCATCACGGGTATCGGCGTCTACGCTCACCGTCGATACCGGCTCGGGCGGGGTCGATGTCGATGCGGCCTCCGCCAGAGATATCGTGATCGATACGGGGAGTGGTCGTGTGACCCTCACACTCCGCGCCAATCCTCGCTCGGTACGTATCGACACCGGGTCGGGCGGCGTGACCATGACGGTGCCGTCGACGTTCGGCGCCCAACTCGAGGTCGAGACCGGGAGCGGTGGGATCGAGGTGGACTTCCCAGTTGAGATGCAGCGGTGGGAGCGGCGGCATCTGCGCGGCACCATCGGCGATGGGGCGGCGCGCGTGCTGATCGACACTGGCTCAGGGGGCGTCCGCATCGTCAAGGGCAACTAAGCCGTCGCCGGTTCGGACACCGCACCACTCAACGCAGCCGGAGCGGCGTCGACCGTCAGAGCGTTTGCATGGCAGACCCGGGCCGCGGGTGTATTATCGACACCATGCGGCCCGGTCTCCCGATCACTGTCGCGCTCGCGATCGTGCTCTCTCCATCCCGCCTCTGGCCACAGGGGGACGCCGGACCGACCGTCCTGGCCGCACCGCTCCCTGACACCGAGTCGATCACTCTCGACGGGCGCCTCCTCGAGTCCGTCTGGCACGACATCACTCCCAGTTCCGGCTTGCGTCAGCTCGAGCCGGCGGAGGGCGCGCCAGCCTCCGAGCGTACCGAAGTGCGCGTCGCGTACGATCGTGGGACACTCTACGTCGGTATCGTCGCCTACGATGCCGATCCCGACGCCGTCATTGGGCGCATACTGCAGCGCGACCGGCTCATGCAACTCGGGTTCGACAATAGGCCGGAGTTCACGGGGGATGATGCTGTCGCCATCCTCCTCGATCCGTTTCACGACCACCGCAATGCAGTTGTGTTCGCGACGAACCCGAATGGCGCCGAGTTCGACGCGCTCATTACCGACGAGGGACGGGAGTTCAACATCGACTGGCGCGGGGTCTGGAAGGTGGCCGCCTCCCGAACCCCGGACGGCTGGTCGGCCGAGTTTGCCATCCCGTTCCGCACTCTCCGGTTCCCTTCGGACGGACGCACGTGGGGGTTCAACGTCTCCCGCTCGATCAGCCGCAAGAACGAGCAGGCGCTACTGGCCTCCTGGTCACGCGCCAACGAGGGATTCACCCGTGTGAGTCGTGCCGCGCACCTGGAGGGGTTGCACGATCTGCCGCGACCTGGCCACAACGTCGAGCTCAAGCCGTACGTGCTCGGCGGGATCACACAGCAAGAGGAAGAGGACAGCGTGCCCGTGGTGCTCGACACCGATCCGCGGCTGGAACCCGGACTCGACGTCAAATACGAGATTCGGCCCGGCCTGCTGCTCGACCTCACGCTCAACACGGATTTCGCACAGGTCGAGGCGGACGACGAGCAAGTGAATCTCACCAGGTTTTCCCTCTTCTTTCCGGAGAAGCGGGATTTCTTCCTCGAGAACGCAGGAGTGTTCGAATTCGGGACCCGGGGATTCTTTGAGCCTCCTCCCTTCTTGCTCTTCTTCTCGAGACAGATCGGCATCGCGGAGGATGGCGAGGTCCCGGTGATCGGCGGGGCCCGCCTGACCGGCCGGGTGGGAAAGCAGACCATCGGACTGCTCGACATCGTGACCGACGCGGCCTTCGACCTGCCGCGGGAGAATTTCGCTGTCGCCAGACTCAAGCGCGATATTACCGGCAACGGGTATCTCGGTGCGATGCTCGCCGATCGTCGGTCAGGGGAGGGGTGGAACACGGGCGGTGGCGTGGATGCGTCTGTCTGGCCCCTGGCCAACCTGAATCTCCAGGGGTTCCTCGCGCACACCGCGTCGTCGGCGGACGGCGCGAGTGGCTCGGCCTATCGGGTCGGCGCCGATTTCCAGAGCGACCGGTGGGGCGTCACGGGACAGCATCTGTATGTCGGTCCGGAGACGACGGCCGACATGGGGTTCATCACCCGCACCGACGTTCGCCGCACCAACGCGTTCGCCCGAGTCACGGTCCGGCCACCGATTGTCGGCCTGCGCCGCCTGGATACGTTCGTGATAGGCAGCTACCTCACGCGCACCGACGGCGTACTGCAGGATTGGGAAGCGGGCATCGCGACGAGTCCGCTGTGGAACTCGGGCGACAACGTCACGTTGTTCTATGGGCGCGGATTCACGCGAATCGATGAGGAGTTCGACCTGACGGACGACATCGTGGTGCCGCCCGGTGACTACGACATCTGGCAGGTGGGAGCGTTCGCCAACACCAGTCCGCGCCGACCATGGGTCGCGGCGGTGCAGACGCTGGCCCAGCAGTTTTACGGCGGCGACCTGCTGAGCCTGGTGGGATCGCTCTCGGTCACGCCGAACCGACACGTGAGCCTTACGTTTGGCTACACCCACAACGATGTCACCGTCCCGAGCGGCGCGTTTACCGCCGATCTGGCGTCGCTGCGCATCAGTTATGCCTTCTCGACCCGGGTGTTCGTGAACGCCTTGCTCCAGTACAACAGCCTCGACAACACCGTCTCGGCGAACGTACGCTTCAACTTCATTCACCGACCGGGGAGCGACCTCTACATTGTATTCAACGAGCAGCGGGGTTCCGATGCCGGTCTATGGGACACCACTGATCGGGGGGCTGTCGTGAAACTCACCTACCTCGCGAGGATCTGAGTCGGCCGATCCATCGACGCTCAGGAGGACTTGATCGATGGCGTTCATCACGTTCGAGCTGGAGCGCTGGCAGAGTACCTGGGAGCACCGCGTCCGCTACAACCTGTCGGAGAGCGGCGTTCGGGCGTTGACGATCGACGAGGTGCTGACAATGGCCGGCGAGTCGGCCGAGGACTTCCTGCAGGCCCGGATGGGGTACGGACAGTCCGACGGAACCCGGGAGCTACGGACCGCGATCGGGGCGATCTATGGCGGCGCCGATCCAGAGAATGTGACGGTCACAATCGGGAGCGCCGAGGCCAACTTCATCGCCTGCTGGACCCTGCTCGAGCCGGGTGACCACGTGGCCGTGCTCACCCCCACCTACATGCAGATCCCCGGGTTGGTGCGGAACTTCGGCGCGACAGTCAGCGAATTCCGCTTGCGGCCGGATCACGATTGGACGCTCGATCCGGCCGATGTCGAGCGGGCGATCACGCCGGGCACCAAGCTGGTGGTCGTGACCAATCCCAACAATCCTACGGGGCAGGTGCTCTCGGACGAGGGACGCCAGGCCATCGTGGACCGGAGCCGCGAGGTGGGCGCGTGGCTCCTCGTCGACGAGGTGTATCAGGGAGCCGAGCTGCGCGGCCAGATCACGCCTTCGTTTTGGGGATCGCACGACCGAACCATCGTCGTCAGCGGCCTCTCGAAGGCCTATGGCTTGCCGGGCCTCCGCATCGGCTGGCTGGTCACCTCGCCGGAGTGCAAGGACGCGCTCCTGCGGCGCCACGACTATACGGTGATAGGTGGGGGTCCAGCCAGCGATCGCCTCGCGACCCTCGCGCTGCGCTCGCGCCAGGCGATTCTGGAACGGACCCGCACCATCCTCAACGCCAACTACCCGATCCTGGCATCATGGCTGGAGGGATTCGGCGATCTCTTCGACTGGCGCAAGCCGGCGTGCGGAGCGATCACGCTGCTCCGGTACGACCACCCCATGACGGCTCCTGACCTCGTCGAGCGCATCCGCGCCGACTATGACATCCTCCTCGTTCCAGGCGATCATTTCGGCTTGCCGGGGCATTTGCGACTGGGGTTCGGCGGGGACCGGACCGAATTGGAGGCCGCCCTCACCCTATTGACGACCGCGATGCGCGCCCTCGTGCGATGACGACGCGGCGAACGAGCAGCCGCAGGACAGGGAGCCGTACTACCCGTCGCGCTCCACGACACCGGCGAGCTGAAGCACGGTAGCCACGCCGGCGAGAAGGTCTTCCACCTTGTAGGGTTTGCCGATCACCGGCTGTCCGGTGCTCTCCAGAAACGCGTGCGACTCGGCGGTGGCGTAGTCGCCGGTCACGAACACGAACCGCCGAGCCAGCGGCGGCATGCGTTCCGTCACCTGCTCGTAGAGCGCTCGGCCACCCAGCACGGGCATACGGGGATCGCAGAGGATGCAATCGACCGGCTCCCGACTGAGCTCGTCCCACGCCTCCCGCCCGCCGGGAACGGCCGTCACTTGGTGGCCAAGACTCCTCAGAAGTCTCGTGACGGCGACGCGGTTGCTCTCGTCCGCGTCGACCACCAGGATCCGCGCCGGGCGCGGCACCGCGTCCTGCAGTACGTGCCAGGCCGGGGGTGGCTGGTCGACGGCATCCGAGGAGGCGCGATGGACCAGGGAGCCCGTGATGTTGGCCGCCCGGTCGATCTCTCTCCTGACGGTCTCGATGGAGGCCCTCTGCTCATCGGAGAGCCCTCCCCGCTCGAGCGCCTCGATGGCAAGCACGATGGCGCTCAGACGGTTGTTGAGCGCGCTGGACGACTGATGGACGTGGTCACGCAGGAATTGCACCCAGGCGGCAACCAGCTCTGCCGTCGGCTGGTCAGGCGGCAGCGCCTTCTCCACGCGAGTGGCAAGCTGACGGAAGTCCGCGTGGGTGGGCAGGCGCCGCCCGAACCGAATGAGCAACAGCATGACGGCTGAAACCACCGCCGTGACGACCAAGATGAGATCGGTGAGAGACGTGTCGCCCTCCTCAGCGGCCCGCGGGGCACGCTGGTGGCCGCTGCGCGGGGGCGGCCAGCATCCCGACCGCGCCGAGGAGAGCCGCGATGGCCGCGGCGTCGGCAGGCGACGTCGTAGGTGATGCGGTCATGGGAGGTTCTCTACCCTGTGAGCGCCGCGCGCAAGAACGAGGGACGATTGGTAATGATACCAGCCACGCCGAGTCCGCGCAGCCTTCTGGCCCGGTCGGGTTCGTCGATCGTCCACACGTGGACCGGACGGCCACGGCGCCGCGACGCCCGGACGAACGCCTCGTCGACGACTCGAAGCCTGCCGTGCATTTCTGGCACCGTGAAGGCGTGCACGCCCAGACCGGGCACCGATGCTCCGACTCTCGCCGCCACCCAGCTCATGGCGGTCTCGCGGCGGGACGCCGACACATAGAACCCCCTCCTGAATGGCCGGAGGGCAGCGTGTACGAATGACCCCACGAGCACTCGGTTGGCGGCACCGTGTCGCAGGAGTGTCGCTGCCGCGGCGGCAGCCACCGCCTCTTCTTTCACTTCCAGAATGAGCGGCGTGTCGGGGTAGCGGGCCAACACATCATCGAGGGTGGGCACGGGCTGTCCCGCACCGGCATCCAAGGCGCGGAGCTGCGCCACCGTGAACGCTGACACCAAACCAGAGCCGCTCGTGGTTCGGTCGACGGTCGCATCGTGGATGACCACGGCCTGCCCGTCGGCAGAGACGCGGACGTCAAGCTCGAGCGCGTCCGCGCCCTGCCCCAAAGCCTCATCAAACGAGAGCAGCGTGTTTTCCGGATGGTCAGCGGCAGCCCCTCGGTGTCCGACGATGGGAAGCGCGGCCGGCTCGAGCAGAATCATCTGGGCCTCGGTCGGCGCCCGGAGCCCCTATCAGCAGTGCTTGTCAAACGCCATCTGCAGGTCGGCCGCAATCGCGTCGGCCTCCCGTCCCTCGATGTCCCTGCGCTCGAGCATGTGGACGAGCTCACCGCCGGCGAACAGCGCAATCTGTGGCGATGACGGGGCATATCCCGTGAAGTAGGACCGGGCGCGCTCGGTTGCCTCGATGTCCATGCCGGCAAACACCGTCACGAGTCTGCGTGGTGTCTTCGCGTGTCGCATCGCGAGCGCCACACCGGGGCGGGCTTTCCCGGCGGCGCAGCCGCATACCGAGTTGACCACGACCAGCATCGGATGCTTCTCCGCCCCGAGGACCTCATCCACCTGTTCCGGCGTGAGGAGTTCCTCGAATCCGAGTCGTGTGAGGTCGTCGCGCATCGGTTGGACGAGTAATGGACTGTATCGCACTGCCAGCTCCTTGAGGTGAAAGACGCGCTATTGGCGCTCGTGACCGGGCAGCCAGCGTTCGGCCCGACCATCAAGCTCCATGCCTCGGAATCGTCCCGGATGAAGCAGCGCTGCGAGAAGCTCGATACCATCGACGACCCGAGGTCCCGATCGATTGAAATACGCCGACCCGTCCGCCACGAACGCGCGGCCAGCATGCACCGCTCGACCCGCGACTTCCGCGAGCCGCGTCGCGTATCGATCCGCATCTCGGCGGGCCACGTCGAGGTCGTAGCCGCAGGGAACGACCAGCAGCACGTCCGGGTCGAGCGATGCGAGGTCTCCCCACGCTACCGCCCGTGAGGGGGCACCCGCCGTGGCCTCGAGCGGTACCCCCCCCGCGAGCTCGATCATCTCGGGCGTCCAATGCCCTGGGAGGAAGGGCGGATCGAGCCACTCGAGCGCCAACACCGTTGGCCGCGGTGCACCGGCAAGGCTCGCCTCAACGGCGGCAACCCGCTCCCCCATCTCGGCAATCAGCGTGTCCGCCCGTTCGCTGACGCCGAGCGCTTCCCCGACCAGTTGGATGCTCGCCACGATGTCAGCGACCGAGTGGGCGTCCAGGGAGATCACGCGCGCCGTGTCCCCGAGCGACCGCGCCGCTTCGTCCGCCAACGAGGTGGGTACCGCACACACGTCGCACACTGCCTGAGCAAGCAGCACATTGGGCGATAGATTACGGAGGCGCGCCGTGTCCACTTCGTATACGCTCCCGTCCCGCCTCATGGTGTCCCGCACCAACCGGTCGATCTCGCCGCTGCTGCGACCGGTGGGGTCGAACCGCGGACGGCTGAGTCGCGGCTTGGTGCGAGCCTCAGGGGGATAATCACACTCGTGCGAAATCGCGACCAGGGCCGTGCCCATCCCGAGGGCGTACACGATCTCGGTGCCGGTGGCGAGAAGCGAGGCAACGCGCATGCTGCACGATGGCTAGCTTGATGGCCGCTGGATCGCAAGCCGCTTGACAGTGTCACCAATGCCCATCAAGATTGCACGCGTCCCCGGTTTGCACTTTTTATCCCGGAGAGTCTCACGAATGACCTATATCATCGCCGAGCCTTGCATCGGCACGTTGGATCGCGGGTGCGTCGATGTTTGCCCCGTAGACTGCATCTACGAGGGTGAGGATCAGCTCTATATCCACCCCGACGAGTGCATCGACTGCGGGGCCTGCGAGCCGGAATGCCCGGTGAACGCCATCTTCCCAGAGGAGGACGTGCCGGAGGAGTGGCACACCTTTACGGCAAAGAATCGGGAGTACTTCGAGACCGGCGACGAGCGTCAGGTGGCCCAGGGGCGGAGCAGCTGACGGCCGGGCCAGTCGAGTGCAGGGAGGCCCCGGCTGATGCCGGGGCCTTTCTTCATGGGGACGCGTCGGCTGTCAGATCCAGCACCATCGCCACGGCGGTGTCCGGACACAGCCGGGTGAACTCCGCCGATTCCCGCACAGCGGGATCCACCTCTCCGCGGGCAACCACGCGAAATCCGAAGCGTGGGAAGAAGGTCGACGCGGTCTCCGTAAGCAGGTACACCCGCTGCATCCGGCGGCGGCGCGCCAATCCGAGGGTGGCGTCGGTCAGCTCGACCCCGAGTCCCTGTCCCTGATACGTGGGCTCCACGGCCACCGACCGCAGCAAACCGGCGGGATCATACGGCTCCAACGCGGCGGATCCCACGACCCGCCCGCCGGCATCCGCCACGGTCACCAGTCCCGTCAGTCCGGCGATTCCGTCGACCGGGAGACGCACGCGACGCAAGAGGTCCTCGACCGCCGGCAGTTCTTCCGGGCGAGCCGGACGGATCGTCACTCGTGGTGGCGGTGTTGATGTCATCTCGGCCAATATACAGCGATCGGGGTGGCTGAAACTCCCTCCGGCCGGGCGTCGTAGGGTCAGCTGTCACAAAGTGGAACGACGCCCCACTTGCCGCCTCACACCGACCACGACGCGGGTGGCGCCGCACGCCCGAGGGATCTGCCCATGACGCGCCGAACCAAGTTCATCCTCGTGACGCTTGGCGTCACCGCCGTCGCCGCCTCGGCCGTCGCCGTCGGGGTTTCCCGGGGGAGCGGCCGCGGGGACGACGTCAGGACGGTGACGGTGAGCCGAGAGACGATTGTCGACAAGGCCCTCGCGGTCGGACGCATCGAGCCCGAGATCGAGGTCAGCGTGAAGTCCCAGATCTCGGGCGTGGTCCGGCGCCTGCTGCACGATGAGGGGGATTTCGTACGCGCCGGCGAACCGCTGCTGGAGATCAAGCCCAACCCCACACCACTCGAATTGGCCGATGCCAGGCGACAACTCGAGCTCCGGCAGGTGGAGCTCGACAACCTCGCGCGGGACCGTGAGCGTCAACGCGCGCTCAACGAGCAGGGGCTCGTGTCGGATCGCGAGTATCAGGAGACCGAACAGCGGTACGCGGAACGACGCATCCAGCTGCAGATGGCCCGCGAGCGCCTCACCCTCCTCGAAGAGGGCAAGCTCACGGTGGCGGACGACGCCATCGAAACGGTGATCCGCTCCCCAATTGCCGGGTTCATTCTGGAGAAGACCGTCGAAGTAGGCGACCCGGTCGTCCCGCTCAGCACCTATCAAGAGGGAACGGTGCTGATGACGATGGCCGAGATGACCAAGCTGATGTTCCGCGGGACGGTGGACGAGATCGACGTGGGCCGCTTGCGCGAGGGGATGGCGGTGACGATCAAGATCGGCGCACTCCCCGACGCCCGCGTCGAAGGCCGCCTCAGCCGGATCTCGCTCAAGGCGCGCACTGAGGACAATTCGACCGTCTTCCCGGTCGAAATCGCGCTGACGGAGACGTACGGCACTACCCTTCGGGCGGGCTATTCGGCCAACGCCGATGTCATCATCGCTCGGCGGGACAGCGTGCTGGTGATCCCGGAGCGAGTGGTGCGCGTGTCGGGCGATACGGCCATGGTCACCGTGCTGCTGCCGAACGGCGCCACCGAGGACCGCGTCATTACGCGCGGCCTCAGCGACGCCATCAATCTCGAGGTCATCGAAGGCCTCCGGGACGGCGAGCAAGTCGTGGAGCCGCCGCCGCGGGAGATCACGTAACCTCCCATGCAGCTCACCACGTTGCTGCGCGAGTTCGCCGCCGACCTCCGAGCGCAGCGCCTGCGCACGGCGCTCACCGTGCTGGGCATCGCCTGGGGTACCATTGCCGTCGTGGTCCTGTTGGCATTTGGGGTCGGGCTCGAGCGGCAGACGCGCATACGGTTCCACGGGCTTGGTGATCGCATCGTCATCCTCTTCGGGGGGCGCACCACCGTCAGCTTCCGCGGATTTCCGGAGGGGCGGTACATCAACCTGCGCGAGGAGGACGGTGCGTTGCTGCAGCGGGAGATCCCGGACATCGTGATGCTGAGTCCGGAATACTCCAACCGCAGCACCCCGGTGCGACGCGGCACCCGGACCGCCAATCCCAACATCACAGGGATCACCCCCGCCTACGGCGAGATGCGCAACATCATCGCCGACATGGGCGGGCGATTCATCAATGTCCAAGACCTGGCCGACCGCCGCCGCGTGGCGGTGCTGGGCGATGAACTCGCAACGCTTCTGTTCGCCGACACGACGCCGGTCGGGCAGCAGATCTTCGTCGGCGAGACGCCCTTCACCGTGGTGGGCGTCATGCGTCCCAAGACACAGAACTCCTCGTACAACGGGCGCGACAAAGACCGAGTCTTCATCCCGGCCTCCACGCACCGGGCACTCTTCGGCAACCGTTTCGTCGGTAACTTCGTGTACCGCGTGCGCGACGCCACCCTCACCAAGAGCGTGGAGCGTCGCGTCTACGAGGTGCTCGGGCGTCGACACTCCTTCGATCCGGACGACGACGATGCCTTGGCCGTGTGGGACACGGCCGAGTGGGAGGTTCGCTTCGGCTACATGTTCCTCGCCTTCCACATCTTCTTCGCGATCGTCGGGACCTTCACCCTCACGGTTGGCGGGATCGGGGTCGCCAACATCATGTACATCGTGGTCCGCGAGCGCACCCGTGAGATCGGCGTCAAGCGTTCCGTTGGAGCGACCCGAAGAGACATCCTGCTGCAGTTCATCGGTGAGACGTTCCTGATCGTCGGCCTCGGGGCCGTCCTCGGGTTTGCGGGCTCGTGGGGCCTCGTGTGGCTGCTCAGCTTCGTGCCGATGCAGGAATACGTCGGGAGGCCAACCATCTCTCCACTCGTGGCCGTGATCACCCTGTCGCTGCTGGGCGCCATCGGCCTCATGGCAGGGTTGTTTCCGGCCAGGAAGGCCGCGAGCCTTGACCCGGTAGAGTGCCTGCGGTACTAGCCATGTTTACGATCCTGCTCCAGGAATTCATCGGCGATCTCAAGACGCAGAAGACCCGTGCCTTCCTGACCATGTTTGCCATTACGTGGGGCACGATCGCCGTGGTGATTCTCCTCTCGTTCGGCGAGGGACTGAAGTACGCCATCTCGACCGGGCTCCTGAACGCCGGTGAGCGGCTCTACATGGTGTACGGTGGCACCACGAGCCGGGTCTTCGAGGGTCTCCCCACCGGCCGCCGCATTCGGCTCGTCGAAGAGGATCTCGATCTGCTGCGTCGCTCGATTCCGGAGATCGAGATGGGCAGCCCCTCCTACGGTCGGTGGGGCACCAGCCTCGCGTGGGGAGCGAACAAGACCACCACGTACATGGAGGGCGTGTACCCCGAGTTCGCTGAGATGCGGCGGACGTTCCCCCAGGAGGGCGGTCGGTTCATCAATCAGGACGACCTCGATCGGCGGCGGCGGGTGCTGTTCCTCGGCAATGACATCGCACAGCGGCTCTTCCACACCAGCGACCCTGTCGGGCAGACCGTGATGCTCGACGGCCTGCCGTTCATCGTGATTGGCGTGATGCAGCCGAAATTCCAGGATTCGAGCAACAACGGCCCCGATGCGGACCGAGCGGTCATCCCTGCGTCCACGCTGAAAACCGTGTACGGTCATCGGTTCGTGAGTCACCTCCTCGTCCGGCCGCGCGACGCCTCGCGGTCCGCGGCCGTCAAGCAGCAGATGTTCGAGGTCCTCGGGCGGCGATACAAGTTCGATCCGGATGACGAGCGCGCCCTACCGATGTGGGACTTCATCGAGGACCAGAAGATGGTAAACGGCATCGGCCTCGGCATTCAGATCTTTCTCGGATTGGTTGGGGCGTTCACACTGCTCGTGGCGGGCGTGGGTGTGGCCAACATCATGTATGTGGTGGTTCGGGAACGGACGCGTGAGATCGGCATCAAGATGGCGGTGGGGGCCCGCCGCCGACACATCATGGCGCAGTTCGTGTTTGAAGCCATGCTGATCGCCCTGACCGGCGGTCTAGTGGGGTTGGGCGTCTCCGCTGCCATCATTGCCGCGGTGAATGCCCTGCCCGCCCAGGACCAGGCCATGCAATACATCGCCAATCCCATCCTCTCGTGGCCCATAGCCCTGATCTGTGGCTCGATTCTCATGGTGATCGGCCTCGCCGCGGGCATCCTGCCCGCCCGACGAGCCGCAGCCGTCGACCCGATTGAATCCCTGCGCTACGAATAGGCGCCCTGAAGCGGCCCCCGGTCCGGCGGTGCGCGTACGACGGCCATGTCGGCGTCGCCGACCCCGGAAAGGACAGGCTGTTGCGGTGGGGGTTGACACAGACATGCTGTAACAGTATTGTCCTGGACATAAACATAACAGTACCGTTTTCGAGGTACCTAGCCGATGCCTGGCTCCCGACGCGATCAGAAGCATCCAATTCAGGTGGCGACGCGCCGTACCGGCTTGTCGGCCGACCTCTTACGGGCGTGGGAGCGCCGATACGGAGCCGTCACACCTGAGCGGACCGCCTCGGGACGGCGGCTGTATTCCGAGCAGGAAATCGAGCGACTGACCATGTTGCGCCGCGCCACCGAGGCCGGTCGGCCGATCGGGCAGATCGCGACACTCCCGGACGAGCACCTGCGGCGCCTCGTGGTTGGGGACGTCGATGCCGCGGTGCGACAGATCGCCGACCGACCCGGGGAGCAGCGCAGTGCCGACCCACAACGGTTCGTCGCGCACGCGCTCGACGCGATCGGCCAGCTCGACTCGTCCGGGTTGCATGCGGCTCTTGCCGCGGCCTCCCTCGCACTCAGCCCGGCAGACCTGATGGAGCGGGTGGTAGTGCCGATCATGCGGGCCGTCGGCACCGGGTGGGAGGAAGGCGCGCTGGGAATTGCCCACGAGCATCTCGCCACCGCCATTATCCGCGCCGTCCTCTCCGCCATCGTTCTGTCACGCGACCTGCCGGGGACCGGTCCCGGCATCGTGGTGGCCACGCCGGCTCGCCAAGTGCACGAGCTCGGTGCGCTCGTCGTTGCGGCCACCGCTGCCTCGGTCGGTTGGCGCGTCACCTATCTGGGAATCGACATTCCGGCCGATAGTATTGCGAACGCGGCAGCGGAATCGGGGGCGGAGGTGGTCGCGGTGAGCATCACCCATCCGCTCGACGACCCGGACCTCCCGGCCGAGCTGGAGCGCCTTCGCGAGCGCCTGCCGGCTCGGGCGAGCATCCTGGCGGGAGGGCTTGCCACTCCCGCCTACGCCACCACACTTGACGAGATCGGCGCGCTCGTGCTCCGCGACATGCAGAGCCTACGAACCGTGCTCACGTCGCTGCGTTCGGAGATCGGAGGACTGGCCGCGTGACGGTCGGGGTACGCCAACCAGCCACACGGGTTCACGGGGCGCGCCGCGGGGCCCCACACGCGGCAATCATCGGATCCGGGTTCGGGGGGTTGGCCGCCGCCGTTCGCTTGGCGGCCCGCGGGTACCGGGTGAGCGTCTTCGACCGGCTCGACACGCCCGGCGGACGGGCGCGCGTCTTCCGACACGACGGGTTCGTGTTCGACGCCGGGCCAACCGTCATCACCGCACCGTTCCTGTTGGAGGAGCTGTGGACGCTCGCCGGACGGCGCTTCGAGGATTCAATCGACCTCCGCCCGGTCACACCGTTCTACCGCATCCGGTTCGACGACGGGGACACGTTTGACTACAGCGGTTCAGCCGACGCCATGCGCGACGAGGTGGCCCGCGTGGCACCGAGCGACGTGCGCGGCTACGAGACCTTCGTCCGCCGGAGCGAGGACGTCTTTCGCGTCGGATTCGCGCAGCTTGCCCACGTGCCGTTCAACTCCCCCTGGGACATGCTTCGCATCGTTCCGCAGATGATGCGACTCGAGAGCTACCGCACTGTGTACGGGATGGTGGCCAAGCACGTGAAGCACCCGAAGCTGCGACAAGTCTTGAGCTTCCATCCGCTCTTAGTGGGGGGGAATCCGTTCTCGACGACGTCCATCTACTCCTTGATCGCCTTTCTGGAACGGAAGTGGGGCGTCCACTTCCCCATGGGCGGCACGGGCGCGCTCATTCAGGGTCTGATCGCGCTGATCGAGGGACTGGGCGGTGAGCTTCACCTCCGCGAGGACGTCACCGAAATCACCGTCGAGGGGGGACGGGCCACCGGTCTGCGCCTGGCGTCCGGCCGGACCGTCGCAGCCGACGTGGTCGTGTCCAACGCCGACGCCGCCTGGACCTACCGATACCTCGTGCCCGCCCGTGCACGTCGCATTTGGACGGATCGGCGCATCGAGCGGTCACGGTTTTCGATGGGTCTCTTCGTGTGGTACTTCGGGACGCGCCGGCAGTACCCTGACGTCGCCCATCACACCATCTTGCTGGGGCCTCGGTACCGTGAATTGCTCGACGATATCTTTCGACACAAGCGCCTCGCCGACGACTTCAGCCTGTACCTTCATCGGCCCACCGCGACCGACCCGTCACTCGCACCGCGGGGCTGTGATGCCTTCTACGTGCTGTCACCTGTTCCGAATCTGGAAGGCAATACGGACTGGCCCGCCGTCGCGGAGTCATATCGCCGGCGCATCGCCCGTCACCTGGGAGCCACCGTGCTGCCAGGGTTGGAGGGGGAGATCGTCACGTCGCGCGTGCTGACCCCCCACGAGTTCCGGCATGATCTCCTCGCGTTTCGCGGCGCCGCGTTCTCGTTCGAGCCGGTCCTGACACAGAGCGCGTACTTCCGACCGCACAACCGGAGTGACGACATCGAGCGTCTCTATCTCGTCGGCGCCGGCACGCATCCCGGCGCCGGCATGCCCGGCGTGCTGTCGTCCGCCCGCGTCCTCGACACCGTGGTGCCGAGCCCCGATGCCCTCACCTAACATCCCCGGCCTGCACCGAGCGGACCTCGCAGTGTGTCGCCGCATGCTGCGGGAAGGCTCTCGAAGCTTCCATGCGGCGGCCCGACTGCTGCCCCGCTCGGTGCGCGATGCGGTCACGCCATTCTACGCGTTCTGCCGCATGGCGGACGACCTCGTGGATGCCCGTTCGGCCAGTCGCTGGACGCTCGTGCATCTCAGGGATCGGGTCGACGCGATGTATGCCGGTACCGCCACCGATCCGGTGGACCGCGCACTCGGGGCCGTCATTCGGTACGCCGCCCTCCCCCGCCCCGTGATCGATACGTTGCTCGAAGGGTTCGCGTGGGAATTCGACCACCGCCGGTACGAGACGCTCTCCGACGTGACCGCCTACTCCGTCCGCGTCGCTGGCACAGTGGGTGTGGCGGTCTCCTGCCTCATGGGGGAGCGAGGGGCAACCACCCTCGCCCGCGCGTGCGACCTCGGCGTGGCGATGCAGCTCACCAACATCGCTCGGGACGTGGGCGAGGACGCGCGAGCTGGGAGGCTGTATCTCCCCCGCGCCTGGATGCGTGATGCGGGCCTCGACCCCGAGGCATGGCTCCGCTCTCCCTCATTCACTCCAGGCGTGGGCGCCGTCGTCAAGCGATTGCTCGACGCGGCGAACACCATGTATCGGCGAGCCGACGCGGGAGTCACCCTCCTCCCGCCCCGGTGCCGACTGGCCATTCGCGCTGCCCGACGCATCTATGCCGACATCGGTCGGGAGATCGCCGCAGCCGGCTACGACTCGGTGTCGCGGCGGGCGTTCACGTCGGGACCCCGCAAGGCGGTGTTGGTGTGGCGCGCCCTGGTGGTTCGCGACACTCCCGGTCCCGGTGCGCACGAGCCGCCCCTTCCCGAGGCCACACCCCTGGTCGCAGCGGTCGCCGCCGACGGCAAGGGGACGCCGCCCGCCAACCCCGACCGCGGGTACTCCGTGCTCCAACCCCAAGAGGATTCCGCATGATCGACATCGAAACGCGCACGGAGCAGGCACTCCATCGGGCCGTGGACCGCCTCACCTCCGACGGGTGTCCACCGCAACTCGGCGAGGCCATCCGGTATGCAATCTTCCCCGCCGGCAACCGCCTGCGGCCACGGCTGTGTTTGGCCGTCGCCCATGCGCTGGGCGATCCGGATCCTGTCACCGCTGATACCGCCGCCGCCGCGCTCGAACTCCTCCATGGCGCGTCGCTCGTCCAGGACGATCTCCCCGCGTTCGACCGCGCCGAGCTGCGGCGCGGCCGACCCAGTCTCTATCGGGTGTTCGGCGACGGCATCGCGATCCTCGCCGCGGATGCGCTCATTATCGGAGCCTTCGACGAGATCGCCCGGGTGGGACCCCGCATGCCTGGCCGCGTGGGCCTCCTGCTCCGCACCCTGAGCCGCGGCGCGGGTAGCCCACACGGCGCCGTCGCTGGTCAGGCGTGGGAGGTGGAAGCCACCGTGGATCTCGCCGAGTACCATCGGTCGAAGACCGCCGCCCTGTTCGAGGCGGCAACCGCCGCTGGGGCGATCGCGGCCGGTCAGGACCCGGAGCCCTGGCAGCCGGTGGGACAGTGGCTCGGCCGGGCCTATCAACTGGCCGATGATATCGCCGACGAGGGATCGGCCGCGACGGCGGGATCGGACGCGGCCCTGGGCCGGCCGAATGCCGTCCGAGAGCACGGGGCCGCGTCGAGCGCCGAGCAACTCGAGCGATGCATCGGGGCCGCGCTGCGGGCCGTGCCAGTTGGCGACGGTGAAGTGCCGTTCCGGCGGTTCCTCGACTCGTTCCTCGACCGGTTCCGACTGCCAACGCGGACCATGGGTACCCGGAGAACCGATCCCGGGACCGCCGTGCGGCACCTGCGCGTCGTGTCGTGAGCGACATGCGGCGTCCCGCGGTGGCACCGCGCGTCTTCGCGCTCACGCTCGCGTTGTTCGCCGGGTCGATCGCGTTCAGCCTCATTGGGATGGTCCTCATCCGTCTCGTCCCATCCGTGGCCGCGCTCGCCGGACCGACGTTGCCGTGGCTTATGAAGGTCCCCACGTGGATCTACATGCTCACGCTTCCCACGATCGCCGTCATGCTGCACCTGTCGGCACTCGGGTGGTGGCGGACGATCTTCCTGCTGGTGTGGGGAAGCTTCATCGGCATGATGGCGGAACTGATCGGCACGGCCACGGGCTATCCCTTTGGGGACTATTCGTACACCGCGTTCTTGGACCCGAAGATCCTCGATCACGTTCCCGCCCTGATCCCGCTGTCGTGGTACGCCGTTGCCGCATTGGCGCTGGACCTTGCCGCGCGGCTGCCGCTGTCCCGCGGGCAGCGCCTCCTCGCTGCTGCCACGTTCATGGTGTTGTGGGACGTCGCACTCGACCCCGCCATGGGAGCCGCCTTTCCCGTCTGGACATGGGCGGCAGACGGCTTCTATTACGGCATGCCGGCGCTGAACTGGGTGGGGTGGTATGTCACCGCCCTCGTGATCGTGTGGGGGTATGAGATCCTCGGCGACTTCAGACTCACGGAGCCTCCGAGGCACACCGCAACCATTTGGCTCATCAACGGGGCCTTTCCCGTCGGGATCTGCATCGTGTACGGGCTGTTCGGCGCCGCGATCATCGGGGCGGTCGCCATCGTGCTTCCCCTACTGGCGCTCGAGAGCCATCGGGCGGCCCCGACGGCTGTGGGGTGAGGTCGGGAACCCGTCGGCTCGCCTACACACTCCTTCGCCGACACCTGCGGCGCGCGTTCCGTCGGATCGTCTGGGTGGGACCGTGGCACCCCCCCCGCTCCGATCATCCAGTGGTGATCTACGCCAACCACCACGCGTTCTATGATGCGCAGATTCTCGGGTACGTCGCTGAACGTGTCCTTGGGCGGCATGCCGTCGTCTGGATGGAGGAACTCGACCGCTTTCCGTTTCTCGGCGTGTTGGGCGCGCGGCCGTTTCCGGTCAATGACCCTCCTCGTCGGATACGAACGATCCGGCAGACCGTGCGCCTGATGGCATCGCGTCCCGACACGGCATTGATCTATTTTCCCGAGCGACACCTGCACCCCATCGAGGAGGGCATCCTACCGTTTCCGGCAGACCGGTTCACCCGTCTGGCCTCGGTGCTTCCTCCAGCGCAGTGGTGGCCCGTCGTCCTGCGGATCTCGGGATGGCAGGAGGCTACGCCCACGGCCATACTCGCGGGCGGACCGCTGCACGTTGCGCCAACGGGAGCAGAGCAGACCACGCTGCGCGATCTTCTCGAGAGCCCCGCTGCCGGCACGGGCACACCACGCGTGCTGCTCGAGGGTCGCCCCGGACCAGAGGAGCGCTGGGACTTCCGATCCGTCGGTGCCTTCCTTGGGAGGCGTCGATGATCGGCGTGTTGCTCGGGCTGTGCTTCGGCAACGTCGTGAACGCCGCGTATGCCGACCAGGACGTCACAACGCTTCGGGCGCTGTTTGCCGAGGCGCCTACGCGTGAGGATTCCCTCCTGCTCCGCTACCGCCTCTTCGCCCTGACCCGCGAGCAGGCGGTGGTCGCGGAGATCCCGACGCGTCTCGACTCTGCCTCGGCACGCGAGTTGGCGCTGCTGTCGGCACTCTGGGGCTACCGCATCCGAGAGGTCGGCCCCATCCAGTTCTACGTGTACGGTCGGCGCACGATGACGCTGCTGCAGAACGCGCTGGCGCGTGATGCCGACGATCCGCTCGTGACACTGATCGACGCACAATCACTGCTCTTTCGCCCTGGGATTGCCGGAGGCGACGGCGCGAAGGCCGTGGAGCGGCTGCGAGCCCTGACGGGTCGGACGAACGAAGCCATCTCCTGTGGCGTCGACCCACTGGAGGCCGAGGTCTGGCTGTGGTACGCACTGCACAAGACGAGATCGCCGGAGGCGGACTCCCTTCGCTCCCGATTGCTGGCCACCCACTTGCCACCCCTGTATCGCGAGTTCCTCGACGGGCCACCGTGATTCCGCTGCTTGCGGGGGCCTACCTCGTCTTCGGAGCGATCCTGCTCCTCAACGTCCGCTATCTCCGCGGCACGCGCCGCCGTCTGGCACCATCGACCGCCCCGCTCCCATCGATCTCCATCATCATTCCCGCGAGAAACGAGGCCGTGAACCTGCGAAGGTTCCTGCCAGGCGTCTTGGCGCAGCGCTATCCACGATTCGACGTCACGGTGTATGACGACGGCTCGGACGATGCGACGCCGGGCGTGCTCCACGCGCTCCGGGCGCCTCACCTTCGAACGATGCGTGGCGAGGGACCGCCTCCCGGATGGGTCGGTAAGGTCCATGCGCTGTACCAGGCAAGCCGCCACGCTCGTGGCGACGTGTTGGTATTCCTCGATGCGGACGCGACGCTCACGGATCCCGAAGCCTTGTTGCGGCTCGTGCGTCGTTATCTCGCCCTACCGCCAGGATCCGTCTTGACCGGTATTACGCGCTTGGTGGGCGGCGGTCGCCTGCTCGTGAGCCTCGTCCCGTTCGTGATCCTCACGTATCTCCCGCTCATTCTGGTTGCGCGAACGCGGGTCGGGCGGTTGAGCGGCATGAACGGTCAGTGCTGGATGATCGACCGCCGAGACTACCTCCGCCTGGAGCCGCATCTCCGGCACAAGGGGGAGGTGCTCGAGGACATCCGCATCGGCCGCTACCTCAAGGCTCACAACGTCGTGCCGTATTCCGCCGACCTCCAGGACGAGGTCCGGGTCCGCATGTACGAGAGCCTGGCCGACGCTTGGGTCGGGTTTCGCAAGAACGTGTATCCGTTCATGGGCGAGCGCGTGTGGACGTTCGTCCCCCTGCACCTGTCGTATCTCGCAGTGTTCGTGCTCGCGCCGATCGCCTCCTTGTGGTTTCTCATCCCGTTGTTCGTCCTCAAGTGGCTGGCGGATCGACTCGTCCGCATGCCCCTCGGTGTCACGCTGCTGGCGCCGGCCACCATGGTTTTGGGTGCCGTGCTGCAGCTGGACTCGGCGGTCGCTCACTGGACCGGCCGTGCGAGATGGAAGGGCCGGCCCGTGGCGCGCCGTGCCGTGAGCCGCACCTGACCATCACCCCGCAACTCGCTTGACGCCGCACGACGCGGAGGCGAGCATTGAGCGTCACGTCTCCTCTCGCACACGAGACCAGCGCGTGAAACCGGTCATCATCGGCGTCGCCGGCGGATCCGGCTCGGGCAAGACGACCGTGGTCCAGGAGATCATCAAGAGCCTGGGTCCCGAGGACGTGAGCTTCATCCAGCACGATTCCTACTACTACGACCGCAGTGATGTGCTTCCCACGGAACGGGTCCACATCAACTACGACCGTCCGGACGCGCTGGAGACCCCGCTCCTGATCGAGCACCTCGTGACGCTGCGCGGCAGCCGACCGGTCGAGATCCCGGTCTACGACTTCACCAACCACACCAGAACCGCCCAGACCGAGCGGGTGCACCCGCGACGAGCGGTGATCGTCGAGGGCATCCTGATTCTCGCAGACCCAGATCTACGGGAACTGATGGACATTCGCGTCTTCGTCGACACCGATGCCGACCTTCGCATCCTGCGTCGAATGCATCGCGACATCAACGAGCGCGGCCGCAGTCTGGAATCAGTCGTGCAGCAGTACCTCGAGACCGTGCGTCCCATGCATCTCGAGTTCGTGGAGCCGAGCAAGCGCTACGCCCACGTGATCATCCCGGAGGGCGGGCACAATCGTGTGGCGGTGGACATGCTGCTCACGAAGATCCAGTCCATCGTGCGTGGCGGAGAAGTGGCACCGGACTAGCGAACGACTGTGTGGCCGGCGCGCAGTGCCCAGGCCGCAGTGGCCGATCGGGCAGCGTTACCAAGGACTCCGGAAGAGGCGGTTCCAGCGGATCGCGGTGACGAACGGCAACGGGCGCCAGCTCGCCGGGTCGAAGCTGTAGTAGATGGCGAACGGGACACCGATCACGTTCTCGCGTGGCAACAGCCCCCAGTGCCGCCCATCGTACGAGTCGTCGCGACTATCTCCCATAACGAACAGGTGTCCGGGCGGGATGACGATGGGGCCCCAGTTGCGGAGGTCAGGACGGTAGGGCTCCTGCACCGCGCCGGGGACGAGCAAGGGCTGCTGCCATCGGGCGCTCGCCGCCCGTTGCACCGAGTCCATGGTCATGGTGGTGTCACGGCGATAGGGCACACTCGGCACGACAGTGCCGTTCCGAAACACGGAGTCGTGGCGCATGGCGAGCGTGTCGCCGGCGACACCGATGACCCGCTTCACGATGGTCAGTACCGGCTGTTCCACCCCCCTCAGCACAATCAGCTCGTCGCGGCGCGGTTCCCGAAGAGCGGGGGTACGACCGCCAACGACTGGGATTCTGGCTCCGAAGACGGCGCGGTTGACGATCAGGAAATCGTTCACCAGCAGCGTCGGCTCCATGGAGCCGGAGTCGATGCGGAACGACTTGACCACCAGTGCCTGGAGCGGAAACCAGATCGCGACAGCCAGCGCAATGGACTTGGCCCACCCGAGCGCCCACGCGGACCACCGCCGCGAGGCTGAAGTCGGCGATGACTCCGCCGACGGTGGCGTGCCCGAAGATCGGCGCCGACGTGGCATCTACTTCAGGAGCCGCGCCACGGCGTCGACATTTCCGTCATTCGGTGCTGGCGTGAGACCGAGAACGCGGCACAGCAAGGCGTAGACGTGAATGGCTTCAAACGGCGCGGCGACCACCCCCTCCCTGAACGCGGGACCGGCGGCCACGAACACGGCCCCCATGGACTGAAGCGCGTTGTCGTAGCCATGGTTGGCACCGGCCATGCGATCCGGTTGCAGATCGAAATAGGGGCGGCTCGCAATGGACCAGCCCTCGTCGGCAACGGCGAGTATCGGCTGAATTCTTCGATGATCCCGGTAGTGCCAACGCGCGGGGATCTCGTTCTTACGGAACACGCGCAGATGCGGATGCGCCGAGGCGAGACGACGGTAGATGCGCTCCGCGTCATCAGCGCGCAGGGGCCGAATGGCGGCGATGGGATTCCAGTCAACCACTTCCACCTCGTCGAGCCGCACGTAGTCATCCAGGAAGATGACCCTGTCGGGCGACGTGTTCGCCATCCCGTGGTCGGAGACGACCACCACATTCGTGGTCGAGGCGATGCCGCGCTGCTCGAGTCCGGTCATGAGCAGCCCGATCATGCGATCCATGCGCTGGATCGCCGCCAGGGTTTCCGGCGCGTCGGTCCCAAACCGGTGGGTGGCGTCGTCGACCTCGCTGAAGTAGAGGGTGATGAACGCCGGCCGTTCCCCCACGGGCAGGTCCAGCCAGGCCAGCACCTGCGCGACGCGATCCTCGGCGGGAATGCTCCCGTCGTAGGGCCGCCAATAGGTGGGCCGAACACCCTGGATCGCCGCCTCGGTACCCGGCCAGAAGAACGCTGCGGCCACGAGTCCCTGCTTCTCGACCGTCACCCAAATGGGTTCACCGCCCCACCAACGTCCATCCGACACCGCCGACCGATCACCCAGGCTGAAGTGGGCATCGAACACCGGATCGTACATGTTGTTCGCCACGATCCCGTGATGCTCGGCATAGAGCCCGGTGGCGATGCTGTAATGGTTCGGGAAGGTCTTCGTCGGGAACACCGGGACGAGGTGCTCGGCACGCACACCGCGAGCGGCGAGCGCGTCGAGGTTCGGGGTCTCTGTCTTCTCCATGAAATCCCACCCGAACGCGTCCAGACCCACGAGCACTACCGGCGCGGGCGTGGCGACCGAATGTGGCGCGGATGTGGCGCAGCTCTGCAGGCTCACCACCGACACCAGGACTACCCACCACCACGCCCTGCCCATTACTCGGTACAGCATTTGCCTTCCGTCCTTTTCGGCGAATTCGGACCGGTCCTACAGGAATACCGAGAGCGAAACGTAACCGGAGGTTGGCACGAGGCCGTACTCCGACTGCAGCGTCCCCGCGGGCAGGGGGCCGGGGCCGGTCCCGACATACACTCCGGCACGCGCGGTCACCGCGCCCGTCACCGAGTACGTCACCCCGGGAGCGACCAGGGCGCTTCCATCATTGAGGTTCCAGATGACGAGCCCGTCGACCGACACGAGCGGGTGCACCTCGAGGCTCCCCTGCAACACGAGCTCGTCCCGCCCAAAGACCTGGAGCTCGCCACGACGCGTGGCGGCCGAGAGCAATACGGCCGGGAGCCCGGTGGCGTCGGACGCACCAAAGCCGTCCCGCTGGTACTCGACGACCACGTACAGCGTGCGCGAGCCGAGGTTGAAGCTCCGATCCGCGCCAACGGCACCCCGGAACACCGTCGCGTCCCCGGACCGCCTGAGCACGGCTTCGCTGCGGATCGCGGCACCGATGACGGTGACGGTTACCCCGATCGCCGCTGCCGCCTCGTCGTGCAGGACGCCGGCCCACCCGCTCAGCTCCCAGCGTCCGTGCGCGGTTCGGCCGCGCGCCAGGGCCGTCATCGTTCGGGCGTCGTCGACGTCGGCCACTCGAGCGACTGCTTCGATCTCACTGAACGGGCCCGAAAAGACGCGAACCCTGGCGGCGTCGATCCCGGCGCGGTATTCGCGGAACGGGTCGGAAGGATCGAACGGGGCAAACGGATCCGCCGGGGTGAGGAAGAGGGTGGTGGCCCAGGAGATGGGCTGCCGGCCAACCGTCACCTCGAACACTGGGTGCTGAAAGCCGACACCGAGACGGTCGACGCGATGACGCCACGTGAGATGATCGGTTTCCCAGAGCGTGCCCTGCAGGGGAAACCAGTCAATGCCGGTGAGGCCAGGCACGAGGCCGGTGACCAGCGTCCCCCCCGTGGTGGTCCGCACACTCACGAGGTGCTCGTAGGCAAGGTCGATCTGCCACGGACCGAACGACGGTCGTGTCATGACCCTGACGCGCTGATTGTCGCCGAACAGCCGCTCGGTGAGCGGCGTGGCGTCGGCGGCAACGGCAACGTTGAGCGCGTACCCCCGCAAGAGCGGCTGTTGGGCGGCCGTGCCTCTCGCCCAGACCGCGACGATCGCGACCAGCGCGATCGCGGTCTGCCTCATGCCCTCGTACTGGGCGGTCGCCGCGTATCCGACTCCACGCCACCGTCGACCAGTCGGATCAGTCGCCGAGCCCGTTCCATGAGCCGCTGGTCGTGCGTGGCGAAGACGAACGTCGTGCCGAGCTCCACGTTCAGCGTGGTCATCACGTCGAGCAGCGCGATACTCGAGGCGCTGTCAAGATTGGCGGTGGGCTCATCCGCCAGCACCAGTGCGGGCTCGCCAACCACGGCCCTGGCAACGGCGACCCGCTGCTGCTGCCCGCCCGAGAGCTTGGACGGCCGCCGATCCTCGAGACCCCCGATGCCGATGCGCTCGAACAAGGCTCTGACGCGGCGCGTCCGCTCTTCCGGTGGAACCCCGCGCAGGAGGAGCGAGAACTCGGCGTTCTCGAGTGCCGTCAACACGGGAAGCAGGTTATACGCCTGGAACACGAACCCCACCCGCTCCAGTCGCAGCCGCGCGCGTTGCCGCTCCTTCATGGCGGTCAGCTCTCGGCCGTCGATCCACACCGCACCGCGGGTGGGTGCGGTGAGGCCGCCGAGCAGATTCAAGAGCGTCGTCTTGCCTGACCCGGAGGGCCCGGCTAACACGACGAACTCGCCAGGCGCGATTTCCAGTGTGACATCGCGCACCGCCTCGACAGCGATGCCGTCGTGCTCGAACACCTTCCAGACCGCGTCGGTCCGGACCGCCGCAACTCGTTGTTCGCTCATGCCTCGAACTTCATTGCTTCGGCGACGTCGATGCGCGTCGCGCGATAAGCAGGATAGAGGGACGCCAACACCCCGATCACGACGATGGAGCCCAGGCTCTGGAACACCTGGACCACGCGGAAGATCGGGACGATCACCGGCTCGAGGAGAATGCCGGAGATGGTGAACTCATTGTCGAGCATCCCCGAGTAGTCGAGCCCGTTTCGAAAGAAGATCCAAGTGAACGCGAAGCCGATCACCATGCCGAGAAGGCCGCTCACGGCGGTGAGCAGCAGGCCCTCGCCGAACACCACACTGGCGGTCTCCCCTTTGGTCAGCCCCAGGGCCCGGAGCACGCCGAACTCCCGGGTGCGGTAGAGCACCGACATGAGCACCGTGTTCACGATAGCGAGCCCCACGATCACGAACAGAATGATATGGAACAGGTAGTCGCCGTAGTCGTCGATGCGGATGGCGGCATCCAGCTCCGGCATCGCCTGTCGCCAGCCCAGCGCCGCGACTTCGGAGGAGTCCTCGGCCAAGGCGGCATCGAGATCCTCGAGTACACCCGGCATATCCCACCCCGACACCGCGAGCACGGCCAGCGTAGTGACGGCGCCGCCTACCTGGAGCCACTCCTGTGCGGTACGGAGGGGAATGTGGACGATGCCCTCGTCGGCCTCGGGAAGGCCGGTCCGGAAGATCCCCACGACCCGGACGAATTGGCCCGCGATCTCACCGGTCGCGTCCTGCCCCGTCAGCACCAGGCGGGAGCCCACTTCCAGATCCAACCGCTCGGCGAGCCGCTGACCCACGAACGCGTGCAGGCGGTCGCTGTCCACGAGGTAGCGACCCTCGACCACCCGCTCGCCCAGCTTGGAGAACGCCGCTTCGATCTCCGGCTCCACTCCCGTCACGAATACCGGAATGGCCCCCGTCGCGGAGTAGGCGAGCCCCTGGATCTCGAGCCGCGGCGCCACCGCCGTGACGCGCTTGGCAATGTCCGGCCGGGCAAGGGCGCGTTCGGCCACTGCCAGCGCCCGTGGCGTCAGACGGTCATCCAGATGACGGCTTTGCTGGAACCGAGGGTGCTGAACGGCGATGTGGCCCTTCCCGAGGCGTACGCCCTGGTCGATCCAGTCTTCGTGCGCCCCGTCTCCCAAGGCCCGCGAAAAGACGAGCACGGCGACGCCCAAGACCATGGCCGACGCCGTCAGGATGCTCCGCCGGGTCTGCCGACGCACGTTGCGGAGCGCAAGACGGGCGAGCAGCCGGGCGCGGCGCATCAGCGGCCCGCCAGTGTGTCTGCCGGGGGCACCCGCGCGGCCCGGATCGCCGGATAGACTGCGGCGAGTGCGGCCGTGGCGAACAGTGCCAGGGCGGACTGCACGGCCATGCTCCAGGAGTATTCGACCCTGAGGACCGGTCGCACGAGCGCGCCGGCCATCGTGAAGTCGCCGACGAGCCAGCTCAGGTCGGGCGGCGCGTTGTGCCACCACACCATGACCGGGCCCGTAACGGCCGCACCGGCGAGCAGACCGATCGCGCCGAGTGCGATCGCCTCGAAGACGACCGACCACACGATGCCTCGCGGAGCGGTCCCCAGCGCAAGGAGGAGAGCGAACTCGTGACGTCGCTCGAACGTGGCCATCAGCATGGTGTTCGCGACACCGAAGATGGCCATGCCGAACACGATGACGAGCAGGACCCACTGGAATGACTGACTGAGCTGCGCGTATTCGACCAACTCCGGCCGGAGGTCGGTCCACGGCTCCACGGTGAGCACCCCGTCGGCGGCGCCCAGTGCGGAAAGCAGTCGGGTGGCTGCTGCGGGTGCATCCCACGGATCGGGGACAGCTGCCGCGATCTCGTGCACGCGACCGGGATCGAGCACCATCAGCGCCTGAAGCGCGTCGATGGGGAGCAATGCGAAGGTGCGGTCGAGGTCGGCGAGGCCGGAGGTGAATACGCCGCTCACGACGAACAGATCGTTGCCCAGCGAGCCGTCCACCGCGGGCGCCACCACCACCACTTCAGCGCCGGGCTCCACCCCCAGAATTCGCGCCATCTCGGCACCGATGAGGAGCTCGTTCGTCCCGCGCGCCGGTGGGCGGCCACTGGTGAGCGCGTCCATGAGACGCGACACCCGGGGCTCGAGCTCCGGGTCGACGCCGAGGAACGCGGCGGCGGCCGTCGCATCTCCCGAGCTTACCAGGCCACCCCCGTAGACCCGGGGCGCCGCCGCCTCGACCGCCGGATCGGCCGTGACTTCGGCGACGAGGACCGAAACGTCGGCCCCGTCGGGGCCACCAATCGTTTCGTAGACGTCGCGATCGGGGAGGTACTGGTCGTGGTGAACTTGCAGCTGGCCGGAGAGGATACCCGTCCCGTTGCTGATCATCTCCACGACGACGCCATCCCACCACCCGACCAGCAGCACGACGGAGGCGTAGCCGACCGCCAACGCCGCCATGGTGATGAGGCTACGTCGCCGGTTCCGCCCGAGATTCCGCCACCCAATCCGCCACCACGGCCGCGCCATCAGTCGGGGCCGCGGTCACTCTGAAGTCGGCGGAGTGAGAAGAAGGACGCGTCGATCGCAATGTCGAATTCGAGATCGAGGTACGTGATGGTGGTGCTCTCCCCGGTCTTGTCGGCAGGCCGGATGATCATCCGGCCGGGCACGAGGCGCCCCCCCATGCGCCGGAAGTCCTCGAAGATGATGCTCCGCGCCATCTCACCCCGGTCGTCGTAGTATCGTGCCCAGACGGGCATGAAGTCGTCCTGCCGCACCTGCTCCTCGATACGACCCCATACGACCGCCGCTTCGGGTCTGGGAGTGAGCACGAACTCCCAGACCGCCACGCCATCCCGTTCACCCTCGTATCCGATGGCGATGTCGTAGTCCTCGATGATGCGGCTTTCCTTCACGATGTCATCGTTCGTGAAATGCGACCCCATCCACGACGCGCCCATCAGTGACGGCGGCAGCTTGATCGTGCGGTCCACCCGAGGGAGATAGTTCCACATGTCCTCGCCGGCCTTGAGGGTTGCCGTGCCGGCGTCCTTGGGCGGAGCGAGAAGACGGATAAGGGCGTACTCGGTGCCGAGCGACCAGATCCGCATCTGCATCGTCCGACTCCAGCGCTCGGTGACGACCTCCATGCTCACCGTCCCCCGGCTGGACCGACCACGGAGCAGACGGTCCACCCGATCGACGATCTCCCGGGCGTCGGTCTGCGCATCGAGGTTCGAGGGGATCAGGAGCAGGAGTGCGAGGACGGCGACCGACACTGGTCGCCAAGCTTCGACAGCACGCGGCACGGGAACAGCCATGGGATGCACACCGACCTCCCAGTCATCTCACCCGCCGCACGCCCCACCCGGACCGCCGTGTCGGTCACCCCGAGGCTCAACGACTGGGCGGCGTCCGGCGTACTCCAATATATGTCGCGGTACCCAGGCTCTGAACCGGAGGTTCCCTGATGCGGAAGATGGTGCTCTCCGTGGCGCTCCTGACGGCGGCGTTCGCGGCGGTGGCGCACGCCCAGCGACCGACACCACCAGCCGACCATTGGCTCACGATGGACTCGTTGGTCCAGGAGCTGTCGCTCACACCCGAGCAGCAGAAGACCGCCGCCGCCCCGTATGCGAAGATCAACGCCGTGATGAAGGAAGCGGCCGAGCAGCGCGCCGCCATGCGTCAGGCGATGGGTGGAGGCCCTCCGTCACCGGAAGCGCGAGAGCAGTTCATGGCGATGCGTGAGCAGTTCACCACCATGCAGCAGACGATCGACGAACACTACACGGTCATCCAGACGCTACTGACGGAACCGCAGCGGGCAAAGCTCGACGCGCTGCCCAAGCCCTCCGTGGCCATGCGCGGTGGCCGTCGCCCGTCCGGCGGCTAACGCCCGACACTCAGACCGGGGGGAGCGGCGCCCGGATCTCGGTGAGCCGCACCCCGCGCGCCTCGAGGTAGTGCCGGACCCGATCGAAGCATCCCTCGGCCCGCCCCACATCTTCGGGCGCCGACACCCCCAGCCGCGCGAAGGTCCCGTCCGCCACGAGGTGGAGGATCGCCGTGCCCATGAATCCCGTGGTGCGCGCCATCGAGCTGGTGCCGGATTGGGCGTCGTAGTGATCGAGCATGTCGTAGGTGATCCGCTCCGTCGATCCACCGCGGGCCACGTCCACTTCCACGCGGAGCACCGTAAGATCCGGCTCCCCCGGCGCAAACTCCCACAGCGGAAACAAGAGCGCGGCCGCCACATCGCGGGGCGGGACCCGGATCGACCCGACGGCCAGCGGTGCCGTGCCGAACAGGCCCAGCTCCCTGAGCAGGAGGATCTGCCGAGCGTGTCCCGGATAACGGAGCGTCATTTCTCGCATTTCCGGGACGTGCTCTTCCCGCAGCAACGACCGGAGGCCGTCGGTGAGGAAGGCCTCGAGTGGGCCGACACCCGGTACCTCGAGGGGCGTGATGTCCGAGAGCGCAGGCGCGGTAACGAGCATGCCGCCGCTCCGGTACCGCGCGGGACGTGTGTACAACTCGATGACGTCGGCTGGAGAGAAGGGCGCTTTGTAGCGCATGAGCCCTGACGGCACCGCCGGGAGACCACCCACGTAGCATGTGAACCGATCCACGCGGTCGAACCGATCCGCCAGATGGCCGTAGATAGCGTTGCTCAGCCCCGGCGCCACACCGGCATCGACCACCGCCACCACGCCGCGCTCACGGGCGAGGGCGTCGAGGTCGAAGGGATTCTGCTCGAAGAACGAGATGTCGACGATTGACCGGCCGGCGGCGATGACCGTCTCGAGCGTTGAGTACCCGAGCGCCGCTGGCACCGCACCCACCACCAACTCGCACCGAGCGACCAGCTCGCCGACCGCGTCCCGATCGCCGACGTCGGCGGTGACCGTCTCGATGCCGCGAGCCGCCAGCACCGCGAGCGCCGCAGGATCGCGATCGGCCGCCGTGACCGCGAACCCCGAGGCCGCCAGATCCACGGCCATCGCCCGCCCCACCCGTCCCGCACCCAGGACCACGACCCGCATGGCTGAAACTCTCGCAGAGGATTCGCCGTCAAGATACACGGGTCCGTGCCTTGCCACACGTACGGCACGCACGTTAGCCTGCACGGTCTCCGGCGCCGGACCGAGACGTCGATGCCGGGGTAGCAAGCGCACGCCATTCGTCGCAACCATCCTCGTGAACGGGAGACTGCCCGATGCCACGCATGCCGACCGCCGCGGCGCTGCTCATGGCCACGGTGATTGCTACACCGCTCGCCGGCCAAGACGCCCCGCGTCGGCCCATCCCCTACCCCGTCACCGTGGACCGCGCGTTCGAACGCGCGCTGGAAGCCGGGACCCGGAGCACCACCGGGGCCCCGGGTCCCAACTACTGGCAGCAGTGGACGAACTACACGATCAAAGCGAGCCTCGATCCGGAGGCCAAGCGGATCGACGGAACGGTGCGGATGGTGTATCACAACCGATCGCCTCGCGCCCTGCCTTTCCTGGTGCTCCAACTCCTGCAGAACGTCCATGCCGAGGGGGCCGTGCGGAACCGACCCGCTGAAGTCACGGGCGGTATGGAACTCAAACGTGTCGTGGCAAATGGAGAGGAGCTCACCGAGGCCCGCCGAGGGGCGATGGGCGGCGGCTACCTGACCTTCGGGACCGTGGCCCAGGTTCGGCTCCCCCGAGCGCTCCAGTCCGGTGACTCGGCCACCGTCGAGATCGACTTCGGCTTCACGATTCCTCAGCAAGGCGCCGGGAGCCGCATGGGGTGGAACGCCGACAACTTCTTCTATCTCGCTTACTGGTATCCGCAGATGGCTGTGTTCGACGACGTGGTCGGATGGCAGACCGACCAGTTCCTCGGCCAAGCCGAGTTCTACATGGGGTATGGCAACTACGACGTCACGCTGGACCTCCCCGCGGGCTGGATCGCGGTCGGCACCGGGACGCTCGCGAACGCGAGCGCGGTGCTTCCCGCACCGATCGTGGACCGGCTGGGACGCGCGGCGCAAAGCGACACGGTGGTACACGTGATCACGCCCACCGACTTCGGACCCGGCAACGCGACCGCACCCGCATCGACCGGTCGGCTGCCGTGGCGCTTCATAGCGGACTCGGTGCGTGATGTCGCCTACAGCCTGTCCCGCGAATCGCGGTGGGATGCCGCGCGGACCCCCGTGGGCGACCGCGACGGCGACGGCGTAACCGATTACGCAGTAGTGAACACCATCTGGCGCGAGTCCGCGCCCCGGTGGCAGCACGCGTGGCGCTACGCGCAGCATTCGATCGACTTTCTGTCACGCTGGACCGGCCTGCCTTACCCGTACCCGCACATGACGTCCGTGGAAGGCGGAGGGATCATGGGCGGTGGGATGGAGTACCCCATGATGACGCTCATCGGTGACTACAACGAGCGCAGTGACACGTCGCTGTACGGCGTGCACGCGCACGAGCTGGCCCACATGTGGGTGCCGATGATCGTCGGCAACGACGAGCGTCGTGCGGCCTGGATGGACGAGGGCACGACCTCGTTCAACACCAGCGCCGCGATGAACGAGTTCTATCCCGGGCAGCGATGGGAGCTGGGTAACTACGGCGGGTACATGCAGATCACGCGCACCGACCTCGAGGGCGAGATCATGCGGCTCTCGGACTACCACTACAACGGTGCGGCCTACGGCACGGCGTCCTACAGTAAGCCAGCCGCACTCTTGTGGACGCTGCGGGGATTACTGGGTGAAGAGACGTTCCTCGCAGCCTACCGCGCCTTCATCCAGCGGTGGGCGTACAAGCACCCCAAGCCGTGGGACCTCTTCAACACGTTCAACGACGTGAGCGGACGGACCCTGGACTGGTTCTGGCGGGCGTGGTACTACGAGACCTGGACGCTCGATCAGTCGATCACGGACGTGAAGCTGGAGCGAAACGGGACCCGCATCGTCGTGACGGACCTCGGACTCTCCCCGATGCCGGTGCGGCTGACGCTCACCCTCGCCGACGGCCAGACCGTGCAGGCGGAGATCCCGGTTGAGCGGTGGCTCTCCGGTGCTCGGACCGCGGATATCGTGGTCAAGACACCGTCCGCGGTGACCAAGGTGGAGATCGACGCCGACCAGTGGTTCCCCGATGTCAATCGGGACAACAACGTGTGGGAGCGGAAGTAGGGCCCAGGCCCCACCGGTGACTCGGCAGTCGAGACGTACCACTCCCCGGCTGCCGAGTCAGCACTTCTGCAGGTGGGTGACGCGAAACCCCTCGGGGTATTTCAGCCCAAACCCCAACACGCGATCCACCCCGATGTGCGCCAGCCACACGAGCCCAATCGCCATCAGCGGCGCGTGCTGCATTCGCAGCCCGAGCAGGAACCCCACCGCGGGGATCAGGTACGTGTGGAGCGCGTTGTACGCTGCGGCACCGGTGGTGCGGTTGACGAGGTAGGCGAGAAACGCGATATCCGGGGCGAGGAACAGGCCGGCAAACAGCCACCAGCTCGCCCCCAACTCGCGGTAAAGAAACACCGCGACCATGGCGACGGCGAGGCCGTCGAGGCGCAGGAGCACGGCGGGCCGGGCGGGAGTGATCATGGGATCCTCGGGGTCGTGGGTGGCTGGCGATTGCCGACACCAATACGTCAAACGCGTGTGACCGGCAAGCTCCGCGGAGACCACATGCCTCGTTCGCTGTTCGACCCATCCGACCACCGGGACATCCTGGCACGCCTCGATCGCCTGCACCCCGATCTCCGTCCACAGTGGGGTGCGATGTCCGTCGGACAGATGGTCTGTCATCTCAGGGACTATTTCGATGTGGCGTTGGGTCGTGCCGCCGCACGACCGGCGTTCCCGCGGTGGCTCCAACCCGTCATGCGACCCATACTCGTGCACTGGCCATTCCGCTACCCGCGGGGGGCACGCACGTTGCCAGAGCTCAAACGCACGGACCCGGGCGCGTTTGCCGACGACCTGACCCGGTTGCGGGACGCCGTCGAGGAGTTCGCCACGCGTCGTGACCGCCCGACGTGGCCGCCGAACCCGGTGGCCGGGCCGCTGTCGGGGCGGGAGTGGGCGATGCTGGCGTTTGCCCACGTCGATCACCATCTGACGCAGTTTGGAGTGTGAGCATGACGCCTCACGATGTTCGCAGTGCCTTGTGGGTCGCCGCGTCGGCGACGGTGCTACTGTGCGCCGCGACACCGGCCATGGGCCAGGCGCCGCCCGGCACCGATATCTTCCTGTTTGCCGTGTCGGGAACCGAATCGGCCCGGCGACTGAGTACGCCACGGCGCGTGACCGATCGGTCCGGATACGACAACCAACCGTCGTTCACCCCCGATCACGGGAGCGTGCTCTACACGTCCATTCGCGATGACGGGCAGGCAGACACCTATCGGTACGACATCGCCACCGGATCGGTCACGCGCGTCACGTCCACGCCCGAGAGCGAGTACTCACCGACGGTCATGCCCGGCGGAACCAGCTTCTCGGCGGTGCGCGTCGAGCGGGACTCGACTCAGCGTTTGTGGCAGTTCGATCTGGACGGCGGCAATCCCACCCTCGTCCTGGAACGGGTGGCACCGGTAGGCTACCACGCATGGATGGACCGCGACCGGGTGGCACTCTTCGTACTCGGTACGCCACCGACGCTCCAGATGGCCGACGTACGGACCGGACGGACGGCCGTGGTGACGACCGACGTCGGGCGGTCGCTCCACAAGGTGCCGAGGCGCCCAGCGGTGAGCTTCCTCCAGCGCGGCGCCGACGGTCCCTGGATCGTGGAGCGCCACCTCGAATCCGGAGCGGTTCGTGTCCTCACCCGCCCGGTGGGCCAAAACGAGTACTTCGCGTGGACTCCGGACGGCTCGATGCTCATGGGAGAGGGATCCGTAGTCTTTCGGTGGCGCGAGGGCGGTCACGGCTGGGTGCGAATCGCCGACCTCGGGCACTTCGGCATCACGGAGATCAGCCGCATCGCCGTGAGCGGCGATGGCCGCTGGGTTGCTATCGTCGCCGCCCGCGAGGAGCACTGAGCATCAGCTCCGGAAGCCCTCCGCCCGCAGAACGTCTTCGAGCGCATCGAGAAATCGGTCGATGCGGCCCGGATCCGCGTTGGTGCCCATGAGCCCAACCCGCCACGTCTTGCCCTGAAGCGGGCCGAATCCTCCAGCCATCTCGATCCCACGATCAAGCAACCCGCGCCGCACCGCCGCGTCCTCCACGCCGTCCGGAATGGCAATCACATTGAGCATCGGGAGGCGATGCTCTATGGGCGTGAAGAACGACAGGCCCAAGCGCTGCACGCCGGCGGCAAAGCGCTCGTGCGCCGCGAGGTGGCGGGCCCACCGCGCCTCCACGCCCTCCTCCAGAATCAACCGCAGGGCCTCGCGGAATGCGTAGATGCTCGACACCGGAGCCGTGTGATGGAAGGCCCGCTGTTTCGCCGTGCCGTGTTCGCCCCAATACCGAAACAGGAGACTCAAGTCGAGGTACCAGGTCGGTGGCGGCGCCTTCCGAACGCGCACCGCCTCCATCGCACGCGGTCCGAACGTGACCGGGCCGAGCCCGGGGGGCGCGCCAATGCACTTCTGCGAGCACGACCCGGCTGCATCGATCTCCCACTCGTCGATGTCGACCGGCATTCCGCCGAGCGACGTTACACAGTCGATCGCGACGAGTGCACCGTGGCGTCGCGCGATCTCGGCAACGGGGGCAACCGGCTGAGCGGCGCCGGTCGACGTCTCCGCGTGGACGAGTGCCACGAGCTTGGCCGGCCGACGCTGGAGCTCCGCTTCGACCCGTTCGGGGGATATGGTCTCCCCATAGGGCGCCTCGACGGTGCGAACCACCGCCCCCGCCCGCCGCGCCATCTCGTGCAACCGCTGCCCGAAGTAGCCGATCACGCCGACGATCGCCTCGTCACCCGGCTCCAGCAGGTTCAGCATGATCGCTTCGAGGCCGGACGTCCCCGTGCCGGACATGGGGATGGTGTGGTGATTCTCGGTTCGATACAGGTGGCGCAGCATCCGCATCGTCTCGTCCATCACCTCGAGGAAGTACGGGTCGAGGTGACCCACCATAGGATGCGCCATCGCCTCGAGCACCCGCGGATCGGGATTGGACGGACCTGGACCCATAAGCAGACGCTGCGGTGGCTGGAGCGGTTTGATCGACGCGGGCGTCACGGCAGCCACACACCACCTCCCCAAGTGAACGACCCTCGGCCTGCGGACGAGTGGAAAGCTACCCAGGCTGTTCTGACCGGGCTATCGCGTCCTGTCACCTCACCGGATATTTCCAATCATGCGTTGGCTCTGCACGGCCGTCCTGGCCATGACACTCACGAACTGCAACGGTTACGCCCAGTCGGATGCGGCGTTCAGTTCGTCCGGGGTGGTCGAGGGGTTCTACGGCCCTCCGTGGTCTCACGACGATCGCCTCGACATGCTGCGGTTCATGGGATCGGTGGGGCTCGGCCACTACTACTATGCCCCGAAGAACGACCCGTACCATCGCACACAATGGCACGA
Organism: Gemmatimonadales bacterium; assembly: GCA_041602035.1. Lineage (GTDB taxonomy): Bacteria > Gemmatimonadota > Gemmatimonadetes > Gemmatimonadales > GWC2-71-9 > JAOTVV01. Next base: position 213,127 of record JBFIHA010000001.1, on the reverse strand, counting down.
TCCCTACCCACCGGACCGTCTCGAACGCCTGCGGACTCTGGTGGCGACCGCGACCGACCACGGCGTGGCGTTTGTGTTCGCGATCAGCCCGGGTGGTGGTATGGTCTACAGCGACTCCACGGATCGGCAGCGACTGTTCCGCAAACTCGACCAACTGGCGTCCGTCGGCGTCCGGCACTTCGCGCTGTTCGTCGATGATGTGCCCTATGTGCTGAGCCACGACCAGGATCGACTCCGGTATGCGAATCTCGCCGACGCGCACGCGTCGCTGATCGTCGCGATGCAGGACTACCTGGAGCCGACGGGCGCGACGCTCAGCGTCACGCCCACCACGTACACCGCAGCGTGGGGGGACCGGACCTACCTCGAGCGGCTGGGCGAGTTGGTGCCACTCGACGTGCCGTTCTTCTGGACAGGTCCCGACGTGGCGTCGGTGACCATCACCGCCGGGCAGGCGGCGTCGTGGCGTGCGTTGATGGGACGGCCGCCCCTCGTCTGGGACAACTACCCGGTCAACGACTTCGCGCGGTGGCGGCTGTTTCTCGGTCCCGTGCTCGGACGGGCGCCTGATTTGCCGCTGGAAGCCATGGGGATCCTCTCCAACCCCATGAACGAGGCTCACGCCTCGATGATCCCGCTCGCCACGCTCGCCGAGTATGTCCGTGACCCTCGCGGCTACGACCCCGGCCGTGCCCTGCAACAGGCGCTGGAGCGTCTGTACGGGTCGGCGGCGGGATTGCTGGACCCCTTCGTGCGGATCTACGGCGACTACTGGTGGGACACGAACCTGTTCGAGCCCCTGTTCATGCCGGGCGCACCTATCGATCGCGATGCGGTTTCCAGCGGGCTCACCGAGTTGCGGCAGGCGCTCACCCGACTCGATTCGGCTGCGGCCACCACACCGAACCTGGTGCCCTTGGTGGCAGAGCTGCGGTCTGTCGTGACCCGAACCGCCGAGCGCCTTGCCGAGATCGAGCGTGATCCGCTGAACGAGATCCGCAACGGCGTGATCCGGTACCGAGCGGAGCTGGATCGAGTGGAGGTCACACCGCTAGAATCCCCCCCAACACTCGACGGGCGCGTTGGTGAGTGGCCGCGCCGCGCCTGGCGCCCTACCTCTGGTGCCGCCGGCAGCGCCGAGAGACCGCAGGTCGCTCTTGGAACGCACGCTGACACGCTGTATGTCGCCATCCAGGTTCCGGGGGGCGCGCGCGCGGAGGTCGGGAATCGCATCGGTGAGCGCGACCATGTGGCCGTCATCATCCAGCACGACCCCGAGCGGCCGCGGACGGGGCTCGAACCGGACGACCTGGTGCTCCTGCTCGCACCGGCCGCAGGGTCCGAACACGCCGAGTGGGTGGGCAGGCTCGGCGTACACGGGTTCATGGCCAAGTTCCTGGCCGACAACCGCAACCTTACATGGTCAGAGTTCCTGCTCACGTCACTGGGGAGGCCCGACACCACCGGTGCCGCCAGCGTCCGGCGGGCCGTGAGCGTGACGCGGAGCGGATGGGCAGTTGAACTCGCCATCCCAGTAGCCGGGAGTCGGGCTCGGCTCAGCCTCACCACAGCCCAACGCGGGGCGGACGGACGAACCTTCAGTTCCTTGTCCCGACGAAACTATCCGGCCAACCCGGCCACGTACGTGGAGCTGGCCCTACCGCCCAGGCCCTAGCCTCAGCGAATCACCACGCCCGCGTAGGCCACCACGTCGGAATCGTCGCCGGTGACCATGCCGCTGTGGCGGTAGTCGACCAGGTCGGCCGCAGTGGCACCGAGCAGTCGAGCGGCCTCCAGCACCACCGCCGCCGGCCCTCGGCCACACATGGTCACGCCTTCGCGGTGGCAGGTGTCGAGCAGTGCCTCTCCGTCCAGCTGCGCCACCGCGTCCAGCGCCATGCGGTCCTTCCGTTGGGCACTCGCCGCCGACTCGTAGTGGGTCATGTCGGACGAGGCCACCAGCAGTACGTCGTCCGGCCAGGCACGCACGACGCCGGCGAGGGCGGCTCCAAGCTCGCGCGACGGCTCCCATCGGTCCCAGGAAACGACGATCGGCGCGAGCAGCGATGCCGGGGCCAGCACTTGGAGAAACGGGAGCTGGACCTCGATAGCGTGCTCTCGGAGATGCGCCGACGTGTCGTGCCGCACCCGGTCGCACGCCGCTTCGAGGCGACTCAGAAAATCCTCAGCCACCGCGACGTTGCCGAGCGGGGTCTGGAAGGTCCCGCGATCCCACGCGCCCGCGCCGCCGGGGTTGTCGAGGCGGCCGGTATGGTTTGGGGCCAGGATCACGATGGTTTCAGGAAGGGCAACGCGCGCCCACACGTGCGCCGCGCATTGCCCGGAATACACGAGGCCGGCATGGGGAGCGATGGCCGCAATCGCCGGCACGGGTATGTCCTCCACCTGATCGAGGAACCGCGCCACGAGGGAGTGGAGTGCCTCCCGATCCGACGGATAGAAGAACCCGGCCACGGCGGCGCGACGGTCGCCTGCGGTCCTGACCATGTCGCGCTCCTTTCGTACACCTGTGCGCTGGTGGCAGGTACCGGCTCTTCCCTGCCGGCGCCGCTACCCGGCCCTGCAGCGGCCGCCACCAGTGGGTCTCAGGTCCGGAGGTCGAACACGTAGCTGTTCAGGTACTGGATCGTGTCGGCCTGTTCCGAAACCTGGTACGCCAGGATGTCGCCACTCGTCACGATGCCGCACAGCCCGTCGGCATCGACGACCGGGATATGGCGGACGCGCTTGTCCGTCATGAGGGCCGTGCATTCCTCGAGTTTCGCCTCGGGTTTGCAGGTCATGACCGGCGTGGTCATCACGTCGCGGATCAGAGTGTTCGTGGGATCGCGGCGTTCGGCTACGACTCGGCGCAGGATGTCCCGCTCCGTGAAGATGCCGATGACCTCGTCGTCTTCGATCACGACGATACCGCCGATGCCGCGCTTGTTCATGAGCCGAGCCGCGCTGAGCACCGAATCGTCTGCGACGATTGTGACGACGTCGCTGCCTTTGCGAGTCAGGATGTCTTTGACCGTTGACATGGGAGGCCTCCTCGATGGAGTGGCTTCCTCCATTCTACGGGGTAGAGGCCCTGGAACGCCAGAGACGGGTCCTACCGCGTGGGCCAGGCCGCGGATTTCACGTCAGCGAGCACGGCCCCGGCCGGATTGAGCTCGACCTTGGTCGGCCGCTCCGCGAGCGGCGGCAGCTCCGCTTCGGTGAGCGGTCCCGAGACGAGCAGCTGGACCGATCCAGATGCCCCACCGCCGAACTCGAGCCGGAGAGGCACCAACATCTTGAAGTCGTCCGGGACGTCCGTTTGCTCCACCCGTACGCGCACGACGTACTGGCCAGCCTCCGTCTCGTCGATGATATGCGCGAACCGATAGGTGGGCAGTGCCGTGCCGTGGATCCACTGGTCGAAGAACCAGCGCATGTCCATGGCGAGGTGGCGCTCGACCAACTCCCGGAAATCTGCCGTGGACGCCGTGCGGCCCCGATACTTCGCATAGAACTCTCGCATCAATGCGCGAAAGCGCGCGTCGGGATCCTCCGAGGCGCTGGCCATCATCCCCCGCAGCATGTGCAGCACCCACGCACCCTTGTAATACACAATCGTCTGGTAGGTTTCCTCGTCCTCGGGATCGATGTTCCGCGTGCCGAGCGAGACGGGCCCGGCCTTGGTGCGGCGACGCGCGATCTCCTTGCGCCAGTCGTCGAGGAGGTCGCGATACACCTTATGCTCTTTGAGAACCACGTCGAGGTACCACAGGCCCGCGTACGTGGCGAACCCTTCGCTGATCCACATGTCGCGGTCCGTCTTCCACCCCACGTCCAGGCCCCACCACTGATGGGCCATCTCGTGCGCCCGGAAGAACTGGTCCATCCCCGGCTTGCGGTCTTCGTGGAACGTGTACCACGACAGATGCACCATGCTGGGAAAAGCCTGTCCATGACTGAACGGGATTTCGGTTGCACGGAATCGCTCCCCTCGCGGCGGGCCAAACACGTCCTGGAAGAAGATCAGGCTGTTCGTCACGTCCTCGGCCACACGCTCCCGCATGCCCGCCCCCGAGAGGAACCGGGTGTTCAGGTCCGCGTGCGCGCTGGGCGACATGTAGACGGTCGTGTGAGGAATCCCGGGATAGTTGAGGTCGAAGGGCTCGAACTTCCCGATATTGAAGGACATGTGCCACTCGGGCTGAGACACCGACCAGCGGCTGGTCACCGTCCCCTTGACCTCTTCGGTGGTGAGCAGGTCTCCCGAACTCACGAACGTGAACCGCGCGGGAGTGCGAAACGTAAGATCGAACAGCGCGGCGTCGTATTGGGCGTAGCGTGGATACCAGCCCGTGGAGGACTTGAGGAAGAACCAGTCATCAACCCGCTCGAACAGATCGCCCTCGTACGTGAGCCGCACTCCCACCGTGTCGCCGGCCTCGATGCCGTCCGGTAGCCGGAGCCAGACGACGGGGTTCTTCTTCGCACGCACTGCCGATATCGATGTCCCATCGGCCAGTTCGGCGGATGTCACCTCCAGCTCCGAGTAGAGCCACAGGGGCAGCCAGCGCTGGCCGGCTGCGTGGGCGGCCAGCGTCACCGTTGCAGTCGCCGAGAAGTCGAGATTGGTGGCGATGCTGCCCTCGATCTCATAGCTGGTGATGTCGAAGCGGTTCCAGCGTTCGTCTGTCAGGGCGGTCGGATCGGCGGTTGCCCCGTCGGGACGGAACCGACAAATGATGTCCAGGCGGTCACCGGCCCGACGGGCCTTCGACTTGCCCTGCAACGTCACCTCTTCACCCTCGAACGGATCGATCCGGAAGATGAGCGGATCTTCCTTCCCACCCCCGACGAACGCCGCGAACCAGCCGTTCGCCTCGCCGTTGAGCAGGGTCGCCATGAGGCTCACGTCAATCAGCTTGCGGTCCTCGTCCACCACGTAGCGACGGATGCGCTTGTAGACGTCGGCGGCGGCCTTCGGCACCTCGCGGGGCACAAACGACAGCGCGGCCTGCAACTCGTCCACGGTCCCGTCCACTGCCAGGAACAGCACGGAGGTGAGCGGGGATTCGAGCGTCGGGGCGTCGAGCCGTCGCCGTAGCGCTTCTCGCTCCACCGTCGTGCTCGGTGTGAATGCAAAGGTCCCCTTGCCCACGAACACCGCGCCGATCGTGCGGCCCTCAACGGGCGTGAGCAGGAAGACCTCTCCGGATGACAGCGTCCACCGGCCGGCGTCGCGCTCGATGACGAGATCGGTGACCAGGGCTCCCTGGGTCGCGTCGGGACCGAGATTCACCACCGCCTGGTACACCCGCTCGTACTCGCCGGGATCCGCGCGCACCGGGGGGGAGTCAGCGGTCCCCGGCGCTGGCACATGGAGCACCACGCGAACGGGCAGCGAGAGGCTCAGAACGACGGCGGCGCTGGCGAGGATGGCAGGTCGCAGCATGAACGAATCCCCCCGCGTGCTCGAGTTCACGTCGACCACCAGAGATCTCGAGCCATTGTACAGCACGGCACGGCGTGCGCCAAGCGGCGACTCCCGGTGCGCGCTGGAAATAAAGCGACCTTCATGCTCGCTTTTGACTCCCGGGCACGGTCCCGGGTATACTGTTCAGCCATGGTTTCGCACCGCGTACTTCGTGGCCTGTTTGCGGCTGTCACGGCTATCGCACTGACGGCGCCCCTTTCGGCGCCGATCGCGTGTGACCGGGAGCCGTGTTGCGCGCACGGTGAGGAGGCATCGCACGCACACCATGATGGTGGCGACGCCGTGCAGGCACAGACCCACACGGCGCCGTGTCCCGCAATGCAGGCCTGCGGGCTGAGCGCGCAGGCCCAGGTGCTGACGCCGCTCCGAGACCTCGCCGGCGGATCGACCCATGTGGACCACACCGCATTGCCCGGCGATGTGCTGCTCGGTCGCACACTTGCTCCCCTGACACCACCCCCCAGAGCCTAGCCTCTCCCAAGCCGTCGTGTGCCCGCAGCGCATCCGCGCTTCGGGCGAAGTGGCTACTCCATCTCTGAGGAGAGGACCATGTGTTGGACAACGTGCCCGCCGCCGTGGTGTCAGGTGGCGCGGGCTCTCGGAACGCGAGGCGTTGCGGTCGTCGTGGCCTTGGCGCTGTGGCATGCCCCGCCACTTCCAGCTCAGACCGACACGCTCCGCCTTGCCGATGCCGTGGCGCTGGCCCGCTCGGACAACCCGAGCTTGGCGGCGGCGCGCCTCAGTGCGGATGCCGCGGGAGAGCGGGTGGGTCCGGCCGGGGCCTGGACGGATCCCATGCTTTCCTTCGGCTTGATGAACCGGCCCCTCGGCGACTTCGGGACCGGCGAGCCGATGACGATGAATACGGTCGAGCTCACGCAGCGAATCCCGTGGCCCGGCCAACTCGGCTTTCGGCGGCAACAGGCTCGACATCTGGCAGAGGCGATGGCTCGCGACGCCGACGAGATGGAGCGGCAGCTCGAAGCGCGAGTCAAGCAGGCGTACTACCGGCTCGCCTACATGGACCGTGCCCTCGATGTTATGCGGGATACGCGTGAGTTACTGCGCAGCTTCCTCGATGTCTCGGCCACCATGTATGCGGTGGGTCGAGGGCTGCAACAGGACGTGCTCCAGGCCCAGATCGCGGTGGCTCAGATGACCGAAGACATCACAGTGGTAGAACAGGACCGCGTCGCGATGGGCGCCCGTCTCAACGCGCTCCTCGGGTTGCCGGCGACGGTGCCGGTCGCCGCGCTGGAGCTGCCGCCACCCGGTCCCTTCGTGCCGGCGGTGGACTCACTCATGACGTTGGCGGTGCAGTCGCGGCCTGCGCTGCACGCGGCGCGCGCACGGGTCGCCGCCGCCGCCGCCGGCTACCGTCAGGCACGTCGCGAGTTCTACCCCGAGTTCATGCTCGGTCTCTCGTACGGCCAGCGACCACAGTTCGACGACATGGCGTCGATCATGGTAGGCGTAAGCCTTCCGGTGTTTGCCGGTGCGCGGCAGCTGCCGATGCGACGTGAAATGGCGGCGATGCGGGCGCAAGAAGAGGCCATGGAGCGCGACCTCTACAACGAGACGTTCGCCGAACTTACGGAGTTGCGTGCCGAGGCTGAACGGGCGCGGAATCTCGCCGAGCTGTACAGCAACGCCATCGTGCCCCAGGCCCGGGCCGCGGTCGAGTCGGCCCTGTCCGCCTATCGGGTCGGGCGCGTGGACTACATGACTCTCATCGAGAACGAGATGACCGTCAACCGATACCGGGTCGAATCGATCCGGCTGACTGCCGAATACCACGGGGCCATTGCTGCCCTCGAAGCGCTGGTGGCCGAGGACCTCGGAGACACGCCATGACGAAAACGTATCGATACATGTTGGCCGCACTCGCGTTCGTGACGGGATGCGGGGGGGAGACCCAGGATTCCCCGATGCCCGGGATGACCGCCGAGGAGCATGCGCGTATGCAAGCCGGCGGGACGCAGGGCGAGACGGACTCGACGGGGCAGATGCTACGGCAATCCGTGCATCTGTCCCCAGCAACCGAGCGGGCGCTGGGCATCACGTACACCACGGTTCGACGCGAGAGTCTCACGAGGAGCATCCGCACGGTCGGCCGGATCGAGGCGCCCGAGCCTAGGGTGGCCGACATCACGCCGAAGATCGACGGGTTCGTCGACCGCCTGGCGGTGAGTTTCACCGGTGAGACCGTTCGCCGAGGCCAGCCATTGCTCACGCTGTACAGCCCGATGTTGGTGGCGGCGCAAGAGGAGCTCCTTACGGCCAAGCGCCTCACCGATCGCGTGGACCCGGCGTCGGGTGACGCGTGGCGGAACGCGCAGGCCATGCTGGACGCGACCCGACGCCGACTCGAGTACTGGGATATCACTGCCGACCAGATCGCCCTCATCGAGGAGAAGGGACAGGTCACCAAGACGCTCACCTTGGTCGCCCCCTTCGCCGGTATCGTGCTGGAGAAGGACGTGTTCGAAGGGCAGCAGGTCATGGCCGGCATGCGGCTGTACCGCATCGCCGACCTCTCGACCGTGTGGGTCGAGGGCGACGTCTTCGAGCAGGATCTCCAGTTCGTCCGCGTCGGCTCGCAGGCGCACATCGAGGTGTCGGCCTACCCAGGCGTACACCTCATGGGCCGAGTGAGCTTCGTATACCCGACGGTCGAGGAGCGGAGCCGCACGAACCGCGTGCGCGTGACCGTGCCGAACCGCGACCTTCGGCTCAAGCCCGGCATGTTTGCCACCGTGTACTTCGACGCGCAGATCGGACCCAATGTGCTCACGGTTCCGACCGAGGCCGTCGTGGTGACCGGCGAGCGCAACCTGGTCTTTGTCCGTGACACGACCGGCACGTTGAGTCCGCGCGAGGTCGTGGTCGGCGCCCGCGCCGGTGACCGCGTGCAGCTGCTGCGCGGTCTCGACGAGGGCGAGACCATCGTCGCCTCGGCCAATTTCCTGGTGGACGCGGAATCCCGCCTCGGTGTCACCGGCGGAAGCATGCCCGGTATGCAGCACACGGGGCACGGCTCGGTGATCGAGCCCGAGACTACGACGGTCGATACCCAACCTCCGCACTCGGAGCACCGCCATGATTGACGCCGTCATCGGCTGGTCGCTTCGCAACCGCACCCTGGTCCTGCTCGCCACTGTGGCGCTCATCGGCGGCGGTGTGTGGGCAATGCGGACCACCCCACTGGACGCGATCCCCGATCTGTCAGACGTGCAGGTGATCATTCAGACCGACTTCGCCGAGCAGGCACCACAGATCGTCGAAGACCAGGTCACCTACCCGATCACATCCGAGATGCTGAAGGTGCCGGGTGCGCGCGTAGTGCGCGGCTACTCCTTCTTCGGACTGAGCCTCGTGTACGTGATCTTTGAGGACGGGACCGACATCTACTGGGCTCGATCCCGGGTGCTGGAGTATCTGAGTGGAATTCGAAAGACACTCCCGCAGGGGGTGGAGCCCACTCTCGGCCCCGATGCCACAGGGGTTGGCTGGGTATTCGAGTACGTGCTCGAATCGGAGACCCTCGACCTCGCCCAGCTCCGGACCCTGCAGGACTGGTATCTCCGTTACCAGCTCACATCGGTGCCCGGGGTCTCGGAGGTGGCCAGCGTCGGCGGATTCGTGAAGCAGTACCAAGTGGAGCTGAACCCCGAGCGGCTGCGGGCGTTCAACATCCCAGTGACACGAGTCGCCCAGGCGGTCGGCGCGCACAACGTCGACATCGGCGCCCGCGTGCTGGAGATGGGCGGCCGGGAGTACATGATCCGCGGACTCGGGTATCTGGACGGGGTTGCCGATATCGAGAACGTGACCGTCGGGGCCACCGCGCATGGCACGCCGATCCGGGTGGGCGATGTCGCCACCGTGCAGATCGGGCCGGCTCCGCGGCGCGGTGCCGCGGATCTGGATGGCAAGGGCGAAGTGGTCGCCGGCATCGTCGTGATGCGATTCGGATCGGATGCGCTCCAGACCATCGAGCGGATCAAGGAACGGCTCGCCGAGGTGGAGCGCGGCTTGCCGCCCGGCGTCCGGCTCCGCACCGCCTACGACCGGAGCGACCTAATTCATCGAGCCATTGCCACGCTACGGGACAAGCTGCTCGAGGAATCCCTCATCGTCGCGGCAGTGGCTGTGATCTTCCTGCTGCATGTTCGGTCCGCCCTCGTGGCAATCATCACGTTGCCACTCGGGATCCTCATCTCGTTCATCGTAATGCGCTGGATCGGCGTGAACGCCAACATCATGAGCTTGGGCGGGATCGCCATCGCCATCGGGGCGATGGTGGACGCCGCGATCGTGATGATCGAGAACATGCACAAGCACCTCGAACGGACCGGGAGCGCAGAGCGATCGCGGTGGGAGATCGTGCTGGAGAGCACCAAGCAGGTCGGCCCGCCGCTGTTCTTCTCGCTGCTGATCATCACGTTCAGCTTCTTGCCGGTCTTCGCGCTGGAACAGCAGGAGGGGCGACTCTTCAAGCCGCTGGCCTACACCAAAACCTTCGCAATGGCGGGATCGGCGTTGCTCTCCATCACACTCGTGCCGGTGCTGATGGGGTACCTCATCCGTGGCCGGATCCGGTCAGAGGCGGAGAACCCCATCAACCGCGGCCTCCAGTGGGCATACCGGCCGGTCATCGACTTCGTGTTGCACCGTCCCTGGACCATCGTGGCGACGGCCGCGCTCGTGTTGGCCGTCACCGTCATCCCATGGAGGCGCCTGGGAAGCGAATTCATGCCCCAGCTGCAAGAGGGGTCGATCCTGTTCATGCCAACCACCGTGCCCGGGGTCTCAATTGCCCAAGCGCGAGAGATCATGCGCCAGCAGGACAGCGTGCTGGCAGCCTTCCCAGAGGTGGATGTGGTGCTCGGCAAAGCGGGCCGCGCCGAGACGGCAACCGATCCGGCCCCGCTCGACATGTTCGAGACCACGATCACGCTCAAGCCGGAGTCGGAGTGGCGGTCGGGCCTGACCTACGACGAGTTGATTCGCGAGATGGACGGCGCGGTGCGGATGCCCGGCGTCACCAATGCGTGGACGATGCCGATCAAGGGAAGAATCGACATGCTCGCCACCGGTGTCCGCACGGCGGTCGGCATCAAGATCTTCGGACCCAATCTCGACACGTTGCAAGCGTTGGGTGAGCGCGTCGAGCGTATCGTGCAGCAGGTCCCCGGCACGCGAAGCGCGTTCGCCGAGCGAGGTGTGTCCGGGTTCTACGTGGATATCGAGGTCGATCGCTCGGAGGCCGCTCGGTACGGCCTGAATGTGGGCGAGGTACACGATGCGATCATGGCCACGGTGGGTGGGTTGAGCGCCGCTGTCACAGTGGAGGGCCGAGAGCGCTACGAGGTAAACGTCCGGTACCCGCGCGAGCTGCGGGATCATGTTGACGACCTTCAGCAGGTGCTCGTCCCCACCATGGACGATCGCCAGATCCCGCTCGGGCAGCTGGCCACCGTGCAGGTGGTGCAAGGTCCCATGGCGATCAAGACGGAAAACGCTTTCCCCGTATCAACCGTGTTCGTAGACATCGAGGGACGTGACGTCGGCCGGTACGTCCAAGACGCCCGGGAAGCGGTCAGCGCCCAACTCAGCCTGCCCTCGGGCTATACGCTGTTGTGGAGCGGGCAATACGAGTTCATGCAGCGGGTAGCGGAGCGCATGCGGATCGTCGTGCCCGTCACACTGGGGATCATCTTCCTGCTCCTCTATCTCAACTTCCGTGGCATCACCGAGTCGCTCATCGTGATGCTCTCAGTGCCCTTTGCGCTGGTCGGCGGTGTATGGTACCTCTGGCTCGCGGGCTACAACACCAGCGTAGCGGTGTGGGTGGGCTTCATCGCCCTCGCCGGCGTGGCCGCGGAGACCGGTGTCGTGATGCTCATCTATCTCGACGAGGCGTTCCACCGACGGAGCCTCGAAGGCCGAATGGCCGGCCCGGCGGACGTCGCCGCAGCCGTTCGCGAGGGTGCCGTCGATCGTCTCCGACCCAAGATCATGACGGTAATGGCGATTACGCTGGGCCTGGCCCCGATTCTCTGGAGCCAGGGCACCGGCGCCGACGTCATGAAGCGGATCGCCACGCCGATGGTTGGCGGGATGGTCACCTCCACGATTCTGACGCTCGTGGTGATCCCGGCTATCTACTTGATCTGGCGGCGGTGGGAGGTCAGACGGCTCGAAGGAGGGGCAGTGCGCAGTTGACGCGGGGTCAGGGCGGTGAGCGGTGGTGACTCAACGACCACACGTACGCCGCCACTGCACGCGCGTCCTCGTCGCTCACCGGCTCCCAGCCCCGCATCGGCATGGGCTTGCCGGTCTTGGAATCCCGACGAGGCATGCCGTGCAGCACACGCTCCAGGATTTCCTCGAACGTGCCGCCGCCACGGAGCCACTTGTCGTCGGTGAGATCGGGCCCGTCTTCGGTGCCGCCCGCCTCCGCGCCGTGGCACACGTCGCACCGCGCGGATCCGCGGAACACCACGCTGCCTCGCTGTATGAGGGAATCCGTCACGTCGGGCGGCATCGGCCCCACGGGCTTCTGCGCCGCAGTGGACGAAACGGTGAGGCTGAGTCCGAGCGCCACCAGCGCCGACCCCCAAAGACATGGCTGCCGCGAGCCCCGTCGTGTCATGGCCCGACCTTGGGAGGGTCCTCCATCATAATGACACCGATTTCACCTCGCGCAACCGTGGGTCGCCCCGTGCCCGACTGGCACCAAGAAGAAAACGCCCGGCGCAGCCGCCGGGCGTCGGGAACCCGTATGGCCTCCACTCAGGGATAGGGGTTGAGACACTCCCACACCACCGCGTCCTCGTCCACCTGCGCGATTTCCTCAGGCGCCACCGTGCGTGCTTCCAACTCATCCACGGGGATGGTCAGCGCCTCGACGTCGTGCCCGAGGATGTCGCGAACCGCACGCCGCTGAGTCTCTGTGAGCCGCAGGGTGATACACTTGGCCGCCACGATCGCCTCGCTTCATCGGGGTCGTCCGGCAGTCTGTCCCCCAAAGTGTGAAGGGGCCATGAAAGGGGCGTGAAGTGGGACCGCGGGCTGCGTCAGCGGTCAGGTCACCGGGACGTCCCGTCCGCGATCGACGCCAGCACGCGCTCCACCACCCCGTCAACGGCACGCCCCTCCACCCAGCGAAGCACCACGACCAGATCGTGCTTGGGATCCACGTACACCACATTGGTGCCGGCACCGCGATGGTGGAACACCGACGTGGGTGCACTCGGCAGTGAGCGGCGGTCGACGTTCAGGAAGAAATTCATGAACCCGTAGCCGGGGTTGGCCGGCGTCGGCGTGAGCGCCATCGTGATCCACGCGTCGGACAGGATCTGTCGATCGGCCCAGCGGCCCCGACGCAACGTGAGCAGTCCGAACCGCGCGAGATCCCGCGCGCTGATGAACATGCCCCCACCCCAGTGGCCACCCCCGCTTACCGACTGCACCATCACGCCGTCGACGGCGACCCACGAGTTCTCATAGCCCTGCCAGCGCCAGGTGTTCGACGCGCCGATCGGGTCCATCACCAGCTCGCGAAGCACCTGCGGCAGGGGGCGGCGCCATACCTGGAGCGCGGCGAGCGCCAACAGGTTGACCCGAACGTCGTTGTACTCGTACACCGAGCCCGCCGCATGTCGAGGTCGGGTCACGTGTTCGGCGAGGGGAACGTCGCGCGGGGGCCGGTCCGCCCAGTCCGGCTTGTCCCACAGCGTGCCCTCCCAGTCACTCGTCTGCCGCAGCAAGTGATCCCAGGTGATGGTAGTGTTGTGGCTCGACGCAAAGTGCTCCGTCGGGACGTACCGTGCCACGCGATCGTCGAGATCCGCAATGAGACCGCGATCCCACGCCAGCCCGACTACCGTCGACAAGAAGCTCTTCGTGACGCTGAACGTCATGTCGACCCGCTCCGGCTCGCCCCACTCCGCGACCAGGTAGCCGTGGCGCAGCACGATACCCGTCTGATCGCCGCGGACGGCGAACGGCCCGATCGCGTCGCCGTGCGGCTCCCGCCCAAAGGTGAACGAGTGGTTCCGTTCGAGGTCGCGCGGGGCGGTCGATTCGTGCTCCCGCGCGTAGGCGATGGCCGCATCGAGCTGCGCGGCATCCATGCCGACCTGAGCCGGCGACCGTCGTTCCCATCGATCGCCGCGTGCGGGTACGTACGCCGCGAGTTGCTCGGCCGGCGCGACCGATTGGGCGTGGAGCCATTCGTCGGTACCGATCCCGATTGTGAAGAGGAGCGTCGCCAGACCCAAGCATCGTCCGATACTGCTCCCCGGCACGCGGCGTCGCACAGCGGCCCATCCTCCGACGGTCGGCATCGCGATCCAGCGTTCAGATACGGATGTCATCAGGTCGCCACGTTGTGATCTGCTTCTTGATCTCCTCGCGACCTTCGAGTTTCTCGTCGAGCACCCGTTGGGCCAAGGCAGGCAGGTCGGTATCGGTCACGAACCGCAGCGCGACGAGCTGATCGACCGTGAAATCCGGAATGCGCGGGTGCAACGACACCGGTAGGAGACGCTGAAGTCGCAACTGCTCCTCCAGCCGTATCAGGCGGTCCTGGACCCCCAGCGGGAAGGTGCGCGTGTAGAAGTACACGATCACCACGGCGATCCCGAGGATGAAGGACGCGGCGCGATCGAGTGAGAAATCGCCAACCAGCTTCCAGCCGGCATACGCCAGGTAGATGAGCAGCAGGAGGGAAGCGACGAAGTGGTAGAGGGGGACGTAGCGGCGATGGGTGGCGTAGGTCAATGGCGTGCCCTGGGCCATGCGTTCCTCCCATTCAGTGGGGTTCGAGTTGCGACGAGGTATGCGCGGTCAACGCTCGGGTTCACGGCGCCCGATCAAGCGGCCGGAGAGATCGCGCACCGTACCCGGGTCGACCCGTCCGCTCACGTCCACGACGTACCGTCCGAAGCGAACGGAGGCGACGCTCGCCCCATCCTCACGCGTGCGGGTCCGGCCTAGGCGCAGCGTGTCCGCCGCGCGCCACGGCAACACCGTGAGGGTCAGGCGTTCGCCGCTTTGGAGCGTCTGGACCACCTCATACCCGGTGCGATCGTCGACAACGACATCGGAGACCTGCGCCACTGGCAATTCGGCAATCGCGATGATGGTTCTGCCGAGGAGTCCCGTGTCCGGGACCGCGACGTTCACTGGACCGCCGGGTTCGACGAGGGCTGGCGGAGACACGCCGGTCGCGGTATCGGAAGTCGGGCCCGGCGTGGTGTCGACGATCATGACACCGGTGGTGTCCGGTTGCGTGGGCCGTGGCTCGAGCGATTCCGGTACGGCCGGCACCACGATCGCGCTCACCACCGGCTCAGTCTCCCCGCCCGAGAGCAGCGCGTAGCCACCCCCGACCCCAAGAACCCCGACCGCCGCCACGGCTGCCCACCGGGGGCCACGACCGCGCCGCCGTCGCCCCTCCGGGGCAAACACCACGGAACCGCCGGCCGGCGCGCGGCCTGGCGGGGTGATACGTCGTGGTGGCGACGGCTCCGGTGCCACTGCCAGATCCGATCCGACGGGTTGCAGCTCCGGCTCCGGCTCCGTCTCCGTCTCGGGCGCCACTGCTAGGTCCGGAGGCTCGGTGGCCAGTGGCGGTGCGGGCTCATCGAGCGTCGGAGCGGCGGTTACTGGCTCGGCGATCGATGGAGGTTCCGTCGCGACCTCCTGCCCGATCGGCACCAGATCCAGGGTCGGCGGAGTCGGGGCCGGCTCCGGTTCGGGCTCGGGAACCGGGGGCGTTGGCGGCTCGATCAATTCCGGCTCTGGCGGCAGGGACGGGAGTACCACCGCCGGCATCTGTCCCGAGGCGCGCTCGTGGCGCTTGGCGAGGTCGAGCACCATCTCGAGCACCGGCCGGGCGACATCGTCAGTGGCGTCACCGAGCGCCTCGAGCGCCCGGTGAGCCGCCGGCAGGTGAAGATCCCCGACGTACGTTTCGATCACGGTTCGCGCCGGGCCCACGTGCCCGTTGTCGAGCATGATTCCGACGAGGGTGGGGTACACCTGCCGCCGGTCGGGCATCACGCGCAGGACCTTGGCGCAGATGGCGCCCACGCTCCTCGCCGACCCTTGCGCCGCGTAGAGCTTCCCCGCCCGCTCGTACAGCGAGACGGCCGCCTTGGCGTTGTCGAGCTTGAGAAAGAGGTCGCCGGCTTTGACGTACAGC
Source organism: Gemmatimonadales bacterium (assembly GCA_041602035.1). Taxonomy (GTDB): domain Bacteria; phylum Gemmatimonadota; class Gemmatimonadetes; order Gemmatimonadales; family GWC2-71-9; genus JAOTVV01. The sequence continues at coordinate 197,417 of JBFIHA010000001.1, read as the reverse complement.
GGCAGTTCCGGGATCAGCTCGGGCGTGCCTTCCAAGCCGGTAAGGATGTGACGATAGTAGGCGAGAGCCTCACGGTACTTTCCCTGCCGTTCCAGTTCTCGTGCCCGTCGCTTGAGACCGGCAACGTCCACCCTAGCCTCCACGCTGGAGCTCCGTCGGCCGCCCATCCTGGGCTCCCATCAATCTATGGACGAGGCACCCACCTGTCGCCAGTGGACTGGTGCCGGACCGAACAACTGGCTTGCGGTGTACCCGATTTCGATGGATTCTTGTGAAGGCATCGACGGGAGTAGAGAAGTGAGCACGGGCGAATCGGCGTGTCTCAGGTGCCAAACCGCGTTGGCGGCGGAGTCCAACTACTGCCATAGCTGCGGGGTGAGTATCAGCGCCGCGGCGAGTGGTGAGTACCCGATCTACGACTACGAGCGCCTGTTCAACTACGCGCTCGACCTCATGTGCATCGCCGGTACCGACGGGTACTTCAAGGTCGTGAACCCCGCCTTCGAGCGTGCGCTCGGCTACGCGGCGAAGGAGCTGCTGAAGCGGCCGTTTGTGGATCTCATTCACCCTGACGATCGGGACGCCACCATCGCCGAGGTCGAACGACTGGCCGATGGCACTCCCACGCTGGCGTTCACCAATCGGTACCGCAACAAGGACGGGACGTACATCGTGCTCGATTGGAGAGCGTTCCCCGAGCCGGGCACGAAACTCATCTATGCCACTGCGCGCGTGCTCGAGGCGCCGGACGAATCCTGAGCCTGGCACCAGGGGGCGAGCGCGGTCGGCTCGTTGCCGTTTCAACGTGTTCCAGCCACTGCCACCAGACAACGAGCGCATGTTGAACGGAGACATGTCTGGCGATCACACTACGTCGCGCAAGTCGGGGGGACTATGACGAACCGCACATCTCGCCTCCTGCGCGATACCGCGCTCCGAGCGGTTCCTGTTACCCTGACCCTGATGGCGTGCGTGTCGCAGCCGCTGACCGCGCAGGACCACCCCTCGGTCAAGGTGTTGCTGGTCGTCGCCCATCCCGACGACGATGCGATGTTCGCCGGCGCGGTCTACAAGATCACCAGGTTCCTGGGTGGTCAGGTCGATCTCGCACTCGTGACGGACGGCAGTGGCGGATACCGCTACGCCCAACTCGCCGAACCGATCTACGGATTGCAACTCACCGACGAACGGGTGGCCAGGCAGTACTTGCCCGCGATCCGCAAGCGCGAACTGATGGCCGGTGGCGCGATCGTAGGCATCCGCAACTACTTCTTCCTGGACGAGCCGGACCCGAACTACACCGAGAACGTCGATACGGTATTGACGCATGTGTGGCGGAGCGATCGCGTGCAGGCATGGATCGCAGAGATCCTGGAGCGGGATCGGTATGACTACGTCTTCGTGCACCTACCGATCCCCAACTTCCACGCCCATCACAAGGCGGCGAGCATCCTGGCCCTCCGGGCAGCACAGACGGTCGCGCCGGAGCATCGGCCGGTCGTGCTCGGGTGCTTTACCGGCACCAAGGCCGACACGACTCTGCTCGCGTTCAGGGAACTGCCGGGCTACCCCGTTACCCGGATCGCATCGCGCCCGGCGCCGTTCGTGTTCGACTTGACCGAGCCCTTGGATCCTCAGGGACGCCTGGACTATCGCATCGTGGTGAACTGGCTCATCGCGGAGCACAAGTCGCAGGGGACCATGCAGCGGCTGATGAGCTGGGGCGAGGTGGAGCGGTTTTGGTACTTCGAGGCGAACGGCCCCGAGCGCGTGGCGGCGACGCGGGCGTTCTTCGATCGTCTGGCGGTCCCGGCGGTACCGCAAGCGACGGAGGCCCGCCGATGATCGCTGTCGGCGGGCCCGCGTCGGCGGTGCTCAGAGCCCGAAGTGGATGCCGAGACTCATCAGGAACGGCTCCCGTTTCGCGTCACTGATGATTCCCGCCACGCCGGTATCGAGACTGAAGTCCGGCAGACGCTGCCAGTCGAGCCCCACCTGGAAACCCAGGCCCATCGCGAGGCGCGCGTCGATGCCAGCCGACAGGCCGAGGTGATTCCGCGAGCCTGTTGCGCCCGCGACCGAGTTGAACTGCAGCGTGTACCGCGGCGCGATCCACGGGTCGATCGTGACGAGCACGAGCGGCAGGTGCAGCGCTACGCCGAGGCTCACCGGCACGTCGACCGTCGTCTGAAGGTTGTCGGTCTCGACCACGCCCACGCCGGCCTGGAGTGCCACGGCCAGCGGCATCGCGCCCCCGCCGAGGAGCCGGTATCCCAGTGACCCCATGTACATCGGTTCGCTGTCGGTCAGCTTGACCACGCCGACGCCGGCCCCGAGGATGAGCTTCGATACCACCAGGTTGCCGCGGGCGGCGAACGCGGAGTGCTCGCCGGATCCCTGGTTCACTCCAAAGGCGAAATCGCCCTGAATCCGAACCGTCGACACCGCCGGATTGGCGTACACCGGCATGTTGGTGAGCTGGGCGCCGGCGGGCGTCGCGGCGAACGCAACAACCGCACAGACACCCAAGGTTACTCCTGCAATCCGATCCATCCGTCGTCACTCCCGTTGAGGTCCAGCACCAGCCCACGATGCCGAGGGCGGTGGCGCTTGGAACCTGATACCCGTGGGAGTTCAGACGGTGCCCTGCCGCCACCGCGGCACGGATGAGCCGTGGTTCCCCTCCCCGAGCCACGGGTGCACTATTCTCTGCCATGCGTCTGCTTCGCTCCCTCACGTTCTGGATCTTCGTCGGTCTGTTCGCCGGCCTGATCGCGGGCGCCGTCGTGGGCGAGCCGATCGTGGCCCTGGCCGATCCGCTCGCCGAGGTGTTCCTGCGGCTCCTGCGGATGGCCATCATGCCGCTCATCATCACGTCGCTCACCTCGGCAGTGATCAGCGTCGGGGAGAAGAAGAACCTCGAGATCCTGGGCGCCAAGACCTTCGCCTACTACATCACGAGCAGCCTGCTGGCGATCCTCACCGGCCAGATTCTGGTGAACATCTTCCGGCCGGGGGTCGGCTCGACGATTCAACTGCAAGAGGACGTCGAGGTCATTCCCGCGGCGCAGCAGAGCGTGGGCGACATCATCATGGACATCATCCCGGAAAACCCGTTCCAGGCGATTGCCGAGGGACAGGTGATGCCGGTGATCTTCTTCTGCATCCTGTTCGGCTATTTCGTGACGCGGCTCGACGAGCCGCATCGAAGCCAGCTGGGCGATTTCTTTCACGGCGCGTTCCACGCGATGATGAAGCTGACCCGCTTGGTGATCTGGACGGCGCCGCTTGGTGTGTTCGGGATCAATGCGCGCATCGTGGCGACCATCGGTTTTGACGCGTTTCGGTCGCTGGGATTCTATTTCGTCGTCGTGCTCATCGGGCTGTTCATCCACGCGACCGTGACGTTGCCGACGCTCGTGTATCTGGTGACCCGTCGGAACCCATTCCGACACTACAAGGGGATGCCGCCCGCGCTGGTGACGGCGTTTTCCACTTGCTCGACCATCGTCACCCTGCCGCTGACCATGGAGGCGGTGACGGGTCATTCCAAAGTCTCGGAGAAGATTTCCTCCTTCGTGTTGCCGATCGGGGCCACGGTGAACATGGACGGCACGGCACTCTACGAGTGTGTGGCCGTCATCTTCATCGCGCAGGTGTACGGGTTCGCGCTCTCGTTCGATCAGCAGCTCGTCATCGTGCTGACCGCACTCCTCGCATCGATCGGCGCGGCATCGGTACCGATGTCCGGTATGGTCATGATGTCGATCATCTTGGCGGCGGTCGGGCTCCCGCTCGAGGGAGTCGCCCTCATCCTCGCTGTGGACCGGGTACTCGACATGTTCCGCACCACGGTCAACGTGCTGAGCGATTCCTGTGGCGCAGTGATCGTGGCGACGCTCGAGGGCGAAGAGGTGCTGACACCGGGATGACGCGACGGTGTTGACGACGCGAGCGGCCCGACGTGCCTGAGTTCCCGGACATCATCATCTACATCGAAGCCCTCGAATCGCGGATCGTAGGCCAGCGGCTCGACCGGATCCGGATTGCCAAACCGTTCGTGCTCCGCTCCGTCGATCCGCCCCCATCGGCGGCCGAGGGCCGCGTGGTGCGGGGAGTGGAGCGGCTCGGCAAGCGTATCGTGTTGGCACTCGAAGCTGAACTGTTCGTGGTGCTGCACCTCATGATCGCGGGGAGGCTCGCGTGGCGGCCGGCCGGCGCCCCGATCCCCAAAGGCAGGGGCCTCGCCGCGTTCGATTTCGCCACCGGATCACTGGTGCTGACGGAAGCCGGCAAGAAGCGCCGTGCCTCGCTGCATGTGGCACAGGGCCGCGGCCAACTGATGATGCACGATGCGGGGGGTATCGACGCTGTCGAGGCGGATCTTGCCGCGTTTCGTCGGCGCCTCACCGGCGAGAACCACACGCTCAAGCGGGCCCTCACCGACCCGCGGCTGTTCAGCGGGATCGGGAACGCCTATTCCGACGAGATCCTCCACACTGCACGCCTCTCGCCCTTGGCCCTCACCTCCAGACTCTCGCCCGAGGAGATCGAGCGTCTCCACCGCGCAGTGCGCTCCACGCTGCTCGAGTGGATCGATCGCCTGCGCCGCCACACCGGTGAGGGGTTCCCAACCAAGGTGACGGCCTTTCGCGACGGGATGGCCGTCCACGGCCGCTATCGCCAGCCGTGCCCCGCGTGCGGATCGCCGGTGCAACGGATCCGGTATGCGGAGAACGAGGTGAACTACTGCGCCGAGTGCCAGACGGGCGGGAAGGTCTTCGCAGACCGGGCGTTGTCCCGCCTACTCAAGGACGACTGGCCGCGCTCGCTGGACGAGTGGGAGGCGCGTACTGGAACGGCCGGTGCGCCACCCACCCCATCCCAGGCAACCGACGGGCCCGACACACCCTGAGGCGCGCCGGGCCCTTCCGCTCTCTCGACCTCTCGATCACTGGATCAGTCGCCGAACGTGATGCCCTGCGCCAATGGAAGCTCGGTGCTCCAGTTGATCGTATTGGTCTGGCGCCGCATGTAGGCCTTCCAGGCGTCCGAGCCGGACTCGCGGCCGCCGCCCGTTTCTTTTTCGCCACCGAACGCGCCGCCGATCTCGGCCCCGCTGGTCCCGATGTTCACATTCGCGATGCCGCAGTCCGAGCCACGAGCAGAAAGGAACAGCTCCGCCTCCCGCAGGTGCTCGGTGAAAATCGCCGACGACAGGCCCTGTGGCACGCCGTTGTGGTAGGCGATCGCCTCCTCCAGCTCGTCGACGGCCTGCTGTGGATTCGATGCCTTCTTCCCGTAGGAGATAATGTAGAGGATCGGCGCAAAGGTCTCTTCCTGAACGATCGCGAATGCGTTCTTCGCCTCGGCGATGCACGGCTTCACATAGTGCCCACCCGGGTACTGCGAACCGTTTAGCGGCTCGCCTCCATAAAGGATCTTCCCGCCCTCCTTCTTCACCTGCGCGATGGCGTTCTGTAGGTCCTGTACGGCGCTCTTGGTTACGAGGGGCCCCATGAGCGTCTCGGGTTTGCGCGGATCGCCGATGGCGATACCCTCATACGCCTTCACCAGGCGCTTCACCAGCTGATCCTTGAGCGACGCGTGCACGATGATGCGGCGCGTGCTGGTGCACCGTTGCCCGGCCGTGCCGACCGCGCCGAACAGGATGGCGCGTTCGGCCAGATCGAGATTCGCGTACGGCGTCACGATGATCGCGTTATTGCCGCCCAGCTCAAGGATCGTGCGCCCGAACCGCGTGCCCACCACTTCGGCCACCCGACGTCCCACCCGGCAGCTTCCGGTCGCCGACACGAGGGGGATGCGCGTGTCTTGGAGCAACCGGTCGCCGATGCTGGATCCTCGGCCGATCACGAGCGAGAAGACGGCCGGGTCGACGTCGTTCTCCCGCGCCACTTGCTCAGCGATCTTGGTGCAGGCGATGGCCGTGAGCGGCGTCTGGCTGGAGGGTTTCCATACCACGCTGTCCCCGCATACCGCCGCGATGGCGGTGTTCCAGCTCCAGACCGCCACCGGGAAGTTGAACGCGCTGATCACACCCACCACGCCGAGCGGGTGCCACTGCTCCATCATGCGGTGGTCGGGCCGCTCGGAGTGCATCGAGAGGCCATAGAGCTGGCGCGAGAGACCCACAGCGAAGTCGCAGATATCGATCATCTCCTGCACCTCGCCCTCACCTTCGGGCAGGATCTTGCCCATCTCGAGCGTCACCAGCTTGCCCAGTTCGTGCTTCACCTCGCGCAACCGATTGCCGAGTTGTCGCACCACCTCCCCGCGTCTGGGCGCCGGGACTTTGCGCCATGCGAGGAACGCACGGTGCGCCGCATCGATGATCGCGTCGTATTCCGCCTCGTTGACCTGCTGCACCGTCGCGATCATGGAGCCGTCGATCGGGGTGGTGACCTGCTGCTCCGGGCCCGACCCCATCCACTTCCCACCAAACCCGCCGGGGTTCACGTCCTCGATGCCGAGCGTCGCGAGGAAACCAGGACGCTTGTTCGCTGCTTTCTTACCCATCACCGCACCTGTAGTCTGGATTCGTGTTTACGATGGAGATCGACCGGCATTATGCGCTCGCCGGCTCAGGATTCTAGCATGTTCGGTGGTGGTGGGCTACCGACCTCTCCCAAAGCGCTGGCCCAATTCGCCACTCGTGCCTAGCTTAGGGCGGCAGCGATCGGGTCAGACTGCCTGATCGAGGCGCTGCCGCCGACCCCGCGGGCGCGGGCACTACTCGAGTCCGGAGATTCATCGATGCGTCCCTTCTCTCTCGGCATCACCACCCTCGTCCAAGGCATCTACACGATGCTGTGGGTGATCGTGCTCTTCGACGTTGCCTCACCGACCTTCAACATCGAGGGGCGCCCCGACTGGAGCGGGATGCAGATCACCGTGGGGATCGTGGTGCTGTTCACGGCCTCGGTCGCACTCGGCGTGCTGATGCACACGGTTTCCAAGGCCGCATTCCATCGGGTCAAGCTCAACTGGATCCGAGAAGTCCTCTCGAGTGATTCGGTGCGGCGTCGGATGGAAGCGGCTGGGATCCAGGAGCTGTACCCCGGTGGCCCGAAGTACAACGACGTGTTCAACCCAGAGCCGCCGCCCAAGGTGTACACTGCCACCGCCGTGATGCATGCGATCGAGTTCTCGGTCCTGCACCGCTCGATCGATCTGTACCGCGCCATCCAGGTCTACCGAGACCAGTATCGACTGGCGCGCGGCTTCATTCTGCCATCGGCCGCCTTTGCCATCGTGCTCCCCCTGTGGGGACCGATCGTGGCCCTCGACGGGGCCGGCGCGATCGGGCCATTCCCTATCATCCGGACGCAGCTGTTTCTGCTGAGCATCCTGGCGGCCGCCGTCTGTTACTTGGCGTTCCGGGAGCGGTCGTACCGCTATGCGGCGGCGAAGCTCCTGGCGTACATCACGCTGGCCACGAAGCACGACAAGTCCTGACGGAACCCGGCTTGCAGTCAACGCCGACCGAACTCGAGCGGGCGCCCCACCTGGCCGCCCGCTTGATGCTGCTCGACGCTCTTCGACGCGCTACCGCCTGACGGCGTCCGCCTCCGCCTCCGTCCGATACAAGTCGCCGGTCGTCGCCTCCATGAGAATGCGATCGGCGTCGTAGGCGTGATCCAGCGCCGCCTGAATGGCCCGCACGTCCACCATGATGTTTCGCCCGCGCTCCGGCAGATAGATGAAATCGCGCGACAGTCCCTGGATGTTGCGGTCGAAGTTGAGGCCAACAATCGCGAGGTCCTTCGTCACCGCCGGCGAGCCGGAGTTCCCGCCGTAGGTGTCGGCGGTCGAGATGAAATTGAGTGGCGTGCCCAGGTCGAGCCCCGCCGGCGGTGTGCGCCACCGGTACGGCAGCTCCCAATCGGTGCCCGGCCCGAAGGCATGGAACAGGTTGTACATCCCGTAGAACGTGGTGTAGACCGGAGCCAGCGTGCCATTGTACTCGTACGGCAGGACCACGCCGTCGGTGATCCGCGGTGAGGACGAGGCATCGGGCGGTACGCTCCCGCCGTACACCGCGAACCGCGCACGACCCAAGTCCTCGGCCAGCTCGCGCTCGGCGGCGAACAGCGCAGCGATCGCTTCCTGATACCGCATAAACCGAGGCATGACCTGTGCCGCCACCTGCACCGCCGGGTCCTGCATCGTGAGTCGATCTTCGGCCAGGGCGCTCACGACGGCCGCCTGACTGTGCAACACCGACCGCTCCATGAGGGCCGCGGCGGCCGCAAACGGCCTGAGCCCGCCGAGTGCGGCGCGCGCGATCGGATCGTCGGCCCCCAGGTAACGCTCGTAGTCGGCGAGTCGCGCGGCGAGCAGCCTATGCTCCAGATCTCGCGGGAAGTCGGGGATTCGCTCCAGCTCAGTTCGTAGGGCAACGAGCGTATCGAGGGTCGCTCCCGCCCGCCGCGCATCGAGATACGCATAGGCGGCCGTGGCCCGGCGCTCGAGGGCTGCCGATGCCGAGGCACTGCCGAACCCGTAGAACGCGCCGAGGTCCCGTGCCCACGCTTGCTTCTGCTGCTGGATGGTCGCCAGCCGGTCGACCACGTCGCCAAACCGACTCTGGAGATCGGTGCGCCCGGTGATCGTCACCTGCAGCGCGCGCTCGGCGTCGAGGCGGCGTGCCATGATCGTGGGATCTCTGAGCGCGGCGAGCCGCCCCGTGTTGGCTTTCAGCGAATTGGACAGGCTGAACGAGCGGTTCCGGAGATCGAGCGCCTCAGCCTCAAGGGGGAACGCGCGCTGGAAGTCGCGCATTGCGCCGAGCCGACTCGTGAGGAACCCGACGGCTGCGGGTACGAACACATCGCGCTGGAACTCGAGTTGCGCCACGGTGGCGAGTCGGTTGGTGGGACCCGGATTGCCGATCACGAAGACGACGTCGCCCTCTTCGACACCGTCGGTGCCCCAGCCGAAGTAGTGGTTCGTCCGGTACGGTTCGCCGTCTTGATACACCCGGAGGAACGCGAAGTCGAGCGCGTACCGCGGGTAGGTGAAATTGTCTGGGTCGCCGCCGAAAAAGCCCATCTGCAACTCAGCCGCCGCCACGAGCCGGATATCACTGAACCGGCGGAAGACGTATGCCGAATACCGGCCCCCGTTGTAGAGCCCAATGATCTGAACCCGGATCTGATCACCGAGCGCCGCGTGCTGCGCGCGTAGGCGCGTCTCGATGCTGCGGAGGGCATCCATACGCGCCTCAGCCCGCTCGGCTTCGGGCACCTGGTCCACGGCAGCGAACACTTCGTCGCTCACATCCGCTACCGCCAGCAACTGGTCGGCGTAGTAACCGAGAATGGGACGCTCCTCGTCAAGCGTGCGTGCCACAAAGCCACTGTCGAGCAGCGTTTCACCCTCCTGCGTCACGCGGGCGACCGCGCCTCGCACGCAGTGGTGATTGGTCACCATGAGTCCGTAGGGCGAAACGAACGACGACGAGCATCCGGGAATCCGGAGCGCCGAGAGGCGCGCACGCTCGAACCAGGCGTCGTCCGCGGTGAATCCATAGGTCTCGGAGAAGTACGCCTTCGGTGCGTACTCGAAGGTCCACATCTTCCCGTTGTCGAACCGACCCGCGCGGATCGTATCGAGCCCGACGCCGCCCACCTGTGCCGTTGCGGATACGGAGCAGACTCCCGTCGATCCCGCCAATGCGAGGAGCACCAACCACGATCGTTTCATGATTCCCTCAAGAGTGCAGAAGGACCCCGGCTCCGCGGCCCACTCACCTCGACCCACCGCCGAGCCCCGTGTCGTCACGCCCCGCGGCCGTTACCGCCTGCGGGTGCGGCGCCCCTTCCGCCGCGACCGACGTTTGCGGCTGCCCTGCTTTCGGCGACCGCGATGCTTCTTGGGATACGCCATCGCGCACCTCCGGCGTCGTCCCGCTCGCAACCCCGTTGTCGAGCACCTGTAAGATGGACCCATGACTCACTCGGCGGGAGGGTCGCCGCTCCGGTGGACTCCACGCCCCCGTCCCTAAACTTTCCTCTCGAGGCGGCGTATCGTTAGAGCGCCATCACACGGATTCACAGCGAGTGAGACACATGAACCACATGAGACACGCCATCGTCGCCACTATCGTTCTTCACATCAGCGTCGCACCCGAAGTGGTATCCCAGCAGCGAAGTCCGATGCCGCCCGCCTTCGATCCCTATGTGGCTCGCGTCATGGAGACCTTCGAGGTGCCGGGAATCGCCGTGGCCATCGTCAAAGACGGCCAGGTCGTGCTCGCCAAGGGCTTCGGCGTCCGAACCCTCGGTGAGCGCACGCCGGTCGACGCGGAGACGCTGTTCGGCATCGCGTCCAATACCAAGGCTTTCACGGCGACGGCGTTGGCGTTGCTCGTCGAGGAGGGCGTCATCGAGTGGGACGCCCCGGTGGTGCGGTACCTCCCCTGGTTCCAGTTGTCGGACCCCTACGTAACCCGAGAACTCACCGTTCGTGACCTGTTGGTCCACCGCAGCGGGCTGGGGCTCGGGGCCGGCGACCTTCTGTGGTGGCCGGAATCGGACTACGACCGGGCGGAAATCGCCAGGCGGATCCGCCACCTCCCCCTCGTCACAAGCTTTCGGAGTGCCTATGCATACGACAACGTGCTGTATCTGATCGCGGGCGAGGTGATCGAGGCGGTGAGCGGGCAGTCGTGGGAGGACTTCGTCTCCGAGCGCATCCTGATGCCGGTCGGGATGACCGGGAGCAACGTGACACATTCCGCCGCGGGACTCGTGGGCAACGTCGCGACGACGCACGCGCGGGTGGACGGGGCCGTCCGACCCATCGCGCCGTTCCTGAGTGACAACACCAATCCCGCCGGTGGCATCAACTCCAACGCCACCGACATGGCGAAGTGGATGATCGTTCAGCTCGACTCGGGGCGCCTCGCCGACGGCACGCGGCTGTTCGCTCCAGCTAGCACCGTGCAGCTCTGGTCGATGGTGACGCCCATCCCCAGCGGGACGCCCGCACCGGAGTTGGCCCCGCTACGAGCCAACTTTCTGGCATACGCCTTGGGATTTCAGGTCAATGACTACCGGGGACGAAAGCTCGTCTCCCACACGGGCGGGTTGCCCGGCTACGTGTCCAAGGTGGCCATGATCCCCGACCTCCGTCTAGGAGTGGCCGTTCTGACCAATCAGGAATCCGGCGCGGCGTTCGGGGCAATCTCGTATCGGGTTCTGGACCACTACCTGGGCGCGTCGCACGACTGGGTCCAAGCCTACCGGGCCGTCACCACCCGAGCTGACTGGTTGATGGCGTCCGCCGACCGGCGGGCGGCGACACAACGCGACACCACCTCGCGACCGTCACTACCGCTGGCCCACTATGCGGGGACGTACGCCGACGCGTGGTATGGGGACGTCGTGATCGAGCTCGACGACGATCGGCTGCGCATCCGGTTCTCACGAACGCCCAAGCTGGCGGGTACGCTGCAACACTGGCAGCACGATACCTTTGTCGCGCGGTGGGATGACCGAGAGCTCCGCGCCGATGCGTTCGTCACGTTCCAGCTGGAGCCGGACGCGAGCATCGACCGGGTGAAGATGCGCGCCGTCTCACCCACGACCGACTTCAGTTTCGACTTCCACGATTTGCTGCTTCGACCCGTTGGCCGCCGGTGACCGACGAGGCCGAAAAAAAATGGGGGCGCGCTCGCACCCCCATCTGCCTTCGGATGGTCAGTGTCGAATCACACGGTCTCCCACCAGGCCACTTCACCCTCGTGGGCACACTTGGGACACAGCCGGCGTTCGGGACGACCAATGAGCTGAAACCGCCAGGCGCACACGGGGCAGACCGCGTAGAACCGGCCAAGCCCGTGGGAATCCTGACGGTTCACCAACTCATGCCCTACACGATGCACCACGGTGAATCGATTGGGCCGATCGGTGCGGATCTCGAGCACGCGCTTGGGCACGGTGGCCGTTGACGCACCGAGGCCGATCGTCACGCGGTCATCCTCGTCCCGCACGACCGGGTACCACGCTCCGTGGCGGAGGTTCCGGGAGTGCGGGGGGCGGATCGCGGCGTAGACACGCGCCCACGCCCTCGTTCTGATCTCGCGCCTGGGCGCAGGCGGTTCGTCGGACCGGGTCTGCAACCGTGTCGTCTTCGTCTTCATACGTTTAGGAGGGTTCGTCTCCCTGGAATACTCGGTATCGTGGCGCGCCGAGGATATGGCACAGGTCACTGACTATTTTGACACGCGCGCGCCGGTAACGGAAGACCCATTCCCGGCACGAAATTGCGACCACGAGTGATCTAGATCACCGTTTCACCCACCTCGGCCGTAAATCCCGCGTTACCTCGAACACCAAGGCATCCACGAGGCGCCCATACGCCTCTTCCGGATGCTCGGCGGAGAAGAACACGTCGCCACCCGTGATCCCCACTTCGCCCACCACGTCGCTCGCTTTGCCCGAGCTGGTCCACAGCGTGCCACCCGACTCGGCGGACAGCAGGCGGACGCTCATCTCGACACTGACTCTCGCTTCCACATGTGGGAAGCCGGCGAGCACCGCGCGTGGCTTGACGTCGGACACCTTCAGGTGACCGAAGAACACCGCGGGGACACCGTGCTCCTCGCCGATTGCCCGGGCAGCCCGCGCATCGAGTCGCTGCGCGCCCACGTCACTGAGCAGCGGGGCCGCGTCCCCCAGCTCCAGGATCTCGATCCCCGACTGGCCCGCGAGGACCTCGCCCAGAAACCGCTCCGTAGCGAGCTGGTTGAGCGAGCCTTTGGCGTTCTCGATCGTGAAGGTCACCAACCCGACCCGATAGTAGGGTGCGAGATCGACGCGGGGTGGCACCAACACGCGTCCCCCCCCGCACGCGGTGAGGACCACGGCGAGCGCGACCGATAGGGGGAAGAGCGCTCGGGCGCTGGCGGCCGCCGCCGCGCCACGTTGCACCCTGATAGGCTTGCCATTCGACCTCGTCATCACGTCACCTCCTGAGCACCGGTCTACGTTGCCGGTCGACGCACGCAGGGACGGAGAAGCAAGAGCAGGGCCGACCGGCATCGGGCCCGCTAACTCCTTGCGACACAGCGCATTCCCCTGCCCGGAACCCCGTCGCTCCGCGCCTTGTGTCCTCTGTCCGGGACGGTTGGGTGTGCGATCGTGGTCAGCCGCCGTCGCGCGGTCCACCCATCGCAATTGTACACGGGTCGCGATGCGCGCGAAATGATCCGAGGCACACCGACCGAGACCCAATGACAAACGGCCGGCTACCTAGCCGGCCGTCAGTCCAGTCCCGCGCTGGATCGCAGGCGATCAGTCGTCGAGCACGAACGTCACCTTCATGACGACCCGGTACTGGGTCACCTTGTTCTTCGCCACGTCGACCTTCATGCTCTCGATCCACGCACCCTCGATGTTCTTGAGGGTCTTCCCCGCCCGCTTGATTCCCTCGGCGACCGCGTCATCGAAGCTCTTGGGCGACGCGGCACTGATCTCGGTTACCTTGGCGATGCTCATGGTCGTCTAGCTCCCAGTGGTTAGTGGGTGATGACGGGAGCGAGCTTCCCCGCCTGCGTGATCCACTTCTGCACGCTCTTCGCGCTCGGGGTGGTGCGCGTGAGACGGCGGGCGCGATTGACCTCTTTCATCTTGATCGCGAGGTTCTCGGCGTTGCGGGTCCGGAGCTCCTTGACCGTATCGACCCCAGCGGCCTCCAACAGCTCGGAGAACTCCGAGCCGACGCCCGAGATGCGCATCAGATCGGCCATGTTCGCCCACTTGAGTAGCTGCTGCTCGCTCACGCCGGTCTTGGAGCTCACGCTCAGGCGGCCCCGGGCGTCACAGCAGTACTTGAGAAGATCGTTCGTCGTCCTGACCTTGGCCACCGCCAGCTTCTGGGTGTACGAGGGTCCGATGCCCTCGATGTCCTGAATCCTGTAGCTCATTCGATCCATCCTTTCGCAGTTCGGTCCGTCCATTCCACGTTGCGCCAACGGAAGGATCATGCCAGCGCCGTGGCGTCGGCCAAGTCGCACGTTTGCAATGAGTTCGCCTGCTTCAACCCATCGTGCCAGTCAGTGGAGTGGCGGCCCGATTTGGAACGCGGACGTCCCGATCACGAACGTCCGTCCCAGCCCGGGAGCGTTGGGCGGCCGACTACTCCTCCGCCTGACCGCGTTGCAGGGGTTGCGGGAGCCGGAACCAAAAGCGGGACCCACCGCCGGCGCGGTTTTCCTGCCCGATGCGGCCGCCCCACCCCTCGATCGTCACCCGACAGAAATGCAACCCGAGGCCGATGTTGCCCGCCGACGCGCCATGCGAAAACCGATCGAACAGCCGCGGCTGGAGCTCGGCCGCCACCCCGGGGCCCTCGTCATCGACCGTGACGAACACTCCCTCGCCGTCCACCGCCAGCCCGACTGTGACCGTCGAGTCCCGGCGCGAGTGACGGAGGGCGTTATCCAACAGGTTCGCCAAGACCCGCACCAGCCGGGTGCGTTCGGCCACCACGCCCCAGGTCTCCGGCGACTCGGTCGCTGCGCGCTCCACTGACAGTCGGATGCCGCGCAGCTGAAAGGCAGGGCGGAAGGCGTCCACGACCTCCACGGCGCAGGCGGCGACATCGACCGGCGCCGCGTCGGCGCGGCTCTCCAGCTCGTTAAGGTCGGCGGCAAAGACGTCGAGAATAGAGCGGATCAAGAGATCCTGACGCTCCAGCTCGGTCCGGCCTACGGTGATTGCGCGTCGGGCGTCATGCGGGAGTTCCTCGGTCGCGAGCAGCTGCAGTGCGGCGTGTGCCGACACCATGGGAGTGCGGAGATCGTGCACGATACAATGCAGCAGCACATCCTTCTTCTCCAAATCCTTGATGAGCCGCTCGTGACCGAGCACGTGCTCGCGGGCGCGTTGCAGCAGTTCGGTCTTCTCCCGATGGCTCGCCCCCGCATCGACGATCGCGAGGAGCGGGTGGCCCTGAACCGAGAACGCGACCGCCTCGAGGTGCCAGTCTCGGCCCGACGCGTCCACCTCGGTCCACGGCCCGGCACGGCACGTCCCGCTCCCAGCCCGCCAGCACTGATGCGCGTCCTCCAAGAAGTCGCCCAGAAACGGCGAATGCTCGTGCAGGGCGCAGTCGTCTGCAGACGTGATCTCGGGCCACAGCGACGCGAGCCAGGTGGGCGGGACCGCGAGGAGGCGCGCACGGTCAGCACCACGTGGCTCGAAGACGGCAATGCCGAGGGACGCCAGCGCATCGGGGAGCAATCCGACGGATTCACCGGTCGCGGCTTCGTGCTTCGCCATGCGCTCTTCGAGGAGCTGCATGGCATTCCGACTCTGCTGCAGGGCCCGCTCCCGCTCCACTGCGCCCGTCACGTTCCTGAGGACGACCCACGTGCCGTCGGCGTCGCGGAACACGTCGACGTCCGCCACCACGCCGGCATCCGTTTCCACGAGCGGCACGCTCTCCCGGGGCGTGCGCAGTGGGAGGATCCCCTGAAGCAGCGGCACGCGCTCCACGGCGTCGACGCCGCGCTCCGGGTCACGGATGCCGTAGGCCTCGAGCGCGCCGCCCCAGTCGAGCATCCTCCCGTCATCGGCGAGCAGCAGGAAGGCCGGAGCCTGCGCATCGATCGCCTGCTCCTGCAGGAACGTCAGGACCCGCGGGGGGAACGTGCTCACGCGCCTCCGTTCACCGCCTGCGCCAACCACCGAAATGCGTCCTCGACCCCGGCTCCGCTCTTGGCGCTGGTCACGAACACCGTCCACCCCTCGGCCTGCAATTGCTGATCGACATCAGGATCCAACTCCCACTCCCGATCCAGATCCGACTTGTTCAGGGCCACGACGGCCGGCACCGCACCGACCGTGTCCTCGGCTTGCTGTCGGAGTTGCTTCACCTGGTCCAAGGTGCCGCGGCGGGTCCCGTCGACGACGAACAGCAGCCCGGCCGATCCCCGCAGGTATGACAAACGAACACGCTGAAACTCATCCTCGCCGGCGAGATCCCAGAGGAGCAGCGTCACGGTCTCCCCATCCAGCTGGACGTCCTTTCGGTCGATCTTCACGCCGACGGTCGTGTGGTACTTCTCGGAAAACAGCCCGTCGACGAATCGCCGCACGAGGCTCGTCTTACCGGCTGCGAAGGCGCCGAGCATAGAGATCTTCTTGCGGATCATGGGCTAGACCGTGCGGACGCGACGGGGCCGCTCGAGCGCTAACCGGACGGCCGGCGCTTCAGCTTGGCAGCCATCTCTTCGAACAGGGCGGCGAGCGACTCCCGATCGGTCTTGAGCGACCGGAGTTCCTCGAGCTTCTCATCGACGAGCGCCGACAGGGCGCTCGACTGGTCCGAGAGCTGCGCGGCGAGCGCCTCCACGCGCTCGGCGGTGTGCCGGCGGAGCTCACCGGCCAGCTGATCGGCATCCTGGCGCATCTGCGCTAGTCGTTCTTCGGTCGCCGTGACAGATCGCTCCAGCTCACCCGCCAAGTCCGCCATGGCTTTCTCGTGCCTCGCTCCCCCATCAGCCACGGTCTGCCTCATCGCGCTCACCTGTTCGTCCATTCTCGCGAGGAGCGCGTCGAATCGCTGCGTCGTCGCGTCGCGAAACGCAGCCTGCTCATCGACGAGGCGTTGCTCGAGCCGTTTCAGGCGATCGTCGACGGCCGTGAACTGGTCCCCAAACAGGATGGCGCGGACCTGCTCGAGATGCTCGGACGTGTCCGCCCCGGCGCGCGATCCATCGTCGGATGGGCGCGCGGTCTGGCGTGGCGACTTCTTCGTCATGCGGCTCGGCAATCAACCTTGGACACGTGAAGATGGGGCCTGAAGGTCTTGGAGCCCGAAGGCCTCAGAGAAGATACACGTGGGAAGCGGGCGGTGAAGGCTCCGAACATCCCCGTGGGACGGGGACGGGCAGCCCCTCAGTCGCCGTAGGTGACCTCCACGGCGGCCAGGTAGCGGTCCAGCGCTGCGAGCGCCTCCTCGATAAGGAACCGATCCGCATCGCGGGCCGCCCGCTCGATCGCCAACCCGCGGGACGAGATCTCGCCGAAGCCGTACGCCGCCCCCGAGCCGGCGAGTCGATCGCCCAGTCCGCGGACCGTGGCGAGCGTACCACCCTCCAGCGCGGACCGCATGGCCGCCACGTCCGCTCGGCACCGTTCGAGGTAGCGGGCCACGAGATCCGCCATGCGTCGCTCGATCTGAACGGTCGGGTGTTCGGGGCTCGGAGCGTCCGTCATATCACCATCGTGTTGCCGTTGCAGCGCGCACGATCACGGTATCGCGCACACCATGCCGCTCCTCGTGCAACTCCGAGGCCACCGTGGGATCGGCTAGAAGAACTGCTCGCTTGCGTATCAGAACGGGATGGTCGTTCCGAAAACCATCCGGGTTCGTTCCAATTCGGTCCACGGCGGCAACCACTCGGCTCACGCACCGAGCCTGTCGATACCTGGACCAACGGCTAGATTTGTGCGAACCACGTAGGCCAGCCCATGGTACAGCGATCCGGATCGACCTCGCAGGACACCAAAGGACTCGTTCTCCTCGTCGACGACGACGTCCTGCTCTCGGAGTTGCAGCAGCGGTGGCTCGAGGCCGAGGGGTTTGACGTCCGGATCGCGCCCGACGGCGAAGCGTCGCTCGACGCACTCGCGACGTCGCTCCCCGACGCCGTGTGTCTGGATCTCGTCATGCCGGGTATCGACGGCTTCGAGACCCTCGAACGCATCAAGTCCCACCATCCCCGCCTCCCCGTCATCGTGATGACGGCCCAAACGGGCGCCGAGTTCGCGGTCAGGGCCATGAAAGCCGGCGCCTACGACTATCTCGTCAAGCCCGTCGACCAAGCCAAGTTCGTGGCCGAGGTTTCCCACGCCGTGGAGCGATCGCGCATGGCGGTGCGGCTCGCCCAGTTGGAGCGAGAGGCGGCGGGACGCGGATACCCCGGCATCGTGGGCCAGTCGCGCCATATCCGTGACTTGTTTCGGCGCCTCGATCGGGTGTCCGCGAGCGACATCACGGTCCTGATTCACGGGGAGAGCGGCACCGGCAAGGAGTTGGTGGCCAGGGCCATTCACGCCCAGAGCAGCCGCGCGGCAGCGCCGTTCATCGCGGTAAGCTGTGCGGCCATTCCCGAGTCGTTGCAGGAATCCGAGCTGTTTGGCCATGAGAAGGGCGCGTTCACCGGCGCGACCGCCCGCCGAGCGGGATGCTTCGAGCGCGCGGACGGCGGCACGCTGTTTCTGGACGAGATTGGCGAGCTGTCCACAAGCCTCCAGGCCAAGCTCCTTCGGGTGCTCCAGGAACGGAGCTTCCTGCGAGTCGGCGGATCGACCGAGGTCCGTTCCGATTTCCGGTTGATCGTGGCGACCCATCGTGATCTCGCCGCAGAGGTTCGGGAGGGCGCGTTTCGCGAAGACCTGTTCTTCCGCATTGCGGTGATGGAGATCGACGTGCCGCCACTCCGGGCCCGCCGCGACGACATCCCGCTGCTTGCCACGCACTTCCTCACGCAGGCTGCGGGCAAGCGCTCGAAGACGCTCTCCATTGCACCCGAAACGATGCAGCGCTTGCGGTCGTACCCCTGGCCTGGCAACGTGCGGGAGCTACAGAACGCGATCGAGCGCGCCATGGTGGAGGCGGATGGTGGGGCCATCCGAATCCGGGATCTCCCCAAGCGGGTGCGTGACGGGGGCATGGGGAGTGCCCCGGCCCCGCGTGCCGCGACCGGCCCGGCCGCCACGACGTTGCCCGAGGCGCCGGCGGCGAGCGACGGTGGCACCGACTCACCGGTGGGGGTGGGGCGACCGCAGACGCTGGAGGAGATCGAGCGGAACGCAATCGCCGAGGCGCTGGCGCGCCACGGCGGCAATGTGGCGCGGGTGGTACGCGAACTTGGGATCGGACGCACCACCCTGTACCGCAAGATCAAGAAGTACGATCTCCGCTCCTGAACAGGAGGGTTTGTCGACGCCACCTCTCGGCCCGTTCCCTCGCACTCACGTCCCGTTCTGGGGTGACCGATCCCGAATTGAAACACCGATCGGCCGCAGCCTTCACCGTGTTGGACGTTGTAAATCTCTTCTTGACAATGACTTATACCTTGGTACGCCGCTTGCTTTTGAGGCGGTGGTCTCTTCGACGTTTTCACGCGGAGGAAGCTCGATGCACAGCAAATGGTTGCAACGGAGTGCGGTCGTGACTGCCATGAGCCTGGCGGCGCTCGCGACGCCCGCGCTCGCTCAGCGGCCCGGCGCCGTGGAGCTGGGAGCGTTCGGCCGGTACACGTTGTTCGACAGCACCCTGACGCTCAAAGACCGCTTTGGGGGCGGCGGGCGCCTGGGCATCTTCTTCGTGCCGAACCTGGAACTCGAGGCCACAGGATCCTACACCCCGACCGAGCTGGAGGCCGGGGGCGACCTCAAGTACATCCCGGTCCATGCCCGTTTGGTGTACAACGCCCCACTGCACGATCGCGTCTCGCTCCTGATTGGCGCCGGCGGCGTCTACAACATCTACGACAACACCGACGCCACCGATTTCGGGGCAAACGGCTTGGTGGGGTTCCGGTTTTGGCTGACGGACGCCGTGTCCGCTCGGATCGAGGGAATCACGGACTACATGCCGTCACCGGAGAATGGAGCCGACAAGAACTGGACGTGGGGGGCGCAGGCAGGTATCGGCATCCTCCTCGGCAGTCGCGCCCCCGACACCGATGGGGACGGCGTGAACGACAAGCGGGACATGTGCGGCGGCACACCGGCCGGCGAGCCGGTGGACGCCCGCGGCTGCCCTTTGGATGCCGACGGGGACGGTGTGCCCAACTTCCAGGATCGGTGTCCCGACACGCCCACGGGCGAGCAGGTCGACGCCGCGGGTTGTCCGCTGGACACGGATGGCGACGGCGTGCGGGACTCGGCGGACCGCTGTCCCAACACGCCTCGCGGCACGACGGTGGACGCGAACGGGTGCGTGCCCGACGCGGACGGCGACGGTGTGGCTGACACGGCGGACCGGTGTCCCAACACGCCGCGCGGCGCCCAGGTCGACACCAACGGCTGCGCCCTGGATGCGGATCGCGACGCGGTACCCGACGTGCTGGACCGCTGCCCCGACACCCCGGCCGGCGCCACGGTGGATGCGCAGGGCTGCCCGAGCGACACGGACAACGACGGCGTGCCGAACGGCATCGACCGGTGCCCGGAGACGGCACCCGACACGCAAGTCGACCAGACCGGCTGCCCGGTGCTGTTCCGGGAGGCCGAGACGGTGATCGTGTTGGAAGGTGTGAACTTCGAGACCAACAGCGCGCAGCTCACGGCCCAGGCCCGGATGATTCTCACTCGGGTTGGCGAGACCCTACGAGGCAACCCCGAGGTGCGCGTCGAGGTGGGTGGTCATACCGACAACACGGGATCGCGAGCGTACAACATGCAGCTCTCGCAGCGGCGCGCGGATTCGGTGGTCGCCTACCTCATCGAGCGCGGCGTCGCCGCCAATCAGCTTCAGGCCAGGGGCTACGGGCCGGACAATCCCGTGGCGGACAATGCCACGCGTGAAGGTCGTGCCCAGAACCGTCGCGTGGAGCTGACGCGGCTGGATCAGTAACACGGCTGGTCACCGGGCGCCGCGTGCGGAGTGACTGCGCGCGGCGCCTATCCTTCCTCGTCCATCTCAGACTGTGAGGAGCGAAAGAGTGCTGAAAGACTTCAAAGCGTTCGCGATGCGTGGGAACGTCGTGGACATGGCCGTCGGCATCATCATCGGCGGTGCGTTCGGGACGATCGTGAAGTCGCTCGTTGACGACGTGATCATGCCGCCGATCGGTATGCTGCTCGGCAACGTCGACTTCACCAACCTGTTTGTGGCTGTCCAGGCCGGTGACCCGGCCGGTCCGTACGCAACATTGGCCCAGGCGAAAGAAGCGGGGGCGGTCACCGTCAACTACGGCGTGTTCATCAACAGCGTCGTGAGTTTCCTGATCGTCGCGTTCGCCGTGTTTCTTCTGGTACGGAGCCTCATGAAGATGCAGCGAAAGGAAGAGGCTGCCCCACCACCACCGGACAAGAAGGAGTGTCCATACTGCCTGACGAAGGTGGCCATCAAGGCCACGCGTTGCTCGAGCTGCACGTCGGAGCTCAAAGCCGCGTAAGGCAAGATCCGGTTCATGGCATGACGCGCCCCACGATCGCGAATGCGGTCGTGGGGCGTGGTGCATCAATGTCGAGCCGGCTGGTGCACCTCCGGGACCGCGGCGGGCTCGGGGCCGGGTCGCATTTCGCGCCACCTGCGGCACAGTCCGACACGCTCCGCGCCCGGCTTCCGGGCTTCCCTCCTAACTGGTTGTAGAAGCATCACTTACAGGACATGGTGCACGGCACACGGTTTGCCCCCTGAGACTCGAGGGCGACGATGTGCAAGTTCGGTGTCGTCGATCGTCTCCAGTAGTGGACCTGCACGCCGAGGGAACGCCCATGCGGCTGCTGTACCTGGCTGGCCTCACGTACGTCGCCGTGAGCGTGTATGCCGTGATTCGCGGTCCGATACCGGCGGAGGGTTCGGCCGGTGCCACGGCGTACGTCCTGCCAGGCGACCCCAGCCAAGACGGGGCGGTCTGGTTCAGCCACGTGAAGCCATTCTGTAACACACTCGAGGTGGAAACCCTCCACCGGCAGACGCCCCCGCCCCCGTCCCGCGACGGGGCCGGGTACAGCGCGGCGTGTTGGGCTCTCGCCGGACGCATCGAGGAGGCACGCAACGTGATCTTCGGGTTGGACGGAGACGACCGCTGGAAGGCAGCGGGGATCGTGTTCGCCATCGGGCACCCGATCGCCGACATGGGCGACGACCGTTCTGCGGGGCCGATTATGGAGTTGGTGATCGAGTTCTGGCCCAACCACTACCAGGCGCTCTACCACGCTGGGGCGGCGCGCTACGCGCTTGGCGACGATGCGCTCGCCAAGACCCACCTGGAGACCTTCCTGGGCTACTACGATCAGAACGACGGCTGGACGCGAAGCGCCCGAAGGATGCTCAAGGAGATCGACACCCGATGACCGACGCGTCCCTACCCGCCTGCGTGATCTGCGGAGCTCCGGAGCCGTTCGGCCTGAGCATCTGCCCCGCCTGCGGCGGCACCGCTCAGGCAGTCGGCGACACGCTCATCTTCGTGAAACCCACCGAAGTCCGGCACGACACGCGTCGTGTCGTGGACGCGCTCGAGCCGCTCCTTGCCGGTCATGCTCACCGTGAAGGACGGGAGCTGGTGGCGGCAGGTCACCAGGCGCTGATTCGCGTGCCGGCGGCGGCGGCGGACGCGGTAGTACGGCGTCTGGCACTTCACGACGTGCCGGCGGTGGCGCGCGCGGCGGGAACGACGTGGGCCTCGGCGCCGGCCTCGTTCTACCTGCTGCTCGGCGTCATGGTCCTGGTCGGCATCTGGGCGGGCCGGCTGGCGGAGCCCATGCTGCTCTGGATCAGTCCATTGATGGCGCTCCTGCTCCTGCTCGCGGCACAGGTCCGCCTGCGAGATCCGGCGATCGCCAGTCCTCGCCGGCGTGCCGTATTCCCCGCGTCCGTCGAACACCAGATCGTGACGACGTTCGCCGGCCTGCCACTCGGGACCGCCCGCGATCTGCTCGCGAATCTGGTGCGCGCAGCCGAGCCCGTCTACCGGTCGCTTCGGCGCGGTGCAGCCGGGGGAACGTGCAAGCAGGACATGGAGCAACTCCTCACCCATGCGTGTCGTGCGGCGATCGACCTCTCGGACCTGGACCACGGTCTCGCTGGGGTGCTGGATGAGGCCGCCATCGACCGGGTCACGGCGCTGCACGATGCCCTCGCCTCTCGATTCCGGCAGGGAGTGAGTGTCTTGTATCGGCTGCGGGCCGAGACGGTCGACGCCGATCCCGCCCACGAGGAGTTGGCCGAGCTGCTGGAAGCGCTCGATGCGGATGTCGACGCGTGCGCGGCCGCTCGAGCGGAAGTGGAGGCGTGGCTCGCGGCCGAGCACTCCGGGTCGTGAGGGTGGCACCCGCCACACGGTGCGGGGCCCTCATCGCGCAATGGCGCTTCGGGACCTGGCACGCTCGCCGGCCACGGCTCAGAACTGCTACGTAGGGCTGGTGCCGATCGACCCCCGAGGCACATCCACCAACACGACCTCCACATTCATCGTCGTCGGGGCGAGGTCGCGCACGAGGGCAGCCCGCAGCGTGGCGATGCCCGCGGGCGCCGGCACGCCGTGCACGCGAACGCGAAGCACGGCTTCCGCGGGGGCCGCCGCGATCGCCTCGGCCACCAGCCCCCTGAGCGGGCCAGACTCGAGGCCGTTCGCCTCCACGTCGGCAATCACCATCGGCCGTGTAGGCAGCGGATGAAACGTCCACCGCGTGAGCGTTCCCCCACCGCGGCCTTCGGGATCCACCTCGACAGTCATGTACCCCTTGTCCTCGTCCCGTTCGGCGAATGACGTGCGCTCGATCGATCCCGGATACAACACAGGTGTCGGCATGGATCGACCCTTGAGATCAGCGGTGAGCACCTGGTGTCGATGGATGTGTCCGGCGAGCACGGCGGCAAACGGAGCGGGAACGTCACGGGCCCTCACCACGTCGTCGGTGTAGCGAAACGTGAAATTCCGAGGCCCCACCGTGGCCCCTTCGAAGCACTGGTGCGCGCACAGCAGATTCACGTCGGCATTGGCGCGCTCCCATACGGTCTGCCGCACCAAGTCACGGAAGGCGCTGCGCACGCCGCGTCGGCAGTACGGAAACCCCGCGACGGCCACGCGCACGCCATTCCAGTCCGCCGTGAAGGTCTTGGGCCGGTCGAACACGTGAATCTTCGGGTGGAGGGCGAGCATCGCGTGGGGGATCGCCGACCGTTCATGATTCCCGGGCACGACGTACACCGGGATCCCCTCTTCCGCGAGTCGCTTCAGCGGCGCGAAGGCCGCCTGCACGATCTCGGCCCGCACCCGGCTGCGGTAGAACACGTCGCCGCCGTGGATCACGGCGTGCACCCGCTGCTCCCGCGCCGCCTGCAGCGCCCGTTCGTAGTTGACGAAGAAGTCGTGTCCCCGCCGCCGACGGACAATCTTGGGACGGGCCGGCAGATCGATGCCCAGATGGGTATCGGCCAGGAACAGGATGCGAACCGTCGACGACGCCACGCCCGACAATTAACCACACTTTGACACGGCCATTCAACCGGCGTTAGCTATAGCCGGGTGATTACCGACCCCCACCTGCCGCTCCGCAACGACGTCCGCCTCCTCGGCAACCTCCTTGGGGAAACCCTGCGCCGACAGGAGGGAGTCCCGCTCTTCGAAACGGTCGAGCGCGTTCGAGCGCTGTCGAAGCGGGCACGACAGGGTGAGACGGCGTGCTTCGAGGAACTCCGCGCGCTCCTGCAACAACTGCCGGTGGATGATGCGCTCCCCATAGCCCGCGCGTTCGCCCACTTCCTCACGCTCGCGAACATCGCCGAGCAGCATCACCGCGTGCGTCGGCGCCGGGAGTACCAGCGTGATCCCGATGCACCACCCCAACGGGGCTCGTTCACCGACGCGCTGGCTCAGCTCCTCAAGGGCGGCATCGCCGCCGAAACCATCTTCGAGCAGGTGTGCAACCTCGAGATCGAGTTGGTGCTGACCGCGCACCCGACCGAGATCGTGCGCCGTACGCTACGCCAGTCACATCGCCGCATCGCGGACCTCCTCGGGCGGCAGGACCGCAGCGATCTCACCCCGGCCGAGCACGAGGACATCCACCAGGCACTGCTGCGCGAGATCACGGTGGCGTGGGAGACCGACGAAGTGCGCCACACCCAGCCGACACCGTTGGACGAGGTCCGATGGGGACTGGTGGTGTTCGAGCAGACGCTGTGGGACGCGGTGCCTGCCAACCTCCGTGCCTTGGACCGCGCCCTGCACGAGGCGATCGGCAAGCACCTGCCGAGCGATGCCGCGCCGATCCGCTTCGGCTCGTGGATGGGCGGCGATCGCGACGGCAACCCGCACGTGACACCGGAGATCACCGTGCAGGCCACGCTCTTGGCACGGTGGATGGCGGCGGACCTGTACCTCCGCGAGTTGGCGGCGCTCCGAGCCGAGTTGTCGCTCAGCGACGCCAGCTCCGAACTCAGGGCACGGGTAGGGAGTACCCGCGAGCCATATCGGGCGCTGCTTCGTGACCTGCGCAACCGGCTACGCGCCACCCGCTCGGGGATCGAGCTGATGCTCGAGTGGAAGGTGCCGGACCGGGCCACGGCCGAACGTATGTGCTGGCAAGTCGAAGATCTCGCCGAGCCGCTCGAGCTGTGCCGGCGGTCGCTGGAGGACACGGGGGCGGGGGTCTTGGCCGATGGTCGCCTGCTCGACATCCAGCGCCGGCTCGCGTGCTTTGGATTGACCCTCGTCCGGCTCGACCTGCGGCAGGAATCGGCGCGGCATACCGAGACACTCGATGCGATCACCCAGGCGCAGGGCCTGGGCTCGTACGCGTCCTGGGACGAGGCCGAGCGTCAGCGGTTCCTAAGCGAGCAAATCGCGGCGGGTGGCGGAGCGATTGCGCTGGCGCTGGAGTCCTCTGACCGTTTCGAGCCGGAGGTGCATGATGTGCTCGAAACGTTCCGCACGGCGGCGTCGATCCCTCCGGGGTCGCTCGGTGCCTACGTCATCTCGATGGCCACATGCCCGTCCGACGTCCTCGCCGTGCAAGCGCTCCACGCCGCCGCGCGGCTCGACCCACCGCTCCGAGTGGTGCCGCTTTTCGAGACGGTGGACGACCTCCGGCATGCCGGCACGGCGCTGGGCGAGCTGCTCACCATTCCGTGCTATCGCGACACCATCGGTGGGCGGCAGGAGGTGATGCTCGGCTATTCGGATTCCGCCAAGGACGGCGGGCGACTCGCCGCCGCCTGGGAGCTGTACGAGGCCCAGGAAGCCATCGTCGCCACCTGCCGCGAGCAGGACATCGGCCTCACGCTGTTTCACGGTCGGGGCGGCACGGTCGGCCGGGGCGGTGGACCCACCCATCTGGCCATCCAGTCACAGCCGCCCGGTTCCGTGAACGGCACGCTGCGGGTAACGGAACAGGGCGAAATGATCTCGGCCAAATTCGACCTGCCGGGCATCGCGTTGCGGACGCTCGAGGTGTACATCACGGCCACGCTCGAGGCCACCCTGCTCCCCGCACCTCCCCCTGATCCGACGTGGCGCGAGCATATGCGACAGCTCGCCGACACGTCGCGCAACGCGTACCGAGCGATGGTGTACGACCGGCCGGAATTCGTGGACTACTTTCGCGCCGCCACACCCGAGCTCGAGTTGGGTGCGCTCAAGATTGGCAGTCGGCCCGCGCGACGGCGGCCGGGATCGGGCGTGGCGTCGCTCCGGGCGATCCCCTGGGTCTTTGCCTGGATGCAGACGCGCCTGCTCCTGCCTGCCTGGCTCGGGTTCAGCGAGGCCTTCCAAGATCCGCTCGAGGCCGGTCGACTCGAGACGCTGCGCGAGATGTGTGACCGGTGGCCGTTCTTTCGGTCGACGGTCGATCTCGTGGAGATGGTGCTCGCCAAGGCGTCACCGGCCATCGCTGCGCAGTACGACGAGCGGCTGGTCCCCGAAGACCTCCGCTTCATTGGGACGGACCTGCGGGAGCGACTGGAACGCGCGACGGCCGTCGTCCGCGAGGTAACCGGCCACAATCGCCTGCTGGACGGCAATCCGGTTCTGCAGCGCTCGATCGACGTGCGCAACCCGTATATCGATCCCATCAACCTGGTGCAGATGGAGATCCTCTGCCGCCTGCGTCGCACCCCGGACGACGCGCGGCTGCTCGACGCCATGCTGGTCACGGTGAACGGGATCGCGGCCGGCATGCGCAACACCGGATGACCGCGTCACGCGGCTTCCTGCTCAAGCTCGGCATTCCGGTTGCCGTCGGCGCAGCGTTGTGGTTTGTACCGGCCCCGGGCGACGTGGATCCTCGGGGCATCCACCTCCTCGCCATCTTCGCCGCGACCATCGTCGGCATCGTGCTCAAGCCGCTCCCGATGGGCGCCGTGGCCATGATCGGGATCTGTGCCACGGCCGCAACGCGCACGCTCACGATCGGCGAGGCGATGAGCGGGTTCGGGAACACGGTCATCTGGCTGATCGTGCTCGCGTTCTTCATCTCGCGGGGGTTCATCAAGACGGGACTCGGCGCGCGGATCGCGTATCTGTTCATGGCGTGGCTCGGCCGGCGCACGTTGGGGTTGGGCTACGGACTCATCGCCACCGATCTCGTGCTGGCTCCGGCAATCCCGAGTAACACCGCCCGTGCCGGCGGCGTGATCTTCCCGATCCTGCGATCGGTGGCAGAGGCATATGAGAGCCGCCCTGACGACGGCACGGCGAGGCGGGTGGGCGCGTTCCTCACCACGGCCTCGTTCCAGGGCACGGTCATCACCAGTGCCATGTTCCTCACGGCCATGGCGGCCAACCCGTTGGCCGCTCAGCTCGCGCGCGACCAGGGCGTGGACGTCTCGTGGACGGGGTGGGCGCTCGCGGCGCTGGTCCCGGGCCTCCTGAGCCTCGCACTCGTGCCAGCGTTGGTGTACCGAATGTTCCCGCCCGAGATCCGGGAGACACCACAGGCGGCCGTGATGGCGCGGGACAAGCTCCGCCAGATGGGACCGATCTCCCGGAGCGAGTGGGTGATGCTGGCGTGTTTCGTCCTGCTGCTCACCCTGTGGATCTTGGGAGACGTGCTCGCGGTCCACACGACAGTGACGGCGATGATCGGTCTCGCGGTGCTGCTCGTGACCGGGGTGCTCACGTGGGACGACATTCTGCGGGAGAAGGGGGCGTGGGACACGCTCGTGTGGTTCGCGGCGCTCGTGATGATGGCGTCGTTCCTCACCCGGCTCGGGCTGATTCCGTGGTTCAGTGGCGCGATGGGTGAGCTGTTCGACGGCATGGGATGGCGGCCCGCGTTCGTCGGGTTGAGCCTCGTGTACTTCTACAGCCACTACTTCTTCGCCAGCAACACTGCCCACGTGAGCTCCATGTACGCGCCGTTTCTTGGCGTGGCACTCGCGGTGGGGACGCCGCCCGTGCTCGCCGCCCTGGTCTTGGCGTTCTTCAGCAACCTGTTCAGCAGCATGACCCACTACGGAACGGGCCCCGCCCCGGTGCTGTTCGGCGCCGGTTACGTGGAGGTCACCGACTGGTGGCGCCTTGGCCTCGTGGTGAGCGTGGTGAACATCGTCGTGTGGCTCGGGGTGGGGGGACTATGGTGGAAGGTGCTTGGGATGTGGTAGCGACGAAACGCGCGAAGTGCCACGCAGGGCGAAGGCTGCCCCCCCACTACATCGAGGACCTCCCCGCCCCCAGGTAGCTCCGCAGTCGCAATTCCGCCGACTCCTCGCGCGAGCGCCGGAAGCGGGCCAGCGCTTTGACGTGTACCAGCAACGACACCACCACCAGTCCGAGCGCGACCCAAACGGCGATCCACGCGAGCGGTCGCTCCCGGGCCAGACCAGCTCCGGACCCCACCGCGGTGATCGCGCCGACCACCGTCTCCCACACCGCGAGGCGTGACGTGCCCACCGTTGCCCGCACCCTGGACCGCAGCTTGAGACCGCCCGAGAAGAGGGCCACCGCACCGACCACCCACAGCAGAATCCCCACGCGACGGCTACGCGAAGCGGTGACCGGACTCGGCGGCGGGCTAGTCGGATACCCGACGAAAGAACGCGGAGGAGCTGATGTTGGGCGGGATGTTGAGCTGGATCAGATCGCCCGGGTCCAGGATCAACTCCTCCGTCAGGTACACACCTTCCTCCGCGATGAAACTGATCTCGAAGATGAGCGGCCGTGGTTGCCACAGGATGGCGGCTTCCTGTGCTCTCCCCTTCCCCACCACCAGCCCGAGCGGGTATCGCGCGCCGCTCTCGTACAGAGCATACACTCTCGCGTCACTGAAGTGGTTGTTCACCACCTGAACGTAGATGCTGTCTTGTACCGCCGGGGCCACGGCCCGCCGAACCTTCACTTCCCGCCCGCTTCCGCACGCCACCGCGACTACTACGCACGTCACGAGCATCGTCGTCATCACCGCGTGTCTGCCCATCGCTCTCTCCTCGAGTGTCGGTGGCGTGACGCGACTTCAGTGGCGCCAGCGCGTTGCGTTCCGGGCCATCAGCTCACCAACAGATCGAACGGTACGCCGAGCACCACACGGGTCACGAACTGCTCCGCGAAGCTCGGCTGGACACCGCCGGCGTCCAGCACATCGTACAGCTCGAAGAATACGGCCACAATGAGCTGGCCCGGATACTGGACCGGAGTCACGCCGATCCCGATCCCCGCGTTGAGCCTGGGATCGGCGCCCCGGCCGAGGTCCAGGGACGCACTGCCGAGCGCGGCCAGGTGCGGTTGGCTGCGCACCGTGCTGAGTCGCCGAGCGGCCCACAGCAGATCGGCCCGCACGTGTCCCGCCCAATAGTCGCGCAGCGGGACGCCGTACCGATTGGAGCACAGTGGAACGTTGAGCGCACCCGGACCACTCGCCCCCACACAGACCTCGACCGGGGTGGACACACCGGGACTCGACCATTCGCGCCGCAGCGAGCCACCGAGCCCGAGCACCGCGTTGGGTCCCAGCGCCGCATTCAGCCCGGTCGAGAAGATCAGATCCGACTGCGCCGGCTCCGAAAAGCTGACCGTAGAGGAATCGTCGCTGAACTCGATCACTTTGCGCTCGGTGCGCTGGAACCCGACACCAAGCGACACCAGGGTGCGTGATTCGCCGCCGCCCCCGAGGCTCATGAATCCCAGCATCCCCACCTCGAACCCGGGATTGAAATCGAACGCCGAAAACAGATCGACCTGTCCTTTGCGGGCGGCCGCGCCCACGTAGGGTGCGAGTCCAACCCCAGCGCTGAGGAACTCCACCACGTAGTGCACGCCGAGCCGCGCCTCGGCGAAATCGGCCTGGATGAAGCCAGAGATGCGCGGCACGATGGACGTCGGGGCGTTGGCCGCCCTGTAGGCAGTCTGCGATCGCAGAGGAGGAGACCACGTCGCCGCCATACCCACGACGAGCGTCAAGCCCACCGCCCCGGCCCGCCCTCGACCGCGGCTCACCGGCTCCCCGATTTCCCGCGCCGCGTCCAGATGACGATGACACCACACTGCGTGGCCGTGCTCATGCCGCCGAATTTGACCGGCACCTCGGACGCGCGACGGTACACCTCGACGGCCTCGACGTCGTTGGGTTCGACAAAATCATCCAGCGCAATCTCCGGGCGCTCGGCGGCGTCGGCAGTGGCGTTCGCCTCGGTGTCCCGTTCCGGAAACCCGTACACGTCCGTCCCGCGCACCCTCGCATCACCCAGAATGACCAGTAGACCGTCCACGAACACCCGTGGGTGGCACGGCCCGCCCTGCGACAGGATCGATCCACGGAGGCCGACGCTGGAGCGGCTGAGCCCGCCGGAGGAAGGAATGAGTCTCACGCCGGGCACGGCTGATAGGAGATCAGTCACCCGCCGCGGCGCGCGGCGTTCGATCTCAGCGCGTGTGATGAAGTGTCCGAAGTCGGTCTTCTGTCGCTCGTAGAAGCCCACCCGCTCGAGCAGCGCCTCGTAGACCGTGGCCGGTGCGGTCACCTCGACCGGGTCGAGCTGCACGGGGAGAGCCATCAAGTGATACTCCGATTCCCAGTCGTCGCCGTCGGCAAGCTCGATCGGCCCATCGATCCACGGTCGATATCCCAGCCGGCGCGCCTCTACGAAGTACCGGCCCGGCCCGGGTGCCTCGAGACGGTAGGAGCCATCGTCGGCCGTGACCACGGACACGATTTGACGTCCATCCTCCGGGACGAGCGTGAGCACCCCACCCGCGATCGGCTCGGCGGTCTCGACGTCCAGCAACCGACCGCGCACTACCTGCCCCTCCACCCCGCGGATCATCGCCGCGACAAGGAGCACCACCATGGCGACCCGCGAGGCGTTCACACTCGAGCCTCGACGGCGACGGATGGCGTGGATTCGGGCACATCGGCGGTCACGGCGCCCCCCCCGGCGCGAGAGCCCTCTCTCAAGCGTACTGGTTGGCCAAGTGCTCGCGCAAGCTCGCCAGGCGTTTCGCCGGGCACAAAGAACGGGGTGGGAAGCGCGGTCGCGCCTCCCACCCGTTGGCACTCTGCAGACTGCTACAGCGTCAGATGATGCCTGCCGGCGGCGTGAACGGGTCCGCGGGCTTCTGCAGTCCTTCGTTGCCCTCATACTCACTCAGCGGCAGCGGGAAGCACGTCCAGGGACCGTAGACTGCCGGTGGGCGATCGGGATTCGGATGCGCACCCGAAGGGAAGAAGTCCCCGATGCCCTCGCGCTTCCACCGACGGAGATCACCGAGCCGGAACCCGCCCATGAACAAATCCCGGCCGCGTTGACGCCGCAATTCGTCGAAGAGAGCGCTCCCGGTGAGCGTCACGGGAGGTTCGTTCCCCACGGCCCGACGGGCGTTCACGAACGCGTTGATG
Source organism: Gemmatimonadales bacterium (assembly GCA_041602035.1). Taxonomy (GTDB): domain Bacteria; phylum Gemmatimonadota; class Gemmatimonadetes; order Gemmatimonadales; family GWC2-71-9; genus JAOTVV01. The sequence goes on along the minus strand of JBFIHA010000001.1, from coordinate 165,870 downwards.
GCCGCGTCGTTCCCACCCTGACGCGCCATCGCCTCGTACATGTGATGCTGGGCTTCCACGTAGTCCGCCAACAGGACATCCGTGTCCTTTTGAAACAGCAACACGTCGCCGTCGTCCCCATTCCCTTCGTTGGCACCCGTGCAGTTGGGGCACGCTGCCGAGGGCGGGGCAAGGGTCTCACCGGTGTACCCGCTGAACCGCAGTCCCTGGTACGGCTTGTACAGCAGCGTCGAGGCGTCATGGCCGGTAGCGAAATCCGACGCGTGCTGAATCCGGGGATCGGTCTGCGTGTCGATGATGGGGGCGTCCCCGTACGTTCCCTGCAGGAACCAGGGAGACATGCCGACCGTGTGGTTCGACCCGTGGACCTCGTTGAACAGGTTATTGTCCAGCGCGTCGTCCGCGTCCGAGTACTCGACCCATCGCTGGAATCCGGGGGTGACTGCCCCTGCATGGGCGATGGTGTTGGCCAGGTCGCCGATGGTGAGGTACGCCCGCGCCAACCCGACGTTTGCAAGATCGACGAGGTCGGCTCTGCCCGCTGCCGCTCCGACCGTCAGCGCACGCTGGAAGTGGGGGATCGCAAACGCCATGATCTCCGTTGGCCCATACAGCGTTGTGCCGAGACTATCGGGGCTCGTGGCGAACACGGCTTGGCAGAACGCCTCGCCAATCCAGACGTGGCCGTATCCGACCATCGCCGAAACGAGGGCGACCCGGGCGTCGCTGCTCGGATCGGTGGCGAGTTCGTCCAGCTTCTCCAACGCACCGATCCCGTTGCGGATGACCTCACTCATATTGGACCAGACTTGGCCCACGGGACCTTCGTTGTAGTTGACGATGCGCTGGTTGTTGCGCTGCCAGTCCTCCCAGTTGAGTCCCGTCAACTGTTCGTCCGTCATGAAGGCGGCGCCCTGGGTATTCGCTTCCTCGTCGCCCGACATCTGTTCAGCAACGGCGGCGAGCACTCCATTCACTTGCGCGTCCAACAACTCGGTCGTGGCCAAGTCGTCCACGCCGATCTCGGCCGGGTTGTTGACGTTCAGGATCTCATCACAGGCGGAGAGTGGCATCAAGAGGAATGCCACGGCCAGCATCCCCGCCAATCGTGCGATCGTACTGTTTCGCATGATGCCGTCCTCCGTTAAAAGTTGACGTTGATGGCCGCGGTCAGGCGCTTCGGCGGCGGGACCGAGGCATAGTCCAGCACCTCGAATCGATTGTTCGTGCCGCCACCGTCCGTCGTGCTCCGCGACCACAGCACCTCCGGATCGCCGGGGCCATTATACTTGGTCGTCGTCCACAGGTTCCTGGCGGAAAGAGTGAGACTCCACCGGCCGGCTGCGAACGGCCCACCGACGCTCGACGGGATCGTGTAGCTCAGCGAGATCTCGCGCAGCTTCAGGAAGTCCGCCGACATGATCGTCGTGATCGTCTGCCGCGTCTCATAGAACGCGAGGTCGACGGGATCTGCCCCGGGATTGGCAACTTCCCACGTGTTCTGGTTGGACCGGTTCCTGATCTCGCAGATCGCGCAGTACTGGTAGTGTCCGCCTTTATAGTCGAGCTGCGCGAAGAGCCGCAGGTTACCGAAGATCGTGAACGTATTCGACAGTCCGAACTCCCGAGTCGGCGTGGACGGACCCTCGTATTGCTCGTGGCAGCTGCCACCCCGGCCGTCCGGATCGTCGGTGTCGGGCCACGCGCATTCGGTGTCCAATGTGGCGTTGCCGTTGCCATCCAGGATCGGCACACCGCTTGCATCGCGCAGGACGTCCCTCGACCACATCGCGCCGAGCGGGTAGCCCTCCCGGTGCCGCTGGACGTCGGCGAACGCCCCAAAGACGACCTCGTCGCGGGTGCCACCAAACGACACCAACTCGTTGCTGTTGGTCGAGAAGGCCGCCGTCAGGTCCCACGTGAAGCTGGGACTCCGCACGGGGCTCGCCGTCGCCAGCACCTCGAAGCCCTTGTTCGAAATCTTCCCGATGTTCGTGAGGTGCGTGCCGTTGAATCCGCTCGACGGTGCGTCCGGGATTTCCATCAGCGCGTCGTTGGTGACCTGGTTGTAGTACGTCACCTCGAGCCCGACCACGCCGCGGAACAACGACGCGTCAAACCCCAGCTCCCACTCGCTTCCGGTCTCCGCCTTGAGATTCGGGTTCCCAAACTCTGAGGGCCGCAGCGCATTCACGCTGGCATCGTCCACCACCACGATGTCGGCCGACACCGTGCGGTCCGCCGAGAACGGCGCCGGCGCGTTCCCCGCCTGCCCCCAGGCGAACCGGAGCTTCAGCTCGTCGACCGTCGGCAGGTTGAAGAAGTCCTCATCCGAGATGACGTAGGAGAGCGAGAACTTGGGGTAGGCGACCAGCTCGAACTCCGATCCGAATGCCGAGTTGTCGTCGATCCGCACGGCACCCGTTACAAACAGGCGATCCCGCCAGCCGATCTGCTCCTGCAGGAAGAACCCCAGCGAGGTCTGCTCGTTGAACCCTTCACTCGCCGAGGTCTGGGAAGCTGTTCCGATCAGGTTCACCGCATTGGCGACGAGGCCGTCACCAGTGGTGGTGTAGCGCCGGTACTGGCGGGCATTGAGCTGCATACCGGCCGAGAACCGCGACGTGAACTCCGATGACAGCCGGGCCCGAACCGAGCCCGAGTAGTCGACGGTCCACGTGTGCGTCACCGGGAGTCGCTGCGTGATGGACCCCTGGCCATTGAACCCACCACTCCACTTCGCCGTGGAGTCGATTTGGTAGAAGTTGGTCTCCCGCACGTCGTACTTGTCCATCCCGAGCACGAGGCGGTTCTCGAACCACGACCACGGATCGAAGTTGGCGGTCAGGCCAATGGTGGTGCGCTCCTCCCGGATGGTCAAGTCGAACTCGTTGCTCTGGTCCGGGCCGAACCCATGGAATCCCGGCTCCCACCTATCGTTGAACGCGCGAGCGCGGCCCCGGTACGCGTTGCGCAGCAGGCCATTCGAGGCGTTGTCGCTCAACGGCATGCCCAGCTTGTTGCGTGTGTATCCGAAGTTCAACCCCAGGTTGAGCTTGGCAGTTGGCGTGAACTCGAAGTTGGCCCGTCCGCCGGTCCGTTCCTGGAAGTTGTTGAAGAACACGCCCTCTTCGTCCATCCGGTTGAACGAGAGATAGTAGTTGAACATCTGCTCACCGCCCCGCGCCGACATCCTGAAATCATAGACGTCACCGGCGCGGATGCCCCGCGGATGGCGGGCGAGCGGGTTGTCGGTGATCACGAAGTCTTCACCCCACGCGGCATCGCGCAGGATGTCTGCTTCGGGGATACCCGTGACCGGGCCGTTCGGACCTTCCCACACCACCGAGCTCGGATCTTCGCAGCCGGGGTAATTGCCGGACGTGTTCGCCCGCCGGGTGGCCGTGCACCAGTAATAAGTGGTGGGCGTTTCTCCAACCCACGACGACTGGCCGTACTCGAAGCCCGCCGACCACTGGACCCGAGCCGCGCCCCGCGTACCCTTCTTGGTGATAATCTGGATCACACCGCCCGCCGCGTCGGCGCCATACAGCGTAGCCGCCGCCGGCCCCTTGATAACCTCGATCCGCTCGATGTCTCCCGGATTGAGGAACTCGAGTGGGCTGCGGTTCTGGATGGTGGAGTTCGTGGATCCCAGAGTTGCGATGTTCCCCGACTCGAAGCGGATCCCGTCGATGTAGTAGACCGGGACGTATCCCGCGTTGAGCGACCCGGCACCACGGATCCTGACGTTGGACGCCGTGCCCGCGAGTCCCGAGTTCTTGTACATCGTGAGACCCGGCGACCGCGCGTTGAGCAACTCGTTTAGGTTGGCGATGGGTGCGACCTCGGCGAGATCACCCACGTCCAGTCTGGTGACCGAGTTCCCGATTTCTCGTATCTCCGTCCTGCCAGCCGTGCCCGTCACCACCAGCTCGTCCAGTTGAACGGGGGCGCGCGTCATGGACACGTCCACAACCGTCACTTGTCCGGTCGTCACGGTCACCGTCCTGTCCACTCGGGAATACCCGATGAACATGGCGCGGACCGTGTACTGCCCCTGCGGCAGGTTGCGGAACTCGAAGCTCCCGGCGTCGCTAGTCCTGGCCTCCATGTTCTGACCAACCAGGATCACCCGGGCGTTACTGAGCGGCCGCAGCGTCGCGACATCCGTGACCGTGCCCCGGATGGTCCCTCCAAGCTGCGCCCACGCGGCTTCGGTTCCCACCGCCGTGAGGAGAAGCGCGCTGGCGGCAACAGCCAACCACGCTCTCAGTCGGTGAGAGAATTGCATGTGGTACCTCCTTGGTGGAATCATGCAACAGCGTGGCACCACGCGCCGCGTGTGTCGCAGCAGCGTTACTCGTGGCACCGGTTTCGAACCGGCCTACAGGATGGACTCCCCCGGGGAGGGGCCGGGTCCCATGGGCCCTACACTGTCAAGTTGCGGCCTGAGCCGCGCGGCGCAAGATCTCAATCTGGAACCCCAACCGATTGCCCGACTACGCGGTGAATCGCCACCCGACAATCCTACGTGAGAGGCAGGCACTCCCGACCTTGTGCGACCGTGGCTTACCTGGTCGGGACCGTGACCTCGCCGCTCACTGCACGTGGCAGATCAATGGGAAGGAGATGAGGAATGTTCCCGATCGTTCGCACCAGGGCGTTGGCCTGCTCCACCTCGACGTTGAAGCTGTCCACGGCGGCGGTGTACTGCGGTTGCAGGGACTGGATTCGCGCCGCCGTCTGGTTGTAATCCCGAATCAGCCCGTTGTAGCGATCCACGACCGAGGTGTACTCGTCGTACATGCCGCCCGGGATGCCACGTGGGTACTGGGCCTCCACGTCCTCGATCCATTCGCGAAGCCGGAGCGAATTGGTCTCCGTCTCGCCGAGCGTCCGTTCGAGGCCGGTGAGCTCCTGCTCCATGGCGGCGATTCGTGTCTGCTCGGTCTCCAGCCGTGCCGCGAGGGTCTTGAGCGTCGCGCGGTCCTCCCGATGACGCCACAGGTGTCCCCCGATCATGACGGCATTGACGCCGACATAGCCGGCGACGAGGACCCCCACGAAGGCCAGCACGGATTTGCCGCGGCTCACGAGTGATCACCTCCCCGGGCGGAGCATCGTCCGGCTCCACCGTTCTTCCTGACGTGAAACATGTAGGGCGTCGGGTCGGATCCGACGTGACTGCGCTCACTGGGTCCGACGTGGACTCACGTCACGGGCTCCTGACGATTCGCGGTCCACCACCTCTCCCCCATATACGACGGCGCGCGACGGGAGGCAACCCCTCGTGCCGTCACGGAGACCCCTAGTCCGCGAAGGGCGACTTTTTCGGACGAGACGGGGCACCCACGACCTCGTCGAGCAACCGCTGCAGCTCCGCATCGCTCAACTCGAACGGGTCCTTCTCGTATCCCGGCGCCGGCACCGTCATGCTCCGGCCGGGATTGCCGGACACCGGCTCGAACTGCCACGTGTTCCCCGAGCGGTCCCGCACTTCCCAGACCTGCCCACCGCGGTCGGTGAATCGTCGGTAACCCATGACAGCTCCCCCGTGTTGATCAGACTGGTTCAGAAGACGAGGCGAAGCACACCCGCCGCACCAGCAACCAGCAGCAACAGCACACCGCAGCCGGCCGCGACGGCCGTGACGAACAGCCAGATCGGGTTGCTGACGATCATCCAGTTGGCCAGATCGACGCCGAGCGTGTCGAGATCGCTTCGGAGCTCACGGGCGGCGCGGAGGGCACGGAACACCCCGCGCAGCAACCGGAACTGTCCCGTTTGGAGCGACAGCTTCACCTGCGCTGCCTGACTCGTCGTCTTGTCGACGAGAACACGAAAGGCGTCTTGCACCCGAACGGCCGTCACGGCGGCGTCAAGAGCCCGCGCGTAGTACCACAGGAGCGCGGCAGGAGCGAGGGTGAGCGCACACACGAATGGGCGCACCCCTCCCAGCCCCGGATACACGAAGGCCCAGCACCCGAGCGCACCGCCCGCCGCCACGATCGCCACGCCCCGGACCGCCCGAGCCCCCACGCCGGAGATCCAGTCGAGGCGCGCCACGGCCGCATTCACCGTTCCGGACACCGTGAGTCTGGATTGCTGCTCTGTCACGTCCCTCACCATGAGCGCGTTACAGTTCAATGATGACCGCGTCGTGGTCCAGGGGCCAGTGCCGGGCCCCGTGACTGGCCTTCCGTCGGACGAGTTCATATCCTTGCGTAAACCCGTGGTGAGGTGCGGTTGCCGGACGAGCGCGCAGGAATCGCCCAACGGCTGGCGGTGTATCTAGATCCGGGGAGTGACGAGCCCCTGTTTCGTCAGATCGTCGACCGGATGTGGCTGGAGGTGGTGACGGGGACCCTGGAGACCGGCGAGCGGCTCCCGACGGTCCGGCAACTCGCCATCGATCTGAGCGTCCATCCCAACGCCGTGCAGCGGGCATACAAGGAGCTGGAGCTGCTGGGGGTCCTGGTCACCCGTCCCGGGGGCACGTACGTCGCCCTTACCTCGCCCGACACGTCCGCACTCGAGCGGCGGGCGCAGCTGGACCGGCTGTGCACGGACGTGCTGACCCAGGGACGAGCGTTCGGGTTCACCATCGACGATATCATCGACGCCCTCGCCGAGCTGCGTGCCGCGCGCCGGGAGGGAGGAACGCGGGAGGGGGAATGAGCAACGAATTCTTGCCGGTGCGAGTGAAGTCCTCAGCACCGGGACGGTATACCGGGAGGCGGAGTGTGACCTCGCCGGACGACACCCGCTACCCGCCGGCCGCCTTGCTCGGCGGGTTTGCCACGGCGGCGGGCATCGTGGGGATCGGCGCCCTGTTCTCGCTGCTCACCCCACCCGTGGGGGCGCTGGTTGTGGGGGGGATCGCCGCCTTCGCCGGCGCACTGGTGGGATCGTCCATCAAGTTTGCAGACCAATGGGAGAAGGCGGTCGTGCTGCGGTTGGGGCGGTACCGCGGTCTCCGCGGCCCCGGACTGTTCTATGTCATTCCGGTCATCGATCGTGTCACGTATCACATCGATCAGCGGATCCGCACCACCGACTTCGGCGCCGAGTCGTGTCTCACCAAGGACACCGTCCCCGTGAACGTCGACGCGATCGCGTTCTGGATCGTGTACGACGCCGAGCGGGCCGCGCTCGAGGTGCAGGAATACGAGCAGGCGGTGGTGCTCGCGGCGCAGACCGCGCTCCGCGATGCGATCGGGAAACACGACCTCGCCGAATTGATCCAGTCGCGGAAGGAGCTGGGACGGGGGCTGCAGCAGATTCTGGATGAGAAGATGCACGACTGGGGCATTCAGGTGCAGTCGGTTGAGATCCGCGACGTGATCATCCCGAAGGCCCTGGAAGAAGCGATGTCGCGCCAGGCGCAGGCGGAACGGGAGCGCCAAGCCCGCATCATCCTGGGCACCGCGGAGACACAGATTGCCTCGAAATTCGTCGAGGCCGCGGAGAGCTACAGCCAGAATCCCGTGGCGCTCAACCTGCGGGCGATGAACATGCTGTACGAGAGCATCGTGAAACGCGGATCGCTCATGGTGGTGCCGTCCGGACTCGCCGACTCGCTCAACTCACCCAACATCCTGGGTCTCGCGGGCGTCGCCGGCAGCGCCGGCCTCGTCCAAACCAGCGGAGAACCAGGGGACGCGGGGAAAGAGCACGGGGCACCGGACGAGGACTGACACCAGCGGGCCTCGCGGTGAACGCGGCGGCCTGCGAGGGTCACGGAAGGGGCACGGTCCGGTCACGGTAGCACACTAGGCTACCGTGGAACTCGCAGGAGGGGTGCCGTGCACGGAGGGTGGGTCTGGGCTTCGATCCCAGGTGCGGCCGTCGTCGCAACCGCCTGTTTCCCAACGCTCCACACGGCACGCATCGATCCGGGCCTGCATGTCGACGCCGGTGTAACCGTGCTCGGCGACCAGGTCCGGAACGGTGAGGCGCAGGGTCCCGACTACATCGTGTACTTCGCCCCGTCCTTCAGTTTCGGCCGCCGGGTGGAGTTCGGGCTCCCCATGGGTCTCTACCTCGAGGAAGGGTTGGCGAGCCTCGAGACCGATGCCTTTGCGCGGTTTGGCACGGACCCGCGGAGCATCATGTTGTGGCCGTATCTCAAGTTCGCCATGCTTCCGGAGGACAGCCCCCACCATCTGGCGTTCGTGGCCCAATGCGCGTGGATCGTTCCGGCGAATATCGGCGTGCGCTACGGGCGCGACCTCGGGACCTGGGAACCCTACGGTGGGCTGTCGCTCATCTTCTCCGGTGGCCCGGCCGGCGACGACCCGTTCATTCCCCGCTATCAGGAAGCCCGTCAGACCATGCTCGTACTCGTGGCGGGTGCCACCTGGAACATCGTCGGCCAGCCGACCGTGGAGATCGGGGTGCTCCGAAACCACTACGACGAGGGTGCCGTCTACGGTGACTTCGGCCAGCCCACCATGACGCAGACGTTGCACGACTTCGTAGTGGCGGCGCGCTTCAGATTCGGCAGTCCCTAGGCACCCTGGCTCCCGGGCCCGGAATCGTCAGGCACGCCGCCTCGCCGCCAGCACCCGGTCCACTCGGCGCTGTGCGGCGTGATACGGCGACTCATCGTTCGCCGCCGCCTCGGAAAAGATCTCGGTGAGCGTCCGCTCGAACGTTCGAATGCGGTCCAAGATCTCCTCGACGGCGTGCCCTCGCCCGAGCAGCGGTAACGCGGTCGCCCCGCCGGCGTTGATCACGTAATCGGGGGCGTAGAGAATCCCGCAGCGATAGAGGCGATCGGCGTCCTCCGGTTCCGCCAGTTGGTTGTTGGCTGACCCAGCCACGACGTGGCACTCGAGCTGCGGGATCGTGGTCGCGCTGAGAATGCCCCCAACGGCGCAGGGAGCAAACACGTCGCACGGCGTGCCGGGGACCTGGTCGGCCGGCACCGTGCGCGCGCCGAGCTCCCCGGCGAGCCGGGCCGCGCGGTCGTGCTCGATGTCACTCAGCACGAGCGTGGCGCCGGCCTCGGCCAGGTGACGCGCCAATGGCACCCCCACATCACCGATTCCCTGCACCAGGACCGTCCTCCCGACAACCGTGCCCGACCCGAGCTTCCGATCCAGCGCGGCCCGCATCCCCACGAACACCCCGAGCGCGGTGAAGGGGCCCGGATCGATCAGCTGACCGCTCGGGCGATCATAGCCATGGACGTGCTCGGTCTCTTCGCCGATCACGGCCATGTCGTCGGGGGTAGTCCCGAGATCGGGCCCACACTGGTAGGCGCCGTGCAGCGACGCGACCAGGCGTCCGAAACGGCGCAGCAGCCCGCGTCGCGCCTCGCTGTCGAGGGACTGCGACACGGCGAGTACGCTCTTTCCTCCACCGAGGTCGAACCCGATCGCCGCCCACTTGTGGGTCATGCCCTCCGCAAGTCGCATCGCGTCGCGCAGTCCGTCGGCCGGCGCGGGGTACTGCCATACACGACACCCACCCATGGCGGGACCCAACGTCGTGTCGTGGATGGCAATGAACACCCAGGTGCGGGTGGCACGGTCAAACCTCGCGATTACCGCTTCACCGTCCCAGTGCTCGATCAGGGCCTGCATAGCCCGTGACGCCGTCACTACGCGCTCAACCGCTCGATGAACTTCTCGGCGTTGATCGCGACGTCGTCCTCACCGATCTGGTCGAAGGGATTCTCCAGATGCTCCTGGATGTTCTCGAGGCTCACCAGGACCACCGTGAAGAGCACGGGCATAACGTTGGCGAGTCCCGGCGCGAACGCCTTCGCGATCTCTGCAAAATACGGGGCGTACACGATGGGCAGGAGGTAGATGAACACCGCGCTGTACGCGCGCAGCGTCCGCGGGGTGCGGTACTGATAGATGTGCTTCACGTTCTCGAACGCGATCAGCATCTTGCTCAGGTACTGGTTGCAGCGCGACACCTCACCGCTCGCCAGCCCCTTGGCCCGGAAACTCTTGATGAACCCCGACAGGTCCGAAAAGGTCTGATACACCCGCTCTTCTTGCGGCGCCATGCGCTTCACCGGGGTCTGAAACAGATCACGACACCCGTCCAGCAGCTCGAACAGCAGGGCCCGTGCCCGCGCCAAGGTGTCCCGATCCCCGTCCATCCAGTCGCGGGCCGCAAAGTAGACGGCGCGACCGTGAGCTTTGATGGACCCGTACTGGCCCAGCGCCACCTCGCGACGCTTGTACGCTCCGCCAATGGAGAAGACGAGCGGGAACACGACCGCGATCCCGACGAGCGTGAGCGGAAACTCTGCCGTGAGGTCGTACCGAGCGGCGAGATACGTGGCAAGGACCGCCAGGGCAGTCACCACCGCGGTCTTGAGCGTGATGATGGCGCGGATGCTTTGCAGCATGCGGGGGCTCCCGAGCAAAGGTTCGCACGCACCCTAATGTCCGGGGCCGGCTGAGGCAACGCGCGTCGGACTATGCTGCGCCGGGCTCACTCTCCGTGTATAGCCATCCGCCCACCATGGTGGCGACGATCACCTCGACGAGACCCGTGAGTGCCCAGAACACCAGGAGCCAGTCGGTGAACAGCCCCATCATCTTGTAACCCAGCACCGAGGGCACGTAGCCGCCCAACCACAAGACCACGCTCACCAGTGCGGCCGTCTTGGGTCCGGGGCCAAATCGAGGTCGCGCCGCGGCGTAGAACCAGACGAGGGCGAAGCCGACGAGAAGCGACATCAGCGCCGCCAACACGAAGCCGCCCAACGTGACGTCCATCGAGAGGTTGTGGGCCTCGAGCGCTACCTCCATCGGTCCCATGTAGACCTGGGAGAGAATGCCCTCGGCCACGAAGATGACGGCCCCGGCCGCAAGGGCGCCGAGGGCAACGCGCTGCATGTTGATCTGGGTCATGGGTCGGACACTCCTTCGGCTGCGGTTCGGCGCTCGAGCGACGACTCGGGGTCGTCATGCGAGGGGCGGGGCAACGGCGCGACCTGTAATATCAGTTTCCGAACCGAGCGCGCCAGAAGTCGGCCACGGTCGCCACGGATTCCTCCGTGACCCTGGTGCCGAGCGTGAGGAACACGCCGTGGCCGCCGCGGACGGAGAAGTCCGGGTCGCGCAGGTCACCAAAGCGGTAGCCCACCGCCACCTCGAGCAGATCGAGCAGCCCAACGGCGAGTGCCGGTGCCACGTCCCAGCGCGTGGTGCCACTCGTGCGCTCGATCAACAGTCGGCCATCCGCCCGAAACGTCAGGAAGGGGTTGAGAATCACGCTGGTCCGTGTGCCTAGATAGTCGGCGGTGGATTCCAGCCGCTGCGTGACGCCGTCGTCGTGCAGCCGGTCCGCCTCGGTGCGGCGGAGGGCGTAGCGTCCGGCCAGCTCGATCCGGCGGCTGGGCGTCCAGACCACCTCGGCTGCCCCAATGAGTCGCTGTTCCTGCCCCAGACTGGTCAGCACGCCGCGGTTCCGCGGGTTGGTCTCGTCCAGCCACGAGAACTTCGTCAGCACGTTCACCGCGTCGCTCCCAATGGGGCGAAACGCCACCCCCCACAGCGACGCGACGCGCCGGCCCGTTTCGGTACCGGTGGCGAGCGTCTGCTCGGTCGAGAGCACTTCCTGGCGCGACAGCACGGCCAGCGAGCGGTTGACCGCAAGATCGCCGGCGAGCGTGACCAGCCGGGTCGACAACCGATCGCCGTCGCGGTACTCGCCACGTGCCGTCACACGGTAGGGCGCGCCCTGGGGCAGGAACTCGACCCCGAGGCCCGCGGACCAATAGTCCTCCTCATCCTGGAGGAACGGGAGGGCGCGGACCGGATCACCCGGCTCTGCATCGTTCAGCCCGAACCGGCGCTCGAATATCGAGTTCAGCGTGAGACTCGGGCCGACGGCAATACGGTTGTTGAGGCCGATGATCGCCGCGTTGTATTGCGCGCCGGCGCCGCCCGCAAGCTGGTAGGATCCCCAGGCCTGTGTGCCGAACCCCAGATCGGACTTGAGACCGATGTTGGTGACCCCATACGACTCGTCCGCCGGCAGCAGCACGCGGCGGTGCCGCAGCTCGACGCGGACGTCGTCCGTCAGTTTCACTCCCGCGCCGGCCCCGAGGTGATTCGGCCGCACCAGGCTCCCGCTCGACCCCAATTGCTGCCGCCCTTCGGCCCACAACTCGAGCCGATCGAGGGGTGTCCACGCGAGCTTCCCCTCCAGCGCCTGCGACCGGTCGCCGTCGGTGCCGTTCTCGAAGCTATCCATGGTCTGAGTCGCCTCGAGCTTGAGGCGCTTCCCCACCGGCTGTACCACGCCGAGGCTCGTACGCCGCCGGCTCACATCCTGCGACCGGGAGGCCATGAAGTCGTGCTGGGCACGGAGCGTCGTGCTGCCGACCCGGAACGTGCCGCCGGCCTTGAACTCCTCGGTGCCGCCCCGGAGCGCGACGTTGGACGGGTTTCCGAAGCCGTTCCCGATCCTCATCCACGAGGCCGACAGCTTGGCAGCGCCGCCCAACAGATCGACCGAGCCCGTGAGCGAAGTGGCGACTCCGCTCGAGTCCGGAGCGTGCGAGTAGGAGACCTCGCCACCCAGATCGAACCCGTTGAACCGGAGAAGCCGCACATCGACGCCAGTCATGTCAAACGCCCCGCCAGCCTCGTCGGCATGGATCGCGGTGACGCCCAGCCGCAGCGAGTCGACGTGGAGCCCCGACCAACCCAGCGCGTCGAGGCTGGCGCGGACGCCACCCACGAGACGCTGGTCCCCTCCGCCGCGCCCCTCGTACGTCACCATCAGGAACACGGGGTTGTGGGTCGCGTCGGCGGCCGGCACGGGTCGCTTGAACAGGAGCGTTCCCGCCTGATAGTCGATCTGGTAGTCGATGAAGCGGACCAGCACCTGTCGCGTAAGCACGCGCTGCGGGTTCTCGCGATCGCGCATCTCGACCACGATCTGCTCAGTGCCGGGGATCGCCGCGCCGCCCAGTGCGTAGGGACCCGAGATGCCGGCGCCACGGATCTGTTCCTGTTCGAGGCTCTGACTGGTGACGCTGGCAAACGCGCGCCAGGAAACGGGTCCCGTGGCTATCCGCGCCATGCCCCCGGACAGCGCCCGCCGATAGGCGGCGAGGCTCAGTCCCTCGGCAAAATCGCCGGTCGACACATCACCCACGGCAAGCCAGTCGAAGCCGCGCTCGATGCGGGCGGCCACCGCATGTTGCGAGGCACTCACCGTGCGCACGCTGCTGGCATCGCCCAGGATGGGGTACTGGGCCTCATCCAGGGGGTCGAAGTCGCGGCCGAACGTCTCGCGGTCGGCATCGAGGCGCCGGGAGTCGACACTCACCACCACCGCCGTGCGATCATCGAGCCGACCGCGGGCCGTGATCGCACCGAACGCGTCCGGACTGGCGCCCACCCCAACTCGGCCCACCCCAGTCACCATCAGCGGACGGGTGGCAGGGAGCGTTTCGACGTCGCGTTCGTACCTCACGTCGCCGGTTTGCAGCGCGAGTCTGCCGCGACGCACCTCGTGGCCCGGCTTGATCCGCACAGTGAGCCAGCCGAGCGAATCGCTCCGGTGCTGAAGCCCGACCGACGATGGGTCGCTGTCGCTCCCGACCGCCTCGGCACCGTCCACCGTCACGGTAGCGTGCGATGGGAACACGACCGGCACGCCCCAGCGATCGAGCATCCGGACCCGGACAGTCTCGACACTCTGGCCATCTGCCCGCAGCGTGAGCGTGCCAGTCGGACCCACCAGGCGGGCGGGCACGTCGCTCACGTGCACCGAGATGCTGTCCCACCGCTCCTGACTCCAGGTGTTGCGCATGGCCACGCGCAGCACGTGCGGACCCGGCGCGAGCGGAATGGCAATGAAGTCGTGAATGCCGTCGATCCGGATATTGCCGCGTGCGAGCACCGAGTCGCCGTCGTACAGCGTGACCGGCTGCCCGGCTTGGCCCTTCACTCCGATGAACACACGATCGCGGGCGGTGACGGCCCCGTCCTGGAGTCCGAAGATCTCGACCGACGGTCCGAACAAGAAGGCAGTTCGACGGTCCTCCAGGCGGTCTGCGTCACTCCTCAGCGCGGGAATGGATACGGACGCTTCCGGCGCCGTGCGCGTCGCCGGGCGCGCCTCAAACGTGATCGGTCCCATCGCGCGCTTCCCGAAGTTCCAGACCAGCATGGTCCCGCCACTGGAGTCCGCCCGCTCGGCAGGATCGGGCGTGGGCACGCCAGCGAGGCGGGTACTGCCGGGTACGGGCTCCCACCCGGCCGGCAGCGGCAGGGTGAGTTCAGGCCACCCGCCGGTCGATGGCGCGACCGACAGCGTCACGGCGCGACCAGTCCCCACCAGCGCCGGGTCAGGGAGATTGGCCGTTTCGCCGGCGACCTCAATCGTGCCTTCGGCTGGGACGGGCAGGTCGGCCACCCTCACGGCCATCCGCTCGCCCGCGTGGCCGGGTGCCTGCAGGGCGACCCAGGTTGAATCGCCGCTCGCGGTCGCCCACACCGTGAGCACGACGTTGGCGCCTGGCGTGACGGGGGGGAGCGCCATCGTGGCGGGATCGACGCGCACCGGCGCGCCCCCAATGGCGAGGGTCGCCGAATCGGGAGGCGTTTCGAATCGCAGCGACAGGCCGTCGAGGGACCGGTCAGTCGGGTTCGTAATCGTCACGGCATACTCGGTGACCGGCGGGCGCGGCGCGGGTGGAGCGGACGGAACGAGCGCGCTGTCGGCGAGCCCCGCTCGTGCGAGGCCGCGCACGAACGTGGCCGCGGTGGCCGCGGTGGTCCCCCGCACCAAGTGCATTTCGACGCGTCGGTTCCGGGCCCGGCCCTCGGGTGTGTCGTTGCTCGCCACCGGTCTGTCGGGCCCGTACGCCTCGACGTGCAGGCGTGAGCGGTCGATGCCACTCGCGATGAGGTAGTCGGTCACGGATGTTGCCCGCTCGAGCGACAGCCGCAGGTTCAGCAGGCGCGGCCCGGTCGAGCTGGTGTGGCCGGCGATCTCGACTTCGACTTCCGGGCTCGCTGCCAGCAGTCCCGCCACGTCGTCGAGCACTGCGTGGGATTCCGACGTAAGCACCGCCGACCCGACCGCGAAGGTTACGGGCAGGACGGCCACCGGGACCGAGGGTGACGTCGCCTCCGTCGACTCGACGGCGTGGGTCATCTGCGCCGTCACCGCGAGGGTCGCGGGGGCGGTGTCTGCCGGCGGGCTGACCACCCGTGCCGCGACGGACCACGGCACCGGAATCCGCGCGCCTTCCACGCGACCCGTCGTCGGCACGAGCCGAAACTGCACATTCGGGGTGGTCCAGCCGTCGGCGTCCACCGGCACGATCCGATCCGACGCCGCGATGCGGTACCCGGCGGGCACCGTGGTGGGATCGATCCTGAGCGCATGACCGCCGGGCCGCACGTTGCGGAACGAGAACTTTCCGTCCGCATCGGTCGTCGCCACCTCGCCGTCGTCGGTCCACACATCGAGGCCGGCCACGCCGCGCTCGCCCGCGCCTTGGCGGCCGTCGTCGTTCAGATCGAGCCACGCTTTACCGATGACCGCCCGCGTCTCCATGGGCCAAGCGCGCCGCACACGCACCCACGCGACCTGCATCGTCGTGCTCACGAACCCGCCTTCGGCAGTCGCCATGGCGCGGTTCTCCAGCACGGGGGTGTCGGCCGACACGACAGCCATCGTGTAGCGGACCGTGTGCGTGGCACCCGGCGCCAGCGGTCCCGCGACGAAGAACGTGACCACTCGCCCACCCGCCTGCACCGAGTCCGCCCCGATGGCGCTCCCCTCCGCGTAGCGGCCACCCAGCGGCAACGTGTCGACGATCACGATGCCGGAGAGCGCGTTGTCCCCAGTATTCTCCAGCACCAGGGTGTACGGCGCGGTCTCGCCCAACCCCACCTCGAGGACGTCGGCGGTTTTCTCCAGCGAGAGCTGATTGGGCAGGAGTCCCACCAGGTCGACGCCGTCGGACAGGGCGGTCTGCGTGGGGGCGTTGGTCGCCGCCAGCACAGCGAGATTGCGCACCGAGAGCGTGTCACGCACCTGGGTCGAGACGCGGACGGTGAGCGAGACGCGGATGGAGTCGCCCGGCACCACCTCGCCCAGGCTCCACGACAGCACCTGTCCGTTGACGGTCGCCGCCGGGTTGGCCGTCACGTGCTCGAGCCCGGCTGGCACGGTATCGGAGAGCACCACATCGCGGGCCGGCGTGGTGCTCGATCGGTTGACCGACATCAGCGTGTAGGACACCTGCTCGCCGATTCGCGCCACGGTGGGCCCGATCAGCGTCTTCGCGAGCCCGAGCTGCGCGAGCACGATGGTCGTCACTACGGTGTTGGAGACCACCGAGTCGGTCCCGACCATGGTGCCGTACGTTGCGCCAGCGGTATTGGCCACGGTCGTGGCCGGCCCGAGGCCGCCGTCCACTCGCGCTTGGAATGCGACAGTCCCACTCGAGCCACCACCCACGTCGCCGAGCGAGAACAGGACGCGGTTCCCGGCGGGGTCGAACTCACCGCCGTCGCCGGCGGCGTCGGTGAGCGGGGCACCGTTCCAGCGGAGCGAGCCCGCCACGTACGACGTGCCGAGCGGAACCTCGTCTCTGACGACGAGCGAGTCGGCCGAGTTCGTCCCGGCCGCGGCATAGCTCACGGTGTAGGTGAGGACGTCTCCGGCGGTCGCCGTGGTGCGATCGACCAGTTTGGAGAGCGTAACGAGCACGCCCACGTCCTGGATCTGGAGCACGTCGACGCAGCTATCGCTTCGGGAGCCGTCGAACTCGCTCACCGCGACAACCGTCACCGAGTCCACGGTGCCGCGCACGGTCGCTGAGGTCGGAACGTCCACGACGACGAGGAGAGCGATCGCGGCCCCGGCGGCGAGCGTGACGGGCCCCTGGATCTCGGGCTCCCCAGCGTCGAGGACACCGTTACCGTTCGGGTCACGGTAGATCAGCGTGGGCCAACCGGCAGCCGATGTGGCCGAGACCCGCACGCTGTCCGTGCCATTGCCTGCGTTGGTCGCGGTGTGGGCGAACGCCACGCGGTCGCCCGGGTTGGCCGTGGTCGTGCGTGGCGGTGCGAGGTCAACGCCGGCCATCTGGGCGACGGTCACCACCAGGACGTTGGAGACGGCGGTGAAGGTGTGACCGTTGGGCGCCACGTAGATCGCCTGGGCGACGTTGGAGATCTGGGTCCCGGCGGGGGTGGGCAATTGCGCCTCGAGCGGCACGCCAAAACACAGCAGGGCGACCGCCCCGAGGAGTCCCCTCCCGGGCCGGAGACCGGTCCGCATTGTTCGGCCTGCGTGTGGCATTGATGCCCGCTCTCCAACGTCACCCATGAGAGGGCAGGTCGTATGCCAAGCACTGCCTGGATCTTGGCAAGCTAAGCTGTTACAGCATTGTCACTTAGCCGAGTCAACGTGGCGCGTTTGGAGCCCGGAAGCGGGAGAGTTACCGATGGTAACCGGATCGGTAACCCATTGGATGAAGGGGAGTTAACGGAAGCGGTGAGGCCCCGCGGTCGACGGACCGCGGGGCCTCTGCCGTGGAACTCGGTATACCGCCCTGGCGACGCGGGGGCCGGGATCAGTTCACCTGCGCCCGGATCCAGAAATGCCGGCTCGCGCCCGGAGCGAGAGCTACCCCGAGGGTGGCGGTCACGAATCGCGTGCCGGCGTTGTAGGCCAGGGTCCAGTCGCTCCCAGTATCCGGAGCCAGCAGGCCAAACGTCAGCTCCGCTGGCAACGAGTCGCTCACCACGACGTTCTGGGCGTCGCGTGCGTTCGCACCGGCGGGATTCTGCACCTCAACCCGGTACCAGATGATGTCACCCGGCTGCACGGTCCCGGCCAGGGCCGTGAGGGAGTCTGGGGCGAACACCGACTTGGCGATCGCGACGGTCGGACGCACCACGACCATGTCGAGGAATCCGTCGTCGGTTGCCGCCGGTGACGTCACCGACGTCGCGGTCAGCGTCAGCCGGTCGGTCGCGCCGGCCGCCACCTCGTTGATCGTATAGTCCACCGTCACTGACACAGTTGCACCGGACGCGATAGTCACCGGCGAAGCGGGGCTGAACGATTGGACGACGATCGCCGTGCCGCTGTTGGTGGCCGCGAGCGTGAAGTCATCCGCGACGTTGCCGGTGTTCGTCACGTCGAACGTAAACTGATACGCGACGGCACTCGGGAGCCGCTCGGCTGCCGGAGTAGTGCTGTCCGGCGTCACGGCCACGGCGTACGCCAACGGCGGCGCAATTGTGGTTTGGTCGGTACTCTGCATCGTGTTGTCTCGGACGGACGTCGCCGTGAGACTGTACGTGGTGGACTGGCCACCCTGCCCCGCATTGACGTCGTATCGCACCGTGATCGTCAGCGACCCCGTGATCCCGTTCAGCGACTCCAAGAGCAACGCCACGTTGAGCGCCGCGAGGTCGAGATGGAACAGGCCGGCACCGTTGATCTGGTAGCCCGTCACGTTGATCACGGCGCCATTGGAAATGGTCTCGGCCACCTGAATGGTGTCCGTGCCGTTCCCGATGTTGGCTATCGTGAACGTGAGCGTGTTGGGGCCACTGGGGGAGGCCGGCGTCACCGATCCCAGCGGCTCGGTCGTCAGAAGCCCAGCCTTGAAGGCAACGGTGATCGACACCGAGGCGCTGGCCGGCGTGTAGGCCGTTCCGGCCGCGTCCTGGTAGTTCACGGTGGCCGTATTCGTGATGATCGTTCCCTCGGGCGTCTGCGCCGAGGCCGGCACGGTCAGTGCGACCGCGGCGGCGGCGACGAGCGCCAGGGTGCGCGTCATCCAGTTCGCGTTCCACAGCATGGCTTCCTCCCTATGTCCTTTCCTTCACGTGAGACCAGTGACTATTTGGCATTCGCGCCACTGTCGGGCACGATATCGGCGCTCGGCAGCCGGGCCTGAAACTCGGCCGTGACCGTTGCGCCGGGTTGCACCCAGCCCTGTACCGTCCAACGGACGTGCGTGTAGCGTTCTGGCGGCGCCGGCCTCAACACAGGCCTGCCGTCGATCATTTCCTCGATCATCGGCTGCGCAGCGAAGGTCGCTCCGCCGTCGATCGAGAACTCGACTACCGTGTCGTCGCGATCGGCTGCGGCCGAGGCCCCGACGTACCGGAGGCCCGACGGGATTGGGTCGTTCAGCGCGATGTTGCGCACCGGCACGTCGTTCACGTTGGTGAACACCAGCCGGTATTGGACGACGTCCCCGGGAAGCAGCGCGGTAGGATCGGCCAGCTCCTGGTGCCGCTCGTCGCCAGCCATGAGGTTCTGCGCCGTGATGACGAGGGCCTGTGGCTCGCCCTGCTGCGCGGCTAGTGGCGTCACCGTTGCGGCCGCGAGTGCCGCTGCGATCCAAACACTTCGCATCGTATTCATCGCTCTGTCTCCTCCGTGCTGCGTCGGGCTCTGCCCCACACGGCCTTCGCCCCCTCCAGCGGCGTCTGGTGCTCGCGCCACGCGAACGGCGCTTCGCAGACGTGGCAGATCACCCATTTGCCGCTGAAGTCACCGCGAACATATCGCGCGAGCGTTTCGCAGTGCGGGCACCTCAAGACCATGTGAGACTCCGTCAGTGAGTCATTTCCGGCGACGGAAAGAGCAGGAGATATGCCCGGCCCCGGATCGCCCTGGCTGACGTGGCTAAGTCATTGTTGTATAAGATCTTGATGGCATTGACTGAGAGAAGAGGGGCGCGGGAAGAGGGAGAAGAATGTTACCAAACGTAACTGCGAGGGTAACCCGTCGGCGTGCGCCTCAGCGGCTACTTGACGCGGGCCACGTAGGTGAAGGAGCCGGTGTTGTCGGGGGCCACCGAGCCCAGGTTGTTCTGCAGCGTCCAACGGATGTGGGTCACGCAACCGTCATAGTCGGTCGGCGCGCCACAGCCTAGCGAGGCCGGTGTGTACGCCCAGGTGGCACCCCCATCATCCGAGTATTCGACGGTGAGGGTCACGCCGGGGGGAAGGTTAGTGAGTATGCTCCCGGGCTTGAACTCCAACTCCACGGCCAAGGAATCCACGGCCACCATGTTCACCGCATCATCGCTCCCCGTATTGGTCACGGTAACCGTGTAGGTGAGGTCCGTACCCGGCAGGACGGTCCCGCTCGGGTCCACCGCCTTGCCGACCGTGAGGTTAGGCCGCACGACCACTAGCACCAGCCGGGCATCGTCGATCTTGGCAGGGTCGGCGACGGAGCGCGCGGTCAGGACGAGCGTGTCGGTCGTCCCCGCCGCGACCGAGGCCACGGCGTACGTCACCGTGACGCTGGCCGTCAACCCCGAGCCCAGACTCGCCAGCCGCGCGCTGTCGGGATCGGCGCCCTGAGTCACCCCAGGACCCGTGATCGACACGACGGTGATCGTGCCGCCGGGGATCTTGGCAGTCAGGAGATCGTAGTCGCTGGTGATGCTCCCGACGTTCGCCACCGTGAAGTCCACGGTGTAGGTGGTCCCGTTGCTGGGCACGTGCGAGGCCGCCTGCGTGTCGGGAACCACGACGACGTCGTACGTCGGCCCGAAGATGGTCTTGGTCCGGGTGTCCGACGTGTTCGCCACGCCGTCGTTGTAGACCTCCAGCTCCAGCCGCCGGGCCAAGGACGCGGACGTGAAGTTCATAAAGCTCAGCCCCTTCACGTTCAGCCAGTCGTTGGCCACGAAGTTCGTGACCACGTTGATCACCAGCGTCTTGCCACCGTCCTCGTAGCTCACCGTGGTCGACACGTTGCTGCGGCCGCGGCCCGAGAGGGTCGGGAGCACATTCGTGGTGTCCCAGATCATGGACAGCCCGTTCGGGATCCGGATCCGGATATCGTTGGCCGCCGTGATTTGGGGGAACGGATCGTCCGTGACCCGGAGCGAGACCATCTCGGTGACGGGATCGCCCACCGTGAAGCTCTGGTCGTCGGCCGACGACAGGTTGGGCGTCACGGCGATGAACACGATGAAGATGCCCTTGTCGTCTTCGGCCGAGACGACCCCGTCATTTCGCGCCTCCAACTCGAGGTTGTCGTCGGGCGAGGCGGCGGTGAAATCCCGAAAGCTCAGTCCCGAGATCGTGATGATATCGTTGGGCGCGAAGTCGGTGAGCACGTCGATGACCAGGGTCTTGCCCCCATCCTCGTAGCTCACGGTGCTCGAGACCTTCCCTGCCGCCGTGCCCAGAATCG
This sequence comes from Gemmatimonadales bacterium, assembly GCA_041602035.1. Classification (GTDB taxonomy): domain Bacteria; phylum Gemmatimonadota; class Gemmatimonadetes; order Gemmatimonadales; family GWC2-71-9; genus JAOTVV01. Next base: position 144,684 of record JBFIHA010000001.1, on the reverse strand, counting down.
TCGCCGTGTTGTCCGAGGTGTCCCAGCTCATGTTGAGGCCCGCGGGAATCCGGATCCGGATGTCGTAGGCCGCCGTGATGGACCTAGTCACGGGATCGTCCGTGATGGTGATCGTGCTGATCGTGATGGGCGCGTCGCCCACCCGGAAGCTCTGATCGAACTCCGAGGAGATCCGCGGGACGCCAGCGGCGATGATCGTGATCGTCTTGTCGTCGGTCGCCGCCACCGAATCGTCGTTGCCCACCTCCAGCTCCAGCCGGGCGGCGGCCGACGGCGCCGTGAAGCTGGCGAAGGCGAGCCCCGAGACCGTGATCTGGTCGCCCGCCGCGAAGTTGCTCGTGACGTCGAGCACCAGCGTCTTGCCGCCGTCCTCGTAGCTCACCGTGCTCGACACCTTGCCGGCGGCCGCGCCCCCGATCACCGCCGAGAGGTCCGTGGTGTCCCACGTCATGCTGAGCCCCGCTGGGATCCGGATCCGGATGTCGTTGGCGGCGGTGATCGACGCCCCGCTGCTCTCGGTGATCGTGATCGTGCTGATCGGTCGCACCGGGTCGTTCACCGGAAAGATCTGGTTCACGGCCGAGGAGAGCGTCGGGGGCGTAAACTCGAAAGCTCCAATGTCGGCGGCGGTGCCCTGCGGCCGGACGATACCGCGCTGGTCAGTGGCGGGGGCGTGAGCCGCTAGGGCGGAGTCGATCGCTGGGCTGCCCGCGAGCAGCGCGTGAGTATGGCTGTCGCCCCCGTTGTCCTGCAATCCTCCCAGTAGCGGATTCGCCGTGATGTCGCTCGGCAGACAGCCGCTGCACCCACCGAGCACAACGTTGCGGCCGTTCGAGCTCTGCACGTACGGCGTTACCCTACCCCCGATCTCGCCGCCCGTATTCCCGGATACGATCGTGTTGCGCAATGTGAAGCTCAGGCCGTTCTCGTCGTAGATCCCGCCGCCCGTACCGGCCGGAGCCGTGTTGGCGGCAATGGTGCTGTTAGTGACCGTCAGATCGCTTTTCTTACTGTAGATCCCACCGCCCCCATCCGAGCCGGCCGTCGCCTGGTTGCCGCTCACCGTGGAGTTGACCAGGATCAGCGAGCCCCCGTCTCCGTGGATGCCGCCGCCGGCTCCACTCGCCACGTTGCCGCTCACGGTGGTGCGCTGCAACGTCAGGGTGGATTTGTTGGCGAGGATCCCGCCCCCCTCGTCGCCGGTACTACCGCCGGTGATTGTCAGGCCGGTGAGCGTGACGACGTAGTTCCCGTCAATCACAATCACCCGCGAGGCGCCGGCTGCGTTCAACACGACCCGACCCCCGCCGGTGTTGGTTATCGTGAGATTCCGAGTGATGATGAGCGGCCCGCTCCCGCTGCTGGTGAGCAGGTAGGTACCGGGATTGATGTTGATCGTGGTGATGCTGCTGTTGCCAACGGCCGTGCGGAGTTGAGCCATGGTGGAGACCGTGGCGGTCTGTGCGAACGCCCGCCCGGCTGGGCACAGCAGTGCCCCCGCCGCCGCCATCGCCGTCACAAGCCGCAGGGGCGCAAACCGGAACAGGCGCAGATGCACGCTCGCGCGCAGTAGCGACCCCGGTCCGGTCGCACCAACTCGTTGCGGGGACGTCAACCTCTCACGCTCATGGGGTGTTCGGACCCATCCTGCAGAGAAGCCGTGCCGGTTCGGGACTGCGGTGCTCATCGGTGGCAGGCTATCCATTCGTCGTGGCCGCCCATCGCTCCGACTCCGCCCACGCTTCAGCGGCACGCCACCGCCCCGCGAGATCTCGAATGTCTTATCCGATTCAAACACGCATCCCCCATCCAGGCGATCGGTACCTGACGCCACCGCGCACCCCGTGCGGAGCGGGGGACGCCGGTGCCCGGGGACCTTGCGCATGAGGCGTGCCGGTGGCGGGATGGCAGAATCGATTTCTTGACAATGACTTACGAGTACAGGCCCCGAGTGGGGAGGGGAGATGTTACCATTTCGGAACACCGACGGTAACCGCTCGGACAGGCCCTACTCCAGCAGCCCGTAACGCTTGCGCTTCTCCCACAGGTTCTTACGCGAGATGCCGAGAATCTCCGCGGCCTGCTGGATGTGATTGCCGCAGGCAGCCAGCGTGGCTTGGATGTAGGCCTTCTCCACGTCCGCCAGGGTGAGGTTCTTGGGGATTGGGTAGGCATCGCCGTTCACGCCGTGGGGCGTCGCCGCGGCCATCCCGGCGCCGAAGGCGGGCAGGTGTGCCGCTTCGAGGACGCTTCCCTCCGCAAAGATCATCGCCCGCTCCAGCACATTGCGGAGCTCGCGCACGTTGCCGGGCCACTCCCAACCGCGCAGCGCCTTCATCGCGTTCGGCGCAATCGACCGGACCTCTCGGCCGAATTCCCGGTTGAAGATCTCGCGGAAGTGGTTGGCGAGGAGTGGAATGTCGTCCCGGATGTCCCTGAGCGGGGGCAGCCCCTGGACTGCCACGCTGATCCGGTAATACAGGTCGGCACGGAACTTCCCATCCTTGACGAGCCGCTCCAGATCGCGGTTGGTGGCCGTGATCACCCGGACGTTCACTTCCAGCTCCTCGGTGCCTCCCACGCGCCGAAACCGTCGCGACTCGAGGAAGTTGAGCAGCTTGGCCTGGAGGTCCGCCGAAATGTCGCCGATCTCGTCCAGAAACAGGGTACCGCCGTCGGCGATCTCGATCAGCCCGCGCTTGGACTCCTTGGCGTCGGTGAACGCGCCCTTCTGATGGCCAAACAACTCGCTCTCGAGCAGCTGCGACGGCAACGCCGCGCAATTCACCTCGACGAACCGGCCCTCCGTGTGCGGGCTCGAATAGTGGATGGCTTTGGCAACCAAGTTCTTGCCGGTCCCGCTCTCACCCAGCAGAAGCACCGTTGCTCGGGGGATTCCTGCGATGCGGCGCACGAATTCCCGCAGCTCTTCGACCCGGGCGTGCTGCCCCAGGATCGCGCCGACCGAGAACTCCTCCTTCCGCACCTGTTCCAGGGTCGTCGCTTCCTCCAGGAGGGGACGGTCCTTGAAGGCCCGGGTCAGGAGCGTCTGCAGCTCATTGATATTGGCGGGTTTGGTGAGGTACTCGGTGGCTCCGGCCTTGAGGGCTTCGACGGCGCTCTCGATGTCGCCGTGGCCTGTCAGCACGAAGATCGGCAGGTGAGGGTCACGCTGCCGGAGCGTGCGGGCGACCTCGATGCCGCTGGTCCCGGGCATGAGGAGATCGGTGATCACGGCGTCCGGCGGCTCCTCCTGGCAGCGGGCGTACAGCGGCTCGGCCTGCTCGAAGATCTCCACCCGGATCTGGCCCGGTCGGCCGAGGTTGGCAGCCAGCAGCTTGGAGTGCGTCCGGTCGTCATCGACGACGTAGACTTTTCGGAGCATATCGCCAATACTTGTCTGTTCTCCCCGCGTTTACAAGAGGCGCCCGGCTCGGGGTTCTTCCTCGGGATCGACGATGGCATCTGACGTTCGCGTGGTGGTGATCGACGACGATCCGGACCTGCGGCAGCTCCTCAAGCTGACGCTGGAATTCACGTCCGGGTGGCGCGTCGACGTCGCGGCCGGGGGCGAAGACGGTATCGCGCTGGTCAAGAGCGTCAGGCCGGACGCGGTGGTGGTGGATCTCATGATGCCGGGCATGGATGGGTACGAGGTCTCCCGCCGTCTCACCGCCGACCCGGCAACGGCGACCATTCCCGTCGTGTTGCTCACCGCCCGCAAGGAAATCGACGACCAGCGCATGCGGGACGCCGGCGCGGCCGGCGTGCTGTTCAAGCCGTTCGAGCCCGAGCAGCTCGGGCCCCGCATCGTGGCGCTCTGCGGCTTTTCGAATGACTGACGCTCCGAGCGCCGGTTCCAACGATCGGAGTCAACTGCTGGCAGGGCTACGCCGCGATTTCGCACGCGCGCTGCCCGACCGCCTGTCGGCCCTGCGCGCCGCGCTCGACGCCTGTGCCACTCCGGTCCACCGCACGGTCATCGAGCAGTTCTACTTCAAGGCACACGCGCTCACGGGCACGGCGGCATCCTACGGTGCCACCGAGCTGGTGGAGCCCGCCGCCCGGCTCGCCAGCCTGGCGCGTGCGTGGCTGGAGCGGGAATCGCTCAGTGCGGCGGAGCTCACCACCGCCCATGACGGCCTGACGCAACTCGAAAAGGCGGTATCGGCCTACCAGGCACGAGTCGCCAACGGGACCGGATGACCGGCACTCCGGTCTCGCCGTCGGCCGATGCGCGGCTCGAGGTGGTGGGTGAGCTGGCGTCGCTCATCAACACCACCTACGACCTCAACGAGATCTTTCGCTCGGCCATCCTCGAGCTGCGACGGGTGCTCACGTTTCGCCGCGCCAGCGTGACCCTCGCCTCCGACGATCGCACGCACTACTCGCTGCACACGCTGTATGACGCGGCCCGCGGTGGGTTCCAGGTCGCCCAGAAGGCCTTCCCCATCGACAGTGGCCTGCCCGGACAGGCCATCCAGACCGGCCGGGCCATGCGCGTGGACGACTTCGCCGGCACCGAGGGCATCCGGCAGGAGCAGGAGCGCACCATCTCGGCGCTCATCGTCCCGCTGACGGTCGGCAACCAGGTGATCGGCTCCCTCAATTTCGGGGCGCCGGAATCGGTGCCGTACAGCGATGAGGATCTCGACCTCGCGGTGTTATTGGGGAAACAGATCGCGACGTCGCTGCGCTACTCCAAGTTGCTGGCCACCATCCACAAGCAGCGGGAGCAGCTCGAGCGGGAGCACGCGAGGGCGCGCCTGCAGCAGACGCGGCTCGAAGCGCTGATCGAGGCGGGCGAATCGGCCATCATCATGGTGGGCCGGGGAAAGGTGGTGCACGCCAACCGCGCCATGGCGGAGTTGCTAGGACTGCCGCTCGAGGTCGTGCGCGACGCGTCTTTGGAGCAATTGCACCGGGCGCTCGCTCGATCGCTTCGCAACCCGAGTGTGCTGGGCGCACAGGAGGCGGCCATGCGGAAGGAGGGGAGCCCGCTGCGCGACCGCGTAGAGTTCGTGTTCCCCAGAGCGATGATCTGCCAGCGGAACGTTGATCCCGTGCTGAGCCGCTACGGTGAAATCATGGGTCACCTGGTGGTCTACCAGGACGTCACGCGGGCGGCGGAGGCCGAAGCGGCGAAGGACGAGTTCGTTTCCTTGGTGAGCCACGAGCTGCGCACCCCGCTCACCTCGGTCAAGACCTCGCTCGCGTTGCTGAGCCGTGGTGCTGCGGGCCCGGTCACCGACCGGATGACGGAGTTCACCACCATCGCGCTACGCAACCTCGATCGGCTGATCCGGCTGGTGGACGACTTGCTCGACCTATCCCGCATCGAGAGCGGACGACTGGTGACCCACCTGAGCGCCACGCCGCTCGACGATGTGGCCCGGCACGCCGTGGAGATGGTGCGGGGATTCGCGGATGACCAGGGCGTGATCCTGAACTGGCAGCCCCAGGGCGACGGACCGTTAGTGTTGGTCGATGCCGCCCGACTGGAGCAGGTCCTCGTCAATCTGCTGTCGAACGCCATCAAGTTCTCCCCGGAGAGCGGACGGGTGGGGTTGCGCTGGTTTTCGCAGCCCGACGGAGTGGTGGTGGAGGTCGCCGACGAAGGTCCCGGCATTCCGGAGGAACTGCTCCGGGCGGTATTCGACAAGTTCCGCCAGCTCGAGCGCACGTCCACACGCGTGCATGGCGGGGTGGGGCTTGGGCTGTACATCAGCCGCGCCATCATCGAGCAGCTGGGCGGGGAATTGTGGGCCGAGAGTAGCGAGGGCCGGGGAACGCGGTTTTATGTGCGCGTGCCGCGCGCCGTGGCTCCCGTTGCCGCGCCGGTCCCGGTCGCAGCCAGCGCGAGTGCCATGCGCCGTGTCCTGCTCCTGGTGCCCGACCCCGATCTGGCTCTGCTCATCCGGACCGAGCTCGAGCAGGAGAGCATCGAGGTGGAAGGACGGTCCCATGGATCCGAGGCCCTGGACCTCATCGAACGCTGGTCGCCCGACGCAATCGTCGCGCACGTCGGACTCGACGACATGCACGGACTCGAGTTCGTTCGGCGCCTCCGGGAAGGGCCGCAGACAACCGACCTGCCGACGGTGTTGATCGGCGGCGACGTCCCTCCCGCGCAAGCCATCGCCTACGGGGCCGACGTGTGGGTTCCGGCGGACCCCGGCGGCGTCCTGGAGGAGGTGCTGCGGATCGGACGCGCTCCCCGAAGGCCCATCGTGCTGCTCATCGAAGACGATCCTGCGCAGCGTGGGGCGCTCGCCCGTCTGATCCGCCGGCAGGGACTCGCCGTTGTGGAAGCGGCCGACGGCGCAACCGGCCTCGAGCTTGCGAGGCGACGACCCCCGCATGCGGTCGTGACCGATTACCAGCTCCCCGGCATGAATGGGCTCGACGTCCTGCAGGCTATGCGCGCCGAACCGGCGCTTGCCTCCGTCCCGGCGCTGCTCATCAGCGGCGAGGGAACACAGCAGGCGCAGCGCGACGCGAAGACCTTGGGAGCCGACTTCCTGTCGAAGCCGATGGACTGGACGGTCATCGCTGAACGGGTGCGAGACCTCGTCGGCCGCGATCCGATTCCCGCGAAACTCACGACCCGCGCCTAGCGCTGCCGTTAACACGACGGGAGGCGGCTGCCCTGCCCGCCTCCCGTCGGCACGTCGACTCCCGCCGGCTGCTACAGCCTGAAGATCACGGCGATCGCGATGAGCACGAGCGGGTCGGAGGTCTCGAGCAGCCCCATGCCCGCGGCCCTGACGGTCCCACCGCTTCCCACCACTTCGGCGACTGCGTCGAAGCTGCCGAGCGTCTCACCGCCCGATTCGTGCACGATCATCGTCCCCTCAACGAGCCGGACCGTCGGCCCGCCTTCGATCGTGAACGCCCGCCGCTCGTGATCGACGGAGGCGATCACCCCTTCGAAGTACTGGATGCCTGGTGGCACGACCATGAAGGCCACCTTGCGCGCGAGCAGCCTGAGTGGATCGGTCGCTTCCACGATCCCCACGCCCGCCGCAAGCACCACCTGATGGTTCATCAACGCTTCGGCCACCGCCTCCAAGCTTCTGAGGGCGTGCATGTCGTTGGTGGCAAACCAGATGACGGTGCCGTCGCCGATGCGCACCACCGGTCCGCCCCTGAGCGTGAACGTGTGTGCCCCGAGATCCACGGACTCCACGAGCCCGTGGAACGCCGTCACGTCGGGCGGCGCCCGGAAGAACACGATCTTCTTGGCGACGATGAGGGCCGCGTCGGCAGACACCACCTCGCCCACCCCGGCGGCGAGGACCTTGGTGCCGGCCGCCACGGCTTCCGCCACGGCTTCGAGCGACCCGTACCGATCCGCGTCGCCCGTCTCGAACGAGATCTCGGTGTGCGCGGTTACACGCACGGCCGGTCCTTCGGCCAGGACGACGATACTGTCGGGGAGGCGCACCGCCTGCACGACGCCGCGGAACTCCCGCATCGGGGGCAGACGGAGCACAAACACCACCTTGTGCGCCACGATCACCGGCGGCTCGTGTTGCTCCACCGTCCCGACACCTGCCGCGACGACCGTCTGCTTGTCGGCGATGGCCTTCGCCACCTCCTCGAGCGACCCGAGCATGTGATCGCGGTCGGTGTGGAACCCGATCTGTGTGTCGTCGGTGAGGCGGATGGTGACCCCCCGCTCCAGCAGCACCGAGCGGTTCTCGAGATCCACTGAGGCAACCACGCCTTCGAAGTCCACCATGGGCGGACGGGCCAGCTCGAACACCACGGCGATGGCCACGAGCCGCAGCGGTTCTCGCCCTTCGACCACGCCGGCGCCAGCCGACACAACCGTGAAGCCCGCCTGGAGCGCGCGAGCGACATCTTCAAGCGAGCCGAGCCGATGCTCGTCACCCACCTCGTACTTGATCTCGCTGTCCCGCACCAGCCGCACGATCGTCCCGTTGCGAAGCGTGAACGTGTGCCGGTCGAGGTTCACCGATTCGACGACACCCTCGAACCGCTCAACCCGGATATCGTCGCGCTCCTTCCGAATGCGCGTCAGACCCTCGGAGACGCGCAATTCGATCCGGAGACCCAAGAGCAGCACCCAGCCGTCGGGCGGTGGGCTGACGTTTCGCTCGAAGTTGTCCGTGACGATGTTGAACACGAGGATGCGCCCCTCGCCCTCGCCGCCGAGCAATAACCTGCCGGCCAGGAACGCGCCGTCATCCGGTGCCTGGGGCATGTCCGGAGGCGCCCGCATGGCCACTACCGCCGGGTGGTGCCCCTCGGCCAGTGCGGCGGTCACCCGCGCGATGAACGTCTCTAGATCCATGGCACCGTCGGTCCCGAAGACACCGATGCCGGTCTCGCCGCTGAACTGGACCTTGAGACCACCGATATCGAGCGTGAGCACTCCACCAGTGCTGGTGGGCTCGAGATGCGTGATGTGACCGTGAATCCGTTCGGGCGTCCGGAGCACCTCACCGGACTTGATCGCCACCTCACGGGCGAGTAGCCCGTCGCCCGCCAGCACGATCTCGATGCGCACCGCGTTGCCCGTCGCCATCTCGCTCTGGAAGCCGAGCATGGTGACGTCGTTGGCAAACGCCGGCAAATCTCCTAGGCCGTCCGGCCCGAGTCCTGGCGTGTCCGCGCAAGCGGCCACGCCGAGCACGGCGCCGACCAACGTCAGCGAGCGCACAGCATGGCTGACACGTATACCGACCATGATGCCCTTCCTTGCGCTCCGGCACGCGGGCAGCCGTGCCTCGCGGCGCGGGTGCTGCGGCCGAACGCTCTGAAGTGAACCCAAGTGCTGTCGTTGGCCCGAGCATAGGTTCCCAGGGTCGCCACCTGCCATGACGCAGCCAACGCCCGAGCGGTGACGTCGGTCACCGGCGGCGCCTAATCACGGGGGTGACAACCAGTTACGGTCACCAAACGCGCCGCGCCCGGCCTGGAGGGCCGGGCGCGGACAAGGGTGCTTCGGATGGATCGGCGCCGACTACCCGTCGATCCCGACCAGCTCCACCTCGAAGATCAAGGTCGAACCGGGTCCGCCGGGTCCACCCCCGTCGCCGTAGCCCAGCTCCGGCGGAAGCACGAACCGGTACTTGCTCCCCACGTTCATGAGCTGCACACCCTCGGTCCAACCCGGGATCACTTGATTGAGCGGAAAGGTCACCGGGTCGCCGTCGTACGAGCTCTCGAATTCCGAGCCGTCCACCAGCGAGCCACGATAGTGCACCCGCACGTTATCGGTGGCCTTGGGCCGGGGACCCGTCCCCTGGGTCAGCACCTCGTACTGGAGACCGCTAGCCGTCGTCGTCACACCGGCCTTGGCGGCGTTCTCGGTGCGAAACGCCTCACCCGCCTGCTTGTTCTTCGCCACCTGCTCCTCCGCGTGTTGTTGTTGCGACGCCTGGACTTGGGTGGCGAAAGCCCGCAAGACCGTCATGGCTTGCTGCTGCGTGAGCGCGGCGTCGCGCCCCTCCGCCTGGTCGGTGAGCCCACGCATGAGCTTGTCCATCTCGATCTGGTCTTTCACCTGTTGGACCGAGGCACCCATGTTCATCCCTATGGCGTAGCTTGCGCTGTCGGCAAATGACTCCAGGCGCACCGTTCGCTCCGAGGCACATCCGCTCACGAGCGCCACGGTCATCACGGCGGCCACGCCTGTCCGAATTGGTGTAATCATGCCCACCCTCTGATTGGCCGCGCCGGCACCGAGAGGACACCACGTCGCACTACCGGGCCGTTGCGGGCTGCGGAAACGAGGCTGCAAGATACCCAGGGGGGAACCGGGGGCCAACGGCCGTGACTTGTGACCTTTGCGCGGTGGTCGCGGTACACTATACAGAACAGACGGCAACACCATCACGGGACCGAGGGAGGCACGCACGTATGCGTCGCAGGGATCTGGCTCTGGTTCTGGTCGCGGCCTGCGCGACCCTGGCGGGGACGTGCCGCTCGGAGTTCGTCGGACCCCAGTTGCTGGGTATGTGGGGCGGCGAGCACATCTCGATGGAGATCACGGCCAGCGGCACCACCATCGAGTATGACTGCGCCCACGGTACCATTGACGGGTTCTTCGCCATCGACGGAAGTGGCCGCTTCGACCTGAGCGGCGTGCACGTGCTGGAGCACGGTGGGCCGGTGCAGGACGGCGTCCCCCCCGATGCTCATCCCGCGCGGTACGTCGGTCGAACGAACGGTCGGACCATGTCGCTCACCGTGACTATGACCGACACCGACCAGGTTGTTGGCACGTTCGCGCTGGTGAGAGGCGTCCCGGGTCAGGTGTTCAAGTGTCTGTGACGCCCGGGCGCGCCGCTACTGGAACTCGGTCCCGCTGATCAGGATCGCCAGGACCGCCACCCAAAGCGCCGCGCCTGCGGTTGCCACAGCGCCCGGGTAGGACCCGAGCTTCAGTCCGAAGAACGCGCGGGTATCGGTGGCGAACTCGAACGGCAGCACCTCGAGTTGGGCCGCGACCGCCACCCATTCTCCGTACCCCACCGCAAGCTCCCCACTGAAGCCCGGCTCCCGAGACGTGAAGGCATCGTTGACGAACAGCAGGCCGGGTGCAACGTCGAGCGTGAGTTGGGGCGTGACCCAATGGCGGTACCGGACCCGAGCCCCGAGGCGGACGTCGTTCTGAAACGCTCCACCGATGAGCACACCACCCACCGCTGACCGTGGCCCCACGTTGAACAGCACGCCCGATTGGAACGTGAAGTTGGCATCGTCGTCGGTCGGCACGGACAACCCCACCCCGGCTTCGGTCACCAGGAACGCCGAGCAACGCTCCTGGTGCCCGTGAAAGCAGAACCCCTGCGCAGGGAGCGGGGTGGCGATCATGGGAAGCGCCGCCCCGGCGCACAGCCAAATGGAGAAGCAGTACCGGGATGGGGGACGTCTGACATTCAACATCGTTGTGCTCCGCGCCAGTGGTCCTACCGAGGTGCCGTGTGTCGGCACAAGCGGGTGTGCGAGTGTAACGTGCCGACCGCCCGTTTCCCACCTGTAGCCGGAGCGTGACTCGGCGGGATCCGGGAGCGACCCGCCCCCAAAAGTTGCCAAACCCGATCGAGACACTTCCATTTCGAGGCGAGAGGTCGTTCGGCCCCGCTTCGATCCAACGGGAGTCACATCGTGCGAACCGCGATACTGATTGTGCTTGCCGCTTTGGTGGGGATCTCTGGTGCCGCAGCCCAGGATCAACCTGCCGAGCTGCAGATCGCCGGGGCCGTGAGCCCCCTCCCTGACAGCCTCAGGCCCGGCGCCGAGGTCCTTGGGTATCGGGAGGGATCGCTCGTGACGCTTCGGACCGGCACCAATGCCATGATCTGCGTGGCCGACGATCCCGCCACCTCGGGGTTCCACGCTGCCTGCTACCATCGAGCCCTCGAGCCGTTCATGGCGCGAGGTCGCGCGCTTCGAGCGGCGGGAACGGACCGGGCCGCGATCGACTCCGTCAGGCTCGCCGAGATCCAGAGTGGCCGACTCGCGATGCCGGACCATCCGGCCGCCCTGTATTCCGTGTTTCTGCAGGCTGAGTTCGACCCTGATACCGGCTTGCCCGCCGATGCCCGTGGGCTGTATGTGATCTACATGCCGTACGCAACCGAGGAGAGCACCGGCATCTCCACGACGCCGGCACCGGATCGGCCGTGGCTCATGTTCCCGGGCACACCGTGGGCACACGTGATGATCAGTCGCTAGCAACTTTTGTGACACTGCGGCGTATCACTGCTCCGACACCCATCGCCATCATCGACCTGACACGCCTCTAGGAGCGACCATGCGTTTCCCCGTCCAACCCGTTGCCATCGCACTCACCGTTTGGATGGCGCTTCCTGCGACAGTCCTCAGCCAAACGCCGCAGGAGATCTTCGATCGCATGCTTGGCGAGTACGACCGCCGAACCGCGGGCGTCGAGAATTACACGCTCGTCCAAGACGCCATGGGGTTCGAGTCCGTCCTCTACTTCGAAAAAACGATGGTCGACGGCCGCCGCATCCTGCGGCTCAAGCAGGCACAGACCGGCGGGATGGCCATGCCGGGTACGAACGAGCAGGGTTGGGATGCGATCCAGCGTGCCGCACCGGTCCTCATCGCCAACAGCGAGTACCGCGGCCGCGACCGACTCGACGGTCACGCCGTGCATGTGATCGATATGCGCAATCTCGACCGGGTCGATTTCGGCCAGGGCATGATTCCCAAGGACGCCAACTTCCGACCGCAACGTGGGACGCTGTTCGTGGACACCGAGCAGTGGGTACCGCGACGGGTGGAATTTTGGGGGGAGATGCAGACGGACCGCGGACCGGCCGAGATGCACAGCGTGGCGGATCTCGAGGATTACCGCGAGGTCGACGGCATGTTGCATCCGTTCCGGACCACGATCCGGATCGAGGGCCTGGGTCAGGCGATGGATCCGGAGACTCGTGCGCAATACGAGGAGATGAAACGCAAGTTGGCCGAGATGCCCGAGGCGCAACGTGCCATGGTCGAACAGATGATGAAAGGTCAGATGGAGCGGATGGAGAAGATGATGGGCGCTGAGGGCGATGAGATGATCGTGGAGCTGGTGGTGAAGGAGCTTAGAGTCAACGCCGGTCCGCCGTCACGCTGACGGCTTTCGCCATGGGGATGCCGCGGATCCGGACCGCGGTCCGGCGGGTGGTCCCACTCGTCGCGGCTGCACTCGGCTGCAGCCTCACGACGGCGACGGGCCCGGTCCCCGCTGGCCTCAACGTGCTGTTCGTCGGGAATAGCCTGACCTATACGAACGACCTCCCGGGCATGGTGGAAGCACTCCTGGACTCGGCGGCGGTTGGGCCGCGAACCATCGACGCGGTGGCCTTTCCCGATTTTGGCCTCGCCGACCACTGGGTGCGCGGCGAGGCACAGCAGCAAATCGCCCGCGGTGGATGGGACGTTGTCGCCATCCAACAGGGACCGTCCGCCACCGAAGGACGGCCCTCGTTGATCGAGTACGCCCAACGGTACGGCGAGGAGTCCCGCCGCGTGGGCGCACGCGTCGCGCTGTACATGGTCTGGCCATCCCAGTCTCGGCCTTTCGATTTCGACGGCGTGAGTGAGTCGTACGCGATGGCAGCGGACTCGGCGGGAGGATTGTTGTTTCCCGTCGGCGAAGCCTGGCGTGCCGCGTGGCGGCGTGACTCCACGTTGGCGCTGTACGGACCCGACGGATTCCACCCCAGCCGGATGGCGACCTACCTCGCCGCCTTGGTGATGTTCGAACAACTCACGGGCAGGCCCCCTGTCGGGCTGCCCGGCTCGCTGAGCGTGCGCGGGAGCGCCACGCCGGTCGTTGCACTGGACCCGGTCATTTCCCGACTCCTCCAGGACGCGGCGGCGGAGGCGAACGCGACGTTCGCCCGGCCGTAGCACGGCGGCCAATGGGCGCTAAGCCCCGCCGGCGCGCACCCGCCGCCGCAGCGACCGGCCGAGACCATTATCACGTCTACGTGATCAGGCTCGACGGCGCCGTCGTCACGCACAAACCCTTTCGTGACGCCAATCCCGGACACCATCCGCTCAAGGCATGCGTGTACGTCGGGATGACTGGTCTCACGCCGGAGGAGCGGTTTCACCAGCACAAGCGGGGCTACAAATCCGGGAAGTACGTCGAACGGTACGGAGAGCGGCTGCTGCCGCATCTCTACGAGCGGTACAATCCCATGACGTTCGGGGAGGCGGTGCGACGGGAGAAGCGACTTGCCGAGCACCTTCGTGCCCTGGGATTCGGCGTGTGGCAGAACTGAGGGGCTTACGGACCCTGGCCGACGGTATCGACCAGCGCCTGATACCGTGGGTCGCTCCACAACGGTCGGAACATCCAGTCCGAGGCGATGTAGCTCTTGCGCTGCGGAAAGGCCTCGAGGAAGGCGGAGAGCTGCGCGAGCGCGGCATCGCGATCACCCAGGAGCAACCGGACATTGGCCTCGAGATAGCTGACCCACGGGAGCAACGCCGCCGACGATTCCGATCGTGCCGTGCGGATGAGCGCCTCCGCGCTGTCGCGATCCGCTTCTCTCGCCATCACCGCCGCCATCCACAGGTGGCCCACCACCTCGTTCGTCGTCCGCTCGGCGGGCGTGCTCCATTGGAGCAGGAGGTCATACAGGCCCTGGGCGCTGTCCGGAGCTAGCCTCGGCCCCTCTCCCAAGGCACCCAAGAACAATCCGCAGGCCGCCGTCCACGAGCGACCGGCGAACCGGCGTTGCCCGATCTCACACCAGCGGGCGGCCTCGGTCACCTGATCGAGATCGAGCGAGGTCTGATACAAGTTGAACGTGATGCTGCTGGCGTCGGCCAGGAATGCGTCCTTTTCCAGCGCTCGCTCGGCCGCTTCTTTCGCCTCGGCAAACCGTCCCTCGACCCTCAGCAACCCGCTCAACGCGGCCCAGGCAGTGGCCCGGCCCGGGTCACGTGCCACGGCCGCACGAAGATCGGCTTCGGCCTGGTGCCGGAGCGACGCGGCGTTCACGGCGGCGCGACCTTGCGCGAGCTCGCTCATGAGCGAACCCCGCAACTCCAGCGCACGGGGATCGTCCGGCGCGACCCTGAGCGCCCGGTTGGCGTGCGCGACGCCGATGGCAATCCACACCGTGTCGGCGGCACCCGGCACCGGCTGCCATAGGTCGGCCCGCGCCTCGGCGACCCATCCGCGCTGAACGATCGGCTCCACCCATCGGGCGTCGAGCGCTTCCGCTCGGGCGAGCAGCGAGTCGGCCGCCACTAGCACCGACACGGCCGCGGTCGAGTCTCCGGCATCGCTCAACCGGCGCGCTTCGTCCTGCCGCTGGTCGGCCAGTTCGACGAGTTCCCACGCCTCGACGTTCCCCGTGCCCGCGCGACGCGCCCGGAACCGGATTTCCCGCCCAATGCGCGTGCGCAGGAACTCGGAGACGGTGGACGTCAGCCGATCCTGCAGCGCGAACAGATCGGTGATCGGTTCCTCGAGCACGCGGCTCTCGAGATGGGTGTCGGTGGCGGCGTCTACCAGTTGCACGGTGACACGCAGTCGCTCGCCAGACTTTGCCACGCTCCCTTCGACGATCGTGCCGACCTCGAGCGCCCTGACGATGCTGTCGATCGGGACCGACGCGGCCCGAAACGGCTTCACCCCATTGCGTGACACCACTTCCAGCGCGTCGATCTGCGCCAGCTCGTGGATCAAACCTTCCGTGAGCCCAGCCGCCACATGACCCAGCTGACCGCCCTCACTGTGATCGTCGAAGTAGAGCACGGCGATGCGTGTCGGGGAGAAACCGGTGCTCGTCGCCTCCGGACTGCTCACCGGTGCGAACCGCCAGGCGAGCCAGGCCACGATCCCCGCCAGCCCGACCAACGCCGGCACGGTGATCCACCGCCGCTTCACCCTGAACGGTGTCTTGGCCGTTTGGCGCGCGCGCAGCGCGGCCGCGAACCCCGACGCCGTCGGAAAGCGGTCAGCTGGGACCTTGGCGAGCGCCCGCTCGACCGCGAGCCGCACCGGGGCGGGAATCGTGGTTCGCACGGTGGCCAGGGACGGTACGGGGTCAATGGCGTGGCGGGCCAACACCGCGTGGGGTGTTGCCCCGGAGAACGGCGGCTCGCCTCCCAACATCTCGTAGACCACGCAGCCCAGGCTGTAGATGTCGGCGCGGCTGTCGATGGTCTCGCCACCGGTCGCCTGCTCAGGGCTCATGTACGCTGGGGTGCCGACGGCGAATCCCGTCTCGGTGATGCGGTCGTCGCCGGCCGCGTACAGCGCCCGCGCCACGCCGAAGTCCGAGACCCTGGCGTGTCCGCCGGAAAGCATGATGTTTTCCGGCTTGATGTCGCGGTGCACGACCCCGCGCGAGTGCGCGTAGGCGAGGGCGTCCGCCACTTCTTCCGCGATCTGAACCGCGTCGTCGATGGGGAGCTGCCGCTCGCGATCGAGCCGGTCGCGGAGGGATTCGCCCTCGACCAGCGGCATCACGAAGAACAGGAATCCGTCAGCTTCCCCCGAGTCGTACAGGGGGAGGATGTGCGGATGGTCCAAGCCGGCCGCGATCTGGATCTCCCGCAGGAAGCGCTCGGGACCGATCGTCGCTCCCAGCTCCGGCCGCAGCACCTTTACGGCGACCTTCCGGTGGTGCTTCCGATCGTCGGCCAGGTAGACCGTGGCCATGCCACCCGCACCGATCTCGGACTCGATGGCGTACCGGCCTTCCAGGGCAACACGAAGGCGCTCGACTTGCTTCGACATGGCCTCTAAGATAGGTCGCGGCACACGACGAGCTACCTCGGACTGGATTCGCGCATGCCGCCGACGCTCGCCGTAAGTTCAGGCATCACGCACCCAGGAGACCCCATGCCGGGTCCGGTGTTCGGCCTGGTCCGCCGCTACGCGCGACGGCTCCGCTATCCGAAGCTCCTCGCGCTGACCGCCGTTCTGTTTGGCGCCGATCTCGTGCTCCCGGACCTGCTGCCCTTCGTGGACGAGATCCTCCTGGGGTTGCTGACCGTGCTGTTCGGCAGCCTCCGGACCCGGCGCGACGCGCCCACGGGACGCGAGGAGCGCTAGCCCATGCCAGACCATCCGCCGGCGAACCGGCTGGCTGACGGCAGCCGACCCGCGACGCCGGTGCAACTCCTCGACCGGCTCGAGGCACTGGGGATCGCGGTCACCACCGTGGACCATCCTCCGGTGTTCACCGTCGACGAAGCCAAGGCGCTCCGCGGCGACCTCCCTGGCA
Organism: Gemmatimonadales bacterium; assembly: GCA_041602035.1. Taxonomy (GTDB): domain Bacteria; phylum Gemmatimonadota; class Gemmatimonadetes; order Gemmatimonadales; family GWC2-71-9; genus JAOTVV01. The sequence goes on along the minus strand of JBFIHA010000001.1, from coordinate 127,939 downwards.
CTCACACCAAGAGCCTGTTCCTGCGGGACAAGAAGGGCGCGATGTGGCTCGTGGTATGCCTCGAGGATCGCCCGGTGGACCTCAAAGACCTGGCCAATCGCCTCGGCGCCAAGCGCCTTTCGTTCGGCAGCGCCGATCGGCTGATGGCGTTCCTTGGTGTCATCCCAGGGGCGGTGAGCCCGTTTGCCGTCATCAACGATCGGGGCGGCGCGGTGCGGGTGGCGATCGACCGCGGCGTGTTGCGGCAGGACCCGGTGAACCTGCACCCGCTGGACAACGCCAGGACGACCGCCATCACCGGCACCGATCTACTGCACTTCCTCAATGCCGAGCACCACTCGCCACTGACGATCGCGTTCGACGGGTAAGGTGCGTTTCGAGATCCTGTACGATGTGCGCTGCACCATTCCCGCTTCCCGCTTCCCAGCTCCCTTACTCCCCAAACGGCTCCTCGAGTGATCGACTCTGCGGCGTCATCAATTCGGCCCCGGTTTCGGTGATCACCATGTCGTCTTCCAGGCGCACGCCGAACTCGCCGCGGAGGTAGATCCCCGGCTCATCACTGAAGGTCATGCCGGGCTCGAGTGCCAGCGTGTTACCCCGGACCAGATAGGGCCACTCGTGGCCGTCCATGCCGATCCCGTGGCCCACCCGGTGGGTGAAGTACGCGTAATCGGGGCCGAATCCGGCCTCCTCGATGACCGTGCGCGCGGCGCGATCCACGGCCTCGCAGGGAACGCCGGGCGCGGCGGCACGGAGCGCCGCGGTCTGCGCTCGAAGCTCCACTTCGAACACGCGCTTCATCTTCTCGGTGGGTTGGCCGAGCACGAAGGTCCGGCTGATATCGGAGCGGTAGCCCTCCACGCCGCAGCCGCCGTCAATCAGGAGAATCGTGCCCTCGCGTATCACCTGTGGTGTGGAGGAGCCGTGGGGCAGCGCGGAGTACTCTCCCACCTGGACACCCGCCCCACCCGAGAACCCGAGGCGATCGTGCGCCGCCGACACGAGGTCGGCAAATCGCTGCTGCGTCATCCCGTCTTCCAGCGCCTTCCACGCGGCCTCGTACGCCGTGAGCGTGACCGTGGATGCCAGGCGCATCAGCTCGAGTTCATGGGCCGTCTTGACGCCGCGGCATCCGGCGGTGACGGGCGTCGCGCTCGCGATCCCGAGGGCTGGCGCCGCCTGCGCCACCCCGTGGGAGAAGACGAACCGCACGGTCTCTTCGACCCCGAGTCGCCCCGTCCCGTAGCCCAACGCGCGCATGCCGTGGGCGACCAGCCGATAGGGATCTTCGTCTTCCTGCCACGACATGACGTCTACTGCGTCGCCCCCGAGCGGACCCTTCTCCAACTGCTCCCGCGCGCGGTCTTCTTCGAACGCGGGGGTGACGATGAAGGGCCGTCCTTCGACCGGGAGGATCAGGGCGAACAGCCGCTCGCTGTTCCACCAGGAGATGTTGGCGTAGTAGACGAGCGACGTGCCGCCGATCAGCAGCATGGCATCGAGCTGGTTGGCACGCATGAGCCGGCGCGCCTTCTCGATCCGCTGCCGCCGCTCGTCGACGGTGATCGGGGTGGCCTCGTCCTTCATCGACGTGAGCGCCAGGATCGATGGCGGGAGGTCGTCCGTGCCTTGCGGAGTCTGCGGCTCGACGATCGCGGGCGCGGCGGACGCTCCGACGAGCGTGGCCGCGGAGGCACCGACGAAGCTGCGGCGAGAGATCATTGCGGTACTCCCCACGTTGGAGGGCGGATCGGAGCGAGGCGTATGATGCGCCGATGGCCCGCGAGGCGGAAGGTCGGCTCAGCGGGGCTCAGGCGTCCACGCCAGGTCGGCGACTTCGGCCGACGCCGGGTGTCCGAGATTGTCCGTGTCCTGCACGATTCCCACGGCAACGACGGCGGGCGGGTCGCGACCGAACGCCGTTCGATAGTCCGCAAACGGATCACGCCGTTCGGCATGCCAGGTGCCGTCCGCGTCGTTCGCGGTGCGCAGCACCCACACGATCCGGGACGACCCGGTCCAGCTCGCAAACCATTCGTCCACGCGTTCGGCGCCGGCCCACGTGTAGAACAGCGTGCGGCGGTCGCGGAACACGACGAGCACACGTACGGGGCTGTCGTCGCGCCGTCGATCCCGAAGGTCGGCACCGGGAAGCGCCGTGGCCGTCCGCCAGCGCCACGTGAGTACGCCGGTTGCCGGAGGCAGTCGTTCGGGCAGCTCGAACACCGCGTAGCCGACCGCGCCAGCCCCTTCGACGTGGAGGGCGGCCTCGTCCGTCACGGCGTACACCGGAGCTGGACGGCCGCGCGCCCGCCGGAGGTCCCAACCGTCGGGAAGCCCCGGACCGGGCTGCACGTCGGCGAGATTGGTGAGACAACAGGCCACGAGCAGGGGAAGCATCACGTTCTCAAAGGGGACGCATGCACGGCCCGTGTCAACTCCGACACCACGTCGGGCTTCAACGCCAGGAGCCCCGCGCACGAGCAGCACGGGGCCCCAGGACGGACTGCGTTGTCGACTCGTACTAGAACGTCACCCGACCGATCTGCAGACCCACGGCCGGCGATACCCCCACGGCGCCGGGCGCCGGCACGAGCACCAGAAGCCCCGGCTGGAGACTCGCGCCAGTCGAGCCCCGGTTGTACGCGTTGGCATCACTCACCGCCGTGATCGTGCCCCATACCCAGTTCGCCACCCACCCGAGCGCGAACACCCCCCCAACAGCGTACGCGGTGCCGTCTTTGTCGCACACGGAGAAGCCGTCGATGCATGCCTCCAGCAGGCTCACGCCCATGCCGATGGCGGTGACCCCCCCGATCACGAGATGCCGGATGCCGTGCCCGTTGTGGCCGGCGTAGAAGGACCCCGTGCCGTATGGCAGGAAGAAACTGAGAATGCCGGCCAGCCAGGGGCTCTTCTCACCACGCTGTTGCACGACGGCCGTGGCGTCCGGCGCCGACTCCCCCAACGCCACCATGAACACAGACGACTGATCGAACGCAGGCTGGGCCAGCTGGGCCTTGGCCACGGCGGGCAGACCAACGGCGATGACTGCCGCCGCACACGCGGCGCGGAGAACCATTTGGGCGGCCATACGGATGCACCTCCAGAGAGGACGTGAGGGGAACGCGCAAACATTGTGAGCGCCGGTCCGCCGCGCAAGACGCCCCCGACCACGAACGCCCAACGCTCCCCACTTCCCGGTCCCCCTATCCCGTCTCTCCCTCCCCCAATCTGACCTCCCTCACACACGGCCTCGCCAAGTACACGTTTCCTGCCATCCGCCCCACCACGAACGCGATCGTCGCTGCGGTGACGCCCACCACACCGAGCTTCCACCCCAACAGCGGAAACAGCACCGCGATGCCGCCGACTTCGATTGCGGTCGCCCACGTGACCGGCCGCGTGGTGTGTCCCACCATCAGGATGGCGCGCTGGAACGAGAGGATGACCGACAGCAGGGGAATGGGAATGATGATGATCGTGGGCAGGATCGCAAACCGCGCCAACTCGGGCGCGAGACCGGACACGGTCTCGTACCAGAAGCGTGAGAGCGGGGTCAGGGCCACCAGCGCGAGCACCACCGACGCCGCGATCCCGAGCGAGAGCGCGAACCGCCACAGCGCGCGCACGTGCTCGTAGCGGTTCCCCATCAGGGCAATCGCCACCTCCTGGAAGCTCAAGCCCATCGCCCGGAAGATGAACGACAGCGCCACCACGACGGGAAACACGGCGAGCGACTCGAGTGGCGCCGGCGCCCGCCCCATGAAGAACGTGACCATCGGCTGCACCGCCAGTCCGATGAGCGACGTGAGCGCGAGGGGGTAGTAGAACCGAGCAATCTTGCCGTAGCTCAGCGCTCTTCCGGCTTCACTGTCGCTCCCCAGGAGCTCGCGCACGGTGGCGCGCGCCATGATCCGGCTGGCGACGGCCTCTGCCGACACGCCGGCGGCCAGGGCCGCGGCCCCGACCCACGCTCCCGGGGGCGCGATCGTCACGTAGAGCATGAGCGCCGTGGTCGCCATGGTCGTGAGTCGGAGCACAGTGCCATAGGCGACGAGACGGGTGCGCCCGCCGCGGATCAGGAGCCCCTGATAGAACCGGCGGTAGCCGATCGCCCCAGGCCAGGGCAGAAGCAGCCAGAGCGCCACATACGTGAGGTCCGCCACGTCGCCGGGAATCGCGATCAGGTCCAGCATGACGATGCGGAACACCGGCGGGACGAGCAGCGTCAGCATGGCCACCGTCACGGCGGCGTTGAGCACATAGGTGAACGCGCGGAGACGCCGAAAGCTGTGTGCGTCTTCCGCCAACGCGGTGGAGGCACTCATGATCATGATGACGGGCGCCTCGACCAGCAGCGCGAAGGCGTACGCGACACCATGAGCCGCGAGGTTGAAGGTGGGATCCACTAAGCGGGCGATGATCGCCGCGAGGAATGGCCCCTCCGCCGCCATCATGAGCCAAGTGGCAGCCAGCGGGACCCAGAACACGAAGATGGAACGCTGCGAGAGCTTCAGACGCGCGACTCCGAGGGCACGGTCGCGCTAAAGGTACCGGGCGGTGCCGGGTGACGGCAGCCAGCGATGCGCGCTAGGCGGCGTTCCCGTTCAGCAGTTCCCCGAGGACCTGCTCGACGTCGTCGATCCCGAAGGGCTTCGCCAGCGTCCGCGCGGCGCCGAGCCGTTCCGCCACGCTCAGCAGGCTCACGGCTTTCCCGCCGTACACCCCACCTGACATGGCGACGATCTTCGTCTTCGGGGATTGAAACAGCAGCTTGGGGATCACTTCCAGGCCGTCGATGACCGGCATGAACAGATCGACGAACGCGATTGCAAACGGACGCGTGCCGACGGTGTTCAGCGCGGCCAGACCGTCTTCGGCCTGTGTGACGTCATGACCCAGTTGCACGAGCACGCGCTCGAGCATCGTACGCAACTGCGGATCGTCGTCCACCACCAGAATGTGTGCCATCGCCCCGAGCCGCCCATGGGGTCGTCCTCGAGCCTAGACTGCAAGGGGCGTGCCCCGATCACTCGGCTGACGCTGTCGGACGGGCACCGGACGCCCGACTGTTTCTGGGCCGCATCCGACCGATTAGCACGGTGATGTTGTCCCGTCCGCCCCGCTCGAGGGCCAGATCGACCAGCCGATGGCAGCTCTTCTCAGCTGCCTCCAGGCGTTGCAGCTCCTGCTCGATCTCGGCTTCCGTCACGTGCTTGGTGAGCCCGTCCGTACACAGCAGCATCACATCGTCACGCCGTACGTCGTCGGACGCCGTGATGGGGAGCGCTTCCGGACCGCCCACGGCGCTCGCCAGCACGCTGCGAAACGGCGACCGGGTCGCCTCCTCCGGGGTCAGGGCGCCCGAATCCACCAGCGCCTGTGCCACGGTCTGGTCGCGCGAGAGGCGCTCCAGCCGCCCGCCCCGTAGCCGGTAGCACCGGCTGTCGCCCACCTGCACTAGGTACGCACGCGGCCATAGGACGGCCACCATGGTCAGGGTGGTCGCGAGGCCCTGCCCCTCGTGATCGCGTTCGCCCTGTTCCTTGAGGATCGCGTGGCTTCGTTCAACCGACCCGGTGAGCTCCCGCAGAAAGAGGGATTCCCGTTCGGGATCCAAGCGCCGGTACAGATCCATGAGGTTGGTGACATGATCGGCGATGGTCCGGAGCACGGTCTCACTCGCCAGGTGGCCATCCGGTCGGCCGCCGACCCCATCGGCGACGAGAAACAGGTAGCCGCGGGAATCGCTCACCAGCTGGGGATACTCCTGCTCGGGCAGACTCGACTGCTGCACCCGCAGGAGCTTGTGGAGGCTTGCGATCAGGAAGTGGTCTTCGTTTGCCGTACGGACGCGCCCGGGATGCGTCAGGCCGAACACATCCACGTCGGCCTCCATCGGACGCGACCCGCTCATCCTGCTCCGCACTGGCTCGGTCATGCGTTGCTCCGGCCCCTCGGCGGTCGGGGTGACTCGACCGTCGGTGAGAACTCCTCGACCCGAACCCCGCCCTTCCGGTCAAGTTGGGCCGACGGACCCGCCCGCGCCACCCCGCTCGAACGGACGGATGTACGGGCTCCGTCGGCCAGATCTGGCGGGGATTTCCCCCCTCGAGCGGTGACTGTGCTCTGGGTCACTGGCTCGGCCAGTCCGAGGCACGATACTGTGACCGCATGGTGTGTCGGGGCCCTCCCCCGACGGGGTTTGCGCTCAGGTTTTCGGAGGTGGGACGGTGAACATCGCTACGGTCAAACAGCAGGCACGCGAACTCGAAAGACAAGGAAAGACGGCAGCGGCGCTCGATGCGTACGAGGAGATCATCGCACGACTCGAGTGCGATGCCGTCGAGCCGGAGGCGCCCCTGTTCGTCAAGGTCGGCGACCTCTCGCTCAAGAGCGGGGACAAGCTCGGTGCCATCGCCATGTTCGAACGGGCCGCCGAGCAGTATGCGAAGCAGGGTTCGAATCGGAGCGTCATCGCCCTGTGTCTCAAGATCCTGCGTACCGCTCCCCACCGGACCGACGTGCACCTCCGGTTCGCCAGAGAGCTGCTCCAGAATGACTACGTCGAACCCACTCGGCTCGTGCTGGTCGACTATGCCGAGCGGGCCAAACTCCCGAAGACCTTGAACACGCTTCAACGGCTGGCCGTGCGCCCCGAGTCGGAGATCCGGGCGATGCTGGAGCGGTTCTTCGAGACGGCCGAGCGCGGTCAGCACATGGCGGGCCACACCGGCGAAATGCCGGCCATCATGCTCCCCGCCGATGCCATGCCACCGACGGCGCCGCGACCGCCGCTGGCCGAAACACACCGACCGGCTGCTCGGGCGCCAACGGCGTCTGCCGCACCGGTACGGACGCCGGAACACCGGGCCGCAGTGCCGGCGCGCGATCCCATCATGGCCGAGCTCCGGCAGCCGGCTCCCCGGGGGACCGCCCAACCGCCAGTCGTAGAGCCCGCGGCGCCAGAACGCCGCCCCGAGGCCGCCCGTCGGCCGACACAGCCCCAGCCGGCCGTTACGCGCCTCGGACTCGTGGCCAGGATCCGCCGCTCATGGCGCGCGCGGCCGGTGTGGGTCTATCCCGCCGCCGCCGCGGCAGCGGTGGCGGTCGCGGGCGTGGGCTTCTTCGCCTTCGGCGCGGTACCCTTTGGCGGCGAGTTGGATGCCGAACAGCCTGGGGTGACCGTACCGCATGCCACGCCGTCGCGCAGCACCTTGATGATGGTGGCTGCGTTTGGGGCCACGGACTCCGAGCAGCGGGCCACGCCCGGAGCGACGCCTGCGGCACCGGTGCAGGCGCCGGTCCGCGGCGCCCGAGTCGCCTCGGATTCGACCGCGGCCGTCGGGCTGCAGGAACGTGCACCGCTCGTGCCGGTGGCGCTCGACCCGTCGGCGCTGGCCGCCGCAACGCGGGCGGCCATGAACGCGCAGCCCGGTACCATCGACATCCCGATCAGCTCTGCCGTTGAGGACGTCGGGCGGATCGCGATCCCCACGACGCTCCCCGCGGCGTCCGAGCTGATGAGCCGAGCCGCAGCGGCCACGCCGCGATCGACGGCCAGCGACCCGGTCGTCGCCATCGCCGATCTCGAGATCGCCGCCATAGCCCGCGGGCCGGACAGCTACCAGGTGGTCCAGCGGCTCGCGACCGGAGAGCAGGTCTCGTTGTCGGTCATCCCGTTTGCCGACGCCCCCGATGGGGAGCGTGGCACGCTGCAGGTCGAGGTCTCAGGCGATACGGCCGTCGGGACGGTGCGGTATCGCGATTCGTTCGTGACGGCACGCGCATCGATCGCCCCCACCACGCTCAAGCGGCTTCTCGAGGCCCTGACCGAGCGTGGCGGTACCGCGCGGCGGTAAGCGATCGACCTGACCGTCCACGACGATCGCGTCGCGGAGGTGGGCCGATGGAGCGAACAATCGCTCCGTCGGCCCCTTTGCATCGGCAGGCTCCCGCTCGCGGATCCTGTAGCTAGCTTTGGCCCACTGCCCTGGGCTGATCGGCTCCGCGCCCGGGGGATCGAACCCGCAACCGCCGGGAGCTCGCGATGGCCGACAAGACCCATGTGCTGATCCTGGCGCTCGCCGTGGCCGGCCCCCTCGCGTGCTCCAGCGCCGAACCCGAGATTTCGCTCGAGCGCGTCGAGCGCATCGTGGCGACGCTCAGCGCCGACGCGATGCTGGGCCGCCGGGCCTTCACGCCGGCGGCCGACCGCGCCGCCGAGTTCGTCAGCGGAGAATTCGCGGCGATCGGCCTGGACCGGTTCGGCGACCTTGACGGGTATCTGCAGCGCTTCCCCGTCTACGCGGTGACCGTCGATCGGGCGACCGTGGAGCTGAATGGGCGTGCGGTTGCGAATGAGCGCGTGGCGATCACGGTGTCGCGCCCCGTGGTGCAGTGGACGGCGGCCGACGACGTGACCGTCCTCGCGGTGGGGCCCACCGACGATCCCATGGAGGCCCTCGCCACGATGCGCGCGCCGGGCACCAACACGGTAGTGTTGCTGCATTCCTCGCATGAGGGCCTGTTCGGTCGGCTACGCGCGTTCACCGCTGGTCCATCCCGCACCCTCGACCCTTCCACCGGTGCCAACACGGTTTTCGTGTTGACCGACGTGGATCGCGCCGCCGAGTTCCGGATCGACATCTCGGCCTCGGTACGCGAAGAGCAGCTCGCCAACGTCGTCGGCGTGATCCCGGGCACCAGGCGCGACGAGATCGTGCTCTATTCCGCACACTACGATCACATCGGGATCCGAGCGCCCGTGGACGGCGATTCCATCGCCAACGGGGCGAACGACAACGCGTCGGGCACGACGGCCGTGATCGAGCTGGCCAGGTACTTCCGGTCCCGTCGAAAGCCCGTCCGCACCCTGGTGTTCGTCGCGTTCGCGGCGGAGGAAATGGGTGGCTACGGCTCGCGCTATCTCGCCTCGCAACTCGACTTGGCCCGCGTCGTTGCGATGGTCAACGTCGAGATGATCGGTAAGCCCGCCGCGGCCGGGCCAAACGTTGCCTGGATCACGGGATTCGACCGGTCCGATTTCGGCCCGATCGTGCAGGCCGCGGCGGCGGAGGAGTTCACGTTTACCCCCGATCCCTACCCGGATGAGAACCTGTTCTTCCGGTCCGATAACGCAACGTTCGCGCGGTTCGGTGTGCCGGCACATTCGATCAGTACCACGCCGATCGACGTGGATGAGGACTACCATCGCGTCACCGACGAGCTCGCTACACTCGATCTCGACCACATGACCAATACGATCAGGGCCATCGCGAGGGCCACGCGGCCGATCGCGGATGGGGTATCCACGCCGACCCGCATCGATCCACGGGGGCTGGAGTGAGTCCACGCCCGTCCTCCGGCACGGCTGGTCGAGCCACGTCGAGCGCCGAGGGCCCGAGAACTGCGGCGCCCGCTGGCCTGATCTACGTCTCCGATGCGGAGCCGGGCATCAAGCGCAGGGGCGCGGGTCGTGGGTTCAGCTACATTGGCCTCGACGGCACGCCGATCCGCGATCGCGCCGAACGGCGGCGCATTCGTTCGCTCGCCATCCCGCCATCGTGGACGGACGTGTGGATCTGCCCTTCCCCCCACGGCCATCTCCAGGCCACGGGGCGCGACGCGAAGGGTCGCAAGCAATACCGGTATCACCCGCGGTACCGGGAGGTTCGGGACGAGACCAAGTTCGACCGCATGCTCGCGTTCAGTCGTGTGCTGCCGGCGATCCGCGAGAGAGTGGAGCGCGACTTGTCCCGCGAGGGCCTGCCGCGCGAGAAAGTGCTGGCCACCGTCGTCCGGTTGCTGGAGAAGACGCTCATCCGTATCGGCAGCGACGTGTACGCGCGCGAGAACCGCTCCTACGGTCTCACGACCATGCGCCGGCGTCATGTGGAGGTTTCGGGATCGAAGCTGCGGTTCGAGTTTCGGGGCAAGAGCGGCGTGCTGCGATCGGTGGCGATCACCGATCGACGCATCGCGAACATCGTGCAGCACTGCCAGACGCTCCCGGGCCAGGAGTTGTTTCAGTATCTGGACGACCGGGGTCGCCGCCAGAAGGTCGATTCAGGCGACATCAACGCCTATCTGCGCCAGGTTTCCGGGCAGGACTTCACCGCCAAGGATTTTCGCACGTGGGCGGGCACGATCGCCGCGGCGACCAAGTTGCGCGACATAGGGCCGGCCGCTACGCAGCGCGAGATCCAGGTCAACATCGTCAAAGCCATCGACTTCGTCGCGGAGCGGCTGGGTAACACCCGCGCCGTCTGCCGTAGGTACTACGTGCACCCGCGGGTGATCGACGCCTATCAGAACGGCCTCGTGGCGCCGAAGCCGGCGCGTCCGCGCTCGCAGAAGCGCCGGCAGCGGCGCGGCGCGCTGCGACGAAACGAGGTCGCCGTCCTCAAGCTGCTGCACCTGGATTCCAACCAGCGGTCGAATAGCGCCGCGACAAGAAACGCCCCGACCGGCTGAGACAGCCGATCGGGGCATGCTGCCCAGCCGGAAATGCTGAGGGCTACCTGGCGCGCCCTCGCCCTCGACGGGGCCGCACCGAGCGTCCCTGGGGCTTGACGTGTTCGGCCCGATCCCGAGGTTGGATCGGCGCCACGGCCGGCTCAAACCCGGGCATGACCTCACGCGTAAACGTCCGGCCCATCAGCTTCTCCACATCTCGCATCATGAGCCACTCGTCGGGAGACATCAGCGTGAGCGCGATCCCCTGTGCGCCGGCTCGTGCGGTCCGCCCCACCCGGTGAACGTAGACCTCCGGATCGCGCGGCACATCGTAGTTCACCACCATGACGATGTCGTCCACGTCGATCCCGCGGGCAGCGACATCGGTTGCGATCAACACGCGGGTCCCACCGTTCTTGAACCGATCGAGCGCCTTGGTGCGCGACGCCTGGGTCTTGCCACCGTGAAGCGCAACCACGTTGTTGCCCTCCCGGCGGAGGTGATGGGCGAGCTTGTCCGCCCCGAACTTGGTGCGGGTAAACACGAGCGTGCGCCCCTGGGGAAACTCGGTGAGCACCTTCGCCAACGCCCCGCGCTTGTGGGGTCTGTCCACGGCCACCAGCACGTGCTCCACCCCTTCGGCGGCCTCGGCACGCCGGCCGATCTCGACCGCCGCGTGGTTCTGCATGGCCCGGCGGGCCAGCCGGTCCACGTCACTGGAGATGGTTGCCGAAAAGAGCATGGTCTGCCGCTTTGACGGCAGGGCGTCGAGAATACGGTTTACGTCGGGCGCGAACCCCATGTCGAGCATGCGGTCCGCCTCGTCCAACACCAAGACCTCGAGCTTCGTGGCGTCCACGTGACCGCGTCCCATGTGGTCGAGTAGCCGTCCGGGCGTCGCGATCACGATATCGACACCCTTCTTCAGCGCGCGGGTCTGCGGCTCCATGCCAACGCCGCCGTACACGGCGGCCGAGGTGACCTTGGTGTGACGCCCGTAGGCACGGGCACTGAGCAGGACCTGTTCGGCAAGTTCGCGGGTCGGCACCAACACGAGCGCCCGGAGTGAGCCGCGCCGGCCGCGTCCGAGGCGCTGCAGAATCGGCAAGAGAAACGCCGCGGTCTTGCCGGTCCCGGTCTGGGCCGATCCGACCACGTCGCGTCCCTCCAGGCCCAACGGAATCGCTTCCAGCTGCACCGGGGTGGGCTCCGTATATCCCTCTTCCTCGACGGCCCGCAGCAGTTCGGGCGCGAGGCCCAATGAATTGAATGACATCGTTCGGAGACACTCCTCACGTGTGTGTAGCACGCCTGTTCGACGACACCCGTGTCGCCGGAACGCCGTGCTGTCTGATTGTCTGAACCTGAGGAGTGAAACGACGTGGTTACGGCGCGTCGAAGTTCATCCTAAGCCGCTACCGTTCCACGGAGGTGAGAAGATACCAGCTTGCGGTTCGTGCAACGGAAGGAAGGTAATCAGGATGCTGCCCGAGCGCCAGACGCGGGGGCGGGTACGTTGATCCTGCCTTTTCCCGTAGTGCGGATCCGCCCCTCGGGGGCCGAGGCCAGCGGCCTGCCAAACGTGAACGTGCAATAGGTGACGCCGGTCGGCCAGCCGTTGCGGCACCGTGACGGCGCGCTACTCGCGCCACCTCGCGTCGATGTCCGACTTCACATCGCGAACGCCGGTCATCTGCCTGGCCAGCTCTTCCACTTTGGTCGCATCCACCAGGTGCCTGACGTTCGTCGTGATGGTCACGACACCGTCGGCCACGTCGATCCCGATCCGTTCGCCGGAAACCCCGGACTCCAGTCCGACGCGCGCGCGCAGCTCGCTCGACAGGGCCAGGTCGTCCATCATGCGTTGTGAGTCGGGCGTGGTCCGGAAGTCGCGATCGGCGACCTGCGCGATCAGCACGGCGGCGCTGGGAATCGAGAACCGCTCGAGATTGACGACGAGGTCGTAGGTCGACAGGTCGTTCGCGTCGACACCGTGCACCCACTTGAGCCAGGTGTTCCGCTCCCGATCCATGTCGGCGATGTACTGGATCGATTTCTCCCGTGTGAGCTCGCATCGCTCCATCACGGCGCAAATGCGGAACTCCATGTCGGCCACGACCCGAACGCGCACGTGATGCGGGATGCCTCGCAGCAGCACGTGGCCCGCCTCACCGTGGTACACCAGGTTGTCCTCCCTGGCCACCTTCGCGAGCACGGCCTGGGCACAGGCGATGTAGTGGAGCTTCTTGACACCCCGGCCCTCCAAGAACCCCGGCCGGTGCATCAGGGCCGATTCCAACTGACTCTGCAACAACCCGTACTCCCGGACGGTCCCCTCCAGCACCTCTTCCCGGGAGAACAGCCGATACCCGAGATCGTCCGCCAGGCGCCGTGCCAGGACCTCGACACCGCCATACGAGCCTCTGGTGATGGTAATGATTGCCATGACGGTCCTCCCGAGCGACCGGGCGGGAGCAACTGGCGTCCGCCGCACCCCTTATCAATACGGACGTGGGGTCAGGACGTCCAGGGTGCGCCCCCGTCGGCGATGGCGATCGGACGCGACGCACCGCGTCGAGACTTGCGTATTGGCCCACTAGCTTCCTATCGTGCCGGGAAGCCCGCTATCAGCTCACAGCGAGGGCCCCTCCAACGGAGGCGTACCGGTGGTCGAGCGCTTCAAGCCCATTCGATTCTCCCGCGCCGGCGTTCGCGGACTCAAAGCGTCGGCAACCCTCTCCATCAACGATCGGGTCCGCGATCTGTGGGCCGCCGGCAAGAACGTCTACCACCTGGCGTTCGGCGAGTCGCGATTTCCGGTTCACCCAAAGATCGCCGAGGCACTGACGGCGAACGTCCAGAAGCGCAGCTACCTCCACGCCCGCGGCATCACGGAGTTGCGCGGCACCATTGCAGAGTTCTATCAGCGGAAGTTCGGCATGGAGGTGACAGCCGAGCAGGTCGTGGTCGGGCCGGGCAGCAAGTCCCTGATCTTCGCGTCGTTACTGGCATTGGGCGAGGAGCTGATTCTGCCACAGCCGTCCTGGGTGTCGTACGCCCCACAGGCCCATCTCCTGGGGAAGCCCGTCACCTACGTGCCGACGCGCCCCGAGACCAACTACGAGTTGGAGCTGGACGTGCTCGAGCACCGGATTCAGGAATCGCGCCAGCACTGGGGGAACCCCGAAGTCTTCGTCGTGAACAGCCCCAAGAACCCCACGGGGACGATGATGCGACCGCACAAGGTCGAGACGCTCGCGGAGTTTGCGCGGGAACACGAGCTGATGGTGCTGAGTGACGAGATCTACGCGCTCACGGCGTTCGGGTCCACCCCGCACGTGACGATCGCGAGCTTCTATCCCGAAGGGTCCGTCGTGTTCGGCGGACTGAGCAAGCACCTGAGCCTTGGCGGATGGCGGTTCGGCGTGGCGATCCTCCCCAGCGAAAACGGCGGACGGGCACTCGGTCAAGCGATCGAGAACATCGCCACCAGTATCTGGACCTGTGTCACGGCCCCGGTGCAGTACGCCGCTCAGGTGGCGTATTCGACCGATCCCGACGTCGACGACTACGTGGACACCTGCACCCGCATGCACGGTATCCGCACGCGCTTCCTCTTCGAGACCATGAAGGGGCTCAAGGTCCCTTGCGCCGAACCTGCGGGCGCGTTTTACGTCTTCCCGTCTTTGGAGAAGTGGCGCGAGCCACTGGAGGCTCGCGGCGTGCGCAACGACGAGGATTTGGCGTTCCATCTGCTCGACCGGTACGAAATCGCCACCCTCCCGGGCTCGGCCTTCCATTCAGCCCAGGACCTCACGCTCCGAATCTCGTCCAGCTATCTCGATCTCGCGACCGACGAACATGCGGAAGCGGTCCTGTCAGCATTCCGCCGGGACCCCGATCCAGAGCGCTTCATACGGGATCATCACCCTCGCCTGCAGCAGGTAGCCGAACGATTCGGAGAGTTCATCGCCGACCTGGAAAACGGCACCGAGCGGGCTGGATCCGGCGTTCGGGCGGCAGCGGCGGCGCGGTAGCGTGCGTGAGGTCGTGATTGTCGGCGCCGTCCGATCCCCCATTGGACGGCACAACGGCGGCCTCTCCGGCGTGCGGCCGGACGACCTGCTTGCCGAGGTCCTGAAGGGCTTGGTGGAGCGCGTGGGACTCGACCCAGCGCTCATCGACGACGTGTATGCCGGCTGTGGCAACCAAGCGGGTGAGGACAACCGCGATGTGGCCCGGATGGCCGTCCTGCTCGCTGGATGGCCGGTCGAGGTACCGGGGGTGACGGTCAACCGGAACTGCTCGTCCGCGCTGGAGGCGGTCAACCAGGCCGCCAAGGCCATCATCGCCGGCGAAGGCGACGTGTTCGTGGGTGCCGGGGTGGAGAGCATGAGTCGGGCCCCCTGGGCCATTCCCAAGCCTGAGCGCGGGCAGCCGGTGGGCCATTGGAAGATGTGGGATACCACCGTGGGATGGCGTTTCGACAACCCGCGCATGCATGCCAGGTACCCAATCGTGAGCCTTGGCGAGACGGCAGAGGCCATCGCAGACGAGATGATGATCTCCCGAGCCGACCAAGATGCCTTCGCGGTTGAGAGCCACCGGCGCGCCGTCGCGGCCATCGATGCCGGGACCTTCCGGGACGAGATCGTACCCATCCCGGTGCCGCAGCGGAAAGGCAACCCCATCATGGTCGATACCGACGAGCATCCCCGTTACCGACTCGAGAATGGCCGATGCATACTGGATACGAGTGTGGAGCAACTCGGATCGCTGCGACCGGCGTTTCGGAATGACGGGACGGTGACCGCGGGCAACTCGAGCGGTATCAACGACGGCGCCGCCGCTCTCCTCCTCATGAGCGCCGAGAAGGCCAAAGCACTCGGCCTCCCAGCCATGGCCCGCTGGCGCGGCTCGGCGGTGGCCGGCGTGGACCCGGGGGTGATGGGCTACGGTCCGGTACCGGCCACCGAAAAGCTGCTCCAGCGTCTGGGCCTCACGCTCGACCAGATCGGCCTCGTGGAGCTGAACGAGGCCTTCGCCGCCCAGGCGCTCGGCGTCATGCGTCGGCTTGGGCTCCAACCCGAGATCACAAACGTGAACGGCGGCGCGATCGCACTTGGCCATCCCACCGGCTGCTCCGGGGCGCGGATCCTCGTCACACTGCTTCACGAGATGAAGCGACGCGCACCTGAGACACCAAGACCGTACTACGGCCTCGCGACCTTATGCGTGGGCGTCGGAATGGGGGTGTCGACGGTCGTGGAATGGGTGGGGGATTAACGGGAAGCGGGACGCGGGAAGCGGGAAACGGGAAGCGGGAAGCGTCGGGCAGCAGTAGAGAGGAAAGGGGGGCAGGTGTCAGGTGAGATCCAGCGTCCGCTGACGGGCATTCGGGTAATCGGGCTGGAGCAATACATGAGCGGACCGTACTGCACCATGCTCCTGGCCGACGCCGGGGCGGAGGTGATCAAGATCGAGCGTCCCGGCAAAGGTGATCCGCGCCGGTCGATCCCGCCGTTCGCGAAGCGAGATTCCGCCAAGAAGGCGTTCGGCTATATGGCCTACAACCGTAACAAGAAGAGCTTCGCCCTCAACGTGCAGAGCGAGGCCGGCCAGGCAATCGTCCGCAAGCTGGCGGCGGTGGCGGACGTGGTGGTCGAGAACCTCCGACCTGGAGCGATGGACCGGATCGGCCTGGGGTATGATGGGCTCCATGCCGTGAACCCGCGGATCGTGTACGCCATGATCTCGGGCTTCGGACGCCTACCGGGGTACCGCAGCGACTACGCCAACCGGCCGGCGTTCGATATCGTGGCCGAAGCCATGAGCGGCGTGATGGACCTGATCGGGTTCGAGGACAAGCCGCCCACCTTCACCCTCTACGGACTCGCCGACGTCTACTCCGGTATGATCGCGGCCTTCGGCGTAATGCAGGCCCTGTTCATGCGGGAGCGCACGGGGGAAGGCCAGGTCGTGGATGTTGCACTCACCGACAACATGCTGGCGCTGAACGAGCGCATGGTGGCGCTGTATTCGGTAACGGGCAGGGAGCCCCAGCGGGGGAAGTTGGAGCATCTCTGGCCGCGCGGCGCGTTCAAGTGCTCGGACGGCTACGTCGCGCTCAATGTGCCCGACGACATCGTGTGGGGCCGCCTCGCCACCGCCGTGGGACGCCCGGACCTGATCGAAGACCCCAGGAGCCGCGACGGGACCAGCCGTGCCGAAAACGCGACGTTCCTGCAGCCGATCATCGAGACATGGTTGGCGGACAAGACCCGGCAAGAGGTCGTGGACACGCTGAACGAGGCCGGCATGCCAACCGGGCCTGTCTACACGGCCAAGGACATCTTTGCCGACCCGCATTTCCGCACGCGCGACATGCTGGTGGACATCGACGATCCCGAGGTCGGGACCTATACGTTTGCCCGATCCACGCCGCACCTGTCGTCGGCCCCCGCGATCGAGCGAAATCCGGCTCCCGCCCTCGGTCAACACACGAGGGAGGTGCTCGAAGACCTGCTGGGCTACTCCGGCCAGGAGGTCGACCGTCTCGCGACAGAGCAGGTTGTGGGCCTGGCGGACTGAGGAAACAGCCCGGAACCGGCAGTCCACAGAGCCCCTCGCTCACGGCCACAAACACCCCTCTCCGCTCCGACCAGGCGATCGGAACGGGGAGGTGGTGGGTGGCGCTGTCTGCGGACGGGCTACTGGACGACGATAGGCTCGACCGTGCGCTCCAGCTCGACTTTCAGCCGAGAGCCCGACACGCCGCCGGCAATGGTGACCCGATTCTCGCGCCGGACCCGAATCCGCTCATCGGTTCGCTGCTGCACGTCCACTGCCGGGATGATGTGGCTCCCCGTATCCAGGATGTCTTGCGCATCGTAGTCGCGGGACTCCACATCGGCCCTGAACGCCTCGGCGGGCCGTGTCCACGTGACCGTCAGTGGCTGGTTGGCCGGCACCACCGCCGCCGTCGTCGGGCTCTGAATCGTATGAATCCCGATCCCCCCCACGACCACGTTCTCCACGCGATCGGCACCCGCGACCACGTCGAGCCGGTAGTCCCCGGCGCCGAACCCGTTGACCGTCGCCACATAGTCGCCCGAACCGGCGCCGCTCTCGAACAGCGTGGTCGTGCCCAGCGCGCCGTTTCGGATCGTAACCGTCGCGCCGGATACCGGCGCGCCCTGGGCGCTGCGGACCTGCACCTCCATATCGGTCACGATGCCGCCCGGCACCTCCTGGCCGTCGATGTCCGCCGAGACGCTGAGTGTGTTGGTCCCGGTGCCCGGGTTGTTCCGGTCCACCGCGGGGCCCGTCGAGTCGCCGCAAGCCACCATGAGGGCCAGGGCGGCCGATAGCAGTAGGTAACCTCGGTATCTCTGCATGATGCTTCCCTCCGCACGAAGCCGGGCACCCGTAAGGCGAGCGCCCGGCCGCTCGTGTCGTTCTGAGTTCAGGTCAGTCGTCGATCTCGATCTCCCACCCGTTTTCCATTTCCAGCTCGAACTCGACCAGCTGTCCCTGCAGGGCCGACAGGTCCCACACGGTCCCGTCACCACGCAGGAACCACGCGGCCGGGTTCAAGGTGACGAGGATCTCGCTGTCGGTGGCGGTGTCGAACGGCGGGTTCAGATCCAACTCGACCTCGATCTCGGCCCGGAAATAGGTCTCGAAGTCGACCGGCGCACCGAACGTCCCATCCGCGTTCTTCGGCTCGAAGGTGCCGACCACGACCATGCTCGCCTTGGGCGGCCAGTTGGGGAACCGCGGCGTGATCTCGTTCCGGAACATCGCGTCGATCAGCTGCGCATCGGCCAGGTCCTCGGGATCGTCGTCATCGACCTCAGCGTCGTCGACCTCGAACTCGAACTCGTCGAACCGGCCATCGGCCTGCGTGACCGCGACCCGGACGTCACTACCGTCAACCGGCACCTGGACGAACAGATATCGGAGTTCGAAATCCGGGCACTCGACCTCGACAACGTCGTCGTCGCAGTCACCGGTCTCGACCGGCTCCAGCTCGATCTCCTCGACGATCACCCAGATATCGGTGATCGTGAGGCGGCCGTTGGACCCGTCGAGCGTGATCTCCTGTACCGCGGCGCCCGACAGACTCGCACCTGGGGCAGTCATTGGGCCCGTGGCCGACGCCAAGGGCGTGGTACCGAACCGAACGGCGACCGTCGATCCGGGACCCCCGTCGCTGCACCCCGCCCAGAGGGCCGCGCTGGCCACAAGGGCCGAGAGACTCAGGACACGCTTCATCATGGACTACCTCCCACTGGTAATGCTGCCGTCATCGATTCCCGCTCTCCGCTCGCGTGACGCGGGGCTCCCCGCGTCTCACGGTGACAGGGGAGTCGCAGGATCGATGCCGAGCCCGCCGCGGTCAGGCGACTGACCAGAAGTAGTTACGCGAGAGCGTGTTATGACACTGTGATGCGCCTCACACCCCCGGTTACACCGCCACGAAACGAGGCGCCCCGCTCCATTCTGGATCACCCATACACCCTGCCCCTCCAGGTCGCCGACGGCGTGACGACCGACTAGCTTGGTAGATCCCGATCCCCCCCAACACCAAGGAGTGCTCATGCGGATCGCCCCCGCCGTTGTGCTGTTCCTCGCCGTTGTCACCCTGCCGGGCGAGGCACAGCAAGATGTCCAGATCCAGACCGTGGCAGTCGCGCCCGGCGTACACATGCTCATCGGTAGCGGCGGCAACATCGGGGTCTCATCCGGTGCCGACGGCGTGTTCGTCATCGACGACCAGTTCGCGCCGCTCACCGAAAAAATCGTGGCCGCCATCCGCGGGTTCACCGACCGGCCCATCCGGTTCGTGGTGAACACGCACTGGCACTTCGATCACGTGGGTGGCAACGAGAACCTCGGCAGGATGGGCGCGCTCATCGTGGCGCACGACAACGTGCGGGAACGGATGAGCGTGGAGCAGGTGATGGAGGCGTTGGGGCAGACCGTCCCGGCGTCACCCGACCAGGCCTTGCCAGTCGTGACCTTCAGCGAGGCGGTCACGTTCCATCTGAACGGTGACGAGCTCAACGTGTTCCACGTCCCGCATGCACATACGGACGGCGACGCCATCATACACTTCCGCAGGGCGAACGCCGTGCACATGGGCGACACGTTCTTCAACGGGCTCTACCCGTTCATCGACCTCGGGAGCGGGGGCAACCTGCGCGGGATGATCGCGGCCGCCGACGCAGCATTGGCCGTCGCCGACGCGGACACGAAGATCATTCCGGGACACGGGCCGCTGGCGTCACGAGGCGACCTCGAGCGCTACCGCACGGTCCTCGTCACGGCCCGGACCCGGGTGGCCGCAGCCATCGCTCAAGGACAGACGCTCGATCAAGTGAAGGCGACCCGGCCCATGGCCGACTACGATGAGGCGTGGGGTGGGGCGTTCATCAACCCCGAGCAGTTCATCGAGTTCGTGTACCGAAGCCTGGAACCGACGCCGTAGCAGATGCAGCACCCGGGGCGGGGACGCTACCTGCCGCTACCCGTCCCCCGCAACCACACAGTTGCGACCGCGCGCTTTGCCGGCGTACAGGCGACGGTCGGCCACCGCGATGAGCCGTTCGGCATCCCCAGCATCGACCGGGAACGTCGCCACACCGATCGTCACGGTCAGCGCGCCCGTGCGGAGTGGGGGCTCCACCTCGGCGCTGCTCGTCGCCACGCCCTCGCGGATCCGTTCGGCCATGGCCCCGGCCACCTCGAGGTCGGTGTGCGGAAGGATCACGGCGAACTCTTCCCCACCGTAGCGGCAGATCATGTCGGCGGCTCGGACGCCGCGGGTGAGGATTCCCCCCAGCATCACCAGCACGCGGTCGCCTTCCTGATGACCGATCCGATCGTTGATCTCCTTGAAGCCGTCTGCATCGATAAGCAGGAGGCTGGTGGGGTCGTTGTAGCGCTTCGACCGCTCCAATTCCACTGGAAGTATCGTGTCGAAGTAGCCGCGGTTGAACACCCCCGTAAGCGGATCGCGCGCTGAGTACTGCTGGAGTTCCTTGATCCTGCGGCGCAGTTCGAGTTGCGCGACTACCTGCCGGGACAGCGCCTCCAGGGCCGCCTGTTGCTCCGCGGTCAGCTCACGGGGTACGCGATCGATCACGCACAGGGTGCCGATGGCCTGCCCCCCGGGCACGCGCAGGGGCGCACCGGCATAGAAACGGATTTCCGGATCGCCCAGCACCAGCGGGTTGTTGGCGAACCGCTCGTCCGTCGTCGCGTCGTTCACCACCATCGTTTCCTGAGCCACGATGGCGTGGGCGCAGAACGCGACGTCCCGATGGGTCTCCGCCACATCGAGACCGATCCGCGATTTGAACCACTGCCGGTCGGTGTCGATCAAGCTCACCAGGGCGATGGGTGTCTGGCAGATATGCGACGCGAGCAGCGTCAGGTCCTCGTAGGCCTGCTCTGGCTCTGAATCGAGCACGTCGTACTCTTGCAGCGCCTGGAGCCGCTCCGGCTCGTCGGGCGGGAGCGGCGGTCGCGGATACGCCCCCGCCGGGCGGTGAAGGCGCTCCGCCGACACTACGCGCTCCATCTCCAGAAAACAGTCATGTCATTCCCCCATCGACGAGCACTCACCTTGGAGTAGTGTAACGATGCGGAGCGCCAAGGCCCAGCGCCAGCCAACCACGCCGCATGCGCCGGCTCACATGAGCATCGGCAGGACCGCCGACGCAAAGCTCAGCACCAAGAAGAACCCGACCATGTCGGTGACCGTCGTGAGGATCGGGCCCGACGCAAGCGCCGGGTCGTGGTTGAGCCCCCGGAGCACGAGAGGAATCAGTCCGCCGAGCAGGACGGCGACAATGGTGTTAAGGGCGAGCGCGGCGCCGACCACGAGCCCAAGCACGATGTTCCCTTTCCACAGCACCGCCACCAGTCCGAGCAGCACGCCCAGCACGACGCCGTTCAGGATCCCGACGGCCCCCTCCTTGAACGCCACGCGCAGGATTTCGTGCGGCTTGACCAGGCCGAGTGCCAGCTCGCGGATACTGACCGCGACGGCTTGGTTGCCGGAGCAGCCGCTCATGTCCGAGATGATGGGCAGGAACACCGCCAGGGCGATCACCGCGGCCAGGGTGTCTTGGTACATAGCGATGACGCTGGCCGCGATCATATTGAGCACGATATTGATCGACAGCCATGAGAGCCGACGCCGTGACCGATAGCGAAGCGGCATCGTGCGGAGCTCCTCGCCAATCAGGCCGGTCACGGCGAGAAACGCCTCCGTCGCCCGCTCGCCGAGGGCGGTGAGCACCGCGGCCCGGCGTGCGACCCCCACCAGCTGCCCAGCCGCATTGGTGACCGGGACACCAACGAACGCGTGGTCGTCGAACACCTGCTTGAGGTCAGTCAGCCCAGCGTCATCCGGAACACTCAACGGATCCCGCATCATGATGGCGCTTACCGTCTGCATCGGTCGCGCCAGAAGCAGGTCCCGAAGCCGCAACACGCCCACGAGTCGCCGCTCGCCATCGGTGATGTACGCGTATTGGATGTCGTAGTCGGAGTACCGCTCCCCGTGGGCGCGCATGTCCTCCACCACGTCTCCCACCGTGAAGTGCTCGGCATACGACAGGTACTCCGTGATCATGATGCCGCCCGCCGTGTCTTCCGGATACAGCAGCAGCCGGCGCGTGTCGTCGGCCTGCTCGGCCGGCATGGCGTCGAGGATCGCGGCCGCGTCGGCATGCTCCAGATCGGCCAGGAGATCGACCCGGTCGGCGCTCGGGATCTCCTCGAGAATAGCGGCGGCATCGGCGGCCGGCAGCTCCTCGATGAGTTCCACAGCCTGCACGTTGGAGAGGTGCTCGAGCAGCGCGGCCGAGGTGTGCGGACCCAGGAGGTCGAGCAGCGCTCGCTGATCGTCCTCCGAGAGGCGGGAGACGGCACGCGCGACTTCTCCACTTGGGAGATCGTGCAGGAATCGCTCGGCCGATGCCGCGTCACGCGCGGCGATCAACGTTGCCAGTTGCTCCCACGGCGCGACGGATACGTGATCGGTCACTGACGGACACTCCCCGCGGAGGTTGCTGTAGACGTCGAGGTGCCGCGACGGTGCCGAACGGCACGACGGATAGTACTGCTGGCCCTGGTTGGCGGGGAAACCGGTCGGGACCCCAGTAGAGCGGTACCGGGGCGGACTGCGACAGCCCGCCCCGGGAAATGCCTAGTTCCCCTCCCTCGCGTACATCACGACGCCACCCACGATCGTGTAATCCACCGTCGTGGTCGGGATCTCGTCCTCCGGAATCGTCAGGATGTCTTTCGAGAGCACGGTGATATCCGCCAGTTTCCCCGGTGTGAGCGAGCCCTTGATGCCTTCCTCGAATGCAGCGTACGCATTGTTGATCGTGTAACTCTGGAGGGCTTCCATCCGGCTCAACCGCTGCTCAGGAAAGAACACACTGCCGTCCTTGAGCTTGCGGGACACGGTGGCGTAGTAGGACGCGATCGGATCCACATCCTCGACCGGCGCGTCGGTTCCGTTGGTGACCATTGCTCCCGAGTCCCACAGCGACCGCCATACGTAGGCGCCCGCTCGCGACCGTTGCTCGCCCAGGCGGGGAATCACCCACGGGCCATCGGACGTAGCGTGAATCCCCTGCATCGACGCGATCACCCCCAGGTGCCCGAAGCGTGGAATGTCATCGGGATGCAGATGCTGCGAATGCTCGATGCGCCAGCGGAGATCCCGATCCCCGGTTGCTGGCCCGAAGGCGCGCTCGTAGACGTCGAGCACCTCACGGTTGGCCCGGTCACCGATGGCGTGCACGCACAGTTGATAGTCGTGCTCCAGAGCCAGTCGTGCCGTCACCTCGAGGGCGTCGATCGGGCTGGTGTTCAGTCCCCGGCTCGTGGGCAGGTCGGCGTACGGCTCGAGCAGCCAGGCACCGTGCGGGCCGAGGGCGCCGTCCACCGTGACCTTGATCGCCCGGACCGTCAGCCGATGATCGCCATAGTCGACGACGCGTGCATCGGCCAACCTCGCCGCGAGGGCATCGTTGGGTGCGCGGATCATGGCCCACATCCGTACGCCCATGGTTCCCTCGTCCGCCATCTCCCGATACAAGTCCAGGGTGCCGAATCCGACACCGGCATCCTGGAAACTGGTCACTCCCTTCGAGAGCAGCTCCTCGATGGCCAACGCGGCCTGGCGGCGAGTATCGGGTGGGCCGGCATTCGCCGCTGCCGGGCCCAGTAACCCTTGTGCGGTCTCGCGGAACGCGCCGATCGGATCGCCGTTGGCATCACGCACGATCTCGCCGCCCGGAGGATTCGGCGTGCGCCGGGTGATGCCGGCCATCTGCATCGCCTTCGCGTTGGCGAACGCGGCGTGTCCGCTCGCGTGGCGCAGGATCACCGGATTGTCGGGTGACACGGCGCTCAGCGTGTGGTGGGTCGGCAGTCCATCGATGTTGCCTGGTGGAGGCTCGTCCCACTTCTCCTGATGCCACCCCCGTCCCTGAATGAGCGCGCCGGCAGGGGCATCCGACGCGGCGTCCGCCACCATCGCGACGATCTCGTTCCAGTTGGCCACGTGCATCAGATCGAGCTGCATCTTCGCGCTGCCGATGCCCAGGAAGTGACCGTGGCCCTCGATGAACCCGGGGATCGCCAGACGGCCGCCGAGGTCGATCACGTCAGTCTCGCGACCGATGTAGCGCGAGACGTCCCGGTCGGTTCCGACGGCGAGAATCGTGTCGCCGAGGACGGCGAGAGCCTGGCCGTCTGGTGTGGCGGGGTCGACCGTGACCACCTTTCCATTGCGGAGCACGAGATCGGCCGCGACCTCGGGCTCGACGGCACAGGCCGCCGTGAGGATGGCCGCTCCCATTAACAGGACGCACGGCACCGGGCGGCGGCGGAATACCGTTACAGGGGCTCGAAACATGGGGTCTTCCTTGTTCCCGAGTATGGCTCTGCGAGCCGAGAGGCAACATTCAACGATAGAGTTCCGTCGCCACCGCAGCCAGGGCACCCCGGGACTCGCGGGTTCCGTGCCGATCGCCAGGAGGATATCTATCGGCATGCTGCAACGAACTGTGGCGATCGCACGCGGCTTGGCCTTGGTCTTCGGGTTCACGGTCGGGCTCCCGTCGTGGTCGACCGCTCAGACGCCCGGCCCCCTGGTCACCGACCGCCCGGACCAAACGGAGTCGACGGCGATCGTGCCACCCGGCTATGTCCAGCTCGAGCTGGGGAACCTCTTGGCCGGTGCCGACTCTACCGAGATGCTGACCATCGCTCCTGCGCTGCTCCGCATCGGTGTGGCCCCCCGAGTCGAGGCCCGCATCGGATTCGCGGGGTGGGTCCGCACCTCGGTGACGCGCATGGCGTCGACGTCCTCCGAGAGCGGCATCGGCAGCCTGGATCTCGGCTTCAAGGTCCAGGTGGCCGAGGGCAACGGGTTGACACCGTCCGTCGCGCTGCTCGGGAAGGTGCTCGTTCCGATCGGGACGGAGGGCGTCCGCGCCGAACGGGCTGACCCCGGGATCAGAATCGCGGTCTCCCACGTGCTGAGTGAACGCGTCGGCGTGGGCTATAACGTGGGCGTGGAAGCCTCGTCCGTAGATCGTGGCGACGGGACGCTGGCCACCGAGGCGGCGGCGCCGTACACCCTCGCGGTTGGCGTCGGGCTCGTCGAGCGCGTGGGCATGTTTGTTGAGGGGTTCGGCTCGGTAGGTCTCAGCGACGGCGTCGCGTCATCTCACCTGTTCGACGCCGGGTTCACACTCCAGCTCGCCACCAATGTCCAGCTCGACACGAGCGGCGGCGTCCGCTGGGCAGGCGACGCCGACGACTGGTTTGTCGGGCTGGGGTTATCGGTACGGGTGCCGCGCTAGATCGACCTAGTTTCCTCCCGTGGGCGGCACGGCCGTCCAGATAACATCGTCGTGCGCGTCGATCATGCTGGAAAACTGCTCCCACCCGTAGGCGTCGGAGGTGAGCTCCGCCATGACCCGCCCGAAGTGGTCGTCCATATCGTCCCATTCCTGGAACAGGTACAGCACCTTCCAATTGTAGCGACCGCCCGTGTTGTGGCTCTGGACAACCCAGCCATCGAGGATCCCGTCCTCCATTGACTGGTTGAGGACCGGGGCCACGCTTTCACGCCAGCGCTGGTTCCACTCCTCGAGATAGGCAAAGCTGATCTGGAATCGGGAATCGTACAGGTACAGGGCGTCGAGTCCCTCCGGAACATGCACCTCGTCGATGTTCCACACTTCGTCGAAATGGGCCTGGATCATCCGGTTGTCTCGGGCCAGTACTTCGGGCGCACGCTCTTGGAGGCGTCCCAGATACTCACGCCAGAAGCCCTCGAAATGCGACCACTCCGGCGCCCGCACGGCGAAGCGCCAGTTGTACTCCACCCCGGTTTGGTGTTGCCACACCCCCCAGCCGGTGATCACCCCTTCATCCTGGAGTTCCTGCAGGACGGGCACGGAGTACTGGTAGTAGTCGCCAATCCAATCGTCGAGGTCTGCGTAGGCCACCTGAAAGTACGCCACGTAGACCAGCCCGGGCGCCGGTGCTTCGGCCTCCTGCGCGGCAGCCGGGGGTGCCAAGAGCAGCAAGGCGCACGCGACGCTCGTGAAGATGCGGAGCATGGGGTCCTCCGGGAGATGCGGGGATGCTCTATGGTACCGGTCGTGACGCGAGGGTTCAACCCTCGGCGCGACCGTGCCGCACGAGTGGTACTCTACGGCAACTCTTTCACGTAGATGTTGCGGAAATACACCGGGCTCCGATCATCGTGGTTCTGCAGCCCGATGTAGCCGCGGGGGGCGAAGTCCACAACCTTGCCGCGCGGCTCCGCTCGCCAGTCGAGCACCTGCGTGCCATTCAGCTCCACCATGATGCGGTCACCCTGAACCGTGATCCGATAGCGGTTCCATTCCCCGGCCGGCCTCGAGGCACGCATGGTCGGAGCCTCCGCGTCGTACGCCGCAGCGGTCTGGTAAACCCCTTCCCCCGCATCGTTGATCTGGATCTCGAAACTGCGGTAGATGTAGTCGTCGCTGGTGGGCACGCCCGGCACCCGCAGAAAGATGCCGGAGTTGGTCTCGCTGGTCGCGCACATGAACTCGAGGTCCAGGACGAAATCGCCGTACTCCTTCGCCGAGTACCAGAACAGTCCCATGCCCCCATGCGAGGTGAGGACTCCCGTCCGGGGATCGAGATCGAAGTACCCGGGACCGTAGTGATTCCAGCCGTGCTTCGAGTACCGCCCGTTGCGCTGCGCCAGGATCTGCTCGAAGCCTTCGCGATCCTGCGCGATGACCGGCTCGCCGGCCACAACGATCAGTGCGAGCACGAGGCCGCATATACGACGTGGATTCATGATGTCCTCGGGTTCCAGGCGCCCCTGGCCACGGCGGGCACGAACGCCTCGAGGCCCGGCGGCGGGAACGGTACGGTCTTGCCCTGCTCGGCACTCATGTACGCGGCCATGAGCAACTCGGTCACGTTGACGCCGTCGGCAAAGGTCTCCGCCGGACGACGCCCGGCGAGGAACGCCTGAACCATGTGCCGGTTCTCGCCCACGTACCCGTATTCACTCTCCTCGTCACTCACGATCGGCATGAGGCCCATTTCGGCGTTCTGCTTCTCGACGATGTCCTCGCCGGCCTCGCCGGTCACCTTCCGACTGAAAAAGACCTTCGGCCCGGCATCGAGCGAGTTCACCGACAGCGAATACTCCGGACCGAGCACCTCCATGCTGAGCCGGAGGCCCGCGCCCACGAAACACCAGGAGGTGGTGGCCTCGACGACCCGCGTGCTCCCCGTGTCGTCGCGGTACTCGACCAACGCTCGGGCGAAGTCCTCGGACGGTCGGGTCAGGTAGTCCAGCTTCCCGCCGCTCTGCTCGGCGAGCAGCGCCGCATAGTCCGGGTGCTGCCACTTGAGACAGGACGTGTGGGCGGTGACCCTGACGGGCGTCAGGGTGTCCCGCGAGGCCCCGGGCGCCGTCAACAGAAAGCGGGCCACCTCCACCGAGTGACACATCATGTCGTTGAGCACCCCGCCGCCCTGGAGCTCACCCTCCCAGAACCAGGGGCTGTGCGGACCGCTGTGCTCCTCAGCCGCCCGGGCCAGGTATGGCGGTCCCGTGAGTGCCGCACCGCGGGCCCAGAGAACGTCCCTGCCACGCACGACCCCGGGCGAGAACAGCTGATTCTCGAGGTATCCGTCCAGCAGTCCCGCGCGCTCCACCAAGTCCAGCATGCGACGAGCCTCGGCCACGTTGCGTCCCAGCGGCTTCTCACACGCCACGCCGACCAGCGTGCCCTTGCCCGTCTCGATCGCCTCGACGATCTCCTCCATCACCTCGATGCGCGCAAAGTTGGGCGCGCAGATCCACACGGCGTCGATGTCGGGATCCGCCACCATGGCCGTGACCGAATCGAAGACCTTCGCGTCGCCCACGCCGAGCTGGCGCACGAGGGCGACCGCCTCTTCTGCCGTCCCATCGCGCCGGCTGACCACACCCCGGATGTCCGCCTGGCGAACGCTGACGAACGAGCGGATGTGAAACCGCGCCACGAACCCGCCACCGATCATCCCCACTCCCAGCCGTCGGGCCGTCCCTGCGGTCTCCGCCTTCCTCCGCGCCCGCTGCTTCGGTGCGTGTCCCATGGGTCACGCGCCCTCGTTGTCCGCGGCGCTCGCCTTGGGCGGGGCGACCCGGTCATTGAACAGCAGGGCAAAGCCGACCATGATCACGGCCGCAAACGCCGCCGGGACGAACCAGAACTGCTGCCACTGGTCGGGGCTCAGCGTGGCCGCGTCGCCCAGGAACGCATTGAACAGGTTACCCGCTGCCTGCGCGCCGATCAGCATGCCGAGTCCGTAGGTGACCAGCACGAGCATGCCCTGCGCCTGCCCCCGAATGGCGGGCGTCGACTTCTTGTCGACGTACACCTGGCCGGTGACGAAGAAGAAATCGTAGCAGATGCCGTGCAGCACGATGCCGAAGATGATCATCCAGAAGACGGCGCCTGGCGCCGCGAGGGCGAACAACACATAGCGCAGCACCCACGCCCCCATGCCGGCCACGAGCATCCACTTCACCCCGAGGCGGACGAAGAACAGCGGCATCAGGAGCATGAAAACCACCTCGGACATCTGTCCGAGGGTCTGCGTGCCGGCGATGTTCCGGAACCCCGTCCCTTCGAGGAACAGCTGCGTGAAGTTATAGTACGCCGCGAGCGGGATCGAGATGAGCAGCGAGGCACCGAGGAACACATAGAACGGCTTGCTTCCCAGCGCCCTCAACGCATCGAGTCCCAGGATACTCCGGAGCGAAACGCGCTCTCCGGCAGCGGGTGGTGGCGTGTGCGGCAGCGTGAAGCTGTACAGGCCCAGGACGATGCTCGTCACTGCCGCCGTGTAGAGCGGCAGCGGCGTCTGCTCGGGCAGACTCTCGCCCGTCACGAACCTGCGGAGCACCAGGCTGACGAAGAGCCCGGCAACGATCCAGCCGATCGTGCCGAACACCCGGATCAATGGAAACTGCTTCTCCTGATCGGCAATGTTGTGAAAGGCGAGCGAGTTGGCCAGGCCCAAGGTTGGCATGTAGCAGAGGTTGTAGAGCAGCAGCAGGAGCACGAACACCACTGGAGCGCCGCTGAGTTGCGGAACCGCCAACAATACCAGGCCGCCGAGGACGTGTAGCACCCCCAGCACCTTCTCCGTCGAGAAGTAGCGGTCTGCCACCAACCCGAGGAAGAACGGCGCCGCGATGGCCGCGATCGGATTGACCGTGTAGGGCCAGTGCGTGAGATCGCCCATACCCTCGGCCGTCATGTACACCGCGATCGACGTGTACCACGCTCCCCAGACGAAGAACTGGAGGAACATCATGATCCCGAGTCGACTGTTTGTGCTCACGGACGCTGCTCCTGGGCGGGTAGGCGGTTGAGCGGGTAGGTGGTTGAGCGGTTGAGCAGTTAGGCGGCTAGGCGGTACACCCGCCCACCCGCCTAACCGCCTTACCGCCTATCGTCACACAATTCTGCGCCGCACCGGATCCCACGTGACCTTCCGGCCTTCCTTGAACGAGCGGGTGGCCATGTGGCACGTGATGGCTTCCTCGAACGCGCGGTCGATATTGCAGCTCGTCTCACCACCATTGCGGATCACGTCCAACCACTCGCCGATTAGCAGGTGGTAGGCCGACACGCGTCGGCCGCCGCGGTACGTGTACAGCAGACCGCGGCTCACGAAGTACTCCTCGGTGGCCGACGTGACGGCATCGATACCCTTGAAGCCCGGTCGATAGGTGAACATCGTCCGGGACGGATCGATGACCCCGCTCTCGATCTTGTCCTTGTAACGCGTGGAGTTCGAATCGGCCATCACCGTGAGGGACCCGCTCACTCGCATGGTGGCGTCGTGACCCATGAACGCGAGCCCGCGATAGTTGCCGTTGGCCAGCGTCGCGCTGTACACGAAGGTGAGGTCGCGGTCCGGGTACTCGTAGACGGCCTGGAACACGTCCGGCACGTCTCGACCGTCCTTGAAGTAGTAGATGCCCCCGGACGCGACGCAGGACTGCGGGATCCCCACCTGCAGAATCTGATTCACGCCGTCGTACTCGTGCGAGAGCAGATCGCCGGAGAGGCCGGTCCCATAGTCGAACCAGCAGCGCCACCGGAAGAACCGCTCTAGCGAGAACGGCACCTTATTGGGCGCCGGACCCTCGAACAGCTCCCAGTCGATCGTCTGCGGGTTGCCTTCCTCGTGTATGTCCCACACCCACGCGCCCCACGGGGTGTTCCGGTTGGTCGTTCCCTCCACCAGCGTGATCGGCCCGAGGATGTTGGCGTCGATCACCTCACGTGCCTTGTTGTGCGCCTCGGACTGGCGATTCTGGTGTCCCAGCTGGAACACGATGTCGGACGGCTTCACCGCATCGTAGACGGTGCGCGCCTCCTCCTCCGTACGCGTCAGGCACTTCTCGCAGTAGACATGCACGCCTTCGGCGACGGCCGCCGTGGTCATGAGCGAGTGCCAGTGGTCGGGCGTGGCGATGATCACCCCGTCCACGTCACCGCTTTGCAGCAGGTCGGCATAGTGGCGGTAGCGCTTGGCCGGCGGGTTGGCGCCACCACCCCCCGGACGGACATCCACCTGCGACGCCGCGACGCCACGATCCGCCCGGACGTCGAACACGTCGCATACCGCGGTGATGGCGACGTTCAGGTCCTCTTGGGTCAGGTAGATCTCGAGCGCCTTGTTCGCGGGGTTCTCCGCGGCGTTCTTCCGCTGCTCATCCACCCAGTCCGGATGCGCGAAGCCGGCGTGACGCACCAGCGACTCGCCCTCCCCGCCGAACCCGATGATCCCGAGCCGGATCCGCTCCCCGGGCGGCTTGGAGATCGCCTCGGGGATGAACGCCGGCCCTTCGGTCACGCCCAACTCCTCCAGGATCGCCCGTTTCTTGGTGTCGTCGGCCGCCCGCTTCCTCAGGTAGTTGTACGCAAACGCCCCCACGAATGGCAGCGAGACCAATGCCTTGAGCACGCCGCGGCGGGTCGGCTCCCAACGGTCGGTGGCCTGCGGCTTGTCGGGTGTCGTGTGTTGGTCGGTCATGATCTCTCTCTCTCCTCAGGCTCCGGTCTGCCCGAGCGCCAGGCTATCGGATTGACGATTCCAGGGAAGGAGTCGGTCGAGCCCGAACAGCTTGCCCGTCGGAAACGCGAGCAGGACCGCCAGGGCCGCCAGCTCGATGAGCACCTTGTTGACCACCAGATAGCTGCCTTCGGTGGGCATGCCGTAGGTCAAGCCGACGAACGGCGGGGCCGCGAGGTAGTACAGGAAGAGCAGCACGAGGCCGGCGATCGTCGCGCTGCGCGTGAAGATGCCAAGCATGAGCCCGAGGCCGATGAGCAGGAGGCCCCATGCGTTGGCATAGTCCACGATCGTGAGCACCGTCGGATTCGCCGCGATGGCGGTGAAGATCCCGGAGAACCACCACTTCGATTCGGCCAGATATCCCGCCGACGTCCAGTAGGGGTTCCCCAGCTTGGCGAGGCCCTCGTACAGGAAGTGCCACCCGATGAACATTCTGAGCAGCACGAGCATCGCCATCTGAAATGAGGTGTACCCCTTCATCGCCTCGCTCCCCGCTTTCATGACGTCACGCATCACGCCTCCACCTCGTCTCTGGTCACAGAGCCGGCGCTCTTCCACCCCTGGGATCGGCGCGGCTTTCCCTCCCGATCGATGATCATACACTCGCACCCCGGCAGGCTGTCGACGAACGCGACGCCGGCCGAGGGTCCCATCACGAATACTGCCGTCGACAGCGCGTCGGCCGCCATGGCGGTGGGCGCCGTCACCGACACGCCAGCGCACTCGTCGGGCGACTGGCCCGTGCTACCGTCAACGATGTGATGACGCAGTCGGTCACGGTCGAAGTATCGCTCGTAGCTCCCCGACGTCGCGACAGCGGCGTCCGAAAGGTGAATCGTATCAGGATAGCGGCCGTCCTTTGCGGGGTCCTGCACCGCCACGGTCCAGGGCCGTCGCCCCGGTTTCCGTCCCGCCGTGCGGATGTCGCCCCCAGCATTGATCAGGTAGTTGCGGATCCGGTGGTGCCGCAGTACGTCGGCAACGGCATCGACAATGAAGCCCTTCGCGATGCCATCGAGCGTGATCCGCATGCCGGGCCGCGCAAAGTTCACTCGGCGCCCCTCCAGGACGATGCCCTCCGTCCCCACCAAGTCCAGCGCATCCCGTAGTTCGCCTATCGCCGGCATCCCGTTCGGAGCGGAAACGACGAGGTCGAGCACCGGCGCGATGGAAACGTCGAATGCCCCGCGACTCAACGCGTGGTAGGCGCGAGAGCCGTCGACCACCGTTGTGAGCTCCGGTGGAGACCCGTCGAGCCGACCGACCTCGTTCAACACGGTGATCGCCGAATCGTGCTCATAGCGGCTGAAAATCCCGATCAGGCGGTCCATCTCCTCCATGGCCCGCCCGATCGCCTCCTCGGCCCGGGCAGCGGACGACGCCAGCGTGGACACCGAGACCAGCGTCCCCATGGCTGGCCGGCTCGCCGTCACCACGTGGCTGCGGCGGCCCACGCGAGTGGATTCGGTGACGACCGGGGGCGCGTCCTCCCGCTGGAATCCCAAGCGCCGGAGCGCAGCCAGCTTCCTGGCGATGTCCTGCGTAGGGTGCATCGTGACTCGTCGTTGGGCCGCGGGGGAGGAGACGCGGCGAATGTATGGGTTGCCGGTTCGGGTCTGCCAGGCGGAGCCCATCGGGCCCCGCCCACCCATCATAATGCCTACTGCAGGTCTTCGCTCAACTGCTCGCGGGTCCGCTCGAGCAGGGCAAGCGTGGCGCGAATGCCGTCAGGCTCGCTGAGCCGATCGCCCTCGTACTCGATCCCCACGTACCCCCGGTATCCCGCGTGGAGCACGATCCGCATCATGCGAACGTAGTCGGTCTCGGTCTCGTTTCCCTGATCGTCAAAGTCGTGCGACTTGGCGCTCACCGCCTTGGCAAAGGGCATCAGCTCGGCTACCCCCTGGTACCGGTCGTACCACTGGTCTTCCCCGATCCGGAAGTTGCCGAAATCCGGCAGCGTGCCGCACCGCGGGTGGTTGACGGTACGCATCACGCTCGCGAGCCACCCGCCGTCCGACGACAGACCGCCGTGGTTCTCGACGATCACGTTGATGTCACGAGTGGCCGCGAATTCAGTGAGGCGCCGCAGTCCATCGGCCGCGAGGTCGCGCTGTTCCTCCCGGGAACCGGTCGATTGCGCGTTGACCCGGATCGAGTGGCACCCCAGGAACTGCGCCGCGTCCACCCACCGACGGTGGTTCTCAACCGCCTGCGTGCGGGCCGCGCTGTCGAGATCCCCGAGCGCCCCTTCGCCGTCGCACATAATGAGGAGGCTTCGAACGCCGTGATCGTCGGCTCGCTGCTTGAGGTCAGCCAGATACTGACGATCCTGCGCCTTGTCCTTGAAGAAGGAGTTCACGTACTCCACACCGTCCAGCCCATAGTCCGTGCGCGCCACAACCGGGAAATCGAGGTTGCTCATCTGCCCGGCCCAAAGCGTCCGGTGCAGCGACCACTCGGCCAGCGAGATCTGGAACAGCGACGCGGTCATGCCGGACGCGTCCGCAGAAAGGGGTCTCGGATTCCGCTGACACGCCACGGGGAGCACGGCGAGCGCCGAGAGCACGAAGGTGCGGCGGTCGAGACTGCCGGACGCGGTGGTTGAACGTTCAGCCGACACAGGAGGGTCCTCCCGCATTCTGTTGACGAGTGACGATCGTTCCATGCTCGTGCTCCTAACCTATTGGCTTGACCGGCCGCCGACCACCGGGCTCTCCACCTCGTGATCGCGAAGGCGCCTACCGCGCCCGCCTCGGGTAATCGGGCACACCTTCCATGGACCACCGAATGAAGCTCCGGAGGTCGTTGTTGGCATTTGCCAGGTCGGGCTTCCGCAGGTACATCATATGCCCGCTCTCGTACCAGGCGAAGCGGAACCGATCGCGGAACTCGCCACCAGGCTGAAGGTGCGAGATCGTGTACACGGCGCTGAAGTAGTCGGTGGCGGCATCGTAGTAGCCGCCCTGGATCAGTACCTTGAGGTACGGGTTGTTGCGCATCGCCTGCCGTAGCATCTCCCCGACGTTCGCCGACTGATCGCGGTTCCACGGCCGCACATTCCCCCACACGTTGTACTCCAAATCCGGGTTGTAGCGCAACTCCTCCCTGAGGTAGCGGTTCACGGCATCGGCAAAGGGTCCGTTCCAATCCGCCATTGCGGGGTCGTACTCCGGGTTTTCGCCCGCGGCGTCCACGTCCACACCGAGGTACCGGCTGTCCAGGCGTCCCACCGTAAGGCGTTGGTCGCGAAGCAGCTCCTTCCAGAATCGCCGGGAGCTGATGCGGAGGTTCGTCGAGACCACGTACTCCGTGGTGAGCCCCGTGTAGCGGGCCACGCGGTCGGCCATGGCGTCACGGGCGGAGTCGGCCAGCCGATCGCCCTGCACGAGCACCCCCAGATACTCGCTCATCGCGAACTGTTCCACGTCGTCGAGCAGCGCCCGCAGCGGTCGGGCCTGAAGATCGGCGGGCAGCTGCCGATGGTACCAGGCCGTGGCCGCGAGGTGGGGCAGCGCCGTGGCGTAGGAGATGTCGTCACCCTGATCCACGTCCAGCCCCGTCATCGAGACGAGGATGATGCCGTTCAGGTAGATCTGGTGTGCGCGCACCAGGTGGCCAGCGAGGCCTGACGCGCGCGTGGTGCCGTAGCTCTCGCCGATCAGGAACTTGGGAGACGTCCAGCGGTTCTTCCGCAGGATGTAGAGCCGGATGAACTCCGCTACGGACTGCACGTCGCTGAGCGTGCCATGGTACTTGTGGAGGTCTTCACCCTCCACCATGCGGCTGAATCCCGTCGCGACCGGGTCGACGTAGACGATATCCGCCGCGTCCAGAATCGAATGCGGGTTGGCTTCCAGCCCGCCGGGGGGACGGAGCGCAAACCCATCCTCGTCGTAGACCACGCGGCGAGGGCCCGTGTAGCCCATATGCATCCAGACCGACGCAGTGCCCGGCCCGCCGTTGAACGAGAACACGAGCGGCCGACTGCTCAGATCGGTCACGCCGTCCCGGGTGTAGGCGATGTAGAACATCTTGGCCGTGAGCTTGCCCTCGTCCCGGATCGGTAGCCAGCCGGCCTCGGCCGTGTAGCGCACCGTTTGTCCGTTGATGCGTGCCGTATGCTGGGTCACGACCGGCTCGTCGGGCAGGAGGTCCGCCTCCTTGCCGGCCGTGTTGGCGTTTCGCGGCGTCTCGCTCGGCGGCCCTTGCGCCGCCGCGGGCACTGCCGCGATGGCCAGCAGGCAGATCGCGAGGCTCGAGAGCACACGTCGACGTCTCATCGCATCCTCCGGGTCCTGGTCGCCTGATCGGGCGAGGCCTAAACGTGCAGCGGGTGACCCGGGTGGGAAAGGGCCACGCCATCTGGTCTCGACGAACGCCCGGTTCCACGAGATCCGGGCCTGGTCGGTGCCGGACCGTGCCATCGGCCCGCCACTCCGGCAAAACCGACGGCGTCAATCCGCTTTCTGTCCCGCCGCCGCAACGGTGTGTTTCACGGGGATCTCAGGCGAGTTCATCTCCCCGGAGAACGAGCGCGCCATCGTCGCGTTTCTGAAGACGCTGTCGGATGGCCACTTCTAAGGCGGTATAGCCAGCGTGGAGCGAGTCGACACGAGAGAGGGGCGGGTCCGGACGACTGCCCCGTGTCGTTCTGCTACGGTTGGTCGACACCCACGGCTGCTCGCCGCGCCACCGCCTCGAGCACCGCGCCGCCGCCGTACGTCCCGAGTGCCGCGGCGAGGGATGTCAGAAACGGATGCGGGAGGCCGCCAATGCTGGCCGCCAGATAGCTTCCTACCCCCGCGAGCAGGGTCGCCGCCGCGGTGGTCGCCCCGCCGATCCGGGTGAACAACCCGAAGCTCACGATCACCAGCGTGCCCGCGCTGCCGAACGCCGACGCCTGCTCCACCAGCGCGTACACGCCCTCGGCCCGGAGGGCCAGCACATAGGCCAGGATCCCGAACCCGCCCACGCCGAGCCGCGCGATCAGGACGCGCTGGCGCTCGGTCGGGTACCGCAACAGGGGCACGATGAGGTTGTGCGACAACAGCCCTGAGCCGACCAGCAGTGTGCTGTCCACCGTCGAGAGAATCGCCGAAATGAGCGCGCCGGCAAACAGGGCGTACAGAACTGCCGGCAGGAGGGTCTGTGCCACCATCGGCAGGAGCTGTTCCGCATCGGCCAAGTCGGGAACGATGGCGGCCCCGGTGAGACCGACGAACACGGGAATGAGTCCTACGGCGACGTACATCACGCCCGCGACGACGCTGGAGCGGCTCGCGATCTCCGGCGTGCGGGCGGCAATCACGCGCCCGACCAGCTCCACCGCCACCACGGAGCCGCACACAGGGATCGCCCAGGCTTCGACGGTATCAAGCAGCGAGGCGCGCGTGGCGCCGTGGGGGATGCCGGACCCCAATCCGTTCGCCACGGCGGCCGCGGCGTCCTGCACCCCGCCGAGATGGGCCACGGCGGCGATGCCGACGATCAGGAGACCCAGCACGAGCAGGATTCCCTGCACCAGGTCGGTCACCGCAT
Organism: Gemmatimonadales bacterium; assembly: GCA_041602035.1. GTDB lineage: Bacteria > Gemmatimonadota > Gemmatimonadetes > Gemmatimonadales > GWC2-71-9 > JAOTVV01. The sequence goes on along the minus strand of JBFIHA010000001.1, from coordinate 91,240 downwards.
CGGCCAGCAGTCCGCCGACCGCGGTGTAGAGGATCACGAACGCCGCCGCCGCCGTGATGGCGAAATCCACGTCCAGCGAGGACGCGCTGGACAGCACGTGACCGAAGGCTCGCACCTGGGCCGCGGCCCAGAGAATGGACCCCGGAATGAGAATCAGTGCTGCCAGCCGCTCCACCGGCACCGAGAACCGCTGCCGGAACAGGTCGGGCAGCGTCGTCAGCTTGCGGCGCCACAGCGGCACCGCAAACACGAGCCCCATGAAGATGAGACACAGCCCGTAGCCGAACGGCTCGGCCGACGTGAACGAGATCCCCTCGCGATAGATCTCGCCCGCCGCGCCAATGCACGTCTCCGCCCCGAACCACGTGGCGAAGATGGAAAGCACGGCGAGCGGGTACCCCAGCCGACGTCCCGCCACCAGATAGTCGTCTTCCGTGTGGACTCGCCGCGACGCCCAGACGCCGATCCCGAGCTGGACCGCGAGGTAGCCGAGGATGGCCGCGAGGAGCGGCGTCACTGGTGGGAGCGGACGGGAATCATGGCCGGGTAGGGTGGCGTGGCGTCGAGCGGATCGCTAGCCGCCCCACTCACGGCCTTGGGGATCGTCAGATCGTCGGATCGGTCAATCTCCTCTTCCCGTTTCCCGTTCCCAGTTCCCGGGTCTATTCGCCCTCCAACTCCTTCCGCAGCTTGGCCAGTTTCCGCCTGCCGGCTCTGTCGACTGTCGGAAAATGCAGGTCGAGCGAGGCAAGCGCGTCGACGATCGCCGACGCCACCACCATACGCGTGAACCACTTCCGGTCCGCGGGGACCACGTACCACGGCGCCTCCTTCGTGGCCGTGTGACGAATCATGTCCTCGTACGCGTGCATGTAGTCGTCCCAGTGCGCGCGCTCCGCGAGGTCGGCGGCGGAGAACTTCCAGTTCTTCTCGGGCCGGTCGATGCGATCGAGAAACCGGTCCTGCTGTTCTTCCTTCGACACGTGGAGGAAGAACTTCCGGATCACGACGCCGTTGTGGGTGAGATACTGCTCGACGTTCCGGATGTCCTCGAACCGTTGTCTCCAGATGCGGTCCGTCACGAGCTGGGATGGGAGGTTCTGCCCTTCGAGGATCGCGGGATGCACGCGCACCACCAGTACTTCCTCATAGTACGAGCGGTTGAAGATCCCTATCCGTCCCCGCTCTGGGAGTCGCTGGAGGCAGCGCCACAGATAGTCGTGATCCAGCTCTTCCTTGCTGGGCGCCTTGAACGAGAACACCTGGCAGCCCTGCGGGTTCACGCCCGACATCACATGCTTGATGGCGCTGTCCTTCCCCGCGGCGTCCATCGCCTGGAACACCAGGAGCACGGCCCATCGGTCCTGGGCGTACAGCATCTCCTGCAGCTCCGCCATTGCCTTCACCCCGGCTCGGAGGGCCTTCTTGGCCTGGGGCTTGTCCCCCGAGCCGAGTGTTCCCGTGTCGGCGGGATCGTAGTCGGTGAGCCGGAACTTCTTCCCGGTCGTGACACGGTACGGTCTCGAGAGGCTGCGTGCCCGTTTGACGAACTGCTCCGCACTCATTCCTGATGCCCTCGCGTGGGTGGGACGTGCTGCCGATGTCGTCGGATCGGATCGCTCGCCTCCAACATGACGCGTCGACCCGCCGCTTGCAAAGCGCCGCTGATCTCGGCTACCGCGGCGGCGCCCCGCGCTCAACCAGCGCCATGTAGCTCTCAGCGGAATGCAGGGCGAAGCCGGCGAAGGACGGGTAGCGCCGAAGCTCCGCCGCGGTTCCGCGCACCACGTCGTTGAGGTGGCGCAGATCATGCCGCGCGAACGTGAGTTTGGCGGCGGGGACCTCGACCCGTCGGCTCACCGGCCACCACCAGACATCCATGGCGTCCAGTCCCCGTTCGGCGAGCCAATCGGCAACCGCCGTGTCGGCTCCCGCGGCAGCCTTCACGTAGACGACAAGCAGCGAATCTCCGGCGGTCACGACGGCAACCACCGCTTGGGTAGACGCGCGCGACGGCAGGCCCCGCCGAGGCGCGCCGTGCACCTCCAGGAGCACCTCGTCGGGGAGATCGAAGGTCTCAAGCGCAATGAGCACCGGCTTCCCGCGCCGTGACGCGTACGCGAGCTCGCCCGAGGCGTGGCGGATCGTGCCGTCGGCACCGTACGCCGTGGTGCGGTAGTCCATAATCGCCACATCGTCAACCAAGTCGATCAGGTGCGCGCTCACCGGCTGCCGAATCCCCCGGTACTCGACTGTGACCGCCTCCGGCGTGTCGTCGGATGTAGCGTCATACCAGAACGGGATGTCCGCGCCGTAGACGAGGCCGGCCGCGTGTGCGCGCTCGACCGATGCGGCGGTCAGTTCCAGCAGCCCCCGGAGCAGCGTCGCCCTCCCCGAGCCGTGGAACGCCGGCAGCAGATACGGCTCGATATCGTACCGCACACCGAAGAACTGCTCGTGCGGGGACACCTCATCGTTGTAACGAATGACGTGGTCGATCGTGGCGAGGACGCCCGCGTGGAACTCGGGAAGCGCATACCGCGCATACCCGTCGAGCGCGTAGACGCGCATGCCCCGTCGCGTGAAGTCCGCCACCAGCGATCGCATCGTCGGCGTGTCGATCGCGAGTTCCCCCGGGACGTTCGGCGCATCCGGCACGCCGGGAAGCTGGAGAAACACGCGGTCGAACCCCTCCCGCTCCAGGAATGCGAGCATCGTGGATCGCTTGAGCGAATCAGCCAGCAGTTCGGCGGTATTCCATACCCACGTCGCCTTGTGCCCGACGGAGGTCGGCTCCACCGCCAGCTGCGGATCGGGAAGTGACGGCAGATCGCGGGGCGCGACCGACAGGGCCACCGGCCCAAGCTCGATCGTACTGGTGCCGGGCGCGGTGGCTTCGAATACCAGCATCGCCAACGCCTCACGCCGCAAGCGTACCGGGAGGCGTTCGAGGGGGATGACCGCTTGTTGCCATGTCGTGTCTACGCGGCCGGTGGGAAGGAACGCTGCCACGTCACCGACCGGTAAGGCGTCCTCCCGCTGCTCCCACACGGCGTCGGCCGCTTTCAGGAGAAGCGGCTCACCGCCGGCACGCCCGCGAATCCAGAAGCTCAGTGTAGAGAACCCTCGGGCGTCCAGATAGCGTCGTGCCTCGGGTGCGGCTTCGAAGTCGTAGAGTTGGATCCAGAGACCGCAGAACCCCGTGCCCTCCACCCGACAGATGAGCTCAAGCGCGCGCCGCCCGTCCGCCATGCGATCGACACGTGCCTCGGCCCGTGACGGGTCACGCTGAAAGGTGCCGAAGTATCCGCCCAACGGCGTGCGGTTGCTCTCACCGAAATTACTCACGACGAAGATGTTGCCCGCGCCCGTCGGGGCACGGCCTTCCATGCTCACCGGCGGGATCGGCACCGGCGTTTCGCGCAGCCGGCGGACGTCGAGCCGGACGCCCTCGGGTGCGGCCACGAGCGCGACGCGCCCGAAGCGCAGGTCGGCAAGGCGGTCCACGCCCCATGCGTCACGAGATTCGGTGCGCGACACAATCTGCGGCGGGGCTTCCTGCGCGGTTGCTCCCCGGATAAGGAGCGTGGCGGTGACGCCGATGGCCATTACACGAAGCATGACACCATGGATAACACCAAAGGCCGGCGGACGCCCGCGTCGCCGCCCCGGGGGAAGAACTGCGCCGGCGCTAGGTCCGAGGCGCGCCAGGCTTGGCAGCGTAGATGAACTCGTAGTAGTCGCGCATGGCGAGCTTGCTCGCCGCCTCCTGGTCGACGATCACCTTGGCATCACTGTGCAACTGGAGCGCGCTCGCCGTCACCATGCTGGTGACGGGCCCCTCGACCGCCTGGGCGATCGCCTTGGCCTTCTTCTGCCCGCTCGCGAGCAGAATGAGCTTGCGCGCGTCGAGAATCGTGCCCACTCCCATGGTGATGGCGTAGACCGGCACTTCCTCCCGACGGTCGAAAAACCTGGCATTATCGTCGATTGTCTGCTCGGACAACGTCTTGAGTCGTGTCCGCGAGCTCAGCGAGCTGGCCGGCTCATTGAACGCGATGTGGCCGTCCGACCCGATGCCCAGGATCTGGAGATCGATCCCCCCGCACTCATCGATGCGTCGCTCATACCACTCGCAAAACGCCTGGTAGTTGCTGGTCGTGCCGGACGGGATGTTGATGTTGTGCGCCGGGATGTTCACGTGCTTGAAGAAGTGCTCGTGCATGAAGTAGTGGTAGCTCTGCGGATGGTTCACCGGCAGGCCGACGTACTCGTCCAGGTTGAACGTCGTGACACGTGAGAAGTCGAGTTGCTCCTCCTTGTGCAGGCGAACCAGTTCCTGATAAAGCCCCAGCGGTGTGGACCCGGTCGCCATGCCCAGGACGGCGTTGGGCTTGGTGTTCAGCACCTCTGCCACGATCTCCGCCGCAGCCCGGCTCATCTGCTGATAGTCGTCTTTGATGATGATTTCCACGTGACGCTCCCCTTGCTCACCCGCCGGGCGCCCGTGGCGCGTATGGAGAGTGCGTTGTCGTCATCTGTCAGGGACGGGTGGAGTGATGCTGCGACAGTCCGAACCGGCTTCGGATCGCCCGGCAAGCGTACGGGTCGCTCTGGACACTGTCAAGCATCCCTGCCCCAGTCGCCATCGCCGGGGGCCGTGAGTTGCGCTCAAGGGTAATCAGGACTAATCCTGTGACCTGCCGCACCGCTGGTCTGCTGCCGCGGCCCGATCTTTGAGCAGGCACCCGCTCGGAGGGATGCGGTCATGCCGGGAACCGGATGGGCTCGTCTCAGGCAGGACGTCGACTGCGGGCTGCGTCGCGGAGCATGGTACGAGACCGTGGCGCTCGGACGTACCGAGGCGCTGCTCGCGGTGCGCGGGCAGCAGCGGTTCCTGCCGCTCCGTCACCTCGAAATCGTCTCGGACCGGCCCACCGACTGGACCGTCGTCGCCCAGGCGAGCAATGCAGCCGTGATTCCTCCACGGTGGGCCAAGGGCTACGCGGTGTGCCCCGCCTGCCGCCATCGCCAGCTGCCGATGGGCCGGCCACCGAGGCTCCGCTGCGACGACTGTCAGGGACTGTTCGACGTCGCGTGGGACCGACCCTATCTGGGACGGATCGCGGACCAGAACTGATCGTCCGGCACCCCTCGCCCGCATCACACTCGCGCAAACGCAAGAGCGAGCCGGCTCAGAGAACCGGCTCGCTCCATATCGAGATCGACGGGCTCGCGTGCCCTACTGCGACGTGACGACGTAGCTCTGCGCCGCCAGGTACTGCGCGTCGCTTTCCCGGTGCCGCAAAACCAGCTCGTTGAGGCGGGTGAGCAGCTGCTGCCAGCGATCGACCATCCCGTGTTTTTCGGCAAGCGCCGTCACGCTCTTGGTGCCGAAGAACTCGCCGGCGTTATCGTAGGCCGTCACGAACAGGGTCCGGTTGTCCCCGTACCGCACCATGTGGGACCACATGGGATAGGGATACCCGATGGCCTCGAAGAACGCCACGAACTCGGGGATGAGCGCGTTCCACTTGGCGAAGTTCGCTTCCCCACTCCGGAGCCAGAACTCGTGGATGTGCACCCAGGCCATGGGCGGCGCGGTCATGCCCTCGGGCATGTACCCCCAGTCGGGCATCTCCTGCACGATCTCGGTCGCACCGCCGAGGATGTCCACCCCCTCGAACTCCTGCATGGCCTGCATCAGGGTGGCCTCACCCGGCGTCCCCATGAACTGCTTCATCCAGATTTGGGGATCATCCAGCTCCGCCTTGTTGAACGGGCCGATAATGGAGATGGAGTACGAGGTTTGCCACATGGTCCAGCCATATCCCCGGCCCAGCTTGGCCTGCTTGGCGGCCTGGGCGACCTTCTGCGCCACGGTCATGAACGTTCCCATGTCGGCAGGATCAACCTGCCACACCGACACGGCAGACATCTCGCCCAGTCGCGGCATCTCCTGCGCGAGTGCCGCTCGCGGCACGGCGATGAGGGCGGCGACGGCGAGAACGAGGGTGAATCGGGTCTTCATGGGCTCCCCACTCGGGTTGAAGTATTCAAAGGGCTCCCGGGGAAATGTCGAACGACGCCCGGTCCCAGAAATGCGATAGCATTGGTCGAGAATGAGCCAAGGTACCCTCCAGTAGGAGGATAGGCCAGAGGGACCACGCGCGTCTCGCCGCACGGGGTCCTCGAGTATCGCTCTCAACACCTGACCGCCTGCAGACGTAGTTAGCAGTAGACATGCAGGCGCACCAGTGACCGATCCACCCGCCCCAGCGCTCTCGCGAACGCTCGGTCTGTTCCCCGCCGCGAACCTCGTGGTAGCCAACATGATCGGGGCGGGGATCTTCACCACGTCCGGGCTGCTCATGGCCGAACTGGGCAGCCCGGTGCTCATGATCGTCCTCTGGGTCGCGGGCGGAGCGCTCGCGCTGTGCGGCGCGCTCTGCTACGGTGCCCTGGGCGCCGCCATGCCCCGCGCGGGCGGCGAGTACGTGTACCTCTCCGAGCAGTTCCACCCGATCTTCGGCTTCCTCACCGGGTGGGTCTCGTTCTTCGTGGGGTTCTCCGCCCCGCTGGCGGCTTCGTCGCTGGGACTGAGCGAGTACCTGACGAGCGCATTCCCACAGGTGCTCACGTGGGGCGGTGCGGTCACCGTCAAACGGTCGATCGCCATCCTGGTGATCGTATGCCTCACGCTCGTGCATCTCCGTGGCATCGAGCTTGGCGCGAAGGTGCAAAACCTCCTCACCGTCGGCAAGGTCCTGCTCATCGCCGGACTGATCGTGATCGGCTTTGCACTCGGCACTGGCGATCTTCGCAACCTCTCGGCCGGCCATGCCGTCGCGCTCGACGGGGATGGGTGGAAGGCCGTCGGGCTGTCGCTGATGTGGATCATGTTCGCCTACAGCGGGTGGAATGCTGCCGTCTACATCGGCTCCGAGATCCAAGAACCCCGCCGGAATCTCCCGCGCTCGCTGCTCGCGGGCACCGGGCTCGTCATCCTCCTCTATCTGGGACTGAACGTCCTGTACGTCTACGCCGTGCCGCCGGCCGAGATGAACGGGACCATCGCCATTGGAGGCTTGGCCGCCTCCCGCCTCTTCGGCGGCTGGGTGGAGCGCGTTATCTCGCTGATGATTGCCTTCGCCCTGCTATCGTCCATCAGCGCGCTGATCATCCTAGGGCCGAGGGTCTACTATGCCATGGCCAAGGACGGATACTTTTTTCGCCTGCTGGCCGACGTCCATCCGGTCTTCCGCGTGCCCTCCAAAGCCATCCTACTCCAGTGCCTGATCGCCGTCGTGCTCGTGCTGTCGGGAACGTTCGATCAGATCCTGACCTACATGGGCTTCTGTCTCGGCATCTTTCCTATCCTGGTCGTGATGGGGGTGTTCAAACTCCGTCGAGACGAGGGAGCAACGGCGCCGGCCTACCCGATGGCGGCGCTCCTGTTCGCCGCGGTGAGTGTGCTGATCCTAGTGCTCGCCTTTCAGGAGCGCCCGGTGGAGTCATCGATCGCCATTCTCACCGTTCTGGCGGGCCTGCCGTTCTACGTTGTGTTTGCGAGGATTCGGGCCAACCGAAGACCAGTCATCGTGAGGGACCCATCATGAAGACCTTGTCGATCGCCGTCTGCGTCGTCTCGCTGCTCGGTTCCGTCGCGACCGACTCCGCTGCACAAGAACCGACCGCACACGACGCGTTCGACCGTCAGGTAGGAGCATTCCTCGACGCCAACCGTCGTCAATGGCGGGACATGAACGTTCCGGAGGTCGACGGTCAGAAGCTGTACGATCTCGTGGTCGAGAACGGCTACACCAGGGCGCTCGAACTGGGCACCTCCACCGGACACTCGGCGATCTGGATTGCCTGGGCCATGAGCAAGACGGGCGGCCGGCTGATAACGGTGGAGATCGACGAACGCCGATACCGTCAGGCCCTCGAGAACTTCGAGGCGGCCGGCCTCAGCGCGTACATTGACGCGCGACTCGCCGACGCCCACGAACTGGTGTATGCGATCGACGGACCGTTCGACTTCATCTTCGTGGACGCCGACAAGGACTGGTATACGCGGTACTTCGAGGCGCTGCTGCCCAAGCTCACGGTGGGCGGATGCTTCACCGCCCACAACGTTTCCGACCGGGGCCGACGAGGAATGCGGGGGATCAGCGAGTTCGTCGAGGCCCTGCAGGGCAGCCCCGGACTGGAGACGGAGTTCTTTCGGGCGGGTGGTGGGCTGTCGGTGAGCTACAAGCGAACGCCCAACTGAGAAAAGGTACCGGGGTGGATCGTCGTGCGGCCCGTCAGGGGCCCCCGTCCCCGGCCACCACCGCGACTAGCAGCCACTGCCGAGTCCGACCCGAGCGGGCGAACTCGGGGACCTGGTCGATCACGCGAAACCCCGCCGCCTCGAGTTCCCGTGCCACGATTCCGATCGCGATGTCGTGGCGGCTGGTCTGCCGCCTGCGAGAGGTGGTGGAATCGCCTGGCGGGGTATCGATAATGACGAGCCGCCCCTGCGGTCTCAGCGCGCGCCGAATCCCCGCGAGCATGGCCTCGTGCTCATCCATCTCGTGATACGCGTTCACGATGAGCACGCCGTGCAACATGCCCTCCGGGAGCTTGGGATCGTCCTCCTCACCGACGAGGGTCTGGATATTGTCGAGTCCGGCGCGGGCCGCCTCCTCCTGCAACTCCCGCAACACCCGCGCGTCGATGTCCTGAGCGATCACTCTCCCATCAGGACCGACTCTCGGGCTGAGCCGCAGCGAAAAGAACCCGCTGCCGGCACCGACGTCGGCGATCCAATCGCCCTCGTCCACTTGAAGCGCCGTGAACACGTCGTCGACCCGCTGCCATCCGTCGCGGGCGGTGCGTTCGACCTGGGCACCGGCGTCGGTGGCGTTCCCCACCACGAGGAGCGCCACGAGGAGCGGGCCGGACCACAGATGAGCGGGAAGGCGGCGCCGACTCACTCGGGCTCCTCGATTCCCGTTGACGCACCCCTGACCTCGGCCCGCGACAGGGGACTCGAGTCCAGCGTTACCCACCCGTACCTCCCGCTCGACGCCTGCACGAACACGAAGCCGCCGAACGCACCGAGCACGTCGAGCTCGGTCCCCGTGACGATTCGGTCCACCGCCACCGCGGCTGGATCCGGATCGCTGAGGACATCGGTTTCAGCCCCGATGGTCTGTCGCCGAATGGCGCCGTCGAGCCGCTCGGTAAGCCCGCTCGCGAGGTAGCCGGTTGCGCCGTCGGGCAGGGTCACGCGATACCAGGATCCGGTTCCCGCCGCAACCCGAACCGGCGTATGCCGCGCGAGCTCGGCGACCACGGCCGCTCCCACGTTGGGCGCCTCCCGGATTCGCGTGCGCTCCCGGCTCACCCGGGCCAGGCGTCCGACGAGATCGGGATCGCCCGAGAATGCGTCCGGAACCGCGGGCAACCGGTAGAGAGCAGGATAGGGATCGAACGATCCGCGCTGGTAGACCCCGAAATGGAGATGCGGTGGCGTGGTTCGAGCGTTGCCGCTATTGCCCACGAACCCGATGGTGTCACCCGCCTGCACTACCAATCCGCGAAAGACGGCGACGCTGTCCAGATGCGCGTAATAGTGCGTCCGCTCCAGGTCGTCGCGGAGCCAAATCACGTTGCCCCCCAGGTTGTTGGGACGAGTGCTACGCACGTACCCGTCGGCCGCCGCAAGGACCGGCGTTCCCCGGCGAGCGAAGATGTCGAGCCCCTCGTGGCGCCGGCGCCCTCCATCCCGTGCATCGCCGTACCGGCTCCGGATGGCGGTCGTATCGTACCCCGACACCGGGAAGTCGAGGGTGGGCTTGACCACGATCGTGATGGTGTAGCGTCCCCCGCGGAGCAGCTCGGGCTGGATACGTACCAGGTAGTCCGCGTCGCGGCGAGCGAGATACTCGAGTGACCGCTCCAGGCTGTCGGCGCTCAGCACGTGCCTGGGGACATCACCCGAATCCCTGGGCGTCCGAAATACATCGAGGAACACACGGTACCCGCTGTCCGGAGCACTCTCGAAGGCCACCTCGAGTCGCTGGCCGCGCCGAAGCGTGACCCGATAGGCAACGGCCATGGCCTCGCGCGGATCCAGATAGCTCTCTTCCCGGTAGGGGGCAGCGACGGCGACAGGATTCACGAGGGCCGACTCCGCCACAGCCATCCAGTCCCGGCCGAGGGCGGTCCGATCGAGCTCCGCTTCCACCAGCCGCATCGCGTATCGCTGGCGTGGCGTGTAATCACCCAACAGCTCACGCAGCCGCTCTCCACGGCAGCCGGCGAGCAGGAGCAGCAGCCCGACGGCACTGACGATGACGGACGTCGTGGTTCGAGTGTGGCTCATGGCTAAATGCACGTGACTCGTTTCGTCGATTCCCTTGTGATATGTCTCGCGCCCTCGCGGGTTCCCTCGGCGGTCGTGATGACGCCCAAGCACTGCCCGTGCGTTCTGCCCGGCGTCGGTCCGAGCCCCCCGCTCGGCTCCAGCGGCTCTAATCCGGCGGGGCCGTCCAACGGTGCCAGCGACGGAGCCCGTCATTAGGACCTCGTGAGAGTTCTCTAACATAGGCGACTCGCCGCGTCCGAGCCTCCTACCGTGCCTGCGAGCATCGTCCATCCCACTTCACAGGAGGCTCAGCAATGTACCGACCGATCGCAGTCCTGCTCGCCACCACCGTCGCGTTTGCCTGTAGCGACACCGACCGCGTGGTCGATCCCGCGCTCCTCGACGCGTCAGCGGGCGTCGAGCACGCCGCCGATGCGGCCGTCCGGGAGTACGAGATCACCATCACCAACCTCACGACCGGCCAGCCGATGTCACCCGGGGTCCTCGCCACTCACGCCAAGCAGGCATCGTTCTTCATGGCCGGGCAGGCAGCCTCCGAAGGCCTGCGCCTGATCGCCGAAGACGGCGATCCTGGCTCGGCCGCGGCCGAGTTGACGGGCACCCTCGGGGTAGACGACGTCGTGGCCACCATGGCCCCCATCCATCGCGTGGGCGGTCCCGGGCCCACGTCGCTCACCAGCACCATTACCGCGCGGGCCAATGCCAACCGCTTCTCGCTCGCCGTCATGCTCATTTGCACCAACGACGGGTTCGCCGGACTCGCAGGAGCGGAGCTGCCGCGCGGCTTCCAACCGCAGACGTACTATGCCGCCGGCTACGATGCCGGCACCGAGGCCAACGACGAGTTGTCGGCCAACGTGGTAGACGCCTGCCCGGCGATCGGACCCGTGGGCGGTGCCGCCGACGGCAACGGGCGCGTCGCCGAAGGTGGCGTCGTGATGATGCACCCCGGCATTCAGGGCGGGGCGTTCCTGGATCCCTCGCAGCACGGCTGGAGCGAGCCCGTGGCTCGTGTCACGGTGCGGCGAATCAAGTAACTTCTCTCGCGGGTGGGGAGGCGCCTTGCGCCTCCCCGCTCCGCCCTTCTTCAACCACGTACCGCGCATGCGGATCTTGCTCGTCGAAGACGACACCAACCTGCGCGCCTTTCTGCGAAAGGCGTTCCGCGAGGAGGGGTACGCCGTCGATCAGGCCGCGACGGGAGGGGACGGGCTCTCGGCCGCTCTCGACGGCGGGTACGACTGCCTGGTGCTGGATCTGATGCTGCCGGGCATGGACGGGCTTCAGATCGTGCGGCACCTGCGCGAGCGCGGCCTACACACCCCCGTCCTCATGCTCACCGCTCGGGGAGAGCTCACGGACAGAGTGAAAGGGTTGGAGGGTGGAGCCGATGACTACCTGACCAAGCCGTTCGATCTCGCCGAGTTGCTCGCTCGGGTGCAGGCGCTCATTCGACGGGCGCAGTTCAAACGCGAGGACGCCGCACTCCGGGTGGGCATCCTGCGTCTCGTTATCGCCGACCGAGCAGTGACGGTAGGCGACCGGAGCGTCGAGTTGTCGCCCCGGGAGTTCTCGTTGCTCGAATTCCTCATGCGCAATGCCGGCCGCACCATGTCACGCTCGCGTATCGCCGAGGCGGTCTGGAACTACCAGTTCGACCCGGGGACCAACGTCGTGGACGTGTACATCAACTACCTCCGGAAGAAACTGGGCGAGATGTCCGATGGCACGGAGATCCGCACCGTGCGCGGTGTCGGGTATCGCCTCGAGGGACCGTGACCGAGCGACGGCTGGCGAGCAATCTCGTTGCCCGGTTTTCCAGGCTCACCTGGCTCACGCTGTCGGCCTACGCCGTGGTGGTGATCGGGGCCTTTGCGGTGCTCGGGGAAGTGTCGTTGGGTCGGTCGTTGGGTCAGAGCGCCACCGTCATCGAATCGTTACTCGGCCTGTACGCCGACCCGGGCGGTGAGCGTACGACGGTCGCGTCGGACAGCCTGGCGGAGCAGCTCGTCGGCATGGGGGCGCGCTTCATCATCACCCGCACGGCGCCGACCGCCGAGGGCGACAATTTCGTGTACTTCCTGTCCCCCACCATGCCGGCCAAGCGCATCGAGGCCCTCGGTCCGGATGCGACCCCGGAAGATGTACACTCGGAGATCGTGCGCGCGGTGGCCGAGCGGGGTCGGTGGCGCTACCGCATCCTACGCCGCCGGGCTGGGGAGTTCGACATCTTCATCGCAGGGAGCCGGCAGCCGCACATGGTCGCGCTCGCAGCTGTTGCAGGGGTGGCGCTGCTGCTCCTGCCGCTGGCCGCGTTGGCGGCGCGACGTGCCACGCGGACATCGGTCAGCACGGCGCTGGCGCCGGTCGAGCAGGTGCGGGCGCAGACCCAAAGCATCGGGCCGGACGATCTGAGCCGTCGCGTAGCCGAGCCGACCGGCGTCGTGGAGATATCTCAGATCGCCGCCGCGATCAACCGCCTCATCGCCCGCGTGGAGAGCGCGCACCGAGCGCTCGAGGCATTCACGGCCGACGCGAGCCACGAGTTGCGCACGCCACTCACGTACTTGAGAGCGCAGGCACAGTGGGCACTTGACGATCGTCGCACCGTCGACGAAATGCGGGATGCCCTAGCGGCGATCGGCAGCGAGGTGGAACGGACAGGCAAGCTGGTGGATGACTTGCTGCTCCTCGCCCGCAGCGACAATCGCGCACTGGACGTCGAGCGGGAGCCGTTCGACCTGAGTGCGATTGCACGCGACGCCAAGGAGATCGCCGACGCCATGGCGACCGGGCGTGACGTCACCGTGTACAACCACCTCGATCGACCGACGGTGGCCCTGGGCGACTCCCGCTACGCCCGCCAGGTCGTGCTGAACATCGTCACCAATGCCGTTAGGCACACGGCGAAGGGGTCCGTGACCATCACGCCGCGACGAGATGGGTCCACGGTGGGCGTCGCCGTCCAAGACACCGGGTCGGGAATACCCCCCCATGATGTCCACCACATCTTCGACCGCTTCTATCGGGTCGAGAAATCCCGCAGCCGAGCCCATGGCGGCGTTGGGCTGGGCCTCGCCATCGCCCGCACGCTCACAGAGCTGCAAGGTGGACGGATCGAGGTGGAGAGCAGGGTCGGCGCGGGCAGCACGTTCACCGTGTGGTTGCCCGCCGCCGATTCATGACGCCGAACCGCCCAACCGCCTACCCGCCCAGCTTCACCCCCGTCAGGTCCTCAGACACGCTCCACAACCGCGTGGCCGCCTCGATGTCGCGCGCCGCCTCGTTGGTGGCAACCCGCGTCGGATAGCCGCGGATCTCCATCATCCCGTCCGGGCCGTAATACTCGCCGCCAAGGGCATCGGGGGCCGTCGCCGCGTACAGCGTGGGGAGAGCGCCCTGCCAGGGCTTCATGGAGAACAGGGGATTGAGGCGCCGGAACGCCCCGCTGTGCCGTTGCAGGTTGGTGCCGGTCCAGCCGGGATGCGCGGCGAGCGCGGCGGTGGCCGCCCCGGCCTGCTCGAGCCGCCGCTGCAACTCGAACGTGAACAGCAGGTTGGCCAGCTTGCTCTGCCCGTACGCCGGCATTCGTTGGTACCGACGTCGCTCCCAATTGAGATCGCCGAAGTCGATCTCGCCCCAGCGGTGTGCCGAACTGCTCACGGTCACCACGCGGGACCCCTCAATCCCCCGCATGAGGTCAACGAGAAGGCCCGTGAGGGCAAAGTGCCCCAGGTGGTTGATTCCGAACTGAAGCTCGAAGCCGTCTTCGGTGAGGGTGTGTTCCGGCGGCATCATGACGCCGGCGTTGTTGATGAGAAGGTCCAGGCGCTCGTGTTCGCCACCCACCGCCGCGGCAAACGCCCGTACGGAGGCGAGGCTCGCGAGATCGAGCGTCTCGACGCTCACCCGCGCCTGCGGATGCTCCGCGCGGATGCGCTGGACGGCCTCCTGGCCCTTCGCGCGGCTGCGACAGGCGAGAATGACCGTGGCTCCGGCCTTTGCCAGCGCTTTGGCCGTTTCGTACCCAATGCCGCTGTTGGCGCCCGTCACGATGGCGAGGCGGCCCGCTTGATCGGGAATGTGGTCGGCCTTCCAACTCGGTGTCATGCGCCGCTCTCCAGCATCGGGTCCGGCGGGCCAGTCCGGGCTCCGTTCGGGGATTCCTGGCTCCAGACTCGGAATATCGATACTCGGTGGGTTTCCCATCCGTTTCACATTGGAACGTGGGGCACTCGGCGTACCTGGAAGGGTGGAAAGAAAACGGCCCCGCCAAAGGCGGGACCGTTACGTCGGGCATGGTGCTGGAGGTTTGTTTGCGCTGCTCAGAGCAAGTGAACCTCGCGCCGACGCGAATGCCAAGGTAGGAAACCTAGTCCGGAAACGCAAGTCGGACCGGGAGATACGCGACCGGATCCGGCTCCCCAGCCCCAAACGGCAGTGGAGCGGCTTCCTCAGCGGACGGGCCCGCCGGCGCCCGGGGCGCGCCAGGGAAGCAATCGTTAAGTTCCTATAATTCAATCACTTACGTGGCGCAGCCGCCCCCGCCCGAGCCGGACCGCTGGGCGCTGCGATCCGTCCCGTCACTCCTCTTCCCCGATGATGATCTCCGGATCGATCACGATCGTGCGGCCCCCGCACTCGATGGTGATGTTGTACAGGTGCCTCCCCCGGTCCGTCGCCCGACCTCCCGACCTGGCCGGCTGGTTCTGGCCCCCGGCTTTCCCGCCGGCCCGCGGATTGCGTCCCGCAAATGGCCAGTTGCCGCGTTTTGGGGACACCGCGATGGTGGCATCGTCCGAATCGTCGGTGAGCCGCCAGTCCAGTTCGTCGCCCTCCGCCAGCTGCTGCCGCCACGGGTCGACATTCACCTCGACGCCGGTGCCCTGGCACGCGACCCGCACGCTCACCGTGTACGTCTGAGCCTGGGGGTTCCGGGGGGGAGTAGCCGACAGCACCGTGATACCGACTGCGGTGATGCCTGCGAGGACTGCAACATAAGCGCGCATGGTGCTCCCTCGATTGAAAGGCCGGACTAACGTGACCGCCATCCCGGGGAATGGCAAGCGGGGATCGTGGGGTCGGTGGATCGTCGGATCGAGGGATAGGACGACCGCTCAACCACCTGACCGCCTACCCGCCTAACCGTTCGTACCTCGCCAGCGCCTCCTGCACGATGCGCTCGATGAACTGCGGATACGATAGTCCCACCTTCTCGGCGGCGTTGGCCATCTCGTGCCCCTCGCTGATGAACGGGTTGGCATTGGCCTCGAGCACCCACACCTCGTCGTCGTCGGTGAGGCGCAGGTCGATCCGGGCGTAGTCGCGGAGCCAGAGGGCCCGCCCGGCGGTGCGGCAGATGGCCTCGATGCGTTCGCGCGCCACGGCCGACACCGGTCGAGCAAACACGGTCCGGATGCCCCACCGTTCGCGATAGGTCTCCGTCCACTTGGCCGCCTGCGTCGCGATGCGCTGCTCCGGTTCGGTCTTGTCCTTGTCGAACACCAGCTCGGTGAGCGGCAAGACCTGCAGCCGCTCGTCGTTGCCCAGCATGCCCGCGTACAGCTCTCGGCCGCGGATGAACTGCTCGGCGATCGCGGGCTGCCGGAACCGCTGGTGCACAAACGCCACGCGGTCGGCCAGCGCCGCGAGGTCGTCCACCACCGACGCTTTGGCGATGCCAGCTGACGCATCGGCGGCGAGCGGTTTCACAATGAGCGGGAAGTCGAACGGCGGAGGCTCCGTCACCCGTTCGCGCGTCCGGTACATCACGAACGGCGGCACCTTCACCCCGTGAAACGCGAGGATCTTCTTGCTCATCGCCTTATCGCGCGTCACCTGAAGCGCCAGCGGCGCCGAGCCGGTGTAGGGGTAGCCTGCCGCATCCAGCAGCGTCGCGCACAAGTGATCCAATGACCCGTCGCCATTGAACGCCTCGGCGCAGTTGATCACGACATCGGGTCTCCAACTCGCGCAGAGATCCAGCAGCACATGGGGATCCTTCCCGATCCCCACGAGGAGCAGTTCGTGACCCTGCTCGAGCAGCGCGCCCGCGACCTGATACTCCATCTCAGGCTCGTGCTCACCGTCATTGGCGAGCTCCCGTTCCATCTGGGCGCGATGCTGGTCGGGGGTCCAACCTGCATAGGGGGTATCGAAAGCGACGGCTGCGCGCACGGGCGTCTCGATGGCCGAGTCGTTCCAAAGTAGGAAACACCGTGGCGATCAATCAAGAGCGCGAAGCCCGCGGATGCGTCTTGGCCGATCCGTGGTGCGGTCGACGTTAGCCGCCGATCCGCTCGAAAGGCATCCCTCGGTAGTGAATGCGGAGGGCGTGATCGCCTTCAATCTCAACGGTCACGACCTCGCCTCTCCCGGTGAGCTCGATACGGAGCCGGTTGGCATCGGCGTCGTAGACTTCGACGCGGTTGGTCTCCAGCACCCCGGAACGAACCACGAACCGGCCTCCGTCGAGTACGATGTCAATGCGGCCGAGGCTCGGGTTCTCGAAGCTTCCGGTATAGGCGGCCTTCGGGTGAGGGAGAATCTGGGAGCGTTGGGCACGCCGCTCGCGGTCCGCACGTACGGCCGCGTAGGCCTGGTCCAGCATGCCTGGCAGTCGCTCGAGGATCGCGGCGTACTTCTCGTCAGTCCCCGGCGTCTCCCGCAAGCGATCGTACACGAATTGGGTCAGGAGGTCCGCCAGGTTCCCCCCAATCATCCCATCGTTGGTGAGGATCGCGACCCCTATTCGATGCTGCGGCATGAACGAGACATTGGCGCGGTGCCCAGAGAATCCGCCGTTGTGGTGGATGACCGTGTCGCCATCGAGGAGTCCGACGTTCCATCCCAACCCATACCCCACACGATGGAACGGTCCCGCGTCGACGTCCTGCTCCACGAGCGGCGCGTGGGCTTCTCGCATCACGGTCTCCGGGAACACGCGACGCCCATCGAGCACGCCGAGCGTCACGTTCACCTCGAGCCACTTGGCGAGATCTTCGGCCGTGGTCATGAGCCCACCGGCCGCGTGCATGTTCTCGTCGGTCTTGTGGAACGGCACCCGCTCGTGTCCCCCGTCGGGAGTGGGGCGATAGGGCATGGCCAAGCGGCTGGGATCCACCCGGGATCGGTACGCCGTGGTACTCGTCATGCCGAGCGGCCCGAAGATCAGTTCTTGCTCGAGGTCCTTCCAACTCCTCCCCGTCACGGCATCCATCGCGAGGCTCGCCACGTTGTAGCCGAGGTTGCCGTAACGGAACGCCCGTCCCTGCGCTGCCGGTTCGTACGAGGCCAAGAGCTGCACCAGCAGTTCGGGCGTGTGCTCTCCCGTGAACGCGGTGCGGTGCACGATCGGCCCTCCGTCGGCGATCCCATGGGTGTGGGTCAGGAGATGACGAATCGTGATCGACTCGGCGTCGAGACCCGGGCCCAAGGCCACCGGGGTGAGATACCGGGAGAGCGGCGCGTCGAGGTCAAGCCGGCCCTGGTGTTCCAACAGCGCCGCCGTGAGGCCGGTGAACGATTTGGTGGACGAGGCGATATACGCTACCGTCTGTGGCGTGAACGGCCATCCTACCTCGACGTCAGCCATGCCGAACCCCTTGAGGTACACGACCTCGTCATCCTGAGCCACGACGATCGCGAAGCCGGGCACGGGACCCAACGCCGCGACCGCTGAGACAAAGGGATCGAGCGCACTCGTTGCCGATCCGGTATGCTGGGCGTGCGTGGTGGTGACCGAGAGGGCGAGTCCGAGGAGCGGGAGGGAGATTCGGGGCACGACAGGCTCCTGGGTGAACGTGGCATCTGGTTCGGCAAATGGGGACTGGATAGGTCAGTCTACGAAGGAAACGAGCCCGGAGTTTCGAGAGGGGTGTCGACACAGCTCTCTTCCCTTCCATGCCGACGCGAGGAACCGCTCCTCGTTCACCAGATCACATATCGCGGTGTCCCCCGCTTGTATGCACGGTACTCGTCCCCGAACCGTCGCTCCAGGTGTTCTTCCTCGATGAGCACGATCAGGTGGATCACAATCCAGTACAGCACGAGCGCCACCCACGCCAGGACCGTGCGGCCCATGATGGCGTAGCCCGCCAAAAAAAAGAAGTAGGTCACGTACTGCGGGTTGCGGGAATAGCGGTACGGCCCCGTGGTGACTAGATGCGGCTGATTCCTGCCGGTCCACATGTTCTTGGAGAAGTAGTGGAGCGGCCACAGGCAGCCGGCCAAGCCGAGTGCCATGATGCCCATCCCGACCGTCTCGATCGCGGTGTCCGGTACAACGACCATCGGGAAGGCGTAGTTGAGCACCAAATGGGGCATCAGGAACGCGAGACACACTGCACCCAACCCAAGCCAGGTCGTGTGCTGGTAGCGGCGGTAGTCCGCCCGGTACTTGAGGAGGCCGATGGCAGCGACCGGTGGCGTGAGAAGGAGGAACACGAGACCCGGAGACATGGGCGGCTATGCGGTTGAGCGGTTGGGCGGCGAGATGTCTCTCCTCCGTTGGACGATGGGGAGCGTGAGCGGCGTGGGACCCTGCACCGTGAGCGAGTGTGGCTGCATGGAAATGCGTTCCCGGTTCGGGGTTCAGCCCCAAGCTACAGCCCGCCTCCCTTGAGAAACAGCAAAAAAGTTGTACGGAATACGAAGGTCACGCGCACGGCTTCGGCAGGCGCTCACACCGCTTAACGCCGCCGCTCGTCGCTATCGACGTTGCCGTCCACCAGGCGAACGAGCCGGTGGGCTCGCTCCATGACCCGGGGATCGTGCGTCGAGAAGAGAAACGTGACGCCCTGCTCCTCGTTCAAGCGCTCCATGATCCCAATGAGCCGGTCGGCCGTTTCCGAGTCGACATTGGCCGTCGGCTCGTCGGCGAGGACGATGGCCGGACCGGCGGCGATGGCGCGGGCAATCGCCACCCGCTGCTGCTGCCCCCCCGAAAGCTCCGCCGGCCGCCGGTCCTCGAGCCCCTCGAGGCCCACCGCCGCCAGTAGCTCCATGACGCGGCGGCGGCGTTCCGCCACATCGACCCGCTGGACCCACATCACCGTCTCGGCGTTCTCGTACGCTGTCAGCACGGGAATGAGATTGTAGGCTTGGAACACGAAGCCGATGCGATCGCGGCGCAGGGAACTCAGCTCCCGACGGTTGAGTTGGGACAAGTCGTTTCCCTCCAACAGCACGCTGCCGGAGGTGGGACGGTCGAGCGCGCCGATCAAGTTGAGCGCCGTGGTCTTGCCCGAGCCTGATGGACCGCAGATCGCGGTGAATTCGCCTTTGGCCACGTCGAACGTGAGCCCGCGCAGGGCGTGGACGTCCACCGCACCCTGGCGATAGACCTTGGTCACTTCCCTGAGCTGAACGATCGCGGAATTCCCGTCAGCAATC
Source organism: Gemmatimonadales bacterium (assembly GCA_041602035.1). Classification (GTDB taxonomy): domain Bacteria; phylum Gemmatimonadota; class Gemmatimonadetes; order Gemmatimonadales; family GWC2-71-9; genus JAOTVV01. The sequence continues at coordinate 71,469 of JBFIHA010000001.1, read as the reverse complement.
ATGCGCCCACCTCACACGAGCTTGATGGTCTCGACGGGATCGACCCGTCCGGCCTTCCACGCCGGATAGAGCCCTGCCAGGAGCGTGGCGACGAGTGCAGCAACGGCAATGACAACAGCGTGCTCCGGAAAAATGCCGACGCGGAACGTGGCGGGCATGGCCACACCCGAAACCTCGGTCGTAGTCGGTCCTGTGATTCCGGACACGTCGATGCCCTTCGTTGCCAGATACCAGTAGGGGAGCGCCGTGATGAGCGCCGCGCTGAGGAGGCCAAGCACCCCGAGCCATGCGCTTTCCAACACCACGAGCCGGAACAGCCGGCCCGGGCTCCATCCGATGGCCATCATGATTCCGAACTCACGCAGGCGCTCCATTACGCTCACGAACAGGGTGTTGAAGATGCCGGCGGCCACGAGCACGGCGATGAGCGCTTCCATGAACCGCGCTCCACCCACCTTGAGCGCGATGAACGCGGCCAGCTCCCGTTGGATCTCGTGCCACGGGTGAGCTGAGACGCCGGGGCCAACGCCAGCCTGGAGCCGCTCCGCCACCCTATCCGCCTTGCGCTGGTCGTCGACGAACACGGCGATCTGCGTGGCTTCATCGGGTGCGTAGCCAAGTACCGTACGCACGGCATCGATCGGCAGGAGGCTCAGGCCGCCGTCCACGCTGGGAGCCCCGGTCCGGACGATCCCAGAGACTCGGGCCAGACCACTCACGATCTCCCCCGTTCGGGCCGTCATCGTGTAGACGACCTTGTCACCCAGCTCCACTCCGAGGTTGGCGGCCAGCCGCTCACCGAGGATGAGCCCGCCATCGTTGGCCGAGGTGAAGGGTTCCCCTTCGACGATCGCCCCGAGCACGGTGAACGTCGTGGTATCCTCCACGTCCGGATCGACCGCGATGAATCCAGCCCCGCGGCTCTCCCAGGCAGTGTTCAGCATCATTTGCCCGGCGATGCGTTCAACTGCTCGCGTCACGCCGGGCTCAGCGAGCGCCACGACGCGCAAGGAGTCCGTTCCTTGAACGGTCTTGGAGAGCCTCGGGGCGTCGAGGTACTCCACGTGCTGCAGCGTCACATGCCCCGCGCCGATCCGGGCGGCGAGGTTGATCATGTCGGTCCAGTTGCGGTCTTGCATGGCCGTGAAGAGCACGGCCAAGAACACGCCGAACGCGATCGATGAGAGGGTGAGCAGCGTGCGGCGACGGTTGCGCCAGAGGTTGCGCCACGCCGTGACGGTCATACTCGTTCCCCTGCCCGTCATGCCGTCTCCCTTCTACTGGTAGCGCATCGCGTCGACGGGGCTGATCCGGGCAGCCTTGAGCGCCGGATACAGCGCGGACACGGCAACGATGAACACCAGCGTCAGCAGTGGGCCGATGATCGTCCACGGGGTCACGACACCGCGCCATACCGGATCGAAGGCCATGCCGGCGACCGACATCCCGCCGACTCCACTCAGGTCGAGTCCGTGATCGGCGAGATAGGCGAGGCCCGGGACACTGAGGATCAGGGCCACCACAATGGCGATCACCGTCTGTAGTCCGCCTTCGATGAGAATGAGCCCGAGGACGTGGCCCGGGCCCACCCCAAGCGCCTTCAGGACGCCGAGCTCTCGAATGCGCTCGAACACACTCATCAGCATGGCATTGATGATGAGGATGGCGACGACCACATAGATCACCAGGAACACGATCACCATCAGCGACCGCGTGGAGTCCAGGAACGTCGCCAGGATCGGTGTGAGGTCTCGCCAGCTCTGCACGTCGAGGCCGACGGCACGTTCACGCACCTCGGCCACCGCGACGGAGAGATCCCGGTCGGCCGGCCGGCGCACCATGAGCTGGTGCGCCCCCTCGGGCAGCACGAAGAAGAATCGGAACGCGGCTTCGGTCATGAAGATCCCGGCGCGATCGGCGTCGTCACTGATACTGCGAAGCACCCCGCGGACGACATACAGATCGTTGGCGATGCTCCCGTCGGTCGCCTGTCCCAACAGCACCAGCTCGTCGCCCGGCTGGACGCCCAGGGTGTGCGCCAGACGATTTCCCACCACGACACCGCCGGGATCGGCCGCATCGATCCACGTCCCGTGCTCCACGTGCGCGGCGATTTGGCTGACGCGGCCATCCTGGATTACGTCGATGCCCTTGAGCACGACGCCTGCGGACGATTCCCCCGCCGCCGCCAAGCCCCCGCCGATGAGTCTGGCCGACGCGCGGAACCCCTGGTCGCGGAGCTGTGCGAGCAGCGGCTCCGGGTCGTCGATACGGCTGTAGATGGAAGGATTGTCGAAGTAGTCGGGGGCGAAGACCTGGATGTCGCCCAACTCGATGTCGACGATGTTGCGTTCCAGATCCCGCAGGTAGCCCTCTACGAGGGACGTGTAGAGGACCATGACCAGGAGTGCGAGGGTCATGGCCGCGATCGTGACGGCCGTCCGCCGCCGGTACCGCCACAGATTCCTCCACGCCATCACCACCAGCCGCATGCGTCCCCCTCGGCGACGACTCACCCGCTCGTCGGTGAAGTTCCCTCCGAGCCGGTGGCGAGTCAACCGCCGGTGCCAATCTCTGATGATACTGGTTCACGCTGCCACACTGCAGGAATGCACGAGCGGGACGAACGACTTGCGTCAATCCGCTCGCCGGGCGGTATTCGAGTAGGGACCGCTTCCGCTGGAGGGTGCGTGGCGCTGAGTCGGGACAGGCGCACACCGCTCTTGAGGCTTTCTGACGCGCGGATCGCCCGCGAGTTGCAGGATGTCCGCGTGCAGGACGAGGCCGATCGGCGCTGGCGTCGGATCGCGACGCGCGCCGTGCTCAAGGTTCTCGCATGGTACGTGTTCGGTCTCTTCCTGATGGGCTCGGCGCTCCACACCACCAACTACGAGCTTGCGGGCTACCTCTACGTCGCCGGCGTCTTCGTGTACGCCCTCGGCCCCGCGATGACCGCGGTCAGATTCTTGATGGTCGAGGGCTACTGAGCATCACCTGAGCCTGAGACGATGCCAGCCAACCTCACACCGGCCTACAAGGAAGCCGAAGCCAGGTTTCGGAACGCGGTGACGCGCGAAGAGAAGATCGCGTGCCTGGAGGAGATGCTGCGGGTGATCCCCAAGCACAAAGGTACGGACAAGCTGCAAGGCGATCTCCGCTCTCGGCTCTCGAAGCTTCGCCGCGAGCCGAAGAAGAAGAGCGCCGCGCGCGGACACAGTCACCGTATCCCGCACGAGGGCGCGGGACAGGTGGCGCTCGTCGGCGCCCCCAACGCCGGGAAGTCCAGCCTCGTGGCCGCGCTCACGCACGCCAAGCCCGAGGTGGCCGCGTATCCACTCACCACCCGGGACGCCACACCCGGGATGATGCCGTTCGAGGACGTGGCGTTCCAGCTCGTCGACCTGCCACCGCTCTGCGAGGAGCACGTGGAGGCGTGGGTATACGATCTAGTGCGAGCCGCCCACCTGGCGTGGCTCGTGGTCTCGATCGAGCAGCCGCTCGCCGGCATGGAGCTCGTGACCGATCTCCTCGGCAAGAAGGCGATCGAGCTTGCTCCGGTTGGAACCCGTGAATCGATGGCAACGCGGCCCGGGTGGCAGCTGAAACGGGCGCTGCTCGTGGTGACGGGCATGGATCGCCAGGGCGCGGACGACGATCTCGCCGCGCTCGCCGAGCTTGTGAATGCGCCCTGGCCCATCGTGCCGGTGTCGACCGTCACGGGGGCCGGGTTCGAGACGTTGGGCAGGCAAACGTTCGAGGCGCTCGGGATCGTGCGGATCTACACCAAGGAGCCCGGCAAAGATGCGGACCGGGCGCGGCCGTTCACGCTGCCCCGCGGCGCGACCGTTGGCGACCTGGCACGCCACATCCACAAGGAGCTGGCCGAGGGATTCAAGTTCGCCCGAGTGTGGGGGCCGAACGTGTTCGATGGGCAGTCGGTGAAGGACGCCCACGTCCTCGACGAGGGGGACGTGGTGGAGATACATTGGTAGCGGTGCGGCGGGTTCCCCGCCCCGCATCTCCTCCCGACATAGAGGCCCCGCGAGGCTGACCACGCGCGCTGCGCCCACCGCCCGCCCGGACTAGCCGTACAGCTCGCCGAAACGCCGCCGCTGCTCCGCGCTGCCCAGTGCGACCAGTGCCGATCCTTTGGCGAGTTGCCGATCGGGCGGCAGATCCGTGACCATCTGGCCGTCCTGCTGCACACCGATCACGTTCAGGCCGGTGCGTGCGCCGATCTGGAGCTGGGCGAGCGTCCTGCCAGCGAGGGGCGCTGGGACCGGCACGTAGAAGAGGTCGACACCTTCGCCCAACATCACCAGCTCGCGTCCCTGCACGATCGAGAACAACGTCTGCACGCCGAAAGACGCATAGCTCAACACGAAATCCGCGCCGGCACGTTGGATGGCCTCGACGTTCCGCTCGTGGGTCACGCGGGTGAGGATCCGCGCCTCGGGATTGAGCCGCCGACAGTACACCGTCAGGTAGACGTTCATCGCGTCGTCGTGAGTCGTGAGCAGGATGGACGGCGCTTCGGCGACTCCCGCCAAGTCGAGCACTTGCCGGTCGGCGGCGTCGCCCACGAACAGCTGGTCGGGAATGCCGGTGAGCCTCGGCTCGAGGTCTCTATTGCGCTCCACGACGTGCACGCGGACCTCGCGTCGCTTGAGGGCCCGTGCGGCCGAGCGTCCTACCTTGCCGCCACCGATGACCAGCACCGGATTGGGATTGGCGTCGTAGATCACGAGCACGTCGTTCAGCTCCTCGATCTGCGCCGCCGTGCCGATCACGACCGGCACGGCGAACGGCGACAGCACGAGATCACCGCGCGCTGCCTGGAATCGTCCGCGCTCCCACACCCCGACGACGGTGATCCCGGTGAACTCGCGCAGTCGTGTCTCGCGGATTGTCCGGCCCTGGAGCGGGGTGTTGTGCACGGGGAACTCGGCGAGCAGCAGCTCGTGGAACCGGCCGATGACATTGGCGTGCGCCGTCCCCGCGCTCACCCGATTGGCGAGGTGCTCGCCGAGCCGCTGCTTGAGCGGAAGCACGTGCGAGGCCCCACTCAGCTCCAGAATGTCGATCGAGTCCTCCAGCTCGACCAGCGCGACGATGGGCACGGAGCCGGACAGCTCGCGCACGGTCAGGACGATGTTGGAGTTGACGGTGTCGGAGGCGTTGGCCAAGACGAGCCGTGCCCGGGCGGCACCGGCAGCCCGGTATGTCTCGACGGCATCGATCTCGCCGGTCAAGACCGGCAGGCCAGCATCTCGCATGCGTAACGCCAGCTCGGGATCGGGCTCGATCACATACGCGGGCACGCCCGCCAGCGCGAGCCGGCGAATCAGCCCCAGCGCGATGGGATCATCGGCGCAGATCAATACGTGACCCTCCACTTCGGCAGGCACCGCCTGGAGCGCGCGGAGGCGGCTGCGACTCTGTTGCTCGAGCCACGGGGCGTACACGAAACGGATGAAGAGGAACGGGAGAATGATGAGGAGCAGCACGATCCCGGTCAGCAGCACGATGGTGCTGAATGCGCGACCCAGGTCGGTCTCGAACGTGATATCCCCGAAACCGAGCGTGCTCATCACCGTAAGCGCCCAGTAGATCCCCGTGAACCACGAGTGCTCTTGGCCTTCCCACGCCATGATGACGTGGAACAGCCAGCCATAGAGCAGGATGACCGCGACGAGCAGGATCACGTAGCGCACGAACGGCGCGAGCCGCCGGCGCAGCGTCGTGGTGCCGCCCGAGACCAGCGAGGCCAGATGGGAACTGACGGTCTTCATCGAGATATGTTAACGCCTGCGGCGCGCGCGGGGAGGTCCGGGCCCACCCATTCGGGGTCCGCCCGGGAGCCCAAGCCAATTCGATCCCCCACGCACGGCAGATCGCATATGTTGACTCTGCATGTCCGAGAACCTTGAATCCGTGTGAACGATCTCGGCCTGGCGACGCAATCGTACGATGACGAGCCTCCCGATCGCCACGCCGAGCTGAGCAGCAATCCCGCGAATGGAAGTCAAGCGGTTGACGAGACCCGCGCACCTGACAAGTGGATGCGACAGAACTACCGCATGAGGGCTATGGTGGCACGCCAACCTGAAGACCGTCGGCCACGGGGTGGCTCGTGAACACCATCGACTCGATGGTCACGGCACTGGCACGGGTGGAGCAGCCGATCCGCGCCGAGGTATTCGGTATCGAGCGGCTCGAGGAGCACGCCGAGAGCCTGGCGGCGGCCCAACCCGCCGCGCCTCCGGGCGACAAGGGACGTCGGCTCCTGTCTCGCGTGCGCGAGAACGGGAAGGTGCTACTCCGTGGGTACCGGAACATCGTCGAGGCCGTGCGACGGAAACGGCACATCACGCAGGCCGAGGAGTGGCTGCTCGACAACTTCCACGTCGTCGACGCCCAGCTCCGGGAGATCCGGGACCATCTCCCGCCCAGCTTCTACAAGCTGCTGCCCAAGATCGCCGAGGGCCACCATCTCGGTGGATACCCTCGAGTCTACGGTCTGGCGTGGGCCTACGTGGCGCACACCGACAGCCGGTTCGATCTGGAGACCCTCCGGGCATTCGTGCGGGCGTACCAGCGTGTGCAGCCGCTTGGCATTGGGGAGTTGTGGGCGATTGCGATTCACCTTCGCGTCGCTCTCGTGGAAAACCTGCGCCGGCTGACGGAGTTGATCATTCGGGCACGCCAGGGGCGCGCCAGCGCCGATCGCGTGGCGGATCGTCTGCTGGGGCTGAGTGGCCGGCCAGCGGAGCCCGTCGAGGACGTGTTAGGCAACCTCGGCCAAGCCCCCCTTGCCAGCGCGTTCGCCGTGCAACTGCTGCAGCGGCTCCGCGATCAACCCGTGTCGGTCGCACCGGCGCTCGACTGGCTGAACGAGGCCCTCGCCGCGCAGGAAACCTCTCCCGGCGAGATCGTGGCACAGGTCCATCAAGCACAGGCCGCGGCGAACATCACCGTCCGAAACATCATCACCAGCATGCGGTGGATGTCGTCCATCAGCTGGCCGGAGTTCTTCGAGAGCGTGAGCTTGGTGGACGAGACGTTTCGAGAAGTGCCGGGCTTCGCCGCCATGGATTTCGCGACGAGGGACAAGTATCGGGAGGCCGTCGAGGAGCTGTCTCGGGGATCGACGTGGTCGGAACTGGACGTGGCACGCGAGGCCATGGCGTTGGCTCGCGCCGCTCGGCGGACGCGCGACCGCACCTCCTGGAACACCGACGCCGATGCAGGGACGGCGCTCTCCGACGCCTCGGCCGCGGCGTTTGCCGTTCCCGAACACCGCGAGGAGGACCCGGGATATTACCTGGTGTCGGGCGGCCGATGGACCTTCGAGGAACGGCTGGAGTTCCGTCCGCCGTGGCGCATCCGGTTACGCCGTGCGTGGCGCATGCATGCAACGTCCGGCTACTTCGGACTGCTCGCCCTCCTGACTGCGCTCCTGCTGTCCGCGCCGCTGATCCTGACGTGGAAGGCGGGAGCGAGTGTGCCGATCCTCGTCTTCCTGGCGATCCTCGCCCTCATACCTGCCTCGGACATCGCCGTGGCCCTGGTTCACCGCCTTGTCACGGCTATCGTGCCACCGCGGCTGCTGTGCAAGCTCGACCTCGCTCGCGGCGTGCCAGCCGAGATGCGGACCATGGTCGTGGTTCCCTGGCTGCTCACGAGCCACGAGGGCATCGAGGAATCCATCGAGCGGCTCCAGGTGCACTACCTCGCCAACCCCGGGGGACATCTGCATTTCGCCCTCCTCACCGACTGGAAGGATGCTCCGCACGAACACCTGCCCGATGACGAGGAGCTCCTCGCCGAACTGGCCGAGGGGATCGCGGGGCTCAACGAGCGATACGGGCGCCCGCGGGGCGGGGGGGACCGGTTCATCCTGCTGCATCGTCGCCGGCTCTGGAACGAGTCGGAGGGAAAGTGGATGGGCTGGGAACGGAAGCGCGGCAAGCTGCACGAGCTGAACCGGCTGCTGCGCGGCGCAACGGACACGACCTTCATGCCGGTCAATGGCCGACCGCCCAGGGTGCCTGACGGCGTCCGCTACATCGTCACCCTGGACGCCGATACGCGACTCCCGGGGCGAGCCGCCTACCGCCTGGTCGGGACCATGGCGCACCCGCTCAACCGGCCGCGCCTCGACCCCGAGCTGGGCCGTGTGGTCGAGGGGTACGCGATTCTCCAGCCGCGGATCACGGCCTCGCTGCCGACGGGACCGGGAAGCACGATCTACCAGCGGATGATCTCCGGCCCCGGGGGGGTCGACCCGTATGCCGCTGCGGTTTCCGATGTGTACCAGGACTTGTTCGGCGAAGGATCCTACACGGGCAAGGGGATCTACGACGTCGACGCATTCGAGGCGGCGCTGGACGGTCGGGTACCGGACAACGCACTGCTGAGTCACGACCTGTTTGAAGGAGTGTTCGCCCGAGCCGGCCTCGTCACCGACATCGACCTGTTTGAGGAGTTTCCCTCCAACTACGAGGTGGCCGTCCGGCGTCGCCACCGATGGGTACGGGGTGACTGGCAGCTCCTGCCCTGGATTCTCGGCCAACGAGATACCGATCCGCCCAACGCAAGGCGGAAGCGCATCCCGGTGCAGGGTCGCTGGAAGATGCTCGACAACCTGCGCCGCAGCCTCTCGGCGCCAGCGTCGTTTCTGCTGATCGTTGCAGCCTGGATGCTGCCCGGCATGTCACCGGTCTTGTGGACAATCTTGGTACTGGCTGCTCTGGCCCTGCCGGCCTTCATGCCAGTGCTCGATGGGATGATCCCGCGGCGTAAGGGTGTCTCAAAGCGAAGCCATTTGCATGCCACCGGCCGAGACGCGCAGCTCGCATCGCTGCAGGTGCTGCTTGCCTTCGCGGCGCTCGCGTATCGCGCCGCGTACATCACCGATGCCGTGGCGCGCACGCTGTGGCGACTCTATGTCAGCAAGCGACATCTCCTCGAATGGGTCCCGGCAGCGCAGGCGAGCTACGGCGTCGACCTGACGCTCCGCGCGTTTTACCAGCACCTCCGCTGGAGTGTCGTGCTCGCCGCGGCTTCGGGCGTACTGGTCGCCGCGGTCAGGCCGGCCGCGTGGCCGGTGGCCGGACCGTTGGTTGCCCTGTGGACCCTGGCACCCGTGCTGGCGTGGCGGCTGAGCGTGCCTACCAAGCTGGCCGAACGCCGCCGCCTGTCGCCGCAGGAAACGCGTTTGCTGCGCCTCACGGCCCGCCGTACGTGGCGCTTCTTCGAAACATTCGTGAACGAGCAGGAGCACGCCCTTCCACCCGACAACTTCCAAGAAGATCCTGAGCCGGTGGTGGCCCACCGCACCTCACCAACCAACATGGGGTTGTACCTACTGAGCACGATGGTCGCCTACGACTTCGGATGGATCGGGATCGCGGACATGGTGCTGCGTCTCGAGACCACTCTGAAGACGATGACCACCATGCGCCGGTTCCACGGTCACTTCTTCAACTGGTACGACACCGCAGACCTCCGGCCCCTCGATCCTCTCTACATCTCCACCGTGGACAGCGGGAATCTCGCCGGGCATCTGATCACGCTGGCCCAGGGATGCCGCCAACTGATGGGGCGGCAGCCGTTGGGTCCGCAAGTCCTGGAGGGGATTCGTGATGCGCTGGAGCCGGTGCGCGAGGCGCTCGAGGGATCCCCATTCGGCGCCCGCACCCAAATGGTCACTGCCTTGCAGGTGCGCGAGGCCCTGGACGCGATGACGGCGGTGCTGGCAGATCCGCCGTTGTCGACCGACGAGTGGCGTGCTCGGCTCCGGCAGATGGAAACCCGGGCGGAGAATCTGCTGGACATCGTTCGCACCCTCGCGGCAGTCGGTCACGAATCCGCCTCGGAGATCCAGGCATGGGCGTCCGCCGTCGGGGATACCATCCGGAGCCACGCGCGCGATCTCGACGTGCTGGACACCGAGCAGAACGCGAGCGCGGTGGGCACGCTCGAGCATCGCCTGGCCGCCGTCGCGCTCCAGGCCGAACAGATGGCCCAGGCAATGGATTTCCGATTCCTCTTCGATCGCTCGCGCAACCTCTTTTCCATCGGCTTTCGCGCGGGTGACAACACCCTCGATCCCAGCTGCTATGACCTGCTGGCGTCGGAGGCGCGGCTGGCGAGTTTCGTCGCGATCGCCAAGGGCGATGTGTCACCTCGGCACTGGTTCCTGCTTGGCCGGTCCCTCACACCGGTCGGCCGCGGGGCGGCCCTCGTGTCGTGGTCGGGATCGATGTTCGAGTACCTCATGCCGCTGCTCGTGATGGAGCAGCCCACTCGCGGCCTGCTGGATCTGACGAGCCACCTCGTGGTGCGGCGGCAAATCCGGTACGGCGAGGAGCGCGGCGTGCCGTGGGGGGTCTCCGAATCCGCCTACAACGTCCGCGACGTGCATCTGACCTACCAATACTCGGACTTCGGCGTGCCCGGTCTGGGACTCAAGCGCGGGCTGTTCGAGGACGTGGTGGTCGCGCCCTACGCCACGGCGCTCGGGGCAATGGTGGATCCCAAGGCTGCCGTCGACAACATCGCGTCGCTCCACGCCGTCGGGGCCCGAGGCACGTACGGCTTCTACGAGGCACTGGACTTCACCCCGTCCCGGCTTCCCGAGGACGAAGAGGTCGCCGTGGTGCGGGCCTACATGGCGCACCATCAGGGGATGACCATCGTGTCACTGGGCAACGTCGTGCACGAGGGTCTCACGCGGAAACGATTCCACGCGCACCCCATGATTCAGGCGTCGGAGTTGTTGCTGCAGGAACGCACGCCGCGTGCGGTGGCCGTGACGCGACCGCGCGGCGAGGAAGTCCGAGTGGCGGTCCACGTTCGCGAGCTCGTGCCACCGACCTTGCGTCGCTTCGAATCGCCACACGACATCCCGCCGCGCACGCATCTCCTCTCGAATGGTCGGTATCTGGTCATGGTCACGGCGGCGGGCTCCGGCTTCAGCCGGTGGCACGATCTCGCCGTCACCCGCTGGCGCGAGGACACGACGCGCGACTGCTGGGGCACCTTCATCTACCTGCGGGATGCCATGACCGGCGACGTGTGGTCGGCCGGATTCCAGCCGAGCGGTACCGAAGTGGATCGATACAACGTCGTGTATGCCGAAGATCGTGCCAAGATTATTCAGCGCGACCGATCGCTGTCCATCAGGCTCGAAATAGTGGTCTCGCCCGAAGACGACGCCGAACTACGTCAGGTCACGGTGACGAACCTGGAGAACCGCGAGCGGATGATCGACTTCACCTCCTATGCCGAGGTCGTCCTGGCTCCGCAGGCGGCGGACGAGGCCCACCCCGCGTTTTCCAACCTGTTCGTGGAGACCGAATTCGTCGGGGAGGTGGAGGCACTCGTGGCGACTCGGCGTCCCCGGTCGGCCGACGAGCCTCAACCGTGGCTGGCGCATGTCGCTGCGATCGAAGGGGAACAGGTGGGCACGTGCCAGTACGAGAGCGACCGCGCCCGCTTCCTGGGCCGGGGCCGAGGCACCGGGATGCCGGTCTCACTCACGGAAGGCGAACCGCTCACCAACAGCGCGGGCGCAACCCTGGATCCCGTCGTGAGTCTGCGGTATCGCCTGGTGATCCGGCCAGGCGAAACGGTTCGGTTGGTCTTCACCACGCTGGTCGCAGCGTCGCGAGAGGAGGCGCTCGACATTGCTGAGAAGTACCGGCAGCCGGAAACATTCGAGCGTGAGAGCTCGCTGGCGTGGATGTACGCGCAGGTCCAGTTGCATCACCTCAGGATCACGCAGGACGAAGCGCATCTGTTCCAGCGGTTGGCCAATCGGATGCTCTACAACGATCGCACGTTACGCACCACACCGAAGGAAATCGCCGTCAACCGCCGGGGACCGTCCGGACTCTGGGCTCACAGCATCTCCGGCGATCGCCCGATCGCCGTCGTGCGAGTGGAACGCGACGAGGAACGGGACATCGCCCGTCAGTTGCTCAGGGCGCACGAGTATTGGCACCTCAAGGGGGTCGCTGCCGATCTCGTGATCCTGAACGCGAAGGGCACGTCCTACGCGCAGGACCTTCAGGACGCCTTTGAGACGATGGTACGGGCCAGTCAGTCGGCGATCGGCGGTGAGCGGGACGGAGGACGCGGAGGGGTCTTCGTGCTTCGCGAGGACCTGCTCCCGGTGGAAGATCTCATCCTCCTGCGTTCGGCGGCGCGTGTATTGATCCTCGCGAATCGCGGCACGCTGTCGGAGCAGGTGGTCCGGCTGGAGCGTTTGCGGCCGGGCCCCGTGCCGCGCCGGCTTCGCGCGAGGCGCGAGGAGGCGGAACCGGTTCCCCCCCCAGCGCTCGATCTCGAATTCTTCAACGGCCTGGGAGGGTTCTCCAGCGACGGCCGTGAGTACATCACCGTATTGGGTCAGGGACAGTGGACGCCGGTGCCGTGGATCAACGTCGTGGCCAATCCGGACTTCGGATTCCAGGTCTCCGAGTCGGGCGCCGGCTACACGTGGTCCGTCAACAGCCGGGAGAACAAGCTGACGCCGTGGTGCAACGATCCGATCAGCGACACACCGGGCGAAGCGTTCTACGTGCGTGATCTGGACAGTGGAGTGATCTGGGGGCCGACGTGCCTCCCGATCCGTGACGACACCAAACCCTATGTCGCGCGCCACGGTCAGGGGTACAGTCGCTTCGAGCATACGGCGCACGGCATCGCCATGGACCTGCTGCAGTTCGTGCCGCCGACCGACCCAATCAAGATCTCACGGCTCACGCTAATGAATCAGTCTGGCCATACCCGACGGCTGTCGATCACGGCCTATGTCGAATGGGTGCTGGGCGTCGCCCGCAGCCGCTCGGTCCCATACGTGGTGACGGAGATCGATCGTGCCACCGGCGCCGCATTCGCGCGCAACGCCTGGAACGGCGAATTCTCGAGCCGCGTTGCTTTCGCCGATCTCGCGGGGCGCCAGACGTCGTGGACCTGTGACCGCCTGGAGTTCCTGGGCCGGAACGCGGGACTCGACCGTCCGGCCTCGCTCGAACGGGGCGTCGACTTGTCGGGAAAGACCGGCGCCACCCTGGACCCCTGCGCAGCGTTGCAGACCGAGGTGGAGTTGCGCCCGGGACAGCGCGCTGACGTGGTGTTCTTGCTGGGACAGGGAGACAGCTCCGAGCACGCTCGGGCGTTGGTCGAGCGCTATCGGCGCGTAGACTGCGACGCGGTGCTGGGCACGGTGCGAGACCAGTGGGAGTCCGTGCTCGGCACCGTCCAGGTGCGCACGCCCAACGCATCGATGGATCTGCTGCTCAATCGCTGGCTGCTCTATCAGTCACTCTCCTGCCGACTCTGGGCCCGTTCGGCCTTCTATCAGTCAGGAGGAGCGTACGGATTCCGCGACCAACTCCAAGATGTGATGGCGCTGGTGGTGGCTCGACCCGACATCGCGCGCGAGCACATCATCCGCGCGGCGGCCCGGCAGTTCCCCGAGGGCGACGTCCAGCATTGGTGGCATCCCCCCACCGGGCGCGGCGTCCGGACCCGAATCTCGGACGACCGCCTGTGGCTGCCGTACGCCGTGGTGCGGTATCTGGACGTGACCGAAGATTGGAGCGTGCTCGACGAGACGGTTCCATGGCTTGTGGGTCGGATGCTGGAGGAGGACGAGCATGAAGCCTACTTCGAGCCCGAGGTTTCCGACGACCGATCAACCATCTTCGAACACTGCGCTCGGGCACTGGATCGCAGCCTCGACGTGGGAGGTCGCGGTCTCCCGTTGATCGGCGCCGGCGACTGGAACGACGGCATGAACCGTGTCGGGCACGAGGGTCGTGGACAAAGCGTGTGGCTGGGGTGGTTTCTCCACGTGAACCTGCGCGAGTTCGCCGCGATCGCGGATCGGCGTGCCGAGTCGGAGCGGGCCGCGCGGTGGCGACAGCGGGCTGAGGCACTGCGCGCGGCGTTGGAGCGCAACGCGTGGGACGGCGAGTGGTACACGCGAGCGTTCTTCGACGACGGGACGCCCCTGGGATCGGTTCACAGCGACGAATGTCAGATCGATTCCATCGCCCAGTCGTGGGCGGTCCTGTCGGGCGCCGGCGATCCGGGGCGGGCACGCCAGGCCATGGCATCGGTCGAACAGCGACTGGTCCGCCGGGACGACCGGCTGGTGTTGCTGTTCACGCCGCCATTCGATCGAACCGAGCTGGACCCCGGGTACATCAAGGGCTATCTCGCCGGCATTCGGGAAAACGGCGGGCAGTATACGCACGCCGCGATCTGGTCGGTCATCGCCTTCGCCCAGCTGGGCGAGGGAGACAAGAGCGCAGAGCTCTTCGACCTGCTCAATCCCATCCACCACGCGAGGCGCCGCGCGGGCGCCCACCGGTACAAGGTAGAGCCGTACGCCGTGGCGGCGGACATCTACTCCGCTCCCGCACACGTGGGGCGAGGCGGATGGACCTGGTATACTGGGGCGGCAGGATGGCTCTACCGCGCCGGGTTGGAATGGATCCTCGGATTCCAGAAGCGCGGCTCCTCGCTTGCGATCGATCCGTGCATTCCGCGGTCGTGGAGCCAGTTCGCGATCGATTACCGGCACGGAGAGACGCTGTACCGCATCCTGGTGGAAAACCCTGACGGCGTCTGTCGCGGCGTCTCGAGCGTCAGTCTCGACGGGACTGCGCTGTCGAGCAAGAGGCAGGTGCCCCTTGCCGACGACGGTCGCGAGCACCGGGTTCACGTGGTGTTGGGGTAAGGGTCCACTCCTCGTTCCCCCGCTCCCCACGACGGACACCCTCGTCGTGTTCCCCGACGTGAGGCACGCCAACGCAGCCAGGCAGCGACGATCGCCGGTGTCCATCTCCCAACTCGATTGACGTGAGCCGCAGGGTGTTGCAATATGATGTGGATTCGAAAGACCAGCGACCGATCCGCCATCCGCTCACCAGGGGCGTGACCGGACTCGGCATGCCGTGTGAGGTGCCTCATGGGCGCGGGAGACTATTCGTTCTCGGCGTTCAGCCAGCAGGACTTCTATCGACGGGTGAACGAGTGGCTCATCGACCGTGTCGGTTTCCGACCCGGCTGGTCGGTGATCGACATCGGCTGCGGCGGGGGTGCGGTCACTGAGCTCATCGCCGAACGGATTCGCGGGGGTCACCAGGCCGTGGTGACCGGACTCGACATGTCGGCCGCAGCGCTCAAAGAGGCGAGGCAGCGGCTTGCGGGGGCACAGGACATTCTCGTGGAGTTCGTCCAGGCTCGGGCCGAGGAGATGTCCCAAGCGGTGCGCCGCGTGGCGGACGCGATCGTCTTCTGTAACGGGATCCACTACGTCGAGGACAAGTGCCGACTCCTGGCCGAGGTGTACCGCTCGCTTCCGGCGGGAGGGATCTTCGCGTTCAACACCACGTTTTTCCAGGGTGCGCATCTCCCGGAAACAGATCGCTTCTATCGGCGCTGGATGCTCAAGGCGGTGCGCCGGCTACGCGAGCAGTACGGCCTCAAGCCTGGGCGGGCCAAGGTCGAGTCGCGACACCAGCTGACCGCCCAACAGTATCACAGCCTGCTGGCGAGCGGGGGGTTCGAGGTCACGGTCGAAGACCTGGTGCCCGTCGCGGTCAGCGAGCAGGGCTGGATCGACATCAGCCGGTTCACGGATTTCGTCGCCGGGGTGCTGCCGGGGATCTCGCTCGAGACCGCGAGCGAGGTGTTGTGTGACACCGTGCACGAGACGCTGGCCGAGCTCGGGGTTGGCGCCGTCACGCGCAACTGGCTCTCCGTGATCGCCGCGCGCCCGGCGTGAGACGACCGCCGTTGCCCAATCGCTGATTGCTCACCACGAACCACGCAGTGTGCTCCATCGCACAATGGCGAAAGGGGCCGCACCGATGTCTCGGTGCGACCCCTCAATCGTTACCCGCGATGTTTTGCGGTGCGACTAGCCGAGCTTGGAGACGTTCTGTGCCGCCGGGCCCTTCTGGCCCTGCACCATCTCGAACTCCACTGCGTCGCCCTCGCCGAGCGTCTTGAAGCCCGTCGCCTGAATCGCCGAGTGGTGGACGAAGCAGTCCTTTTCACCGTTGTCGGGCGTGATGAAGCCAAAGCCCTTCTGGTCGTTGAACCACTTCACTTTGCCAGTAATGCGTGACATACCTACTCCTCATGTGTTCGATGCGCGTCGGAGTCCGGAGTGTCCGCACTGGCCGATCGTCCATCGTGTTGTCCGCGGATGTGTCCCCGCGGCGGGGTGCCGCACTCTGCGGCGTACTCCTATAAAAAGAGGGAACCGCGTCAGTTGCCGGTTCCCCTGCAAATCCGTTGCGTGCGTCTGTGGCGCTTCGATGAACGCCTCATTGCGTTAGATGTAACATAGTCGAGCGAAGGGAAAAAGGGAATACGTCGACTTTTTGGCGGGTCCCGGCAGTGATCGCGCGTTGACAGGGTGACAGCGAGCGACTATCCTCCGTGTGTGGGCGACAGCGCCTGTCGCCCGACGGACTCCGATTGGAAGCGGGAACGCGCCCCAGCGGCGATCCCGCTTTTTCTTTTGCAAGGGAGCATCTTTCTCTGCCGAATCCCACCCGTTCCCGCCGCTCCCAGCCCGACCCGGCCGCACTCGCACGGCTGATGCCCCGGACGCCGGCGTGAGCGCGCTACTCCCCGACGAGTACCAGGACGGCACGTCGGCCGGCTCCCTGGTCAACGCGCGGCGCTGCTGGCACGATCTCCTGTCGGCCAATGTGCTGCAGTCCCCCCAAAGGCTCACGTTTGCCTTCCACTGCCCGACCGAACGTATGGCCGTTGGCCTGATGGACCATCTGCGGTACACGTCGTACGCGGGATACGTGCGCACGACCGAACGCATCGCGATATCTTCCGTGGACCCCTGGCAGGTGGGCGGAACCACCCACGCCACGATCTGGTCCCTGCCGAGCCTGGAGCACCTGTTCATGCACCTTCGTGGGGCCGGCAGGCGCTACGAGTCCATGCTCGTGACCTTGGACCTCGCGTCGACCTCGCGGTAGGGCTTATGAACACGCTGACCTATCAAGGATTCACGATCACACCCCGTACCTTTCAGATCCGTGGCAGCCAGCGGTGGACCCTGGATCTCGTGATCGCCTATCGCAGAAGGCAGCGCGCATTCAGCGGACCGAAGACGTTCCAGACCGAGCGGGCAGCCGTTCGCGCGTGCTACGCGTACGGCCGCCGCATCATCGACGGCCTGGTCCCAGACTGTTCCTTGGAGGATCTGCGATGAGCCGACTTCTCGTCGAGCAAAGGCGGCTGCGGTACCGTGGCCGGGAGTTCCACTTCGTGTCCTACGACGGCGTGCCAGCCAACCCAAAGCGGTCGCAACCGGCCACCGAGCCTGCATGGTGGCTCATGAGCGCCGGCACGCGGTGGGAGGTCATGCCGTTTCACCCCGGTCGGGATGCGGCAGAGCTCGACAGCGCGTTCACCGCGTGGCTCGACGAGCACGTGTTCCAGACCGTCGACCACCAGAGCGGAGGCTGAGGATGGCGAGACGTGGCCCCATGGCGGCGGCGAAGCGCAAACGAGAGGCCGACAAGCGAGCGAAACGGCAAGCCAAGCAGGAGCGCCGCGCCAAGCGCGCACAGGAGCGGGCGCAAGCCCGCGAAGAAGCGCACACCGACGACAAGAACCCGGGAGGAGCATGAGCAACCGTATCGAGTATCACGGCTACGTCATTGAACCCACCACCAAGCCCACGGGCGACTCGGAGAGTTGGACGCTGGAAGTACGTATCACGCCTGCGGGTCGTCGCACAGGCGTCCGGCGCTGCCGCGGGCCGAACACCTACGCCAGCGAGAAACTGGCCATCGCGAACTGCCTGGAGTTTGGCCGCCAGATCGTGGACGGGAAGCTCACGCCGAGGGTCAAACCCACGAACTAGGAAGCTCCGCCGGGGAGTCGACGTCCGACTCGCCCACCCATCCGCCCAACACCCTGCTCGGGCGGAGTCCATATCCATATCGTCGACCACCGGGGGGCCACCACCCCTCGGGTCGCCGGATGGCGACCGCGCCTCGCCACAGATCTCGAGGTCACCAAACACCATTCGCCGAGTGGCACGACAAGGCTCCGCCGGCCCTCGTGGCCGCCGGAGTGGGACGCGTTAGCTTATGCTAGTCGTCCCTCCGTCTCAGGAGATTGCATCGATGCCCGCTGCCCTCGTCCTCACCATGCTCGCCGCACCCTCCTTCGCTATCGTGGCCTCACCGTTCGACGCAATTGCCATCGAATGCTGCACGGTCACGATTCGGGCCACGGTGCCCGAGGGGACGGGGACCCTCTACCTGACCGGCAACCTCCCCGCGCTCGGACCGTGGCATCCCGACGGGCTCGCGATGACGGGCGAGGGACACGAGCGCACAGCGCAGGTCAGCGTGCCATTGGGCACGACGATCAAATACAAGTTCACGCTGGGCTCGTGGAACCGTGAGGCACTCGGTCCGTCCGGAGCCGTGCCACCCAACCACACGGCGCTCGTCACGGGCGACGTCGAGGTGTCGCACGAGATCGCCGCGTTCAAGAAGGACCCCAGGGAATACATCGCCGATTGGAGTGGCTCAGGCGTCCATGGCCGGCTGGTGTATTGGACGGATGTTGCCTCTACTCACCTCGGCCCGGCACGTCACGTGGAGATCTGGCTACCGCCTGGGTATGACGCCGATCCCTCGGTCCGCTATCCCGTGCTGTATATGCACGACGGACAGAACCTGTTCGATCCGCGCATCGCGAGTACAGGCGTCGATTGGGGCGTGGACGAGGCCGTGGTGCGGCTCGTGGAGCGGGGCGTCATCCCGCCCATCATCGTCGTCGGCGTCTGGAACTCGGCCGCACGGGGACGGGAGTACTCGCCGTGGCACGGCGCTCCCGACTATGCACGCTTTCTCATCGAGGAGTTGATACCGAAGGTCGATGCCGAGTTCCGGACGCTCACCGGGCCACGACATACCGCGGTCATGGGCTCGTCGATGGGCGGCCTCCTGTCGTTCTATCTCGTAACCCACCACGCCGAGACCTTCGGCGCCTGCGGCTGTGTGTCCACGCACTTCCCCTTGTCCGAGGCAGTAGCGGCCAGGGTGTTCCCGAACCTCGTGACGGCCGACCCGCCAGACGAGACACCGTACGTGATCCGCGACATCCGTACGGGACTCAGGGCACCCCAAGGGGTCCGGTACTGGTTCGACTACGGAACGCGCGGCCTCGATGCCACGTACGGTCCCACCCATGCGGCCGTACGGGAGTGGCTCCTGGCGCAGCGCCGTGTGGAAGGCCGGGATTTCGTGGTCCGCGAGTACGAAGGTGCCGATCACAACGAGGCGTCGTGGCGAGCGCGCATGGACGACGTCTTGACGTTTCTGTTCGCGCCGCAGCGGTCACCGGCTCCGAGCCGATGACACCGGCGATGAAGTGCCTGTTCGTCGCCGCACTCACCGCACTTGCGGCTTGCGCCCCTCCACGGGTATCGCAGCGAGCCGACTGGTCGAACGGCCCGGTATGCTACGAGATCTTCGTTCGCTCCTTCTACGACAGCGACGGCGACGGACTCGGCGATCTCGCAGGACTGATCCAGAAACTCGACTACGTCAACGACGGCGACCACGAGACCGCCACGGATCTCGGTGCAGGCTGCATCTGGCTCATGCCGATCGCCGCGTCGCCCAGCTACCACGGGTACGATGTCACCGACTACTATCGAGTCGATTCCGCATACGGCACAAACAGCGACTTCAAGAATCTCGTGGACGAGGCGCACCGGCGCGGCATCCGGGTACTGGTCGATCTGGTCATCAACCATGTCTCGAGCGAGCACCCCTTCTTTCAGGATGCGCTGCGCCACGCCGATTCCCGCTACCGGGATTGGTTCCTGTGGTCGGACACCGTCGGCCCGAACAACGAGTGGGGGGGCAACAACTGGCGCGGGGCGCCCACGCGAAACGAGTACTACTACGGATTCTTCTGGCACACCATGCCGGATCTGAACTGGGGGACACCCGCCGTGCGAGAGGAGATGAAGCGGATCGCCACGTTCTGGCTGAAAGAGATGGGCGTCGACGGGTTCCGGCTGGATGCCGTGCGTCACCTGATGGAAGAACCGGGCCGCTCGGCGAACGTGCCCAGAACGCACGATATGCTGCGCGAGTTCGCGGCACACGTCCGCGAGGTCGACCCGAATGCGTTCACCATCGGCGAGGTGTTCGACAGCACCGACGCGCTGCTGGCCTACTATCCCGACCAGCTCGACGCCTATTTCGCGTTCGAGGTGGCCGACGCGATCCTGACAGCCGTGCGGGACGGGTCCTCGACCGACCTCATTGCGTCGGTGCTCCGACTGCAAGAGGCCGTGCCAAACCATCGCTGGTCGCCGTTCCTGCGCAACCACGACCAGACCCGTGTCATGACGTGGCTGGGTGGCGACGCGGCGCGTGCCAAGCTGGCGGCGAGCCTGCTGCTCACGCTGCCCGGGGTACCGTTCGTGTACTACGGTGAAGAAATCGGCATGACCGGAGACAAGCCGGACCCCCGAATCCGCACACCGATGCACTGGAGTCTTGACCCGGCCGCCGGCTTCACCGCGGGAACGCCCTGGGAGCCACTGCAGCCGGACTCGTTCACGGCGAACGTGGCGGTTATGGACGACGACCCCGGCGCACTGCTCAACCACTACCGCCGCCTGATACGCCTACGCATGGAGCACGCCGCGCTGGGGGCCGGCGAGCTGGTGCCACTCGACGCTGGAACGGAACGGGTCGCTGCCTACCTCCGACGGACCAACGACCACGCCACACTGGTGATCGCCAACCTGGGGACGACACCGCTCGCCGACGTCACCCTGTCATCCGCCACGCCCACGTTGCCGCCCGGACGTTACGCGCCGGTCACACTCATGGCGGACCAGGCGGCCGCAACACTGGAGATCGGCATGGACGGTCGAATCACGGACTACGTCCCCCTCCCCTCCCTCCCGCCCCTCCAGGCATACGTGTTCGATGTCTCCGGCGGATTGGCGGACCGATGAGATGGCTCCTTGTGATCCTGCTGCCGCTCGCGCTCGCGTGTGGCTCTTCAGACGTCGATCCCACCCTTGCCGTGCCGGCCTGGGCCAAGGACGTCGTCTGGTATCAGATCTTCGTCGAGCGGTTCCGCAACGGCGATCCGTCGAACGATCCCACCCTCGCTGACATGGAGGGCTCGTGGCCCCACGTGCAGCCACGAGGTTGGCAGCCCACTCCGTGGATCCACGACTGGTACCGTCAGGAGCCGTGGGCAACGGCCACGGGGAGGGAGTTCTACTTGACGGTGCAGCTTCGACGGTATGGCGGCGATCTGCAGGGCGTCATCGACCAGCTCGATTACCTCCAGGACTTGGGAGTGACGGCGCTGTATCTCAACCCGGTGAACGACGCGCCATCGCTCCACAAGTACGACGCCCGGAATTACCACCACATGGACCGCAACTTCGGTCCGGATCCGCGCGGCGACGCCGCAATCATCGCCGGTGAGGATCCCGCAGATCCCAGCACCTGGCAGTGGACCTCCGCCGACCGGCTGTTCCTCGCCCTGGTGAACGAGGTGCATCGGCGCGGGATGCGCATCATCGTCGACTACTCGTGGAACCACACCGGCATCACGTTCTGGGCATGGAAAGACATTCTCGCACGTCAGGACGCCTCGCCGTACGCGAACTGGTACGAGATCCAGCGCTTCGACGACCCCGCGACACCGGACACCAACGAGTTCACGTATTCGGGGTGGGCCGGCGTCCCGAACCTTCCGGAGTTGCGGAAGACCGGACGACCGGAGGGCGCGACCCGCGGCGCGATCGACGGCACCCTGGTAGCACCCGTGCGGGATCACGTCTTCGCCGTCACCCGCCGCTGGCTCGATCCCAACGGGGATGGCGACCCATCGGACGGCATTGACGGGTTCCGGCTCGACGTGGCCGAAATGGTGCCGCTGGGATTCTGGCGCGATTACCGGCGCTTCGTCCGCAACATCAATCCCGACGCGTACCTGGTGGGCGAGGTGTGGTGGGATGAGTGGCCAGATCGCATGATGGACCCCGCGCCCTGGCTCGACGGCACCGTGTTCGACGCAGTGATGAACTACCGCTGGTACATGCCCACCCGCGGCTTCTTTGCCGGGGCGCCGGCCCACCTCACGGCGTCACAGTATGTGGCGCACCTCGATTCCGTTACGCGTGGCATCGGGCGGGACGAGCGCCAGGCGATGATGAACCTGACGGCCAGCCACGACACGCCCCGCTTCGGGACATCGGTGTACAATCCTGGTCGCTACAAGTACCAGGTCAGCCCGGGCGCCGACGCCGAGTACAGGATCGACCGGCCCGACGGCCGCGCTCGGCAGATCCAGGAGATGATTCTCGTACAGCAGTTCACGTACGTCGGGGCACCACACATCTGGTACGGCGACGAGGTGGGCATGTGGGGTGCCGACGATCCGGATCCACGAAAACCCATGGTGTGGGCGGATCTGACATACGAGGATGAGACGACCCATCCGTTCGGGCGAGCGCGCCGCCACGACGCGGTCGCGCCGGACACCGCACTGCACCGCATCTACAGGAACCTGATCGCGCTCCGACAGCAGCATCTTCGTCTCTTCGTCGACGGCGAGCTGGCGTACCGCGTGACCGATGACGCACGCGGCCTCCTCGTGTACGAGCGTGCGCTGAACGGCGAACGCGCAGTGATCGCCTTCAACACGTCGGACGAGGCCCAGACCGTCACGGTCGCGGTGCAGGATGGCCCCTACCGCGCCGCCTACCCGGCGGGCGACATGGTGGAGGCCATCGGCGGATCGCTGACCCTGGTGCTTCAACCGAAGACCGCGAGGGTGTTGATCCACAGCGCACGAGCTTCGCCCGTCGGCTCCGGAGCGCCGTCTCGCGGAACGGCTGTTCGGTCGCCCGGGTAGGAAGACGTAGGGGGATGCATCGTCCATGAGATTCTCACTGCTTGGATTGCTCGTGATCGCCGGGTGCGCGACACGTCAAGCGCCGCCACCGGTGCCGGAGGCGCCCGCCGACGAGGCTGCTGCTGGCGAAGCCGACTCCGCGCCCAGATGCGCGTGGGAGGCGATGGTCAACGTCGTCGTGGTGAACAAGAGCACCATGACCATGGGGATCCGGTTCGGTCCCTATGGGCCCGCCCGTCCCGCCCTCGGGCTGTCACGGACGACATATCGCGTCGCCCGCGACCACCTGCGGTACTCGATCCGAGTCTGGATCTCGCAGGGTGGGCTCGAAACGAGCTGGGCACCCCCAATTCCCACCGAGCACGTCGTCTGCAACGACGCGACGCTGATCATCGGATCCAGGCCACGATTCAGCTTCTTCTACGGCGATGTCTTCCTAGATGATGCCCAGGAAGAAGAAAAAGAGGGCGCGGACACGTTGTCCCAATCCGCTCACTAGTCGCGTTCCGCTTCTTGCCGCGCGGCATCCCTCGCACTAACGTGCCCTCTGCCCGCTGAGCGTCCTCAACCCCCGATCACCATGTCGCGAGCTCTGCTGCTGCCGCTTTCGCTCATCACCTTGACTGCAGGTCTCTCGGCATCCGTGGCAGCCCAGAAGGGCGGGCCGGTAGCGGTCGACGACGGCGGGGTGATGCGATGGACAGCCACCGGGGAGGAGGTCGCGCTGTTCGGGGTCAACTACAGCACGCCCTTTGCGCACGCCTACCGCGCGATGGACCACCTCGGTCTCGATCGCCAGCGGGCCATCGACACCGACGTACTGCATCTCGCCCGACTCGGACTGGACGCCTACCGCATCCACGTCTGGGACCGGGAAGTGAGCGACCGTGAAGGCAACCTCGTAGCGAACGATCACCTGGACCTGCTCGACTACCTCCTGGCCAGCCTCGCCAACCATGGCATCAACGCCATCCTCACGCCCATTGCCTGGTGGCCAACCGGTTACCCCGAGCCCGACCCTGGCACCGAGGGGCTCTCGGACGGATACACCAAGGGTGAGATGACCACGAGTCCCGAGGCGCGCGAGGCGCAGGCACGTTACCTCGGCCAGTTCATCACGCACCGGAACCCCTACACCGGTCTCACGTACGCAGAAGACCCCAACCTCCTGGCGATCGAGATCTTCAACGAGCCCAGCCATCCAGGCGGACCGGAAGAGACCACCCGCTACGTCAATACGATGGTCGGCGCCCTGCGAGAGGCGGGCCTCGAGAAGCCCATCTTCTATAACATCAGCCAGGACTACTCGGACGAGCATGGCCGCGCCGTGTGCGCGGCCCAGATCGACGGGGTGAGCCACCAGTGGTACCCCACCGGGCTGGTACGGAATGGTGCTGTCGGCGGCAACATGTTGCCCAACGTCGAGCGCTACACGATCCCGTACGAGGACTTCCCAGATTGTCGCGACAAGGCGCGCATGGTGTACGAGTTCGACGCCGCCGACGTCGCGGGCTCGTACATGTATCCCGCCATGGCTCGGAGCTTCAGGGCGGCGGGGTTCCAGTGGGCCACGCAGTTCGCCTACGATCCGTTGGCGATCGCCCACGCCAATACCGAGTATCAAACCCACTTCCTGAACCTGGTCTACACGCCGGCAAAGGCGATCAGCTTCATGATCGGCGGCGTGGCCTTCCGTGAGCTCCGCCGTGGCACCTCACATGCCCGCCATCCCGACAGCGATCGCTTCGGCCCGTTCCGCGTAAGCTACGCTCAGGATCTGAGCGAGATGGTGACCGACACAGCGTTCCTGTACTCCAACACCACCGTCACGGCTCCACCCTTCCCATCCAGGCTGCGGCACGTGGCCGGCGTGGCAACATCGCCCATTGTGTCCTATCAGGGGACCGGCGCGTACTTCCTGGACCGTCTCGACGACGGGATCTGGCATCTGGAGGTGTACCCGGATGTCGCCTGGGTGGTCGATCCGTTCACCCGCCCGAGCCTGGAACGCGAGGCCGCGCGCGTGATCTGGCGGACCCGTGCCATGAGCATTCGCCTGCCGAATCTGGGTGAGCACTTCACGGTGGAGCCGCTGGACGCCGGCAACCCCCACCGACCGGCCGTTACGGGGGGAACGTTCGACGTGCGGCCCGGTGCGTACCTCCTGACCCGGGTCGGGGCCTCGCGCCGGGCGTGGACCGACCGGTCCGTGGTCGCAGGCCGGCGCTTGGGATCGTTCGTCGCGCCTCCGTCGTCCGACGCCCCGACAGTGGTGATCCACACGCCACCGGCTGAGATCGTGGCCGGGGAGCCGTACACCGTGGCGGTGGACGTGGTGTCCCGCACGCCGGCGGACTCGGTGACGCTGTTTGCCCGAAGGGTGGGTGAACGGGGCCGCATGCTGCATCTCACCATGGAACCCGCGGCGGCGTTCGGATACCGAGCGCAGCTGCCCGCGGAGGTCCTACGCGATGGCCTGCTCGAATATGTCGTGACCGTCTACGAGCGCGGCGAGCCAACGAGTTTCCCGGGGGCTGTGGCAGGGGACCCCTCTCGCTGGGACTTCACGGGCCGCGAGTTCTGGCAGGTGCCCATCGTGGCGGTCGGGGCGCCCGTCCTGCTGTTCGACGGCCGTCGTGACCTAGGCCACGTGCTCTATCCGCACCCGTGGCAATACGTGCGGTTCCGCTCCGATATCGTGGCCGGCAGCGAGCCCGGGCGCTTGGCTCTGTCAGCGACCGTGGACGACTTCACGCCCACGCCCCACCACTTCGCGCTGCGCTCGTTCCTGCCCGAGAGTCAACGAACGCGTCTCGATGTGGCATCCCCTGGCGCTGTGCTGCACATACGTGCCCGCACCGCCGACCGTGCCGAGGACCGGATGGAAGTGGCGCTGGTGGAGCGAGACGGGACGGCCTGGGGCGCGGTACTCGACCTCACAGACACGTGGCGGGACTTCGTGATTCCACTCGAGGCATTGCGACCCACGCCGCTCGCCCTGTTGCCACGTCCCTACCCCCAGTTTCTTCCCTACCTGCGGGAGAGCGTGACCCGCCGCGCCGCACCACGACTCGCCGAACTGGACGGGCTCCAGTTCTCCGTGGGCGCGGATCTGTTTAGCGACGCCGACGTCACGCGCGCGCACGGTTTCGAGATCGAACGCGTGGTGATGATACCCGCCGTCCAACCGCCGCTCCAGTGATGCGAAATGAAGGGGTGATGACACCGGCACACGATCTGCGCAAGCGCACAACCGAGATGTGGTGACATGAAGAGACGCGACTTTGTCAAACACACAGCGGCGGCAGGTGTCACGCTGGCGATCCGCCCCAGCCCAGTCGCGTCTGCAACGTCACGCCTCCTCCCGGTCCCGTCCCGCGTGGATTTCAACCCGGGGTGGCGCTTCTTCCTGGGAGACGCCGAAGGGGCACACCGTGCAGCGTTCGACGATACCACGTGGAGCGCAGCCACGCTGCCCCACACGGCTCGCACCGAGAGCCTCGTGACTGGAGCGCCAGGCAGCGATACGTACCAGTGGCAGGGAATCTGCTGGTACCGCAAACGGTTCATGGTGGGCCCTGAAGCCGCGGGGCGGAACGTGTCGCTGATGGTCGACGGCGCCATGAACGTGGCCGACGTCTGGCTCAACGGCATCCCGCTGGGACGACACATGGGTGGCTGGATGCCGTTTGGGTTCGATATCTCGAGCCGAGTGGTCGTGGGCGGGGAGAACGTGCTCGCCGTGCGCCTCGACAACCGCGACAACCCCGTGACCGGCCCGAAGCCGCTTCCGCAGCTCGATTTCAACCCGTACCACGGCATCTACCGCAATGTCCGCCTGACCATCAGGGATTCCCTCCACATCACCGACCCCATCCTGGCCAACACGCCCGCCAGCGGAGGGGTCTTCGTCACGTACCCCGACGTGTCGCCCGAGTCGGCCACGGTGCGCGTGCAAGTGCACGTGCGTAATCTCGGTCCCGGCCGCCGTACGTTCCGCGTGCGGACGCTGCTCCGTGACACTGCGCAGCAGTTGGCGGTGGAGGCGTTCTCCGATCCCGTGAATGTCGATGCCGGTCACGAACGAGAGGTACACCAGGATCTCCGCGTTGTGGCACCGGCCCTATGGAGTCCGCGCACTCCCCACTTGTACGCGCTTCACACCGAGATCATCGAAGACGGAGTGGTCGTGGACGGCGAGACAACTCGCATCGGGATCCGGCACATCGCGATCTCGGCGGACGGCTTTCGAATCAATGGCGAGCGAATGGTCCTCCGAGGCACGAACCGGCACCAGGAGTACCCGTACGTGGGGTACGCCCTGTCCGACTCGGCCCAGTATCGTGACGCCAAGAAGATCAAGGATGCCGGGTTCGATTATGTCCGACTGTCACACTACGCACATGCCCCCGCGTTCATGGACGCCTGCGATGAGCTCGGCCTGGTGGTGATGGATTGCATTCCCGGATGGCAATTCTTCAACCGTGAAGACCCGGCGTTCACCGAGATCCAGTACGACAACTGCCGCCGCCTACTGCGGCGGGACCGCAACCATCCCTGCGTCATCCTGTGGGAGGTCTCGCTCAACGAAACCGACATGCCCGACGAGTTCATTCACACCACGCACGCGATCGCCCACGAGGAGTATCCGGGGGATCAGTGCTACACGTGCGGGTGGACAGACGGCTACGACGTGTTCATTCAGGCTCGGCAGCACGGCGGCTGTCGAGACATCACCGATCGCCCGTGTGTGATCAGCGAGTACGGCGACTGGGAGTACTACGCGCAGAACGCCGGGCTCAAGCAGGAGGCATGGGCGGACTTGGCGCCCGACGAGGCCAATAGCCGGCAGCTCCGTTGGCACGGCGAGGCCGCCCTCCTACAGCAGGCAACCAACTTCCAGGAAGCGCACAACGACAACCGCAAGACCATCGCCTTCGCCGACGGGCTGTGGGTGATGTTCGATTACAATCGAGGCTATGCGCCGGATATCGAATCCTCCGGGTGCATGGACCTCTTTCGGCTCCCGAAGCTGTCACACGCGTTCTTCCGGAGTCAGCGCCCAGCGACCGAGGAGCTGCGCCGGGCGGTGTCAGGCCCCATGGTGTTCATCGCCAGTCATTGGACGCCTGACTCGAGCCCGACCGTGCGCGCATTCAGCAACTGTGACGAGGTGGCGCTCCGCCTCGACGGTCAGCTGGTGGAGCGGCGACGGCCCGACGCGAACCGGATCTCGACCCACCTCGCGCATCCGCCATTCACCTTTGGCCTCGACCGCTTCCGACCGGGGACTTTGGAAGCGATCGGGTACATCGGTGACCGGGTGGCGGCCCGGCATGTGGTCCGCACACCCGGCCCCGTGACCCGCATGGACCTCTGGTTAGACGAGAGCGGGCGGGCGTTCGCTGCAGACGGCAAGGACGTTGCGTTTCTCAGAGCCGAACTGAAGGATGCCGTCGGCACCACCGTGCCGGACGCGTGGGAGAACGTGTTCTTCGGATCCACCGGAGACGTGACGCTCGTGGGTGCCAACCCGTTGGCGTCCGAGGCGGGCATTGCCAGCATCCTGGTGCAAACGGAAGCACGCCGGCCCCGCGGGGCGGTGTACGCGTTGGGCGTGATCCGTCAGGGCGATCAGGTTCGCGTGGTGAGTGCCGCCACCTCGGTCGGCGGCGACGTGAAACCCTGGGTGGTCCGCGTCTCGACCAACGACAGCGAGCCCGGCACCGGTGCCATCCGCTACGAACAGCCGCTCGCCGCAGTGCCACGGGTGCGCGCGGCCCTGTTCGTGGCGGACCGACGCATCGTCACCGCCGACACCGACGCGCCCAGGGTCAGAACCGCCGGGAGTACGACCCCGGCGTAGAGACGCGGCAGGGGCGCAGCTGCCCTCAGCTGCGCTGCATCATGGGCGCCACCCCGATCGTGGTTTGCGCCGTCTGCCGGCTCGCGCCCTACCCCGCCAGGCCTGCCGAGCTGAACAGGAAGTAGAGCAAGAGCGCGACGGCGATCACGATCACCGCGCCCAGCTTCGCCACACGCGAGGACTCCAGCGCGATGGCGGTGTTCTGCTTGAACACCACCGGCTCGGCCAGGGGCTTCACCAGCGTGATGGCCGCCATGATGCCCAGGCTCAGGGCGAAGCACACGGCCATGCGGTTCAGGAATTGGAGGTCGGGTACCGCCAGCTTCAACAGGCCGTACGCCACGATGTTGGTCAGGAGGCCAGCCGTACCACACACGGCCGGCCCGCGCCGAACCACCAGTCCGAAGGCGAACACGGCCAGGATGCCCGGCGAGATGAATCCTTGGCCTTCCTGAATGATCGTGAAGATGCTGTTGCTGATGGCCGGGTTGCCCAGTTGCGGCGCCAGCAGCACGGCCACGATCCCGAACGCCACCACGGCGAACCGGCCGACGCGGACGACCGACTTCTGCGTTGCCGCCGGAGCAATGTACTTCTTGAACACGTCCATTGAGAAGATGGTGGATGCTGCGTTGAGCATAGCCGCGAGCGAGCTGACCACCGCGCCGAGCAACGCGGCCAGCACGAAGCCCACGATACCGATGCGCTGGGGCAGGACGTGGCCCAGCACCTGCGCGAGTGCCGTGTCGTACTTGTAGGCGATCATCTTCTCGGATGTCGTCAGTCTGCCGGCGGCCCTGGCAGCGTCCCGGGTCAGCTGGTTGAAGGCCTCGATCTCTTCGGCCAAGCCCGGATTCACAGCAGCCCACGACTTGTCCTCGGTCACGAAGACCGTGAACTCGCCGGCCTGCGTCCCGTCGAACTGCTGCCGAGTGATTGGGAGGACCCACGGGCTTTGGGTGCGGAGCGCTCCAATGGCCGACGCATCCGGGTAGATGGCGAGCAGATACCGCCCCGACGGCCAGGCGGCAATCTCCTCTTCCGTCGGTGCCTCGGCCGCTACCACGAACTCCGTGGACGGGTTGGCGTCCAGGTACCGAGTCATGCTGCCGGCCGTGTCGCCGCGTGCCTCCAGCCGCATCTCGTTGGAGTATAGATTGAATGCAATGATGCCCGGGATCACGATCACGAACGGAATCAGCAGCTTCATGAACGCGGCGAATACGATGCCCTTCTGTCCCTCTGCCAGGGAGGCCGAGCCGAGGGTGCGCTGCGTGATGTACTGGTTGAGACCCCAGTAGTAGAAGTTCGGAATCCACAGGCCAAGCATCAGGGCGGTCCACGGCAGCACGATATCGGCGGCGGGCAGGAACATGTTCATGCGGGGTCGATTGAGGTCCCAGAACCGCTCGATCGCGCCCGCATCAGGCGCCAGGGTCTGGATGCTGACCGCCCCGGTCTCCACACTCACGACCGAAGCCGCCTCAGTCGCCATACCGAGCTTCTGGAAGGCGAACCAGATGATCACGCCGCCCCCCAGGATCAGCGCGCTGCCCTGGATCAAGTCGGCCCACGCGCATGCTTTGAGCCCACCGGCCGTGACGTACGCCATCGCGATCACGCCGATGATGAGCGACCCGGTCGCCAGACTCACGGACATGCCCGCCTTCCCGGCGAGTGTACTGATGACCAGTGCCCCCGAGTAGGTGACGGAGCCGAGCAGGAGCAGGTAGATGAGGATGGTGGCGACCGCCATGATGGTGCGGGCCGTACTGCTGTACCGGACCTCGAGGAACTCCGGCATGGTGTAGATGCCGGTACGCAGGAAGTACGGCAGGAAGGCGAACGCCACGATCACCAACGTGATGGCGGCCATCCACTCGTAGCTGGCGATCGCGAGGCCCACGTGGCTGGCTGCATTGCCGCTCATGCCCACGAACTGCTCGGTCGAGATGTTGGAGGCGATGAGCGAGAACCCGATCAACCACCATTTCAGGCCGCGCCCGGCGAGGAAGTAATCTTCGCTTCCCTCCTCATGTCTGCTCTGGTACAGGCCGACGCTGACGACCGTCACCACGAAGACCACGAAGATCAAGATGTCCAGCGGGGAGATCTGAAAGCTCTCAGCAGTCATCGGGGTTCCGTAGTTCAGGGTTAGTGAGACTGATCATCTTCAACACCACCTCGGTGCATCGCGTTCGGTCATGGTTCCGCCACCCACACCAGAAACGATCCCGCCGGAACCCGCACCTCGCGCGTCCCTCCGTCGAGGCGGGCGTACGGTCCTCCAACGCCGTTCAGGTTCACCCGCTCTCCGTCGCCGACCTGTTTCCACGTGCCACGGGGAAGTTCGAACCGGACCATGCCGTCCCGCGTCCCGCTGTTGACGAGTACCAGCACCCGGTCGCCGACCACGTAGCCCAGGAGCGTGGGCTCGTCCGGCAAGACCCAACGATAATGCCCCGGCGGCACGTCTGCCACGCGGAACACCAGACCGTGCTCCGACATGCGGAGGGCCAGAAGCCCCTTCCAGTAGTCGCGCATGGCCGAGTGATCCGAGCCGGGCACGAGGTTGTCCCACACGAAGCGGTTCGGCGCCCGGAGGTTGTAGGTGTCGTCCCGGCCCTTGAACTGGATGGGCCCACCGGCTACCTCGACCGCGAATTCCTCGTGCGGTGCCAGACCCTTGGAGCGCAGCATCTCGGTGCCGCCGTGGATCACCACCGGCCCCGCCGACGTGAGCAAGAGTCCGGCAGCGATCCGCATCGCCGCGAGATTCACTCCAAGGAGTCCATTGTGATCGTCGTTCAGCGCGTAGCGATCGGCCAGGGCCCAGTTGTCGTGGATGTCGAGGTAGGAGATCCCGCTCGTGGTGTGCGGCTCCTCTTCGTAGTCGTTGGCGAGCGCGCGCATCGTCGCGCCCCGGGCGGCGCCGTCTCCGCCGGCCCAGCCGCGGTCCTTCACATCGAAGGGACTCCCCTTGAACGCGTTGCGGGCATCGTCCTGAAAAAACGTGATCGGCGCATCGGCCTTGTACCAGGCCCAGTCGGGATTCGCGCGGACGTCGGGGTCGCTGGGCGGTATCCACGCTTCACCGTAGATGATGAGGTCAGGCGGCAACTCACGCTTCACTCGACGCAGCGTCTGCTCATCGATTTGCCCCGCCAGGTCGATGCGAAAGCCATCCACGCCCAGCGCCTCTACCCAGTGCCGCATTTGATCCACGATCCAGCGCTGCACCATGGGGCGGTCTTCGGACTTCACCTCGTTTCCGAACGGCCCGATGTGCGCGACCTGGTGATCGGTGCGGTAGTAGTACGGCAGGTCCAGAACATTGAAGTTCAGGAGCATGTGCCGGCCATCCATGTTCTCGCCGGTATGGTTCGGCACCACGTCGATGATGACGGCGAGGCCGCGCTCGTGAAACGCCCGCACCAGTGCCCTGAACTGCTCCCGTTCCGCCCCCGGCTCGGCCACCCGCGACCGGAAGCGGCTCTCGACCGCGAATGCGTGGGTGGTACGGTATCCCCATTGATAGTTCTCGCGATCGATCCCCATCGCGCGGGCAAAGGAATCGTCGGCGAACACCGCTTGCCACGCTGCATCCTGGTAGTGCAGATACTCCTGCACCGGCATGAGGTGAACCACGTTGACGCCCAGGTCCACGACGTAGTCGAAGCCGATCGGCTCGCCGTGTGCGTTCTTGAGGCCCGTCCGGGCCACGGCCGGCAGCGTGCCGGTCTCCGCGTCACTCACGGGAAGGAGATCGGTGAAATCCTGGACGTGCACCTCGTAGGCCACGACGTCTTCCATGCGCGGCCTGCCGCCGGCTACCGGGGGCGGCGGCGGACCGTCGCGCCATACCCGGGACCTGCCGAACGCATCGTCATTCACCAACGCGTACGGATCCGAGATATGGACCGGCTGTGTCTCGTAGAACCAATTGCCGGGATCCGCCGGACCGTGCACGGTGAAGTCGTACCAGGCGCCGTGGAGGTCTCCCGCGGCCGTCCCCTCCCACACGCCGTTGGCGTCCTTCGTCATCTCGATGACACGCAGTGCTTCACCCGGCGCGTCATCTTTGCCGCGATAGAGATGGAGCCGCACGGCGTGTGCGCGGGGGGAGAAGATGCGGAAGGTGGTGGCCGTTCCGTCGCCCGATATCACGGCGCCCAACGGCTTGGGCGAGTAGAGATTGCGGAACAGGGGATCGCGCCGAACCAGGGCGCGCAGACCCAGCTCGGGGAGTTCCAGATAGTGGACCCGCATGGGATCCAGCACCGTCGCCGGGATCATCAGCGACTCGGTCGCGGTGTTGGGCACGACGTCAGCGATGGGAATGTCCGTTCCCTGCCCGTCGGTCAGGCGATAGGCCGCGCGATCCGTCGGTCGGGCGACATTGGTGAGCGTGACGCGGATCGCGGTGGAACCGTGGATCTCGGCGCGGAGACGTGGCGTCGAGTCCTGCTGTTGCGCGCTCGCGCCGTGGGTCACCACGAGGCCTGCCACGAGCAGAGCTGCGCAGCGGGCCACTGGAAGGCGAGTGGTCATGTTCGAGGAGCGCACTGGAGTGATACGGTGACACGCTGCCACGGTGGGCCCGAAGAGAACAGCGGGGGCACCGCCCGTATCGCAGTCGGACGATCTCGACGCTTGGCGGTGGCGGGTGGCTCCCTACGCGCGCTGGAGGTCAGTGGTGGGTCGACATTCAGGCGCCGGGCCGACACGGACCTCACGCACGCTTCGGGACCAGCCCGCCGCCCGCTCGTGATCCTCACCAGCGCCGCTCGCTCAAGAGCACGAGCCCGAAGTCCGTGGTCAACGCGACCTCGCCGTTCATCACCGTGCCCACCACGCCCGAATAGCTGTCCACCAGGTCGGTGCCGTCGGGAAACACCCCGAACACGGGGATGGTCTTGGCCCCTTCACCAACATCCATCGCCACGATCACCCGATCGGACAGATCCTCGGTCTCGATGGTGCGGCTGAAGATGTACGGCGTGTCCTGCAGCCGGCGGTGCTCGCCGATGCCCACCGCGGGGTGGGCTCGGCGGAACTGGCCCAGCCGTCGCCAGTGCCGCAGCACCTGAGCGGTCACGCCACCGCGCTCGAGGTCGTCCCAGTTCATGAACGAGCGGAGGTTGGCGTCGCCTCGGGCACCCTCAACGCGGAGCGGTCGGGCCAACTCGTCGCCGTAGTAGATCTGCGCGCCACCCGGAGCGAGAAGTAGGCGGGTCCCGGCCCCAAACGGATCCCGCCGTTCCAGATCGTAGGGCGACGCGTCATCGTGACTGCTGACGTAGTTGAGGATTGAAACGCCGTGCAGCGCGCCGTCACGCAGCGCCGCAGCATACCGCGCGAACGTCTCGTCCATCGCCCTGGCGGCGTCACCCTTGAACCCAAAGTTGATCAAACCGTCGTAGCCGTAGTCGAAGAAGTCCACGGTTCGGTCGCCGAAATCGAAATCCCGGCCAAGGTGCACGCCGTAGTTGGACACCTCGCCCACCATGTAGAACGGGAGGTCGTCAACGACCTTGTCCGGATGCGCTGCCTTCCATTCGGCAAACGCCCGCTTGGCTTCCTGCTTCAGTTCGGCGGCGACCGACTCGTGGAAGTGCTTGGCGGTGTCCATGCGATAGCCGTCGATCCCGAGCTCGCGCACCCAGTCGGTGAGCCATTTCATCACGTGGTAGCGCGGTGCTCTGGGGTATCCGGTGCGCTCGAAGAACGCATCGAGCTCCGCCAGTTCCTGTTCGGCACGACCCTCCCGCTCCCACTTGTCGACCAGCGCCTGTGGGAGTTCCACGGGCTCGTCCCGCTCCGTGAGGATGTCCGGAAGGTTGTCCACCAACGTGCAGTCCACGGTGGTGGCGTAGTCCTGATACACACACCGCGGTCCCGTGCGGACCCACTCGTCGGGCCACTGGGGATCCTCCGGCGTCACGGGACCCGTGTGGTTGATCACCGCGTCCATGAGGATGCGGATGCCATGCCGATGAGCGGCGTCGACCAGCGCGCGTAGTTCGGCCACGGTTCCGAGCGTCGGCTCCACGGCGGTCCAGTCCCTGGTCCAATAGCCGTGGAATCCGTACGTCTTTCCGGTCCCCTCGTCCACGCTGCCGCGGATCTGCTCCACGAAAGGCGTGAGCCAGATGGCGTTCACGCCCAGGCTGTCGAAGTACCCTTCTTCCAGTCTCCGGAGCACGCCGGCGAGGTCCCCGCCCTGGAAACTTCGCAACGCCGCGCCGTCCTGCGCTCTGCCCAGAGCGAGATCGTTGGCGGGGTTGCCGTTCTCGAAGCGATCAGTCAGGAGGAAGTAGACCGTGGCGTTGTTCCAGAACATCGCCGAGTCGATTGCCGCGACCGATCTCGGGGCCTCGGTGCGGCACCCCGAAAGCAACACGGCGCCCAGGCACACGGATACCACAGCGCGGAATGCAATCATCATGTTCGGATCATCCTCTTCAGTAGTGCAGGCCACTGAGCGCATCGGGTGACCCGCCGATGCGCCCAGCGGCACACGAGGCTTCGAGTCGCCACCGCATCAGGCCGACACTGCGGCCGCCACGTCGTCCCGATCGTCCACGAATAGCGTGAGCAGGGCGGCGAGCACGAGGGACGCGCCACCGACCAGGAGGGCGTAGATCGCCTGCCCGCCGAAGAACCGGCCCACGAAGAACCCCAAGATGGCCGCCGCGACGATCTGCGGAATCACGATGAAGAAATTGAAGACCCCCATGTAGTACCCCATCTTCGACGGCGGCAGTGACCCCGTGAGAATGGCATAGGGCATGGACAGAATGCTCGCCCAGGCAATCCCCACACCCACCATGGAGCCCAGCAGGTAGCGTGGGTCCGGGATCAGGAAGATGGAGAGCAGCCCCAGCGCCCCGAACACGAGGCAGATGGCGTGGGCGATCTTGCGGCTGGTCCGCTTGGCCAGCACGGGAATGGCGAACGCCACCGCGGCGGCCACACCGTTGTAGGCGCCGAACCCGACTCCCACCCAGTTCGCGCCCTCGTTGTAGAGCGCCGACGTCGTGTCGGTGGTGCCGTAGATGTGGCTCGTCACGGCCGCGGTCGTGTAGATCCACATGGCGAACAAGGCAAACCACGAGAAGAACTGCACCCATGCCAGCTGCTTCATGGTGTGGGGCATGTCCTGAAAGTCGTTCAGGATGGTGACGAACCCGTTGTCGTATTTGCCGCCACGCTGCATGAGCCCACTCAGGATGAGCAGCACGCCCACCACACCGATCCCCGCCGACAGGATCATGACCTGATACAGATCCTGACGGGCCAGCACATAACTGACCACCGCGCCCACGGCCAGGAGCACCCACCCTATGCGGAGCTGGCGCGTGCCGTTCACCGCGTACTCGTCGGCCGTGCGTCTCACCGTAGCTTGGTCTTCCCGCTCCTGATTGTCTTCGAACAAGGCCATCTCCTCGGGCGAGTACTCCTTCGACCTGATGACCGTCCACAGCACGGCGACGAAGAACACGGCGGCGCCGAGGTAGAAGGAGAGGCGCACCGAGTCAGGGATGATGCCGCGCGGTGCTTCGTTGCTCACGCCGAACTGTTCGGTGAGCAGCCACGGGAGCGCCGATGCCACCACCGCGCCGGTGCCGATGAAGAAGCTCTGCATGGCGAACCCGGTGGTGCGCTGTTCCGAAGGCAGGTTGTCTCCCACGAAGGCACGGAACGGCTCCATGGAGATATTGATCGAGGCATCCATGATCCATAGCATGCCCGCCGCTACCCAGAGGACGGGCGAGTTCGGCATCGCGATCAGGGCCAACGAGGCGAGGATGGCACCACCCAGGAAGTACGGACGCCGGCGGCCCAGGCGGTTCCAGGTGCGGTCGCTGAAGTAGCCGACGATGGGCTGCACCACGAGCCCGGTCACCGGCGCGGCGATCCACAGGATGGGAATGTTCTCGACACTCGCGCCCAGCGTCTCGAAGATGCGGCTCACATTGGCGTTCTGGAGCGCGAATCCGAACTGAATGCCGAGAAACCCGAAGCTCATGTTCCAGACGTCCCAGAACGAGAGCCGCGGCTTGGGCCGAACGGCGAGGGGAGCGGTGGCGGTGCGTGATTCCATGGTGGATCCGAGTCCTTCGCTAGTGTGTAGCGCTACGTTGCGTCGCGGTGCAGCACGAACTGCGGGGCGCTGCCCACCAGAGATGTCGAACTGTGCACGGCGAGCCGGTTAGCTCCCAGCCGGCATACTGCTCACTCGGCCTTCCGAGCGCGATCCAGACGGGCAACGAGCAGCCCGACCTCGGGATCGGCAAAGATGTCGTCCAGTAGCTTCCGCATGGGACGCTGCCAGTTGGGCCGCTCGGACGAACGCGTGCCCGGGAGGTTCACCCCCCGATCCTCGAGAAGGAAGTCCTCGAGCCACGGAACGACCAGCGGGCTCTCGGACTCGCCCAGCCACTGCAGCAACTCGGCAAGGAACGCCCGGGGCTCGTCCACGGTGGCGTTCAGCCGATCGGCCAGCCGTCGGGCCGCGCGCGCCCGCTCTTCCCGCACCTTCGGTACGGCCTCGTCGTCGAGGAGGCGATGCCGCACCCGCTCCTCGATATCCGTCCCGGTGATCCAGCCCGCGAAGGTCGGCGTGTCGTGTGTGCCGACCAGGGCCATATCGGCGGCCGTGGGCGGAGCCACGTGTTCGTCCTTCGCTGCCTGGAACTGCGCCAGATACATCCCCCAGATACGGTGGCGCGGCAGCGCCTCGTCGATCTCGGGAGGGACGGTTCCGAGATTCTCCCCCACCACCTCGCAGCGGTGTCGGTCCGACTCCAGCGTCAGGATCGCGAACAACTCCTCGGCGGGATACGAGACGTACGTGCCCTCGTGCAGCCCAAATCCGTGGGGAATCCAGTACAGGCGCACCCAGGCCATGATGTGATCCACCCGAAGCACACCTGAGAGTGACGTCTGCGCACCGATGGACGCGGCCAGGTATTGATGTCCTTCGCGACGCGACGCCGCCGGCAGCACGGGTGCAAATCCCCAGTCTTGTCCGCTGGGGAAACCCTCGTCGGGTGGCGCACCCACCGACATGCCCGCACCGAACAGCGTTGGTCGCGACCACGGATCGTATCCGTCGGAGTGCACCCCCACCGCCAGGTCCAATCCGAGGCGAAACCCCTTGTCATCCAGGCGCCGGCGCAGTTCGCGGAGCTGCGTGCGCAGCATCGACTGCGCCACGAGATGAAACCGCTCCTCCTCGGCATCGACGTGCTCGGGCGCGAGCGTCCCGCCCCGCGCGTCGGCGGGCCACGCCCGCCAGTTCCGGCCGAGCCGTGCCTGAGCGCCCCGGAACCTGGCGTAGCGGCGGAGCTCGTCGTCCAGGAGCGACGGGTCCGGAACGGGGAGACCGCCAAGAGCCGCACGCACCTCGGCATCGGCCTTGGTCACGTCGAGGGTCGTGGGCGGGGGCGTGGGCCGGTGGGCATTCCCCAAGTCGAGCATCAGCTCCGACCAGAACAGACGGCTCACCGGGGAATACGGGCTGGGCTCCGCGGGCTCCGGGTTGAAGGTCGGCTGCAACGGCAGGACCATGACCACGTCGCCGCCCTGTTCCCTCACCCACGTGCACAGCGCTTCCAGGTCCTCGAGGTCGCCCACCGAGCGACTACGAGCCGATCGCAGGGCGGCGAGCTGCGCCCCAACGCCCCAGCTCCGATACGACCCGGGCCGACGGAACGCGTCGTCCGGTGCGGCGATCACCGTGCAGGTCTCGAGGCTGCCCGCGGCCTCGACCGTAAGCCGGTGATAGCCGAGTGGAATGGGATGCGGCACGCAATGCCGCCTGCCCCGCTTCTCGAGCCGACGCACGTCGCCGTCTTCG
This sequence comes from Gemmatimonadales bacterium, assembly GCA_041602035.1. Taxonomy (GTDB): domain Bacteria; phylum Gemmatimonadota; class Gemmatimonadetes; order Gemmatimonadales; family GWC2-71-9; genus JAOTVV01. The sequence goes on along the minus strand of JBFIHA010000001.1, from coordinate 32,764 downwards.
AGCGTGAGCTCCGCGACGACGGAGCCTTTGGAGGACGTCGTCACCGGCGGCACGACACCGTCCCAGGCGACGAGGACGGGCGGCAGGCGCCTAGGGTTCTTGGCGCGGCGATGGGCTCGGAGGGCGTCAGGCGCGTCGGCGGGGCTCTCGAGGGGAGCCCCCAAGGCGGCACAGACGCGGACCAGCGTGTCGGGCCCCACGTTCACACGACGGCCGAGGCCGTCTTGGTAGCGCGTGTGGACACCCATTGCCCTGGCGAGGGACCGGAGCGCTCTGAGTTCCTTCATCCGTTGACGAAGAACCCGATCATTGGCGCGTTCCTGCGTGAATCGCGACGGCCTTTCGGGACTCGAGATCCAGTTGCACACGACCGGTGGCGTCCACGACCACGCTGCGGCCCACGCAGGCACCGGCATCCAGACCTCCCGTGATCACGTCGCAGTAGGTGCCCGAGGCCAGCGGCGTCGCTGCATCGACCGTGACCGTCGTGCCCTCGAGATTGAGTGCCACGAAGCCCCGGTCACCGCGCGAGAACGCGATCGCCTTGGCGCCGTTGTCCCACCAGTCCTGGATCTGGGTGCCGGCCACTGCTCTTCGGAAGCCCACCATGGTGGCGATCGATGGGTCACGGTGCTCGCACACCCACTCGCCGATCGTGGCCGACTCCATGGTCGCCGCACAACTCACGTCGTAGGTGTTGCCGTCCGCGTCCGACGGCGGTCCCATCGAGTTCCCCACCGGACAGTTGAACGCGTAACTCGACAGGACGGATGGGTACCCGTAGGGCTGCGCGAGCATCCACACGTTGGCGAGCCGGAAGACGTCGCCGTCTTTGTACCCGATGCCGCATTGATGCTGCGTGTCGTGATTCTGCAGGAACACCACGGCCTTGTTGGACGGCATCAATCCCCACGCCCCCTCCGAGAACTGATTTCCCGGCGTGCCGTTGGGGTTGAGTTGTGCGATGTACTCGCCGTTTACGTTCCGGAACTTGTTGCCGACGCCGACGAACGTGAATTCCGTGATGTCGGAAGCGCCTCCCGAGGCATATCCCACACCGAAGAAATCGCGCGGCCCCAGCGCTTCCCCAGAACCACCCACGATCTCCAAGAAGACATACGGCAGCGGTCGCCCCTCGCCGGCGAGCGTTTGGTTCACACGGGCGATGATGTCGTCCAGCTCCACCTGCTGGATGTGTTTGGCCGCGTCGATGCGGAACCCCTCGACGCCGAGCCGGGCGAGCATGATCAGGTAATCGGCCAGCGTCTGCCGCACCGAGGGGAGCCCGGTGTGGAGGTCCGGCAGCGAGAACAGCTCGCATTCCTGCACGTTGGCGGCGCTCTGGTAGTTGTTCAGCGCGCAAGGCGCGTGGAAATCACTTGGTGTGTACAAGCCCGGGTATTCGTACTTCGTGTACGCCGTGCCGTTGCTGCCAACGCCGGGGCTCGGGAAGTTGGTCATGTGGTTGATGATGGCGTCCACGATGATGCCCACGCCGGCCGTCCGGCAGCGGTTGACCATGTCTCTGAACTCAGCTCCGGTCCCCGAACGGCTCCGCTCGATGCTGTAGCTCACGGGCTGATAGCGCTGGCTCCAGTCACGACTCGGCACGATACTGTGCTCCTGCGGCGGCGACACCTGCACGGCCTTGAACCCGGCCGGCCCCAGCACCGTCTCGCATTCGGTCGCGATGTCGGTCCACTTCCACTCGAACAGGTGGACGACGACGTCGCCGGCCGCCATGTGACCGCTCGATCGATAGGTCGGATCGAGCGTAGGCCGCGGCGGGCGCGTGCCGGACGTGGGTGGCGTGATCTCTTTGCCGCAGCCGCCGCTACCGAGGAACAAGAGTCCCAGCAGCGTCACGGCGACGGCCTGAAGGCGTATCGTCATGGACACTCGTCGCTTCCTAAAGCGCCATCAGCCCGGCCGCCGACGTGGCGGCCGAGCTGATGGGTCATGCGTCTTCAACGGCGACGGGTGCTGCGAGCCCGCGCCGACTCAGTACCCGGGGTTCTGCGTCAGATTCGGATTGGCCAACAACTCCGACGCCGGAATCGGGTACAGATTCCGCGTATCGGCCGTCGACGTACCGGTCTGGGTGTTGCCCTTCCAGGACCACAGATACGTCCCGCCGGTGAACAGCCCGTACCGAATGAGGTCGTTCCGGCGGTGCCCTTCCCAAATCAGCTCCCGCGCCCGTTCGGCGAGAACGAAGGGCAGGTCCAGCTGGCCCGCGGTGATGTCACCGCTCGGGTCGCCATAGGCACGCTGCCGGATCTGGTTCACGTACGTCAGGGCCTGGGCCGACGACCCGCCGCCACCGCGCAGCACGGCCTCGGCATACATCAAGTAGGCATCGGCCAGCCGGAACATCGGGAAGTCGATGTCCGTGTGCGTCGGGTGGGAGCCCATCGCGCCCGTCGACGTGACGTTTTGATACTTCGGGAACGCCAGTCCGGCCGAGAAATCACCCAGGCTGGTCACGGCCAGGTTCTGGCCGTTCGTATAGAAGATAGCGGAGCGTCCGTCCGGACCGCCCGCACCGCTCTCGTACAGGTTGACCACTTCAGGCGGCACCCGGAGGCCCCACCAACCGAAGTCCAACCCGTAGTCACCGGGGACCATGGCTCCGCCCACCGACGCGTGCGCGATGAACGTGGTGCCGCCCCAGGTCTGCGTGAACTGGCCGTCGAACGGCACCGCGAAGACGAACTCGGGTGACTGGTCGTTGTCGGCCAGGAACATGTTGTGGTAGGTGGGATCCAGCGAGTATGGACCGGCGATCACGGCCTCCACCGCCGTCCGCGCGTCCGCATACCGATCGCCGTTCCCGTACACGACCGCGTTCATGTAGAGCTTCGCCAGGAGCATCGAGAGGGCGCCCTGGTCCGCTCGGCCGTACTGGGCCGCGCCGACCGCCGGGAGCGTGCTCCGAATATCGAGCAGCTCGCTCTCGATGAAATCGAAGATCTCCCCGCGCGTGGCTTGGGCCGGCGGTGGCGATCCGGCTTCGAAGTCCTCCGTGACGAGCGGGATATTGCCGAAGAAGTCCAGGCCGTGCCAGTAGCTCAAGGCCCGGAGGAAGCGCGCTTCCGCCCTATACTGCGGGATCTCGGCGATGTTCTGGTGACCGCGTGGCGTCAGTGCCTCAACGGTCGTCTCGCGCAAGAACTCGTTGGCCAGCGCGATTTGGAAGTAGATTCGGTAGTACATGGCCCCGATGAACTGATTGGTCGAGGACCACTGGTTGGTGACCATCTCGGGGAGGCCGGCATCGCCCCACCCGATCACCGCTTCATCCGTCGGCAGCTCCTGCAACTGCCAGTAGCCGCGGATGTACTGCCCGAACCCTTCGTCGATACCTTCGATGTCCGCCCGACCGGCCGGACCCTGCTGGCCGCTCACCGCCAACCCGGCATACAGCTTGGCCAGGAACGAGCGGTAGGAGGCCGCGTCGGTGAACACGTTTCCGCTGGTCACCGTGCTCGTCGGCTCCACCAGCAGGTCCGTGCATGCGCTCATACCTACCCCGATCGCCAGCGCGGCGACTGCGAGGGCGGCCTTGCGTCGAATGCTTCTCATAGCTCCGTCCTTTCGTTAGTCCGCAGTCAGCCTCAGAACCGCACGCTCGCGCCGGCGGTGAAGGTCCGGGAGCGCGGATAGAGGTTGTTATCGATTCCGTTCACGCCTGCCAGGGGATCGACCCCGCTATACCCGGTCAGGGTGAGAACGTTCTGTACCACGCCGAAGACGCGGATCTCCTGCCCCGTCCGGAACGGCGAGAACGTGTAGCCCACCGTCAGATTGTCCAGACGCAGGAGCGAGGCATCCTCCACATAGTAATCCGAGAAGTACTGCTCGCGCTCGAACCCGGTGTCCAGCACCGAAGCGTGGAGGTTGTTGGGCACGCCCACATAGGTGAGGGCCCGGTAATGCCCGAAATTCGAGGCGACGTTGTTGTACACGTGGTTGCCGAGGTACGCGCGCAGCGTGAAGCTGGCGTCGAAGCCGCGGTACGCCATGCGCGAGGTGTGGCCAAAGGTCCACTTCGGATCTGGGCTCTTGAACGGGACGCGGTCGTCCTGGTTGACGATGCCGTCGTCGTTCTGATCGACGTAGATGTCGTTCTCGTCGATGGTGCCGTCGGTGTTGACGTCTTCCCAGATCGGCTTGCCGTTCGCGTCGCGAATGTGCTCGTACACGAAGAACGAGTTGATCGGCTGGCCGGCCTGGAGCACCTGGATGAAGTTGCCGACGCCACCGGCGATACCACCGGTGAGGATCACCTCGCCGCCGCCGAAGGGATTGATCTGCACAATCTCGTTGGAGTTGGTGGCGGCGTTGAAGTCGGCCGTCCACGAAAAGCCTTCGTCAAAGCCCTCATACAGCAGGGCGCTCAGGCTCAGCTCGAAACCACGGTTCTCGAGGCTTCCGATGTTCGTGGTGATGAAGTTCGACGTGAACGTTCCCGCGGCGACCGGCACCCGGAAGATCAGGTCCTCGGTCTTCTTGAAGTAGTAGTCCAGCGTACCAGTGAGCCGGTCGTTCATGAACCCGAAGTCGAGCCCGACGTTGTACGAGGTCGTCGCCTCCCACTTGATGCCACGGTCGGCCGCACCCGGCCGAATGGTGGTCACGAACTCGTTGCCGAACTGATACTGGGCCGTGGCCTCGCCGATGTCGTAACTGGGGAATTGCTGGTAGTTGGCGAACGCCTGGTTGCCGTTCTTGCCCCACGACAGCCGCAGCTTGAGATCGGAGAGCGCGTCCAGGTCACGCAGGAACGACTCCTGCGACAGCCGCCATGCGAGGGCGGCCGAGGGGAACGTCCCCCACTGGTTGGCCGGTCCGAACTTAGACGAGCCGTCGCGGCGTACGCTGAGCGTGAGGAGGTAGCGGTCGGCCACCGAGAAGTGGGCACGACCGAAGAACGAGATGAGGCGGCTTTCGTCGACCCACATGCTGGTCCGCTGCTGCTGCGCTGACGGGATGCCCGCCGTGCCGAGCAGGTCGAAGCTCAAACCCTGCGCCTCGAGATACGGGAACGTGCTGTTCGAGCTGAGATACGAGTAGCCGCCGGTGAGGTTCATTTCCGCGCCGGCCGACTCAAAGGTGCGATCGTAGTGAGCGAACGCGTCGAGCAGCAGGTTGGACTGCGTCGAGTTGGACCGGCTCACGAACCCGGGGGTGCCGCTCTCGGCCTCGCCGCGCAGGAAGCTGGGTCGGAACGTCTCGCGCTCCGCCTTGGTCGCATCGTAGCCGAAGCGCACCGTGCCGCGGAGCCCCTCCAGGCCCGGAATCTGGACTTCACCTTCGATGTCGCCCACACTGCGGTACGTCGTCCCTCGATCCTGGGTCAGCTCCAACTCGGCGACCGGGTTGTTGGCCGCGAGCGCGAAGTTGTACCACTCGAAGTACCCGCCGTGCGGGCTGGTGGGATCCAGAATCTCCTCGGTCGGCTGGAAGATCGTGGCGCCGCCAACCACGCCGCCCGGCGTGAACACGTCATCCAGGCGCGCCCCGCGCACGTTCGCGGTCATCCGGATTCGGTCCTCGAAGAACGACTGCCGGAAGCCCAGCCCGACGGTCGCGCGCTCCGTGCTCGAGCCGCGAACGACGCCGTCTTCGGCGCGGTACCCGACCGACAGTCGATAATCGAAGTCGGGCGTGGCACCCGCGAGGGCGAGGTTGTGGTCCTGCGTGAACCCGGTCTGCAGGATCGCGTCACGCCAGTTGGTGTTGGCGCCGCCCAGCAGGCTGCTCGATGACGGGGCGTACTGCGCCACCGCGGAGCGGAACTGCTCGGCAGTGAGCACCGGCGGTCCGTCTAGCACCGGCGAGCCGGAGACGCTGCCACTGTAGCTCAGCTGGCTGCCCGTGCCGCCCACGGCGCGCTGACCCGCCTTGGTCTCGATGAGCACCACGCCGTTGGCACCCTGGGAGCCGTAGATGGCCGTGGACGCGGCGTCCTTCAGCACGGTGATGGACTGAATGTCATCGGGATTCAGGAAGTTGAGCGGGTTGCGGCCGGCCGAGATTCCGCCACCAATGGCGAGCGGCATCCCGTCGACCACGAACAGCGGCTCGTTGCTGCTGGTGATGGACGTGCCGCCGCGGATCCGGATCGAGATTCCGCCGCCCGGCTCGCCGCTGTCGTAGACCTGGACGCCGGGGACCTTGGCCTGGATGAGCTCCTCGGCGCTGACCAGACTCCCGGGGTTGAACTCCTCCTCCGAGAGGGCCTTGACCGAGCCGGTCACATCCCGCCGTTGCTGCTGGTTGCCGTAGCTGGTCACCACCACCGCGTCGAGGGCGAACGCCACCGCGTCCATGGCGACCTCGACGGTGGCCGTCTGGTTGGCCACGACGGTGACCTGGACCGTCATCGGGCGGTAGCCCAGGAAGGTGGTGCGGATCGTGTACGTCCCGACCGGCATGCCGGTCAGGACGAATCGACCCTGGTCGTCACTTCGCACGGTGCGGTCGGCGACGCTCACCGCGACGAGCCCGATGGGCTGTCGAGTGGTAGCGTCGATCGTCCGCCCGCTGATCGTACCCGTCTGCGCCGCCAGCGGCGCCGCACACAGGGCGCTGAAGGCGAGTGCGACGAGAACATGTCGAACCCTAAGCATCATTCTGCCTCCACAGCATGAAAGAGCGTTCTTTCCGGCATGGTCCGGTGGGATTGGGAGAGTTCCTATATAAGGAAGGGACCTTCAAGGAAACGTCCTGCCCGGCGTGAAGTTGAGTTAACTATTGACCTGATTCAGACCTGAATGCTAGTCGGGTACTGACGGAGGCGCAACTAGGCGGTGAGGCGGTTAGTCGGTTGGGCAGTAGGATTCCAAGTGGTTGTCGGGCAACGGGTTACGTTAGTCACGTCGTTTCACAATGCGACGTGGAATGGGCGCGTAGGCGGTTGGGCGGTTGGGCGGCTTGCGTCAGGGGATGGTTGGGTCGGGTGTCGGTCGGTAGGATAGGTCGATAGATCGGTAGGGATGGCACCTCGGCAGGTCGTGCTTCCGGAGACCGACGTCATAGTACCGCCCTACCGACGGAAAGCGCCTATGACCGATCCCTCCTCATCCGCGTATCCGCGTCGCCGAGCGCCCCTGTCGCGCGCCGTGGCTCGGCTGCTGCTCCGCCTGGCCGGCTGGCGCATTGCGGGCGAGCTACCCCCCTGTCCCAAGTTCGTCGTGATCGTCGCGCCCCACACGTCGAACTGGGACTTCGCGCTCGGCATCCTGGGGATGTTCGCCACGGACGTGCGCGCCAGCTGGCTGGGCAAGCATACCATCTTCCGTTTCCCGGTAGCTCCCGTGCTCCGCTGGCTAGGCGGCGAGCCGATCGATCGATCCGCCGCGCACGGTACGGTGGGCGTGGCCATCGAACACTTCCGCACCCGGTCGCAATGGGTGCTGGGCCTCTCACCCGAGGGGACCCGTCGGCGCGTGGAACGGTGGAAGACCGGGTTCTATCGCATCGCGCTCGGGGCTGGCGTACCGATCGTTCCTGTGGCGCTGGACTACCGGAGGCGGGTCCTGAGCATCGAGAGGCCCGTCACTCCTGGACCGGACGAAGCGGTAGAAGTGGCGCAGCTCCGCGCGCTGTTCACCAAGGAGATGGCGAAGTACCCGGAGAAGTTCGCGGAAGGGAGCGGCGAGCTGCCCTCCGGTTCCTGAGCAAGGCGCGTCGCTTCGCCGACACCGTGGCACAACGACAGTACCTAGGCGCATCGCGCCATCTCGAGTCGGTCACTGCTCGAACCCGAGGTCGAAATCCACCGTCGCAATGAAGGCCGTAACTGTTAGGAGAATGGCAGCGACCCAAACGTAGTCGCGTGTGCCCGCGCGGTTGACCTCGAGTTGGGACACCGAGCCGACCGCCGTGCGGTAGTCGGCGACACACTCATCCCGGCCGATCTCACAGCGTGTGCCGCCGATGCTGTCCGGGGTCGCCCACGGATCAAGGAGTCGGTATCGTGTTTGTGTCTCGCTGCCGTCGGCGGCCGCTATCGTGACAAGTCGAACCTCCTTCGGCTTCCACTTCGCAATCGCCTCTTCAGGACTCAGCTTCTCGACATGCCAGCTCGTGCAGGCCGACACAAGTGCAGCCATGAGGACAACTGACAGCGACCGTCGGCGTCGGGAGAACGCCCGCATGGTATCCTCCTACCGTGGGCTGCGCGTAGCCTTGGGAAGAGGCGTCAAGGGCCCGTCAAGAGGTCGGGACGGCTGCCCGAGCACGTATCATCGAGTGGTTGCGAAGTGACGTCCACCGCACGCCGCGAAATCGACCTTACCTAGACCAAGTCCGGTAATCGGCGCGCACCGCCGGTCGCGACAGCCAAACGAGGAGGAATAGGGGGAAGGCAGCGAGGAGCGCCACCGCCATGACCACGGCGAGCGGCACGTACGCCTGCCACGTGACGCCCCCGAGCGCCGGCAGCTCGTCGGCGTGACGCCAGAGCCACAAGGCACCCCGCCCGAAGACGACTGCCAGCCACACAAGCGCGAGCCAGGCCCAGAGCCGGCACAGCGACACCCCGTGGCGGGCGCGGCGCCGGAGGCCCAGCGAACCGATGATGAGGAGAGCCGCGAGGCCGATCTCGACAGCGGCCGAAACCACGCGCCATGCGGACGATGGCATGGACCGCGCAATCATGTCAGCCACCTGCGGCGCGAAGATCCCGCGCCAATCCTCCGCCGTCCACTGCAGTGTAAACAGGTCGTCCACGGTATCGAGCAGGAGGATGGCGCCGACGACGATACCGAGCATGCCGATCACCGCAGGCCAATGCGGGGGTTCGTGCACCGCGGTCTCTCCATGCAGACGTGCTCCGCTACGATACGATGTGATCGGCACGATCTCAAACACGTTTTGCCCGGTCGTGATTCCGAAGCGCAACGCAAGAGCGGCCGGTCCCAGGCGAAAGTCCAGCGATTGCGGGGCTAGTCGTATCAGCCGCCAGCGGGGTGATCTCCAACGCTGCATAATGGGACAGCCCGCGCCGCGCGAGGGCCTCCGGGCCACTGTTGAAGCGGACAGTCGAGCCCTCGGAATAGGGCTAAATAGCGCTCCCGGAAACAGATACGATGTTTCTGATCCAGACTAGTATGCCTGGTCCCTAGCGGCGTCGGAATCCCAACCGTACTGTAGAAAGCGCTTTACATCCCCGGGGGGGCCGTGGATCTACTAGCGCACCTCTCAGAAGCACTGCCAGAGCGTTACGAGATCCTGCGTGTGATTGGGCGCGGCGGGATGTCGGAGGTGTTCCTTGTCAGAGATCTCAGTCTCGACCGCGAGGTGGCACTCAAGGCGCTGCGTCCCGAGCTGACGGAGTCGGTTGGTGCCGGGCGATTCCAGCGCGAGATCCAACTCGTCTCCCACTTCGAGCATCTCCACCTCCTCCAGCTCTACGAATCCGGTACCGCCAACGGCGTGCTGTACTATGTCATGCCCTACGCGCGGGGCGGCAGCCTGCGCGACCGGCTCCGTAGCGAGCCGCAGATGGGACTCGACGTCATCATCCGCATCACGACCGAGGTGGCCGACGGGATCAAGCACGCACACGAGCGCGGCGTCGTGCACCGAGACCTCAAGCCCGAGAACGTTCTGTTCATTGATGACCACGCGGTCGTCGCGGATTTCGGCATCGCGCACGCGTATTCCGAGGTCGGAGGGGAGACCTTCACCGACTTCGGCATAGCAATCGGCACCCCACCGTACATGAGTCCCGAACAGGCCGCAGGCGATAGGCGGATCGACCACCGCAGCGACATCTACTCGCTTGGCTGTGTCGTGTACGAGATGTTGGGGGGTGGGCCGCCATTCGAGGGACCCACCCTTCAAGCGATTCTGGCCAAGCACATGCACGAGCGGGTGCCCTCGCTCAGCGTGGTGCGACCGGGGATTCCCTTGGGGATGGTCGAGGCAGTTGAGAAGGCGCTCGCGAAGGTGCCGGCGGACCGATTCGACAGCGCGGGTGAATTCGCCGCCGCACTGGAACAGGGGCGGCATCGGACTACCGCTCCAACGCCGTCACTCACCACAGTCGTGAGGCAGTCCGTGCGACGCCACCCAGGTGGGGTGGCGGCGGCGATCCTGTTGGCCGCGGGCGCGACCATCGGCGCCATCGCGCTAGTGGGCGGGGTCGAACCCGGCTTCACGGAACGGCCGGAGTCGGTCGTCGTGGTACCGTTTCACACGGCCTCGTCAAGCGACGTGGAGCGCTCCGCCGTGGCAGACCTGGCGAGCCGGATCTCGCGTGAGTTGGGCAACTGGGAATCGATCCGAGCGGTGTCCGGTGTATCGCTGAGCGGTCCCATGTTCGACCTGGGGCTCACGGGACCAACACTGGAGCGCATCGCCGATGGCATCCGCGTGGCCAAGCACCTGAGCGTGCAGGCGCTGCTCGCGGTGAGCATGAGCATCCAAGGCGACAGTGCACATGCAGAGGCAACGCTGTACGACGCGGCCACCGAAAAGCCCGTAGGCCAGCCACTCCAGGCGCGGGGCACCGCCGCCGACCCTGCAGCGCTCGTGGGTCGGATCGCGTACAGCGTCCTCGGCCTCGGCGATCTGCCGACTCAGCCGGAGGAGTTGCGGCGGCGATCTGCCAACCCCGATGCCCTGCTCCGCGACATGGACGGAGTGCAGTTTCTGGAGCACTGGCGGCTGACGGAGGCCGAGAGGAGCTTTCGAGACGCGATTGCGCTCGATTCGGGCTTCGCCATAGCGCACCACCATCTCGCACAGACCCTGTACTGGCAGTCGGCGGAGGAACTTCGCCGCCCTGAGGATCTCCAACCCGAGATCGCCCGGCAGAGCACCGCGGCGCTGCGTCACTCGACGGGCCTGCCGACGCGAGACAGCCTGCATATCCTGGGATTCTACTCATTCCAAGACGGTGACTACGTCGCGGCCCGCCGTCTGTATCACACCCTGCTTCGCGCGGACTCGACCGACGTCTATGCTTGGCTCATGCTCGGCAGCGTGGAGTACGCCGACCGCTGGCTCGAACAAACGGCGAGCGGGGTGTTGGCGCCGCGAGCGAACCTCAACCTCGCCGTCCGAGCCTTCGCGGAGGCGGTGCGTCTCCAGCCGAGGTTCGATCTTGGCTACGGACACCTGGGACACATCTACAGCGACGTCGCCGACGCCGCTCGTGACCTCGGCTGCCCGGGCTTCGAGCGTCCACGGGACGAGCCGTTCGTGGAATGGCAGCGGCGTACGCCCCACCAACTCATCGCCTTCTGCCCGGCCGCGCTGGACTCCTTGGTGTGGCTGCCCAAAGCGGCATACGATACGCTCACGCCGCGTGACGTGGCCGCGGGCGCCGACAGATTGATGGAGCAGTGGACCCGGCTGCTTCGGCGCTGGGCCGGCTATGCCCCGCAAGAGCCGAAGCCGCGCATCGAGCTGGCCAAGGCCGTGCTCGACCAGCGCGGGCGTCTGGGGCTCGCACGGCCGGAAACGATCGACAGCCTTGCACGCCTGGCACTGATCTACACCGTTCAGGCTCGCGGGCTCGACCGCGACTCGCTCCCCCTCGATATGGTGCAGCTCGGAGCGCTGCTCGTGGGCGCTGGGGAGCTTGACAGCGCGCTCGCCGTAACGAGGAGAGCCCTCGCACGGTTCGGCGCTGGGACGCCACCGAGTCTCGCCGCCAACGTGTACGTCGCGGCGGGGCAGCCCACACGTGCCCTGCCCCTGATGGCCGGCATCGCTGAGACGTACATCCCGGACACCTCGAGCGGGTCGCTGATCGCCTATGGCGGCGCGGATCGGGTCGTCGACCGCATCCGCGTGCTCGGCGCGACGGGGATCAGTGGGCCCCCGCTGGAGCGCGAGTTGCAGCACCTCATCAGGATCTGGTCGGGACCTTTGTACTCGGCGAGAGACCGGCAGCTCCTGCGCGAGCATGCCACGGTCCGAATCGCGATGGCTCTGAGCCAGGATCGCGCGGCGCTGGCGTCGTGGAATGCGGACCTCGAGTTCGAGGCGCCGCTGTGGCGCGCAATGGTGCTGAGCGAGACGGACTCGGCCCAGGCACGGGCCCAACTGGCTCGGGCGCGCGAGCGAGAGATCCCCGGGCTCAGCGACGCCGAGCGGCACTTCCTGTTGGGTGTGGTGGCGGGGCGTCTCGGGGATCACCGCATGGCGGCGGCCCAGTTCAGTCGACTCGATAGCGTGCCACTCAGCCTGAGCGCGTTCGACGCGAGGTGGGGCCTGCGTAGTCTCTCGTACTTGCTCCGCGCGGACCAGTACGCGGCGAGCAACCAGCTCGACTCCGCCCGCGCGTACTACGCCCGGTTCGGCGAGGTGTGGAGGCACGCCGACTCGCTGGCCGTGCCGCTAGTCGAGCGGGCACGGCGCGACGCGCGCCGCCTGGGTCAGGACAATTAGAAGTGCGTGCGCGCAACGGTAAGATGCCCACATGATCGTGAAACATGAAAGGAGCCTGCGATGGTCACGCAAGAAGCTGGGACCTGCATCCAGTGTCCCGACGGCAGCTGGGTGTGCGGAAAGAGGCCGCAGTGCCCACCTAAGCTAGTTAGGATGATCGCTCCAATGGGCCGCGTCGAGGTCGACGGCTTCCAGTTCGACGTAGAGCTATGGGCGCATACGGCGGAGGACCCGCCGTACCTCGTCCGCTTGGTGCCTGCGTAGGCTCGGACCTAGGGGAGAGCGAAGCAGCAGCAACACCGCGCGGCCGCGATCGCAGCGCATCTCGCTAAGCGATCGCGTTGGGAGGTAACAACGAGCGTTGGTGACGCCCGACGCGTGGGCGGAGCTCTTGCTAGGACGCCGAACGGAGCAGTCACGCAAGACCGTCCGTGCTCTGCCAGCGACGGCGCGGCATGGTGTGGCGGTCTGCCGCACACAGATCACAAGAGGTGCAGCCATGGGGAACGCGGACCGCGGATTTGGGTTGTTCAACACCGACGCGAAAGCGGATGTGGTAACGGTGATTTGGATAGTAGTGTTTATCCTCTGGGGCTGGGCGACCCTCCACAACTTCGTCGTTTTGGATACGTATGAGCTCGCCGACCTCCCCACCGGACTCGCAACCGTCCTGGTGGCGATTCCACTGTCCAAGGCGGTGGTCGAGGGAGCGAAACAGTTCAGGAAGTCGTAGAGCGGTACGGCCAGCCTGCGGCTGGCATCGTTTGATGGATCGATCGGGAGGATCGACGAATCCTTCCATGGGCTTTTTCGGTCCGCTGCTTGGCCTCCACGCACTTCGCCGCTCTATCCGGCGCCGAGCCGATGGGCTGAGTTAGCCCCATAACCCCAACTGGAACCCCGGTGGGCGCGGCCGTGTTACCGAGCCGAACTCATCCGTGGGGAGTCCGTGATGCACAGAACGCTACTCGTCGCACTAACCGTCGGGCTCCTCGTGGGATCCGCAGAGTCCGCCTCCGCACAGATGATCCAGTGGAGCCAGTACGGCAGCGTGACCCAACGGCTGGGTGACGTCGAGATCCAGATCCGCTACTGGCGGCCGGTGGCGCGGGGACGGAACCTGTTTGGCGCTCTCGTGAAGTGGGGCGAGCCGTGGGCGCCTGGCGCGGACTCGGCAACGACCATTCGCTTCAGCGGGGACGTGCTGGTCGACGGGCACGCACTCCCGGCAGGCACGTACTCCATCTGGATGATCCCGGACCCCGAGGAATGGACGGTCATCCTCAGCAGGAGCTGGCGGGTCTACCATACGCCGTACCCGGAAGGCAACGACGTACTCCGGTTCACAAAGGCCCCGGGCACCGGACAACACCTGGAAACCCTCACGTTCCACTTCCCCACGGTCGACGGACCGGAAGCAATCCTGGCGTTTCAGTGGGGGACGACCGTCGTGGAGATCCCGATTGCGATCGAGGAGGGTGACCACTAAGGTCGGCCGAGTGCCACTCCGCCTCGCATAGCCAGCGCCACGAATCGACCAGGCACACCCCATCACAGACCGCGCGGCCGTCGCGGCACGGACGCGGCGTTCAGCCTGTCGCCCGGTACGTACACACGCTACAGTATCACCGGGAGGTGTGCGCAATGAATCGATGTAAGCCACTGATGTTCGCCGCGGCTGCGGCCGTCTCGATGCTCTCGACATCCGACCTGGCCGTCGGGCAGGTGCTCCACGCTGGGCCGCAGGTCCTCACGTTCCATTCCGACGTCGATGACACCGAGCAGCCGTACGGGCTCTACCTGCCGCCGAACATCGATGCGTCGCGACAGTATCCGCTCGTCATCAGCCTGCATGGCGCCGGCTCGAACCACCGATTGAACCTCCGGCGGGTGTTCGGCAAGAGCAACGCCGAGGGCGAGAACGACGTGGAGGCCAGCCGCTACTTCCCAAAATGGGAGGACGTGGACTTCATTGTGGCATCGCCCTTTGCGCGCGGCACCATGGGCTACCAGGGCGTGGCGGAAAAAGATGTCCTGGACGTGCTGGCCGACGTGAAGCGGCGCTTTCCCATCGACGAGAACCGTGTGTACCTCACCGGATTATCGATGGGCGGCGGCGGCACGCTCTGGCTGGGCCTGACGCGCCCGGACGTGTGGGCGGCGATCGCGCCGGTATGCCCTGCTCCACCAGAAGGGACCAAGGCGCTGGCGCCCAACGCGCTGAACGTCCCGGTACGCATTCTCCAGGGTGGGGCGGACCCCGTCGTGCGTCCTGAGGGCGTGCGGGCCTGGGTCGAGGACCTGAAGGTGCTGGGCACCAACGTCCAGTATGACGAGTACCCCGGCGTGGGACACGAGAGCTGGGTACCGGCGTACGCCGACGGCCAGATATTCGAATGGTTTGCGCAGTTCGAGCGCACCCCCTCCCCCGACCGCGTGCGCTTCGTGAGCGACCGCTATCAATACAACTCAGCGTACTGGGTACAACTCGATGCCCTGACGCCGGGCACCCAGGCGAGCATCGATGCGCGGTTCGCCGACCCCAACCGCATTGCGGTGATCACGTCGGCGCTGGACGGCTTCACGTTCCGTCTCGCGGGACATCCCCGCTTCCGGGCGCAGGGCTCGCTCACGGTCGAAATCGACGGAGCCTCCATCCGGGTTCCGGCGACGGAAACGCTGTCATTCAAGCGCCAGGGCGGGAAGTGGGTCGCCGGTAAGGCGGAAGCACGGGCAAAGGGACCCGGGGCGGAAGGCCCGATGGCCGAGGTGATCGCGAGCCGGCACATCTACGTGTACGGCACCGAAGCCGCTGCGTCAC
Source organism: Gemmatimonadales bacterium (assembly GCA_041602035.1). Classification (GTDB taxonomy): domain Bacteria; phylum Gemmatimonadota; class Gemmatimonadetes; order Gemmatimonadales; family GWC2-71-9; genus JAOTVV01. The sequence continues at coordinate 17,532 of JBFIHA010000001.1, read as the reverse complement.
GTGAGGTAGTGGAAGCGCGCCGGGCGGTAGCGCTAAAGGCCGCCGAGTGGTCGGTGGATCGCGGGCCGTTCTGGGGCCGAGTGATGGTGTTCCCACGTGTCGTAGCCGACCGCGAGGTCCGGCCCAGCGATCTCGAGAGTGCGAACTTGGTCTTGTTCGGCACGAAGGAAACGAACAGCGTCATCGCCGGCTTCGCTGACCGCCTCCCCATGCATCTCGATGCCGGCGCCGAGGACTACGGCCTCGCCTACATCTATCCTCTGCACGGACGGTACGTGCTCGTCAGTTCAGGGCTGCCGTGGTGGCTCTCGCACGGGTCGGCTCCGGGCCGCTCGCCGTTCCGCTCCAGCGTGCCCGCGTTCGGCCTGATGGGGCTCGGTGACTATCTCCTGTTCCGCGCTGCCGTCGAGCTAGCCGAGGGCCGGTTCGACCAGGACTGGCGCCTGCCGGCAGCGGAGGCGGAGAAGATCCGTGCGACAGGGGTGGTGATCCTGTCGCACAAGTGAGCCACGCCCCCGCGGGGGCGTGGTCCGCGTGACAGATCCCTTCCGACGCGCCTCAACGCCCGGGGCGCGTCCGCTCCTGAATCGGCACCTGGGGCACGAGCGCGTTGTGCACCTGCTCGACAACAAGCTCCCCAGCAAGATCGAACGTCGCACGCTGTTCGATGGTCGCCGCCGAAGTCCCGATCTCCACCGCGTACGTGCCGGCCTCGGCGATCCAGGCGGCACGCGCCGTGTCGAACGACGCGAGGTCCCTGCCCCCGAACGTCAGCGACACGGTCTCGGACTGGCCGGGTTGTAGCAGGCCGGTCTTGGCGAACGCCCGAAGCTCGCGTACCGGCTTCTCCAGCGTATTGCCCGGCGCGCTGAGATAGAGCTGCACAACGTCTCGGCCCGCCATGTCACCGGCGTTCCGCACCGTCACGGTGGCCGTGATCTCGCCGGCAACGTTGGCCGGACTCAGCCGAAGGTCGCCATACTCGAAGTCGGTGTACGACAGGCCGTAGCCGAACGGATAGGCGGGCTCGATACCGAACGTGGTGTAGTAGCGGTAGCCCACGTAGATGCCCTCATCGTACGTGACTTCGGTCGGCACCCCGAAGATCGCCGGCATGCCGGTCTCAGGCTCACCGGACAGCACCTTGCCTGGGAAGTTCTCGGCGGACGGCACGTCGGCGTAGCTCATCGGGAACGTCATCGGTAGCCTGCCCGACGGGTTCACCGCACCACGCAGGACGTCGGCGATGGCGTTGCCGCCTTCCTGTCCCGGCTGCCACGCGACCAAAATCGCGTCGGCGTGGTCACGCCAGCTCGCCACCTCGGTGACCCCGGCCACGTTCATCACCACGATGACCTTCTTGCCTGTGGCGCGGAACGCCTGGGACACGGTGCGAATCAGGGTATGCTCCGTGTCCGACAACAGAAAGTCGTCTTCCAGCTTCCGATCGCTGAACTCACCGGAGTTGCGACCGAGCGTGATGACGGCGGCATCTGCTGACCGAGCGAGGCCAGTGATCCGTTCGGCTTCCAGCACCAGCTCCGGAATCGGCGGCTGTGGGAAGAACGGTAGCGGCTGGGGCGGTCGCTTCGCCTTCTCGGCGGCGATGTGAGCACGGTAGGAATCTCGCAGCGACGACTCGACGACATACCCGGCATCGGCCAGCCCGGCGTCGAGGGATACCACGTAGGCTTCATTCACCTCCCCGCTGCCGGTCCCGCCCACCACGAGGTCGTACCCGGCGTTCCCGAACAGGGCCACCGTGCCCGAAGGTGGGAGCGGTAAGGCACGGCCATCGTTCTTCAGCAGTACCATGCCCTGCCCCGCCGCCCGGCGGGCCAACCGAGCGTGCGCAGCCAGGTCCGGCTGATCCGAGTACGCGTACCCTGCGAACGACGGCGACTGCAGGATGACACGCAGCACTCGCTCGACATTGATGTCCAGCTCCGCCTCGCTTAGCGTTCCCTTCGCCGCGGCGGCGAGGAGATCCGTGGTCTGTTGCAGGTATCCGGGCATGATGACGTCGTTACCGGCCTTCACCTGCGCCACGGCATCGCGGCCCCCGAACCAGTCCGTCATCACGAACCCCTCGAATCCCCACTCGTCCCTGAGAATGGTGGTCAGCAGGTCGCGGCTCTGGGAGGTGTAGGTACCGTTGATGAAGTTATAGGACGACATCACCGTCCACGGTTGCGATTCCCTGACGGCGATCTCGAACCCCCGCAGATAGATCTCCCGCAGCGCCCGCTCGCTGACCAATGTGTTCGACTGCATCCGGTTGAACTCCTGGTTGTTCGCGGCGAAGTGCTTGGGAGAGGTTCCGACGCCCTCGGACTCCACGCCATCGATGAACGCGGCGGCGAGACGGCCGGACAACAGGGGATCTTCGGAGTAGTACTCGAAGTTGCGGCCGCCGAGTGGATTCCGATGGATGTTCATCCCGGGCGCGAGAAGGATGTCCACACCGTACTCCCGCACCTCCCGGCCGAACACTCTGCCGACCCTTTGGAGCAGCGAGGTGTCCCACGACGAGGCGGTAAGCGTCGCCACGGGAAACGCGGTCGCCCAGTACTTCGTGTCCGGATCGCCTTCACGAACCGGGGCGATGCGGAGGCCAGCCGGGCCGTCGGCCAGGGTCATGGACGGAATGCCAAGCCTCGGGATGGCGTGCGTGCGCCCCGCAGCCCCCTGGACCTTCTCCGGCACCTTCGCGTCTTCCGGATCCATCGGCGGGAGGAACGGGATGTCCATGTGAAACCCCATCCCCACCAGGAGCCGCACCTTCTCCTCCACAGTCATGGCATCGACGACCTCGGCGACGGAATGCTGACCGAGTTGCGGAGGCTGTTGCGCCAACGCGGGTGCCATGGGAACGAGCAGCAGTGCGGCGAGTGCCGGGAGCGAGAACCGGCTCAGCCAAGGTGAAGTGTGTGCATACGAATGACGATCCATCGTCCCAGACCCTCCCATCTCCGAATTGCCCGCGGCCTTGGTGCCGGACCGGCGCGAGCCGTTTCCATACCATCCATCACGGGGACCGCTACATCACCTCACGGATCTGATCCCACGACACCAGGCGAATGTCGTGCGCCGCCAGCAGATCCTTGAATTCCTGGCTCATCACGAAATCCAGGTCCTTCTGCCGCCAGGCCGATCCGAAGTCCGGGTGGTTGACCGTAACAGCTTGCATCTCGGTATCGTCGACGGCCAGGTGGACAATGAGCTGGTTCAGCCCGGGACCCATCGCGGCGATCATCTCGCCGTACGCCTCACTCCACGATTTCGTGGGGTCGTTGGCGAGCATCATGTACAACCCATCCAGCAACGGGAATCCGCCGGCCAATTCGGCTCGGATGGCTTCCGGAAAGTCCTGTGACCAGCCCCGCGACGGCATCAGCACGGGCAGCCCGTACTCACTGCCGAGCTTCAGGTAGATGTGCACCAGCTCGGGCCTGGCCATCACGCTGCCCATGTGCGTGTCCAGGTGGGTCGGTCTCACCCCCAGGGCGACGGCGCGTTCGATTTGTGCCCGGATCTCCGTTTCGACCTCGGTCGGGTCGGCGTGCTGGGCCACCTCCTCCACGGTCGCATAGAAGTGCCCGTAGTCGTTCAGAAGGCTGGGAATCTCTCCCGCCGGCGAGACGCCGCCCCACTTGTAGTAGTCCCACTCGGCCGTCAGGGTGATGTGGATCCCGACGTCGAACGGCCCGTTGTCCCGGTAGAAGGCTGCGAAATCCGGGAACCACGGACAGGGAACCATGACGCTCCCGGACGTGATCGCCCCCTGCTCGAACGCGCGTGCCGTGGCGATGTTCACGGACCGGGCCACCCCGATGTCGTCCGCATGGACGATCAGGAGCTTCGCGTCCGCCGCATAGCCCAGCTTTTCGGCCAGCGTCTGCTGCCCCGCTACACCGGACGGTGCAACGAACAGCATCACTCCGCACAGCGTGGCTGCGACTGCGGAGATCTTCATGGTCACCCTCCCAACCGAATCGTTCCCAGCGCGGCGGGCGAGCGATAGGCCTCGTCGTCTTCCGCCGCCCAGCCGATCTTGTGCTCCCGCCGATCGTCGTCGTTATCAATCACGTGGACGTCGATCCCGATGAAGGTACCGGCGCCCATCGCCGTAGCGAGAGGCAGAGTGAAGTCGACGCGATACCCGCCAACGATTTCCTGCTGCGACGACGATAATCCTCGCGGCAAGCTGCCGCGGTCGGCGGAGACCGGTCCATCGCGGATGACCCGGATCTGCACATCGTCCGGCTCGTAGCCAAGGCTCTTGGCGTTGTCCAGATCGAGGTAGATCTCCACCCCGTCGTTGTGGTGCGGTCGGCCGTCCCGATTCCGCAGCACCGGATCATGCACCTCGATACGACCGTGCAAGCCCTCATCATCCCAGCGCAGTGCCCAGCGCGCCGACAGATCGTCCGAGGCGGGCCGGGTCGCACCCGTGACCAGCCGCGCCACGGGCATGAACGCGCCGAACGCGGTCGCGCGCGGCACCTCCGTTCCCGCGAATGGACGTACTGCAACGCGAACGGCCGCGCTCGTGTCCGCGCCGAGTGTGTTCGCGACAACCGCCTGCCACACGGCCGACTCGGTTTCCGACGTCGGCGCGACGACCACGCTCGGGTTCGACTCCCCCTCGACCGGCTGCCCGTCCCGCAGCCAGGCGTACTGCAGCGGATACCCGGTGGCGCGCACGCGCAACACGACAGCGTCGCCGACCGGGACCATCGTCTCAGCCGGCTGCCGATAGATCGCGGGCGGTTCGTTCTCGCGAATGGAGAGCCAGCCCTGGGGATCGAGCCCGTCGAGCGATGCGACCATGTCGGGCAGGAAGTCGCAGTACCGGCTGTGCACCTTCTCGGCTTGATCGAATAACCACTCGCGTGCCTGCGCCGCCGTCGGCCGGTCTGCCCGTCCCTGCCAGTAGTCCAGAATGCGCTGGAACCCGTCGGTAGCCGGGCAATGCCAGGGCTGCGTCTCCCGCGCGATCTTCTTGTGCGTCCACCAACTCCACCCCACGTTCGCCGATCGTAGGAACCTGGTTGACTCCCGGTTGCGATCGAACGGCGCCCCCACCTCACCGGTCTCCCCGTGCCAGAGTGGCACGTCAAAGCGGATTCGCAGACTGTCCCAGCGCGCGAGGCCGTCCGCGGACACCGTGGGCGGATAGGAATGGAACGCCAGCACCAGGTGCGGATCCCAGTCGATCGGCTCGAGCATGCTGAAGTTCTGTGCCCAGTCGTCCCCTTCGACAAAGATGATGCCGTGCGGATCCACCTCCCGGATGGTCTCGGTCAGCTGGACGTACAGCGTGCGGAGGTCCGCCGCATCGATGCCCTCGTAGCGTCGCAGGAGCGGCTCGTTGAGCAGATCGTACCCGATGATGTACGGGGTCCCGACGTACCGCTCCGCGATCCGGCGCCACAGCGCGTTGAGGCGGGGCCAGTAGATCTCCGGCTCGGTCCACAGCCGGGCTTCACCGTCGCTGTCGGCGATGTTCTCGGCATTCTGCGCGCCCGGCGCACCGTGCATGTCCCAGATGATGCCCACGCGGTGCCGAGTGCCCCAGGCGACAATCGAATCCAGAAACCGGAAGCCCTCGTCGGAAAACGTGTACGGCGGGAATGCCGGTTGCTCCTTCGGCATCAGCTTCGAGGCGAGCAAAGCGGGACGAATGGAGTTCACCCCCATCGCCGCCATGGCGCGCACGTCCTGCTCGGTCACGTAGTTGTCGTGATATCGCCCCCAGAACTCGGCGGCGTCCGATGCGCCAATCAGGTCCTCGATCGCCTGCTCGAACTGCCACGGCCGATCGAGGGTACGGATGCCCCACATGTACCCCTCGGGCAAGAGCCAACCACCCAGCCCGAAGCCGATCAGATGGACGCGCTCGTTCGTGACGCGGTCGACGATCTGGTCACCTCGGGTCGTGTACCCCTTGAAGGGCGGCCTGCACCCAGTGGATGCCACCAGCGCCAGAATCGCCAGGGAAGCGGCGCAGCGTGCCGCATGCGCCCGAGCCGGGCCCACGCCGCCGCGCTCAGTGCCCATGCTCGCGATCCGCGGCGTCGAGCAGACAGCGCACGACGCCGAGATGCTCTTCCAACGTGGGTGCGTCGGCCGTGCGGGTCCCGTGCATGTGCGCGACCACCTCACCGACCAGGCGACCGTACCCTTCCATCCATCCAAGACCGTGGAACGGCGCCGGACGTGCGGGAAGCGCCGCATCGGTGCGGACGTGAGTCGAGCGTGATCCGCCGTCGCCCCAGACGATCACGTCGGGCCGTTCGAACGACCAACTCGCCGAGGCGCGCTCGCCAACGATCTCCAACTCCAGCCTGTTCCCTGCCCCGTGCACGGTCTTGGATACCGAGCCGAAGCTGACGAGATCGCCGAACTCCATGGTCAGATGCACGTGGGTGTCCCGATGCGTTGCGGCCGCGTTGACGAACCACCGACGAACGACGGTACGGTCAGGAAGGCGTCCACAGAGATACGTGACCAGGTCGGCATAGTGGGTGGCCAGGTCGAGCAGCACATCAAATCGCCCACCGAGTTCGGGAGCGTCCTTCCAAGCGCCTCCGGTGGGTGTCCGGGTGGCGCTCGATTGCCAGTAACGGCCCTCGATCGACATGAGCGTGCCGAAGCGTCCGGCGGCGATCGCTCGCTTCAACTCCTGAGGCCCCCAGAGAAGACGGTATCCGTGGCAAATCCACACAGCTATTGGGAGTCCGTCGAGCGCCTCGATCTGGTCGAGGTCGACGGCGGCCGGCTTCTCGCAGATGGCGAACCGGTATCCGCAGTCGGCCGCCTCGAGCAGACGTGGCGCGTGGAGCGCGTGTGGCCCTGCCACGACGAGCAATGCCAGGTCGGGCTGCTCCGGCCGAGGGAGCGGCGCCCCGCGTTCCAGCCAGAGTGCCGGTGCCACTTCGTCGGGGTACATGGCGAGGGCATGGCGCAGGGCCTTCCCAGCCGCGCCCCGGCCAACGATCAGTGGCTGGATTCGCTGGGGCGGTTTCGTCACCATGCCGAGATCTCCCGCACCCAGATGTTCCGGTAGCTGACCGGATTGCCGTGGTCCTGCAGCAGGATCGGAGCCCGGTCGGCGTGCGCCTCGTACGGTGGCTGGCCGACATAGCTCGTGGGGCCGCGCAGCTCGACATGGTTCTGGATCAGCACGCCGTTGTGGAACACAGTCATGGACACGGGGCTCACGAGCGCCCCATCGGCCCCGAAACGTGGAGCGGTGAACACGACGTCGTAGGTCTGCCATTCGCCGGGCGGACGCGAGGCGTTCACCAACGGAATGTGCTGTTTGTAGATCGCACCGGCCTGCCCGTTGGAATACGTGCGGTTGTCGTACGAATCGAGAACCTGGACCTCGTAGCGCTCCATGAAGTAGACCCCGCTGTTGCCTCGGCCTTGGCCCTCGCCCGAGACTTCCGCCGGTGTGCGCCACTCGATGTGGAGCTGGACGTCGCCGAAGCCCCGGCGCGTCCGGATGCTGCCTGCCCCAGGCACCACGGTCATGGCGCCTCCCTCGACGCGCCATCCCGCGGCACTCCCATCCTCCGCGCTCCAGGCCGATAGATCGCTGCCGTCGAAGAGAACGACGGCGTCCGACGGAGGAGCGCCAGCCTGGCCCGGCGTGACTACCGGAGGCACCGGCTCCCACACCTCGGTGTCCTCGGGGCGCTGGGACGGAGAGGTAGCGTTCCCCTCGAGTGAAGGCGTGTCCATGGTGGCGTCACCTACATCCGGGGTGCTGTTACAGCCGGCGCCAAGCGCCGGCAGGACGGCGAGGAGCAGCGCGAGGCCCGCGGGTGGGGCCCTCATACCGAGGGGAGCTTCCACGGCGATCGATATTTGGGCCGGAGCAGTGCGTTCGCTGGTGCGTCACCCGGAAACGACTGCGCGGCGTCGTCCCACGTTAGCCGGCGTCCCGTCTTGAAAGAGATATTGCCGAGGTGCGCCGTCACCGCCGCCCGCGCGGCGACCGCCGCGTTGCACTTCGGCTGCGCCCGCGTCTTGATGCACTCGACGAAGTTCACCATGTGGGCATCGAGCCCGCCGTCGTCCCGTCGCTGCTGAACAGGCATCGGCGCGGTCAGGTACGACAGCTTGCCGTCGATCACTTCGGTCTCGGGAAGAATCTCCCACTTGCCGCGGTCCACCACGACCGTGCCGCGGTTCCCGATGAACGCCACACCGTGGTTGCGCTCGTACGGACCGAGATCGATCCCCGTCGCGTGTTCCCACAGCATGGAGTAGTCGGGGAATTCGTAGGTGGCCTGCAGGGTGTCCGGGGTCTCGGACGCATCGTCGGGATAGGCAAACTTTCCACCGCTCGCGGCGACCCGTTTCGGCCCCGCGTCGCCCATGGCGTAGTGCACCATGTCGATCATGTGCACACCCCAATCGGTCATAAGCCCGCCGGCGTAATCCCAGAACCAGCGGAAGTTGAAATGGAACCGATTGGGGTTGAACGGGCGGGAGGGTGCCGGCCCGAGCCACATGTCGTAGTCTACGCCTTCTGGGACCGGCTCGTCCGGCTTGACCGGTATCGCTTTCATCCACCCCTGGTACGCCCAGGCCTTCACGAGCCGAATCCGACCGATCTCTCCCGACTGCACGTACCTGGCCGCGTCGGTCCAGTGCGATCCGCTCCGCTGCCACTGTCCGGCTTGCACGACCGTGCCGTACCGCTTCGCCGCTGCCACCATCAGCGCACACTCACCAATCGAATTGGCGAGCGGCTTCTCGACGTACACGTCCTTTCCCGCCTCACACGCCATGACCATCATGAGGCAGTGCCAGTGGTCCGGCGTCCCGATGATGACAGCATCGATGTTCGGATCCTCGAGGAGGCGGCGGAAGTCCGCGTAGAGGGCGGGTCTGACCTTGGCGACACCCTCGACGTCATCGGCACGCCGGTTCAGCACCGACGCATCGACGTCGCACAGTGCCGCGCACTCCACGTCGGGGATCTTGAGAATGGAGCGCAGATTCTGGAATCCCATCCCGTTGCAGCCGATCACCCCGACACGGACCTGGTCGCTGGGAGCCACCTTCCCCGCCCGGGCCCGCAGGACGCCGGGGACCATCACCGTCCCGAGGACGATACCGGAGTCACGCACGAAACGGCGTCGCGATGTCATGGCTTGCTCCTCTGCGTCGGGGACTGCCTTACGATAGGCCGCGAGAAGTGAGACGGCTAGAGCCCCCGAGAGTTGACGCCCATGGCTCCACGCGACTTCTTCTGCGTGTGGCCGATCACGGGCGTATCCCTCGACCGAAAGGTGTGTAGCGATGACGAGACGATTGCGCATGGGCATGGTTGGCGGTGGACCCGGAGCGTTCATCGGTGAGGTCCATCGAAAAGCCGCGCGGATGGACGGCGGGATCGAGCTCGTGGCCGGGGCGTTCGACGTCGTTCCGCGCCGCAGCAAGCAGATGGGGCGAGAGCAGTACCTCGATCCGAGGCGGGCCTATCCCGACTATGAGACGATGATCGAGAGGGAGTTGAAGCTCCCCGAGGACAAGCGCATCGATTTTGTCTCCATCACCGTTCCCAACAACTGGCATTTCCCCATGGCGAAGGCGTTCCTCGAGGCCGGCTTTCATGTCATGTGCGAGAAGCCCATGACCATGGACGTCAAGGAGGCCCTCGCGCTCGAGAGGATCGTCAGGGAACGCCGAAGGGTCTTTGGGCTGCTGCACACCTACACGGGCTACCCGATGGTGAAGCTCGCGAGGGACATGGTGAGACAGGGTGATGTGGGCAAGATTCTCAAGATCGTGGTCCAGTACCCCCAGGGTTGGCTGATTCGACCCATCGAGCGGAAGGGACATCAGCAGGCATCATGGCGCACCGATCCAAAGCAAAGCGGCGCCGCCGGCAGCATGGGCGACATCGGGACGCATGCCTGGCATCTCGCCGAGTACGTATCCGGACTCAAGGTGCGGCAGCTCTGCGCCGACCTGACAACGTTCGTCAAGGGGCGCCGGCTCGACGACGACGGCAACTGCCTGCTTCGCTTCGCCAAGGGCGCCAAAGGTATCCTGCACGCCAGTCAGGTCTCCATCGGTGAGGAGAACAACCTCGCCATCTGGGTCTATGGGGAGCAGGCGAGCCTCGAATGGCACCAGGAACATCCGAACTACCTCTACGTCAACCGCATCGACGCTCCGCAGGAAGTGTGGAAACGCGGGAACGCCTACGTTGCCGAGAAGAGTGCGGCGGCGGGCCGAGCGACACGACTGCCCTCCGGGCACCCGGAAGCGTTCCTGGAAGCGTTCGCCAACCACTACTGCAACTTCGCGGATACCATACGCGCGAAGTGGGCACGAAAGAAAGCCGATCCCCTGGTGCTGGACTTCCCGGGAGTGGCCGATGGTGTTCGGGGCATGAAGTTCATCGCCGCCGCGGTGAAATCGTCGGGCCAGGGTGCCAAATGGGTGACGATGTAAGGAGGAATCATGGCCAGACCGGTCACACTATTCACCGGGCAGTGGGCAGATCTCCCTCTCGAGGAGATCTGCAAGAAGGCGTCGGCATGGGGATATGACGGGCTCGAGCTGGCCTGCTGGGGAGATCATGTCGAGGTCGACAAAGCAGCCAAGGACAAGAAGTACGCCAAGAGCCGCAAGGAGATGTTGGCCGACCACGGGCTCGAGTGCTGGGCCATCAGCAATCACCTGGCCGGCCAGCTGGTGTGCGATCCCAATGACGACGCCCGCTCGGACATGTTCGCGCCGACGGACTTTCACGGCGATGCGGAGCAGAAGCGCACATGGGCCATTCAAGAGATGAAGCTCACCGCCAAGGCCGCGCAGAACATCGGCGTCAAGGTAGTGAACGGTTTCACGGGTTCGTCGATCTGGCACATGTTGTACAGCTTTCCGCCCGTGAGCCAGAAGATGATCGACAATGGCTTCACGCAGTTCGCGAAACTGTGGAATCCGATCCTCGACGAATTCGACGCGTGCGGCGTCACGTTTGCGCTGGAGGTCCATCCGACGGAGATCGCCTTCGACCTTCACACCGCCAGACGAGCGCTGGCCGCCGTCAAGAGCCGCAAGACATTCGGCTTTAACTTCGATCCGAGTCACCTGCATTGGCAGATGGTGGATCCCGTCAGATTCCTCCAAGCATTTCCCAAGAGGATCTATCACGTGCACATGAAGGATGCGGCGATCACGCTGGACGGTGAAAGCGGTATCCTCTCCTCACACCTGAACTTCGGATCACCCGGTCGAGGCTGGGATTTCCGGAGCCTGGGCCGCGGCGATGTCGACTTCGAAGCCATCATCCGCGAGCTGAACGTGATTGGCTACACGGGGCCGCTGTCCGTCGAATGGGAGGATGCTGCCATGGACCGCGAACACGGTGCCAAGGAGGCCTGCGACTTCGTCCACGGCATCGACTTCGAGAAATCGGATCGAATCTTCGACGAAGCGTTCGACCAGTAGCCGCCCGCAGCCACGTCCTCTCCGGGAGCGGGCCTACGCCGTTCCCGGAACCGGGACCACCACCCGCACCAGGGGCGACGGACCGAACTCCATCCGGTCGGGACCCAAACGGAGTGGTGACTCCATCATCTCGTCCCACGTGACCACCTGGCCGGTGTAGCACGAGATGCGTCCCATGATTGCCGTCATGGTCGCCACCGCCGTTCGGGCGGCCTCGTTGACCGGCTGATCGGTGCGAATCGCGGTGACGAGATCGATGTGCTCCTGCACGTAGGGGCGCGGATCGATCTCCTTGCCGTCGTCGTCCAGCTCGTAGGAATAGCGCCACTGCTGACGACCGTCGGCGTTCCAGATCTCGTCCTTGCAGTTCGTGTACCCTTCACTGCCGCGCACGAATTCCGAAACATTGTCGGCGCAGCCGGCGATCTGCCGGCACATGCTGTGGACGTGGACGTCGTTCTCGTAGGCGAAGTCGATGCTGAAGAAATCGTACTGATCACCGCTCGGCCTCCGCCAGCGACCGCCGAAGCCCACGGCCTTCTCGGGATGCGCGTCGCCGAGGAACCAGTTGACCACGTCCAGGTTGTGGACGTGCTGCTCCACGATGTGATCGCCCGAGAGCCAGGTCCAGTTCACCCAGTCGCGCAACATGTACTCCGTGTCGGTCCACCCCCGTTGCCGATCCCGCCACCACGGCACGCGCCCGTTCCAGTAGCAGTTGGCGGCCACCACGTCACCGATCGCGCCGCGGGTGACCTTCCTGAACGTGTCCAGGTAGTTGGCCTGGTGGCGCCGTTGCGTCCCCGTGACGATGCACAACCGCAGTCCGTCCGCCGTTCGGGCCGACGCCATCACCGAGCGCGCGCCCACCGGGTCCACGGCCACCGGTTTCTCCATGAACACGTGCTTCCGCGCGTCCACGCACGCCTCGAAGTGCTCAGGGCGGAAGTACGGCGGCGTGGCGAGGATCACGATGTCCACGTCCGTCTCGATGAGCCGCTGGTAGGCGTCGAACCCCACGAAGCACCGTTCGTCCGGTACCTCCACACCCTTCTCTTCCCGTAGGCTCTTGCGGCACTCGTCCAGCCGGTCCTGAAACAGGTCGGCCAGGGCCGAGATCTCCAGATTGGGGCCCGCCGAGAGGAAATCGGTAGCAGCACCGGTACCGCGCCCGCCGCACCCCACCACTCCGGCCTTGAGCGTCGGGCCATCGGGCGCCTGGTCCAGCAGCGGCGGCCACCGATACTGCGCGTATCGCTCGTCCACACCAGTACACCCGGCCACCAAGGCGCCCACCGCGCCGGCGGCGCCGATCATCCCCACCGTCTCGATGAACTCCCGTCGGCTCGGTCCCCCCGCGGTCTCACTCATCGTGCTCCTCCCTCCCTCGTTTCGGTGCGCTCGGTGGCGCCACCGCTTCGCACTACACGCAATCCGACATCGGTACAGTCGGAATACCACCACCGACTCTTCGGAACCTGCGGATCCGTCATGAAACATGCGCGACTCTCTGTGTGATCGCGAGCGGCCAACCGCATGTCGGCTGGGTCGCTGCGGAACGATCCGCCACGCACGACTCGCTCGTCCCCGGTGTCCGGCCCAACGGGATTCACGGCGGTGCCCTGACCGGCGCGCCGCTCATAGGTGTCGGCCGCATACCAGTCCGCCGTGAACTCGCGCACGTTGCCCAACATGTTCCGGAGCCCAAACGGATTGGGGGCGACGAGCGACGGCGGCTGCGTGCGCCCGTTGCCGTTCCCGCGGTGGATCACGAAACTGTCGAGCACCGTGGTGTTGCGGCCGAGCAGCCGGTTCCACCACCGTCGCTCCGTGTATTTCGTAGGACTGCCGTCGAAGAAGTACGGGCCGTCGGTGCCGCCGCGGGCGGCATACTCCCACTCGGCCTCCGTCGGCAACCGGTAGTGCTTGCCGGTCACCTCCGAGAGCCAGCGACAGTACTGCTCCGCCGCGTAATGCGTCATCGTAATGGCGGGCCGATCACCTTTGCCCCATCCCTGATCCGGGGGGACGTACGGCGGCGTCGCACCGGTGATGGCGTCAACCCCTTCGTCCTCCATGAGCCGCGTATCGCTGCGACCCTCGGACCGGGTCGCACGGTACCAGGCCTCGAACTCGTCCCACGTAACCTCGATGCGTCCGATCCAGAAGGAATCGACCGCGACCAGGTGAGCAGGACCCTCGTCGGCGCGACGGTACGGCTCCGATTCCGGACTGCCCATGCGGAACGTGCCGCCCGGAATCGCTACCATCTCGAACGATACCGTGGTGCTGGGGATGTACTCGGTGTAGTCGGTGAAGCCCTCGACCACCGCGGGAGCCTCGTAGACCTCGGCACTCGGAGCTGCCACCAAGCCGAAGTCGATCTCCTCCGCATCGGGATCGAAGTGGCCAACCTGCATGTGGCATTTGATGCAGGGGATCTCCTCTATGTTGTTCTCGTAGTGGAGGTGTGCCTCTTCGCCTTTGTCCGTCAGCTCGACGGGATACAGGTTCGGGTGGCAGGCGACGCACGACTCGGCGAACACGAACGTGACGGCGTGCTCGAGTTGCGATCGCTGCTCCCAATAGAGGCTATCCTGTTCCTTGAACAGCGTCCCGATGACGTCGCGGACGCCCAGACGGGTCTTGTGCGCCGCGTAGGCAACCCCGCCGGGCGGCAGATGACACTCCACGCACTGCACGATCGTGCCGCTCTTGGTCGCGTAGTGGGTGGAGAGTCGCCACGAGGTCGTCGCCTGCGGGTGCACGTGACAGGCGCCGCAGAACGTATTGGCCGACGTGACGGTGTTTGCGCCGCGAACGCCGACGACCAGGACGATCCCGGTCGCGAGCCCCCAGACGTACGGCCGAGCGAGCACCCGTCTCGCGGTGCGTACCACGTTCGAGATCCGGCTCATCCGGCGCGGCGTCCGGTCGCGACGGTCACGCAGAGAGGAACGTCTGCTTCACCAGGTCGACGTTCGCGCGGGTGTCTTCGAGGAACCGGCCCTCGCGACCGCTCGTCTCCAGCACGAGCCACTTGTCGTACTGGATGTCGTGGAGTGCCGCCGCGACAGCCGGCATATCCACCATGCCCCCGGGGCTCCCGAGCAGCGGCGTGTCCCAATCCTTGAGGTGCACCTCGCAGATCCGGTCGTTGCCCAGCAGGCGCAGCTCGCCCGGCACATCGTAGCCGTTGCCGGTGGAGTTCCCCACGTCGTAATAAACCCACAGCGACTCGGAGCCGACGCGCTCCATGATCTCGAGGTTCTGCCGAGCGGTGATGGTATTCTCCAGGCCCAGAACGATGCCGGCATCTTCCGCGCGGGGCGCGATTTGCCTCAGGGCCTCCACCACGTTGGTGACCTTGGCGTCGTCCAGTCGGTACACGGAGTACGCGCCGTCCGACTGGTTGACGAACTCCCCGTTCTCGTCCCGAAACCGCAGGTCGCCGTTGCCGAAGAACGCCATGAGGACGTTGTTCGCACCCAGGGCCACCGCGGCCTCGATGGCGTCGATCACCCAGACCGCGGCGCGGGGCTGTTCCGCCAGCGGGTTTCCGTTCAGCAGGCCGAGCGCAATCGAGTGGAAGGCAATGTCGTGCTGGCGCCCGAGCTCTAGGTACCGCGCTCGCACCGCCGGATCACGCAGCACGATCTCGTTTGGGCTGCGCCCTAGGCTCACCTGGATGCCGTCCAGGCCCGCCTCTCGGGCGCGCGGGATCGCCTCCGGATCGCACATCTCGCCCAGGTTCCAGTCACACATCCCGATGCCGGCGGTGCGCCGGCGAGCGGTGGCAGGGCTCGCGCATGCCGCCCAAACCCCGGCGGCGGAGACGGCGGCCAACGCCGCACTCGTGTGCTCCAAAAAGCCTCTGCGGTCCATGATGGGATCGGCTCCTTCCGTCCTCAGATGCGAGTTCGGCCTGATGGCCCTGCCATAAGATGAACGCGTGGCCACTGCGGGACCAGAAGATGTGGCGACCTCAGGATCTCGTGCGGTAGTGCTTGCTCCCGTCCGGCCCGTCGGTTATGACAGGATGAGCACGCCGACCGGAGAGGGGCGCATGGATTATCGACTGAAGGACCTTACGTACCAGCGTGCGGCACGCGACCCACAGGTTATACTGGCGAATCTACGGCGGGACTTCGATCTCAAGGTCTCGGTCGGGATCTGGTATTTCACCCCCGGTGGTGGGCGGTTTCACGACCGGTTCGTGCCCGCGGCATCCATCGAGCAGCGCATCGACATGGCAGCCGAGATGGCCACGTTGGGTGTGACGGGCATCGAGGCGCATTTCCCGGATGAGGTGAACGAGTCCAACCTGCATCTGTACCGTCGGCTGGAAGAGGAGACCGGTATCCGGCTGGTGGCGGTGCCGTTCTCACACTTCTTCGATCCGCGGTTCGAGTTCGGATCGCTGTCCAGCACGGACGCCGACACGCGCGACCGCGCGATCAGCATCGCCGTGGGCGGGCTCCGGCTGATACGGGACTTGGGCGCCGACTTCGCCATCTCGTGGCCGGGCATGGACGGCTATCGCTACCTGCACGGCAAACCGTTCATGCACATGTGGGATCTGTTCGAGGGTGCGATGGCCGAAGCCATGGACGAGGTCCCGGGCGTGCGGGTGGCGATCGAGCCCAAACCCTATGAGCCCGCGGCCAACAACATCTATCGCACCACGGCCGAGGGGATCCTCGCCGCGCAGCGCATCGAAGCGCGGCTGAAGAACCCCGAGAACCGGCGCATTCTGGACGGCGGCGGCACGCTCGTCGGCCTCAACCCGGAGGTCGGGCACGTCAAGATGGGGTTCGAGATGCTGCCGGCCGCGTTCTCGCTGGTGGCGATGGAGTGCCGGCTCGCGCACACGCACTGGAACAGTCAACCCGACGGGAACTACGATCAGGACAACAACGTGGGCGTCGTGAACCCGCACGAGACCGAGGCGCTGCTGTACGCGCTCTGGGGCATTGGATACCAGGAATACCTCGGGATCGACATCAATCCCGAGAACATACCGGTCCAGCAAGCCGTGGAGCTGAACGTCAAGGCCCTGGAGAAACTGCGCGACCGCGTACGCCGCCTGCCGCACGAGCGCATCCTGGAGTGTCACCTCCGCCCGGGTGATCACCGCGGCGAGTTGGAAGCGATCCTCATCGAGAGCTGGTAGGAGCCGTCACCATGGAAGGTCTGTTCGCGGGACTGGACGTCTCCACGCAGTCCTGCAAGTTGGTCGTGATCGACTGCGGCGCGCGGGCCCCCGTGCACGTCGACTCGGTGAACTACGACGACGACCTCCCCCACTATCACACGCGTGAGGGCACGGTTCAGGGGCTGGAGCGCGGGGCGTCCGAGTCCGACCCGGCGATGTGGATCGAGGCCGTCGAGCTGGTGTTGCGCCGACTTCAGGCGACGCCGAACGTCGAGCAGCGGCGGATTCGCTGTCTCGCGGTCTCGGGCCAGCAGCACGGGCTGGTGGCGCTCGACGCAGACGGGAACCTCGCGCGTCCGCGGGCCAAGCTGTGGAACGATTTCTCGACCGCCGAGGAGTGCCAGCTACTCACGGAACGCGTGGGCGGCCCGGAGCGGATGATCCACGAAGTGGGCAACACGCAGCGGACGGGCTACACCGCTCCCAAGATCCTCCATATGCTGCGGCACGAACCGGAATCGTATGCGCGGACCACCACACTGTTCCTCGTGCACAACTACCTCAACTGGTACCTCACGGGTGGCGCCGACGGCGGCGTGGCCGTCATGGAGCCCGGTGACACGTCCGGCACGGCGCTGTGGCATCCGGGCACCGGGACCTGGTCACAGCGGGTGGTGGACGCCGTCGATGCGGAACTGGCCCGCAAGCTGCCGCCGGTCACGCCGTCCGACCGGTCCATCGGGACGATCGCTCCGAAGCTGGCAACGGCGTACGGGCTGTCCTCGGAGTGCGCGATCGATGCCGGGAGCGGCGACAACATGTACGCCGCCATCGGCACCGGGAACTTCGTGCCCGGGATCGTCACGATCAGTCTCGGCACGAGTGGCACCGCG